>NZ_JAUYZI010000002.1 GCF_030700245.1 Methylobacterium amylolyticum
CACGGATGCCGGCGCCCGCATCGGCTTCCAGAACTTCGCCGGCCGCCGCGACGACTTCAAGACCGGCTGGACCGTCGGCGGCGGCGTCGAGTACGCCCTGCCCACCGACTCCTTCCTGAACTTCTTCCGCTCCTCGGCCGTCACCGTGAAGGTCGAAGGCCTGTACGTCAGCCTCGACCGCAACCGCACCGGCCTGCCGCTGGTCGGCGCCGCCGCCTCCAACGTCGGCTTCCTGCCGGTCTACTCGCTGGCCGGCGCCGGCCGGAACACCAACGACTTCGCCGTCGTCCGCGCCGGCCTGAACTACAAGTTCGGCTCGTTCTGAGATCGGGATCCGGCGCGGTCCCCCAGCCCGCGCCATCGGAACGCGACGAGAGGGAGAGCCCGGCCGCGAGGCCGGGCTTTCTCGCGTTCGGACGGACCGTGACGCGCCGGTACGCCCCCCGGGGCGCGGTCGCCGGACCGGGGCGCATGAAGTTTTCGCGGCCCCCCTGACAAAGCGTCGCCGCACCCCCATGTCCTCGTCAGCCGTGCGGCGCGCTCCAGGCCGCGGGTTCGACCGAGGAGGACTCCATGAACAGCGAGGAACGCGACGTCATCTCCGGCATCTTCCAGCGTCTGGAGCAGGCCCAGAGCCAGCCCCGTGACGCGGATGCCGAGCGCTTCATCGCCGACAAGCTTCGTGCGCAGCCCTACGCCCCCTACGCGATGGCGCAGTTGATCTACGTCCAGGAGGAGGCGATCAAGAGCCTGAACCAGCAGCTCGAGGAGGCGCGGCGGCAGTCGGCCCCGGCCCAGCAATCGTCCGGCGGCGGCGGGTTCCTGTCGAGCATCTTCGGCGGCGGCTCGCGCCAGCCGGAGCCCCCGCCCGCCTACGCGCAGCAGCAGCAGCGCCCCGGCGCCTGGGGCGGCCAGGGCGGCGCGCCCCAGGGGTATCCCCAGCAGGGCTACCCGCAGCAGGGCGGCTATCCCGGTCAGGGCGGCCCGTGGGCCGGCCAGCCGCAGCAGGCCCCGGCCCGCGGCGGCGGCTTCATGGCGACCGCGCTGCCGATGGCGGCCGGCGCGGCCGGCGGCATGCTGCTCGGCAGCGCCCTCTCGAACGCCTTCGCGGGCGGCCACTCGCAGCTCGGCAGCGCCGCGTCGGCGGGGCTCGGCGGCGGCGGCGAGACCGTGGTGAACAACTACTACGGCGATGGCGGCGGCAACCAGGATCTCGGCTCGGCCCTCGGCGGCGGCGATGGCGGCTTCCAGGACGCCTCCTGGGGCAACGATCCGGGCGGTGACTTCGGCGGCGACCTCGGCGGCGGCGACGACAGCGACTGGACCTGATCGTCCGGCGCCCAGGATCCCGGGATGTTGCGAGGCCCGGTCCCGCCGAGGCGGGGCCGGGCCATTCCTTTGCCCCTCGTCCGGGCAGGACGAGGCGGTGCCCCTGAGCGGACGACCTCGTTTCCGGCACAGCTTAGCCTTCGTCGCCGAAGGCTCGCCGGTCGGGACGCGCCGCGGGCCTCGGGGCTAACCGCGCGGTCCGGCCGGATGTGCGATCTACCGTGCGACCCGCCGTGCGACCGCCGCGATGAAGGCTTCGGCCGCATCGAGCCGGCGCTCGATCTCGTCCTTCGGGGGAAGGGGTTCGGCCGTGAGAGGGTCGTCGGCCGGGTAGCGGAATGCGGTCGCCCAGGGCGTCAGGTCCGACATCAGCAGCGCGGACGTGCGAAGCGGGTCGCCGGCCGGCACGAGGCTGGCCAGCATGTCGAGATCATGGCCGGCTCCCCTGCCGCGCGGGTAGCGGATGCCCGCCGCGACGAGGAAAGCCTTGATGGCTTTCTCCACGGCTTGGTGCACGTGATAGGCGGTCGTCTCAAGTTCGGGCGGGTCGACGAGCAGACGCCGCGCGGCCCGGACATCCCGGCGCGCCGCGTCGATCCACGTCGCAGGATCCGTCGAGCCGCCGGAGGTCACGGGCCCACGCCGTGGCGCGGGCCGGCGTCGAACAGGACGATGCCGTCCCGCGCCACGTCGTGGGCCAGGGCGTTCACGTCGCCGCGCGTGCCGTCGAAGACGCTCCTGCGCATCGGGACGATCTGAAGCGTCAGGCCGAGACCGCGCACCGCCCGCCAGAGCGCGGCCGGCGTGTAGAGGCCGGCCGGGATATCGTCGCGCAGCAGGACGCACAGGTCCCAGTCGCTGTCCGCCTCCTGGTCGCCCCGGGCGCGGCTCCCGAACAGGATCACGCGCTCGACCGGCGCGACGGCGCGGAGGCGCTCGACGGCGACGGCGAGCGCGCGTTCCGCCGACGCGAACGCGGATCGAGGCCCTTCGCGGATCATCGAGTCGTTCATGCCGGAAGCATACGGCACGACCGCTCGCCGCGCATCCGCGTCGCGCCCGTGGTTCCCCGTCCTCCGGGATCAGAGGACCTCGACGCGGGTGCCGACCGGCACGCGGTCGTACAGGTCGGTCACGTCCTCGTTCATCATGCGGATGCAGCCGGAGGAGACGTTCTGGCCGATCGTGTGCGGCTCGTTGGTGCCGTGGATGCGGTACAGCGAGGAGCCGAGATAGAGGGCGCGGGCGCCCAGCGGGTTGCCGGGGCCGCCCTCCATGTGCCGCGGCAGGTCGGGCCGGCGGGCGAGCATCTCCGGGGGCGGCGTCCAGTCCGGCCACTCGGCCTTGCGGCTGACGGTCTTCAGCCCGCTCCACGTGAAGCCCGGCCGGCCGACGCCGATGCCGTAGCGCAGCGCCCGGTGGCCCGGCTGCACGAGGTAGAGGTGCTTGGACCCCGTGTCGACGACGATCGTCCCGGGCCTCTGCGATCCCGGGAAATCGACCTCCTGGCGCCGGTACTGCGGATCGACGGCGCGGGCGATCCGGCTCGGATCCGCCTCGGCCGGCGCGCCGTAGCCGGACGCACCGTAGCCCTGGGCGCCGTAGCCTTGAGCACCGTAGACCTGGGTGCCGTATCCGTAGGATGGGACCGCCGCGTTTGCGGGCTCGCCGTAGGCCGGCACCGGATCGCCCGAGTAGACCGCCACCCGCTGCGGCGCGGGCGCGGCGCGCGCGGGCGCCCCCCGTCCCCCGGCGCCGCCGGTGACGAGGTACTCGATCAGCCCGCCGCCGTAGCCGCCCTCGGCGTAGCGCGCGCCCTGCGCGGCGGCGGGCCCGCACAGGGCGACGGCCAGCGCCGCGCCGCCCAGTCCCACACGAAACGCTCCACCCCGCATCGCCCGCTCCCACGCCGGGGCCCGGCACCCCGCTTCCTTCAGGCTCCGCCACGGCGGCGCCCGATCCGGTGAAGGAACATGGTGAATCGGGTACCCCCCGAATCGCCGTCCCCGGCCGCGGACGGAGAGCGTGAATCCCCGGTAAACGCGCGCTCCGGGGCGCGTCGAACGGTCCGGCGGACGGGTTCGGCGCGACGTCGGGCCCGCGAGGCCAGTTCCCGATCAGCGCTGCGTGTTTGAAGCGACGGCGGTGACGGTCCGCTAACCAATCCTGACGGAGAGTGGCGGCATCGAAGACGGCCCCCTACGCGACCCTCCCGGACGATGACCCAGAAGCGCTATCGCATCGAGCACAGCTTGGGCCTCCCCGAGGTCGCAGCGGCGTCGCAGCCCGGCCGGGACGACGAGATCCTCGCCGCCATCGGGGACCTGCGCCGCATCATGCAGGTCTCTGCGAGCGAGACCGTCGAGTCCTGCCGGCGCGAGCTGCGCGAGGCGCTGACCATGCGCAGCGACCTCGACGCGATGAAGGACGCCATCGTCCAGACCAAGGCCGACCTCGCCGCCCTGCACCGCTCGGAGACGACCGGCAAGGGCATGCGGCGGGCCGCCGACGAGCTCGACGCCGTGGTCGAGTCGACCGAGCGGGCGACGACGCAGCTCCTCTCCGCGATCGAGGAGATCGAGTCCCGCGCCGGCCTGCTCCGCGCCGCCGGGGTGGCCGGCGCCCGCGAGCACACCGACGCGATCCTCGACCAGGTGATCAGCGCCTACGAGGCCTGCAACTTCCAGGACCTGACCGGCCAGCGCATCGGCAAGATCGTCTCCGTGATGAAGTTCATCGAGGAGCATCTCGACCGCGTGATCGCCGCCTGGTCCTCGCTCGACAGCTTCCGCGACCTCGTCGAGGCGCTGCCGACGGCCGCGGCGGACGACGAGCGCGCCCTGCTCAACGGGCCCAAGCTCGACGACGACCCCGGCCACGTCGACCAGACCGACATCGACGCGCTGTTCGACTGACGCGACGCCCGCGCGGATTTTGCGCGCCGGACATGTCCCGGCGCGGGCCGAAAAGGCTTATGTCTGCGGCATGAGCCGCAGAGCCCTGTCAGACCTGCCCCCCGACACCTTCGACGACGGCCGCGACGCGCAGGCCGGCGAGCGGGCCGACGACGAGCCCGAGGTCGCGCTGGCGGCCGACGACGGCCCGGAGATCGACTTCGATTTCGAGCCCGGCGCGGTGCAGGCCGGCACCGAGGTGATCCGCCGGTTCTGGTCGACCCTGCCACCCTCGCCCGGCGTCTACCGGATGCTCAACGCCCGCGGTGATGTGCTCTACGTCGGCAAGGCCAAGAACCTGAAGGCCCGCGTCGGCTCCTACGCCCGCGGTCAGGCGCACTCGAACCGCATCGCGCGAATGATCTCGCAGACGGCGGCGATGGAATTCGTCACCACCGCCACCGAGACCGAGGCGCTGCTGCTCGAAGCCAACCTGATCAAGCAGCTCAAGCCGCGCTTCAACGTGCTGATGCGGGACGACAAGTCGTTCCCCTACATCCTCGTCACCGACGACGGCCCAGCGCCGCAGATCGTCAAGCACCGCGGCGCGCGGCGGCGCAAGGGCAACTATTACGGTCCCTTCGCCAGCGTCTGGGCGGTCAACCGCACGGTCAACGCACTGCAACGCGCCTTCCTGCTGCGCACCTGCACCGACAGCTACTACGAGAACCGCACGCGGCCGTGCCTGCTCTACCAGATCAAGCGCTGCTCGGGGCCCTGCACCGGGGAGATCTCTTCCGATGACTACCGCGTCATGGCGGATTCGGCCCGCGCCTTCCTGGCCGGCAAGTCGAACGCGGTGAAGGACCGGATGCGCACGGAGATGCAGGAGGCCTCCGAGGCGATGGAGTTCGAGCGCGCCGCCCGGTTCCGCGACCGGATCGCGGCACTCTCGGCAATCCAGGGCGTGCAGGGGGTGAACACGCAAGGCGTCGAGGAGGCCGACGTGTTCGCCCTGGACGAGCAGGCCGGTCAGTTCTGCATCGAGGTGTTCTTCTTCCGCAACTTCCAGAACTGGGGCAACCGCGCCTACTTCCCCAAGGCCGACCGGACGATGACCGCCGACGAGGTGCTGGGCTCGTTCATCGGCCAGTTCTACGACGACAAGCCGGCCCCGCGCCTCGTGCTGACGAGCCACGCGGTGGAGGATGCGGAGCTGGTGGCCGCCGCCCTGTCGAGCCGGGTCGAGCACCGGGTGGAGATCCACCGCCCGAGCCGGAGCGAGCGCAAGAACCTCGTCGACTACGCCCAGCGCAACGCGAAGGAGGCGCTCGCCCGGCGGCTCGCCGACACCGCCTCGCAGGGCAAGCTGCTCGCCGCACTGGGCCAGGCGTTCGGGCTGGAGCGGGCGCCGCGCCGGATCGAGGTCTACGACAACTCGCACATCATGGGCACCAACGCGGTCGGCGGGATGATCGTCGCCGGCCCGACCGGGTTCATGAAGACGCATTACCGCACCTTCAACATCAAGTCCGAGGAGCTGACCCCCGGCGACGATTACGGGATGATGCGCGAGGTGCTGCAACGCCGGTTCAAGCGCCTCGTCAAGGAGGCGCCGCGCACCCCCGCCGAGGCCGCGGTGGCCGCCGCCGAGGGCGGCGCGCCGGAGCCTGTGCCGGAAGCAGCCTCGGCCGAGGACGCCGAGGTCTTCCCCGCGTGGCCGGACCTCGTGCTGATCGACGGCGGCAAGGGGCAGCTCGACGCCGCGCGGGTCGCCCTGGAGGCGGTCGGCGTCGCCGACGTGCCGCTGGTCGGCGTCGCCAAGGGCCGCGACCGGGACGCGGGACGGGAGACCTTCTTCGTGCCGGATCGGCCGCCGTTCCGGCTCCCCCCGCGGGACCCGACGCTCTATTTCGTCCAGCGGCTGCGCGACGAGGCGCACCGCTTCGCCATCGGCAGCCACAGGGCCAAGCGCAAGCGCGAGATGACCAGGAACCCCCTCGACGAGATCGCCGGCATCGGCCCGAGCCGAAAGCGGGCGCTGCTGCACCACTTCGGGACCGTCAAGGCGATCGAGCGCGCGGCCTACGAGGATCTCGCCCGCGCGCCCGGCGTCAACGCCGCCACGGCCCGGGCCGTCTACGATTTCTTCCATGCCGGCGCCTGAGGAAGCGGGCACGGCCGCGCCGCCGTTGACGCCCGGGACAAGCTCTGATTTCACGCCACCGATGAACGCCGTCCTCCCCCGACGACGCTCGCCGGCCTGGACGCTCGCGAACTGCCTGACCTACGGGCGCCTCGCCGCGGTGCCGGTGATGGTCGCCCTGCTGTTCTGGCCGGACTCCACCGCCGCCCGCCTCACGGCGCTGGGGGTGTTCGTGGCCGCGGCGATCACCGACTACCTCGACGGCTACGTGGCCCGGGTGCTCGCGCAGAGCTCGGCGCTCGGGCGGATGCTCGACCCGATCGCCGACAAGCTGCTCGTGGCCGCCTGCCTGCTCATGCTCACCGCCGACCGCACCATCGCCGGCCCGTCGATCTGGGCGGCGATCGTCATCCTCTGCCGCGAGGTGCTGGTCTCGGGCCTGCGCGAGTACCTCGCCGAGCTGAAGGTCGGCGTGCCGGTGAGCCGGATCGCCAAGTGGAAGACGACGGTGCAGCTCGTGGCGCTCGGCTTCCTCGTGGCCGGGCCGGCCGGCGAGACGCTGCTGCCCGGCACCGAGGCGATCGGCCTCGCCCTCCTGTGGCTTGCCGCCGCCCTGACGCTCTGGACCGGCTGGGACTACATGCGGGCCGGGATCAAGCACGTCATCGACGACCCGCGCTGACGCGGCGCGGGCGCCCGCATCGCATCGCCCGTACAGGTCCGTCACCCGATGAAGCTCGTCTATTTCGCCTGGGTCCGCGAGCGGATCGGCCGCGCCGAGGAGATCCTGGACCCGCCGCCCGAGGTGGCGACGGTGGCCGACCTCGCGGCGTGGCTCAGCCGGCGCGGCGAGGAATACGCACACGCCTTCGAGAACCCGGGCGTGGTCCGCGCCGCGATCGACCGCGCCCACGTCAAGCCCGACGCGCCGATCGCGGGGGCCTCGGAGATCGCCTTCTTCCCGCCGATGACCGGCGGGTGAGCGTGGCCGGCGGGCCACGGTCGCGCCCGCCCGACCGGCCCGCGTAGTCCGCCGGGTTGCGGGGCGCCCGCGAAAGGCGCCCACTGGCTCCCGTCGCTCCGGCCTCCCGTGAAGCCGAACGGCGTGCGGGCCGAGCCAAGTTCCCCTACGGGTTCGGCCCGCTTAACCGCCCGACGATCGCGGAACGCCCAAGCTGGGGTTGCCGTTACTCCGTGCCTCAACCCACGGAGAGATCCATGCGCAACGCCCTGCTCGCCACCGCAGCCCTGCTCGCCCTCTCGGGCGCCGCCTCGGCCGAGACCACCGTGATCCGCCGCGACGGCCCCGACGTGGTGGTCGATCGTCCGGCGACCGAGTCCAAGTCGGTCACCGTCCGCGACCGCGGCGACGGCTGCGTGTCGAAGACGGTGCGCAAGGAGAACGACATGGGCGACACCAAGACCGTCCACAAGGAGACCTGCGACTGAGCGGGCCGCCCGCGCCCGGACGGGTTTCCCGCCAGGCGATCCCGGTCTAGGGCAGGGGCGGCGCGGACGCGGCGTCCGCCCCTGACAGCAGCTGGGAAGGAATCGCGGGATGACGAGCGACGCGCGGATCGTCGAGGTGCTCTCGACCGTCACGACGGCCACCATCACCACGATCCTGCTCAAGAAGGGCCTGCGCAACGTCTGGCTGCGCGGCACGAAGCCCCTGAAACCCGGCCAGCCGCGCGTGGTCGGCCGCGCCTTCACCCTGCGCTTCGTGCCCGCGCGCGAGGATCTCGCCACGCCGGAATCGTGGTCGTCGCCGACCTCCACCCGCGCGGCGATCGAGGCGATGCCCGAGGGATGCGTCGCGGTGGTCGACGCGATGGGCGTGACCGACGCGGGGATCTTCGGCGACATCCTCTGCGCGCGCATGGCCAAGAAGGGCGTGGCCGCCCTCGTCACCGACGGCGTCGTGCGCGATCTGGCCGGCGTGCTCGGCACCGGCCTGCCGGTGTGGTGCCAGGGCGCCGCCGCCCCGCCCTCGGTGGCCGGCCTCACCTTCGTGGCGTGGCAGCAGCCGGTGGCCTGCGGCGGCGTGGCGGTGTTCCCCGACGACGTGATCGTGGTCGACGCGGACGGCGCGGTGCTGATCCCGGCGGCGCTCGTCGACGCGGTGCTGGAACTCGCCCCCGAGCAGGAGCGCTTCGAGGGCTGGATCATGGAGGAGGTCGGCAAGGGCGCCGCCCTGCCGGGCCTCTACCCGCCCAACGCCGAGAACAAGGCCCGCTACGAGGCGAGCAAGACGGACTGACCGTCCAGCTCCGGGGCGTCCCGGCCGGTCACGGGCGCCACGACGTGTCCGTCCCGTCCCGCGTGCCCCGGTGCGGCCGGTCCAGCGCGACCGCCTTCACGCCCGCCCGGCCGTTCGCCCGCATGGCCGCGAACACCGCGTCGGCATCGGGGATGAGGCCGCTGCGCTCCAGGCCGACGAGGTACCCGAGCGTCGTGACGGAATGGACGGGGTGGCGTCCGTAGAAGCCCGGATCGACGAACTTGTCCTCCTCGAACAGGAACAGGAACGGGCCCTCGCCCGCGTCGCCGCTCGCCAGCGCCTCGAAGACGGTGATCTCGCCGATATTGCGCCGGTCGGCCTTCGCGGCGGTCCCGGACCGTTCCTTCGCGATGCGGGCCTGCCCGAGTTCCGTCTCGACGACCCGGATCGCGTCCGGATGCGCGGCGATCCAGGCCTCGATGGCGCGCGCCGTCGCGCTCCGGCTCCGGGTCGCTTCCCACGCGATGTAGTCGGTCAGGACCAGCGGCAGCCCCGCCGCCAGCAGCAGGTCCAAACCGTCCGGAACGGCCACGAAGGAGAACAGCGGCCCGGAATCAGGCAGCAGGACCTTGGTTCTCACCGACAGCCTCCGCGATGGCGGCGGCGACGAGCGCCGCCTCCCGGTCGATCTGCCCGGGATCGGGCTGCGGCCACGGGATCGCGAAGCGGTTCATGGCCGCGACGAAGTCCACTTGCCGGTCCGGCGCGAGGTGGAGCGCCTGCATGGCCTGCCGGCGCGTCAGGCGCCCCTCCGAGTAGGCCCGCAGGATTGGAACGGCGGAGGCCTCAGCGACCACAGGCGTGTCCGGCACCGGAGACCAGCCGACCTCCCGCGCGAGCAGATCCCGAACGAGATCGCTCATGGTGATGCCCGCACCGAGCGCGTGGCGCTTGGCCGCGAGCAGGAGGCTGTCGTCGATGTTCATCGTGAACTGCCGCATGGCCGGCCCCGCACGATACAGACATACAGATCGCCATATGCCGCCCGCGCTCGCTCGCGGCAAGGGATGGTCCGCGCCCGCGCCGGGCCTCGGACCGAACCTCCCGGCCCCGCCCCGTCGCCGCGCACTCTCGGTTCAGGCTCAGACCAGCTCGGCGACCAGCCGTCCCAGCGCCGCGCGCTCGCGCTCCGGCCGGAACAGCGGGGCGCGGGCGGCGCCGTGCCGCGCGAGGTCGGCCAGGAAGGCCGGCTCGGCTTCCGCGCGCAGCAGCAGCGCGGCGAGGGCGGCGGTGTCGCTCACCGGGTAGAAGCCGGGATAGGCCTCGCCCAGCAGCCCGACCGAGCCGGCGATCCGCGAGGCGATCACCGGCAGGCCGGAGACCAGCGCCTCGGAGATCACGTTGGCGCCGCCCTCCATGTGCGAGGACAGCACCATCAGCCGGGCGCGGGCCATGAGCCGGCGCACGCGCGCGGGCGGCAGGTCGCCGAGCCAGGCGTAGCGCGGGTTCTCCGCCATCTCCGCGCGCGCCGCCGCCTGCCAGTCCGGTGCGTGCGCCGCACCGAGATGGACGATGCGGATCCGCGAGGCCGGCGGCAGCCGCCGCGCCGCCAGCGCCGCCCGGAACGGGTCCTTCTCCGGGCGCAGGTGGCCGACCACCAGGGTCTCGAAGGCGCCCTCCAGCGGCGCCGCCCGCTCGGCCCGTCCCCGGGCCGACTGGTGGACGATCCGCAGCTTGTCCCGGTGGCGCTCCGGCAGGGCGTCGGCGACGCGGTCGTGCAGGCCGATCAGGCGGTCGGCGAGGTCGAGGGAACGCAGGGTCGGGCCCGGCTCGGCGGCGAGGTAGTGGTAGAGGTCGGTCCCGGTCAGCGCCACCACGAGGGGCCGGTCCGGGTGTTCGGCGCGGAAGCGCGCGGCGTGCGCGGCGCTGCGCCACGCGTGCAGCGCGATCATCAGGTCGGGGGGCGGCACCTCCGGACCCGGATTGACCGCGACGGCGTGGCCGAGTTCCGCGAGGAAGCCGGCCCAGCGGGTCGCGGTGGCGCGGTTGCCGGTGCGCCGGGTGGCCGCGACCGGCGTGCGGATCGTGATCCGCATCTCAGGCGCCCGGGATTGCGCCGCGGGCGCGGGCCGGCGAGGGAGGAGCAGGCCCCCGATCCGGAGAGACCCGATGCGCGCCGCAGTGGCCACACCGTTCCCCGTCGCGTCCCCCGTCACGGCCGCGGACCTCGTCGCCGCCCTGCGCGACGCCCGCGCCCGCACCCTGGCGCTGCTCGACGGCCTCGACGACGCGCAGCTCATGGGCCCGCGGCTCGACATCGTGAACCCGCTCCTGTGGGAGATCGGGCACCTCGCGTGGTTCCATGAGCACTTCGTCCTGCGCGGCCTCGACGGCCGCGATTCGTTGATGGCGGGCTCGGACGCCCTGTACGATTCCGCGGCGGTCCCGCACGCGACCCGCTGGGACCTGCCGCTGCCCCCGCTGCCCGAGACCCTGACCTACATGGAGCGCGTCCAGTCGGCGCTCGCCGCGCGGCTCGACGGCCGGGCGCCGGACGCGCGCGAAGTCTACCTCTACCGGCTGGTCGCCTTCCACGAGGACATGCACGCGGAGGCGTTCACATATGCGCGCCAGACGCTCGGCTACCCGGCCCCGGCCTTCGGCGAAGCCGCGGCCGGTGCGGCCGGACCGTGGCCGGGGGACGCGACGGTGGGCGGCGGCGTGCTGCGGCTCGGATCGGAGCCCGGGGACGGCTTCGTGTTCGACAACGAGAAATGGGCGCACCCGGTGGAGCTCGCCCCGTTCCGGATCGCCCGCGCGCCGGTCACCAACGCGGAGTACGCCGCCTTCGTCGACGATGGCGGCTACCGCCGCGCGGACCTGTGGGACGCGGAGGGGCGGGACTGGCTCGCAGGCAGCGAGGCGGAGCACCCGGTCTACTGGCGGCGCGGCGCCGAGGGCTGGGAGGTCCGGGTGTTCGACAGGTGGGCATCGCTCGCCCCGCACCGGCCGGTGATCCACGTCAACTGGCACGAGGCGAGCGCGTGGTGCCGCTGGGCCGGGCGACGCCTGCCGAGCGAGGCCGAGTGGGAGGCGGCCGCCGCGGTCGAGCCGGCGGCCGACGGCGGGCTCGGCGCGACGAAGCGGCGCTATCCCTGGGGCGTGGCGCCCCCCGCCCCCGGCCTCGCCAACCTCGACGGCCGCGGGCTCGGGCCGGTCGACGTGGCAGCCCACCCGGCGGGCGACAGCCCCTGGGGGTGCCGGCAGATGATGGGCAACGTCTGGGAGTGGACGGCGAGTCCGTTCCTCCCCTTCCCCGGCTTCGCGCCGGACGCCTACCGGGACTATTCCGTGCCGGCCTTCGGCACCCGCAAGGTGCTGCGCGGCGGCGCCTGGGCCACAAGCGGGCGGATGGTGACGGCGACCTACCGCAACTTCTTCGGCCCCGAGCGCCGGGACGTGCTCGCGGGCTTCCGCACGGTCGCGATCTGAGGCGTCCCCCGGAAACGGGAACGGCCGGGGCGCGAGCCCCGGCCGTCCGCATCGTCGTGGCTGCCGCCGCTCAGCGGAGGAGCTGGAGGATGCCCTGCTGCGCCTGGTTGGCGAGCGAGAGGGCCGAGATCGCCAGCGAGTTGCGGGTCGACAGGGCCTGGGAGTTCGCCGCCTCCTCGTTCAGGTCGGCGCTCGTGAGGTTCGAGGCGCCGGTGTCGAGGATGTTGGTCAGGTTCTTCGAGAAGTCCTGACGGTTCTGCACCACCGAGAGGTTGGCGCCGAAGGTCGAGGACTGCGTGCGGAGCTGCGAGGTCGCCTTGGTGATGCTGTCGATGGCCGCGTTGATGTCGGCGTCCGACTGGAAGCCGCCGTCGACGGAGTTGAGGCCGAGGCCCGCCGCATCGAAGCGCACGCCGGCGATGTCGAGCGCCGAGGTGTTCTTCTCGTTGAAGGCGATGTGGAGGGTGTTGTCGGCCGCGCTGTTGCTGTTGCGGAACAGCAGGTTGACACCGTTGTAGCCGGAGTCCTGAGCCTGCTGCGAGATCTGCTGCAGGATCTGGTTGAACTGAGACGCCAGGGCCGAGCGCACCGAACTCGTGCCCTTGCTGCCGCCGACATCCGTGCCTTGCGCCGTCTGCGCGGTCGCGCCCGACCCCGAGAGGCCGAAGCCGATGTCGACGCCGGTGGTGCCGCCCGTGGTGAGCTGCGCCGCCGTGACGGAGAGCTTCTGGTCGGAGCCGGAATCCGTGGTCGAGATCACGAGCTTGTTGTTGACGTAGCTGGCCGAGACCTTGCCGGCGAGGCCGGTATCCGTGGCGATCTGATCGTTGATCGCCTTGGCGATGGCGGTCTGGCTGGTCGCCGCCGAGGCGCCGAGATTGGCGCTGTTCAGCGTGATCAGCTTGAGCGGTCCGCTCCCGAGCTTCAGGGTGAAGGACGCGTCCTTCGTGCCGCTGAAGTCCTTGGTCAGCGTCTGCTCGGTCCCCACGAGCGAGGCCTTGGAGGAGCCGTCGGTGGCCTCGGTGCCCGAGGAGGTGACGCCGCCCGCGGCCGTGCCGGTGCCGGCCGCGGGAGTGCTGTTGGCGTTGCTGGTGGTGCCCAGGCCGAGGCCGGCGGTGTCGCTGGTCGCGGTCAGGGTCGGGGCGGCGGCGCCGGTTCCGACGGCGTTGCCGGTGACCTGGAGCCTGTTGGCGACGAACGCGACCTGCGCCTTGACGCCGGCCGTGTCGAGTTCGACCTGGATGGCCTCGGCGACCTTGGCCTGCGTGGCCGAAGCGCCGATCTGATTGCCGGCCTTGTCGAGGCTCGTCGCGCTGATCGAGACGTTCCGGCTGGTGGTGCCGTCGCTGATCGCGAAGGTGCTCGTCTTGCCGCCCGAAAGGTCGATGACGCCGGCCGAGAGACCGTTCGCGGTCAGCGGCGGGTTGGCGGCACCGGCCACGCCGATGCTGAGGCCGGCCGTGTCCGTGGCGGGCGTCAGAGTGACGCTGGCGCTGGCGCCGACGCCGCGGGAGGTGAGTTCGAGCCTGCCGCCGGCGTTGAACGCCGCCGTGACGTCGACGCCCGCCGCGTCGAGCTGACGCTGGATCGCCTGCTCGATCTCGACCTTCGTGGCTGAGTTGCCGATCGCGGCGCCGGCGGTGTCGAGGCTCGCGTTGTTGATCGTGATGTTGGCCGTGGCCGTGCCGTCGCCGACCGTGAAGGTCGCCGACTGCGTGGTCAGATCGACCGGGAACGTCACCGCGGTGCCGGCTGCCGTCACTTTGGCGGCCGAGCTCGTGGCGGGCGTGGAAACCGTGCCTGCCGCCGTCACCTTGTTGGCGGTGCCGAAGCCGAGACCGACCGTGTCGCTCACCGCGGTGAAGGTCGGCGCGGGCGGCGTGGCGGAACTCGTCGGGCCGACGAAGACGAGGTGGTTCGCAGCGTTGATGTAGGCGGAGTTGCCACCCGTGAGCTGCTTGTTGATCGCTTCGAGGACGGCCTTCTGGTTCGGGTTGTTGCCGATCGCCAGGCCCGAGGCGTCGGTCTTGGTCGCGTCGAGGACGACCGTCGCGCCGCCGACCGTGAAGGTCGCGCTCTTGCCGTTGAGGTCGAGGTTGGTGGGGATGGTCGTGGCGAGCTCGGCGGTCGCCGGCGTGCTGAACAGGCCGAGCTGATCGGAGAAGCCGGTGGCGGAGGTGACGAGGTTGATGTTCGCGGAGCTGTTGGCGTCCGTGGAGAACTGGAGCAAGTTGCCGCCGGTGGTCGAGGCGGTGACCGCGACGCCGGCGGCATCGAGTTGCCGGTTGATCGCCTCGACGATCTTCGCGCGGGTCGGGTTCGCGCCGAGCGCGGTCCCGCCGGTGTCGAGCGAGGTCGCGTCGATGCTGATGTTGGTGACTGCGCCCGCGCCGACTTGGATGCTGAAGGTCGTCTTCTGGCCGGTGCCGGCGATCGGAACGTTCGCGCCGAGCGCGACCGTCGAGGTCGTCGTGCTGACCGCAGCACCGGCACCGTTGACGACCGTCGGCGCGGTATAGGCGCCCACCGTCGCCGTCTGGGTGTTCGCCGCGAGCGTTCCCGGCGTCGGCGTGCTCGCCGTGAAGGTGCTGAAGCCGATGCCGCTGGCGCCGTTGCCACCCGTGGTGTCGATGCCGCCGATCACCGAGATCTGCGCGTCCGGGCCGACATCGGCCGAGCTGAACACGAGCTTGTTGCTGCCGTCGGTGGCCAGCGCCACGGTGGCGGTGGAGCCGTTGTCCTTGAGCTGCTTGTTGATCGCGTCCACGACCTCGGCCCGCGTGCCGGAGGTGCCGATGGTGCCGCCGAGATTGTCGGTCGCCGAGTTCTTGTCGAGCTTGACTTGAACGGAGGTGCTGCCGTCGCTGACGGTCAGGGAGGCGCTGCCGGTCGTGAAGTCGGTCGCCGCGCCGAGCGCGCCCTGGGCCGTCACCGTCGAGTGGGTCGGCGTCGTGGTGGACTTGCCGTAGCCGATGTCGACGGTGGCGTTCGCCGAGCCGGCCACCGTCAGCTTGGCGGCCGCGCCGGTGGCGGTGGTCGAGAAGGTGATGCGCCCGTCCGCGCTCGTGCCGGCGGAGACCTTGCCGGCCAGCGCGGCGTTGTTGGCGATCTGGCCGTTGATGGCGGTGAGCAACTGGTCCGAGGTGACCTTGGTCAGGTCGGAGCCGGAGGAGGCCAGCGTCGTCGAGTCGATCCGGATCGTGGTCTTGGTGGTGCCTCCGTCGAGCGAGATGTCGAGCGAGGCGTCCTTGGCGGGGTTGGACAGGTCGAAGGTCGTGACGCCGCTGGCATTGGTGGTGCCGAGGCTGGCCAGGGTCGAGGTACCCGTCACCTTGGCGGCCTGCGCCTTCGCGCCGCCGGTCACGCCGCTCGAACCGCCCGTCTTGTCCGCGAGCGCCTGGCTCGCCGTCGACTTCGCCGTGTCCAGGAGCTTCTGGATCGAGGTGATGCCCTGGTTGGCCGCCTGGATCGTCTGGATGCCGTTCGACATGCCGTCGAGGAGCGAGGAGAGATCGGACGAGCGGGCGGTCAGGCTCTGCGAGGTGAAGAAGTTCGTCGGGTTGTCGAGGGCCGAGTTGACCTTCTTGCCGGTCGAGAGCCGATTCTGCGTCGTCGAGAGCAGGGTCGCGGTGTCCTGCAGCGACAGCAGGTTCTGCCGCGTCGCGGCTGACAGGGTGATGCTGGAGCTCATCGGCCGGTATCCGTGATTGGATGGAACGCCGCGCTTTTGCGGTTCGCCAACACATCACGCGTCCGATTTCGGAACCGTTAAGTCGGCCCGTAAAACAGCTCCCGAGAGAACAGGTCCCGGACGCGCCCGGTCTTTTCGATAAGGCATAGTTAAAGAAGTCCCGGCACGGTCCGCGCAGCTCAAAATGGAGTGGACCGCCATGGCCCTGCGCATCACGCTCAAGCCCCGCGAGCGGCTGGTCATCAACGGGGCGCTGATCCGCAACGGCGACCGCAACGGCGACATCCTGATCGAGACGCCGTGCCGGTTCCTGCGCGAGAGCGAGATCATCCACGAGAGCGCGGTCGACACGCCCTGCAAGCAGCTCTGGATGACGCTCCAGATGATCCACCTGTCCGAGGAGCCGGAGGCGGTCTTCGGCCTGCTGTTCACGCAGGCGGCCGAGATCCTGAAGGCGATGCCGGAGGCCGCACCCTACGTCGCCGAGATCAGCCGAGCGCTCGAAGGCAAGCACACGCACAAGGCGCTGAAGGTCGTCAGGCGCCTCGTGCAGCACGAAGCGCTCGCGCGCCGCGCGGACGATCCTGCGCAGGTCGAGCGGGCCGGGGCGAGCGCCGCGTGAGCGCGCGCCGCGTGTCGGGCGCGCGTCCGCGGCGGTAGGGAGCCCGCCTACTCGGCCGCCTCGTCGCGGGCTTCCGCGTCGGAGGCTTCCGCCGCCGGCTCCTCGGCGGCCGACGGCGCGGCCCCGACGTAGAAGTCGCCGCGGCGCACCGCGTCGCCGCTCGACACCATCGTGCTGAGGTAGGCGTTCAGGGTGGCGGGGGCGACGTCGGGCAGACGGCGCTCGATCTCCGCGTGGGAGAGGCCCTGCTGCCCCGTGCTCTCCAGGAGCGCCTTCAGGCGGCCCTTGGCGGAATTCGCCCGGGGGCCGCGGCTGCCCCGCCCGGTCGCCCGGCCGGAGCGGCCGGTGCCCTCGCCCGTCGGATCGAGGGCGGCCACCTCCTCGGCGGCGGCGCCCTCGACGATCACCGCCAGCGAGCGCTCCGCCATCCGCAGCTTGTTCAGCTCGGCGGTGACGCGCTCGTACTCGGCCTGGAGATCGATCCGGCGCTGCCGCACATCGGCCAGCGCCTTTTCCAGCATGTTGTCTCCGCTCATTCGTCCGGCCCGATCTTCAAAGACGTCGTGGCGCGACCGCGCGGGACGCGGGGACGCCGTGCGGTTGCCTTGTAAGCCATATCGCCGGGGCGCGTCATCTCGCCTCCTGTGCAAAATCCCTGCTGTCGAAAGGATTTGCAGCCCCGCTCGCGCCGCGGGGCGTGCCCTCGCCCGGCCGGGTGGTCCGCCACCGGCGGCGCGGCCTCAGGCCCCGGGCGCCGCGCCGGCCAGGAAGTCGAAGTCGCAGCCCTCGGGCGCCTGGGTGACCGTGCGCCGGTAGAGGGCCTTGTAGCCCCGCGACGGCGCGGGCGGCGGCCGGTGATCGGCGAGCCGCCGGGCGATCTCGTCCGGCTCGACCAGCAGGTCGACGCGCTTGTCCCGGATCGACAGCCGGATCCGGTCGCCGTCCCGCACCGCCGCCAGCGGCCCGCCCGCCGCCGCCTCGGGCGCCACGTGCAGCACGATCGAGCCGAACGCCGTGCCCGACATGCGCGCGTCGGAGATCCGGACCATGTCCTTCACCCCCGCCTGCGCCAGCTTCTTCGGGATCGGCAGGTAGCCGGCCTCCGGCATGCCCGCCGCGTGCGGCCCGGCGTTCTGGAGGACGAGGATGTCGCCCGGCCGGACGTCGAGGCCGGGGTCGTCGATGCGCGCGGAGAGGTCTTCGAGCCCGGTGAACACCACCGCCCGGCCTTCCGACTCGAACAGGGCGGGCGTGGCCGCCGCGCGCTTGAAGATCGCCCCGTCCGGGGCGAGGCTGCCGCCGAGCGCGATCAGGCCGCCCACCGGCGACACGGGATCGTCGGCCGCCCGGATCACCTTGCGGTCGACCCACCCCGCCGGCTCGTCGAGGCGCTCGGCGAGCCGGCGGCCCTCCACGTCGAGCGTGTCGAGGTGCAGCAGCGGGCGCAGCTCCCGCAGCAGCGCGCCCATGCCGCCGGCCGCGTGGAAATCCTCCATGTAGCCCTCGCCCACGGGCTTGAGGTCGACCAGCACCGGCGTCTCGTCCGAGATCTGGTTGAAGCGCGCGTAGGGGATCCGGATGCCGAGCCGCCCGGCGACCGCGGTCAGGTGGACGATGGCGTTGGTCGAGCCCGAGACCGCCATCAGCACCCGGATCGCGTTCTCGACCGATTTCTGCGTGATCACCTGGCTCGGCCGGATCTTCGTCGCGATCAGCCGCACGGCGGCGCGGCCGGTCTCCTCGGCGGCGACCAGCCGGTCGGAATGCACGGCGGGGATGGCGGCGGTGCCGGGCAGCGACATGCCGAGCGCCTCGGCGATGCAGGCCATGGTGCTCGCGGTGCCCATCACCGCGCAGGTGCCCTGGGTGACCGAGAGCCGGCCCTCGACCTCGGCGATCTCCTCAGGCCCCACCGTGCCGGCCCGGTACTTCGCCCAGAAGCCCCGGCAATCGGTGCAGGCGCCGAGCCGCTGGCCGCGGTGGCGGCCGGTGGACATCGGGCCGGTGACGAGCTGGATCGCGGGCAGGTCGGCGGACGCCGCGCCCATGAGCTGGGCGGGCACGGTCTTGTCGCAGCCGCCGATCAGCACGACCGCGTCCATGGGCTGAGCGCCGATCATCTCCTCGGTGTCCATGGCCATCAGGTTGCGGTACATCATGCTGGTGGGGTTGAGGAAAACCTCGCCGAGCGACACGGTCGGGAACGGCCGCGGCAGGGCGCCGGCGGCCAGCACGCCGCGCGAGACCGCCTCGACGAGCTCGGGCATGCCGCGGTGGCAGTTGTTGAAGCCCGACGGCGTCATGGCGATGCCGACCACCGGCTTGTTCAGGAGGCCCGGCGAGATGCCCATGGAGCGCGCGAACGAGCGGCGCAGGTAGCGGGCGAAGTCGCGGTCGCCGTAATTGGTCAGGCCGCGGTCGAGGCCGTGCGGTTCGTCGGTCATGGTGCTTCTGCCTTGTACGCGAGACGTGTACGCGAGACGGGGTCGGCGGAACGGGCTTCCGGCCGCGGCGCGGCGTTCAGCCGGCGGCCGCGCGCTCCAGCGCGGCGATGTCGAGCTTCACCATCTCCTGCATGGCGGTGAAGGCGCGGGCCGCGACGCCGGGATCGGGGTCGGCCAGCAGGCGCGGCAGGATCTCGGGCACGATCTGCCAGGGCACCCCCCACCGGTCGCGCAGCCAGCCGCACATGATCTCCGAGCCGCCGTCGGCGGTGAGCGCCGACCACAGCCGGTCGATCTCCGCCTGATCCGCGCACAGCACCGAGATCGAGGCCGCGAAGCCGTACTCCGCGGGCTGGCCGCCGTTCAGCCCCGCGTAGTGCTGGCCGCCGAGGGTGAAGCTGACCATCACCACGTCGCCCGCCGCCCCGCCGGGCCAGGGGCCGGGCGAGCGCTGGACGTGGGTGATCCGGGACTCGGGGACGAGCGCGACGTAGAAGCGCGCGGCGGCCTCGGCCTCCGTCCCGAACCACAGGCACGTGCTGACCCTCGACATCGCTCCCTCCCGCCGTCTCGACGCTTTCGGGAACGGGTAGCACCGGCGGGCGCGCCGCGCGACCGGGGGCGAGCCTCCGGCTCCGGGGGGCCGCCCCGCCGATCCGCGGCGCGCGGGCCTTCGACCGTGGGCACGGGACGCGACCGGACACGCGCCGCCATCGCCCGGGACAGCGCGCCGCACCGCGCCGGCGTGGGCGCGATCGACGCCCCGCGCCGGGGGGCGTCCCTTTCGGCCGCGCGCGGCTGTACACTCCGCGCGATCGTAGGCATCCGCGCGGCCCGGGGAGGCCGCCCTGAACCGGGTCGGTTGATGACGCAGGACACGTTGCGCCTCGGCGCGTTCTTCTATGCCACCGGCCACCACGTGGCGGGCTGGCGCCACCCCTCCAGCGAGGCCGACGGCGGGCTCAACCTCGCGCGCTACGTCGGCTGGGCGCGGCGGGCCGAGGCCGCGAAGTTCGACCTGATCTTCCTGGAGGACGGTACCGGCATCCGCGACACCGGCCTGCGCTCCAGCGAGCGCACCGCCCGCTCGACCCATTTCGAGCCGGTGACGCTGCTCTCGGCGCTCGCGGCCGTCACCGAGCGGATCGGGCTCGTGGCGACCACCTCGACGAGCTTCAACGAGCCCTACAACGTCGCCCGCCGCTTCGCCTCGCTCGACCATCTCAGCGGCGGCCGGGCGGGCTGGAACCTCGTCACCTCGGCCACCGACGCGGAGGCCGCCAATTTCGGCGGCGCGCGGATCGCCGTCCACGCCGACCGCTACGAGCGGGCGGAGGAGTTCGTCGACGTGGTGCTGGGGCTGTGGAACACCTGGGACGACGGCGCGGTGATCATCGACCGTGCGAGCGGCCAGTTCTCCAAGCCCGACGGCTTCCGGCCGCTGAACCACGCGGGCAAGCACTTCGCGGTGCGCGGCCCGCTCAACCTGTCGCGCACGCCCCAGGGGCAGCCGGTGCTGGTTCAGGCCGGCTCGTCGGGTCCCGGAAAGGATCTGGCGGCGCGCACCGCCGAGATCGTGTTCACCGCCAACCAGACGCTCGACGAGGCGGTGGCGTTCTACGCCGACCTGAAGGGGCGCATGGCCGGGTTCGGCCGCGCGCCCGAAGACCTGAAGATCATGCCGGGGCTGTTCCCGGTGGTCGGGCGCAGCGAGGCCGAGGCGCGGGCCAAGTTCGAGGAGCTTCAGGCGCTGATCGACCCCGCGGTCGGCCTCGCGCTCCTGGAGCGGATGATCGGCGGCGTCGACCTGTCGAGCTACGACCCCGAGGGGCCGGTGCCGGAGCTGCCCGAGACCGAGGGCGGCAAGTCCCGCCAGCGACTGATGTTCGATCTCGCCCGCCGCGAGGGTCTGACGCTGCGCCAGCTCTACCTGCGCATCGCCGGCGCCCGCGGCCACGCGCAGATCGTCGGCACGCCCGCCCAGATCGTCGACGAGATGGAGGAGCGCTTCCGGGCCGGGGGCGCCGACGGCTTCAACATCATGCCGCCGACTCTGCCCGGCGGCCTCGACGACTTCATCGAGCTGGTGCTGCCGGAGCTGCGCCGGCGCGGCCTGTTCCGGGAGGACTACGCCGCGCGGACCCTGCGCGGGCATCTCGGCTCACGCCCGCCGGCCGGCTTCGGTCCCGCGCGATGAGCCGGGCCGGAACGCGCCGCCGCGACCCCGCGTTCGCTCTCTTCAAGGGTGCGGACATCACGGACGACGCCATGCGGATCTTCCTCGCGGCAGCCGCCATGCTCGCGCTCGCCGGGCCGGCCGCGGCCCAGAGCACGACCGTCACCGGCGTCCCGTCGATCGCCGGCCTGAGCGTGGCGCCGACCGGCCAGGGCGTCGCCGGCCTCGCCCCGGCCTCGGTCGAGCCGACGACCGCGCTCGTGAACCCCGGCGCCCTCAGCCTCGGCGGCTCGGCCGCGGCGGGGGCGAGCGCCTTCCCCACGATCTCGCGCCAGACCGGGGGCATCACCGACGCGGGCGGCCTGAGCTTCGGCGGCGGCGGATCCGGCGGCGGGCGCGTGTCGAGCCCAGCGGGCGCCGCGTCTGCCGGCTCGACGCCGGGCGGCGGCTCCGGCGCGACGGCGGCCGGCTCGTCAGCGGGCGGCCCCGCCTCGGGCGCGTCCGGCGCCGCCGGCACGGCAGGGTCCGGGACGTCCGGGACGCCGGGCGGGACCGGCGGCGCGGGCACGACCCTGACGACGGCCGCCACCGCCAACGCCGTGCAGGCCGCCGCCTCGGCGCGGTCGGCCGGGTTGTCCGGGTCCGGCGCGGGCATCGGGGGCGGCGGAGGTCTCGGCGTCTCGGGCGCCGGCGGCTCGGGCGCGGGCATCGCCTCCGGCTCCGGCGCCCGGAGCGTGGCGGTCGCGGGCGGCGGCTCCGGGGGATCGGGCGCCGGCATCGCCGCGGGCGCGGGCGCCGTGCCGGAGCAGGTAGCCGCCGGCATCGCCGCGACCGGGATCGCGGGGACGGGCGGCGGCGCGGTGGGCGGGGCCGGCATCGCCGGCGCGGCGAGCGCCACCACCGACGCGTGCAGCCGGGCGTTCGGCGGAACCTGCGCCGACGCGGGCTTCTACTGAGGGCGCCGGGCGGCAAGTCCCTGCGGCAAGTCCCTGCGACCGGCCCCGGCACGCGGGCGGCGCGGCGTCAGTCGCCCTTCTCGAGAGCGGTGACCGGGGTCCAGAAGCAGGGCCCGGACCCGGCTTTCGCGGTCATGCACGCGTAGCCGATGGTCCGGTTGCCGAGTTCGACCTCGTCCCCCGGCTTCCAGTACTTGCACTCGCCCGAGGCGAGGCTGCCGCGCAGGAGGCGCCCGTAGCCCTCCGCGTCGTCGGCCTGCACCATGGCGAGCAGCCGCTCGTTGACCGCCGCCGTGCGGCAGCCCAGGCGCTCGCGGGCGATCGTCTCGGCGCGGGCCGCGCCGGGCGATGCCGCCGCCAGGACGAGGGCGGCCAGGGCGGCCATCTTCACGAAGCGGGCGTTCGGGCGCATGGGATACCGTTCGTCGGGCTGGTGTCCTGGACGGCGCCCGCTTTCCACGCCGGGCCGGTCGGGTCAACGGCGCCCGGCGTCGCCCCAGGGCTCCGAACTCGGGTTCCAGCCAGCGCGTCGAGGAGCAGGGTCGCCGCGAGCAGGTCGGCGCTGCCGCCGGGGCTGAGCCGGGCGGCGACGAAGGCGCGGTGGAGCGCCTCCGCGCGGCCGCGCCAGTCGGGCGCCCCGACCCCGCCCGCGTCCAGGAACGCCGCCGCGGCGGCGCGGGCGGCGCGCAGCCCCTCGGGGCCGCCGCGATGCAGCAGGTTGGTGTCGTCGAGCACCGCCATCAGCGCGAACAGGCATTGCACCCGCGCGGCCTCCGGATCGGCGGGCGCCAGGGCACGGCCGCTGCGCAGGGCGGGCAGGCCGACCGCCCGCACGGTGGGAAAGCCGGCGGCCGCCTCGGCGGCGGCCCCGCCGACGCCGTAGCGCCGCGCCGCCCGGCCGCCGTGGCTCGCGGGCGAGACCGGCGCGCGGGCGATCACCGCGCCCCAGCGGCGTCCGACCGCCTCCGCCCGCGCCTCCGCCGACGCGTCCGTGCCGCCGGAGGCCCCCTCCCCCGCACAGATCAGGCCGAGGGAGAAGATCGCGCCGCGATGAGCGTTGACCCCGCCGGTCGCGGCGAGCATCGCGGCCTCCGCCCGCAGCCCGATCGCCCGCAGCTCGGCCATCCCGGCGCCGGCCGCCCCGGCGCGCGCGAGGTCGGCGAAGTGCGGGCGGAGGGCGGCGGCGCTGCGGCGCAGGCTGTCGGCGTCCATGTCGTCGTGGCTGCCCGCGTCGACCGGGCTGACGAGACCCGGCTTCGGCCAGGTCTCCAGCTCGTCGATCAGCGCGCGGTGGGCGAGGGCCGCCGCGCGGGCGGGCAGCGCGGGGCTGCCTCCGGGAAGGCCGGCTTCGGCGCCGCCGCCCGGCCGGCCGGGCGAGGAGCGTTCAGGGACACATGGTTCAGGGACACATGGCTCAAGCTTGCTGTCGGGGCAGATGCGCGTCACGTTCATGCCATCCTTGGCATCCATCCCCCGCGCCCGTCCGTCCGGTCCGCCGGGCGGCCCCGGAAACCGATAGGTAACCCATGACTCAGACCAAAGCGGCCGTCCTGGCCCTCGGTCTCTGCCTCGTCCCGGCCGCGGCCTTCGCCGAGCAGTCCCCGGCGCGCGAGGCGCTGAAGCGCTACTGCACCGCCGACTACATGGACCATTGCAGCGCCTACCCGCCGGGCGGCCCCGAGGTGGAAGCCTGTTTCCGCGCCAATCTCAAGAAGCTCTCGCCCAACTGCGCCGGGGCGATCAACGCCTACAAGCAGGAGCAGCGGGCGACCCGGCGGATGAGCGAGGTGCGCTGAGGCCGGGGCCGTCGTTCCGGCGCGCGTCCGCTCAGCGCCGCAGGGCGGCGATCCAGGCGGTGACCGGATCCCAGACGTAGGCGGCGACCGAGGCCGCCCAGGCCCGCGCCTGGGCCGAGAACGGCCGGTCTCCCTCCGCGCGCGCCGCCATGATCGCGGCCACGTAGGCGTCCTCGTGCCCGCGGCACTCGTCGAGGGCGTTGCGCTCGCTGCCGGCCCGGCTCTGATGCGGCGGCTGGTGGGCGTAGGACTCGCGCAGGCAGGCGTGCCACGCCGTCTCCAGGCCGGTCAGGTTGGTCGGCGCGGCGGCGGCCGGACCGGCCAGGACCATCAGGAGACAGAGCGTCGGTGTCCGCATGGGCGATTCATCGCCGATTCGGGTTACTGCCGCGTGTCCGGGGACGCCGAGCCGATCGGGTCTCTAAGCAGGTTCGCGTCGGCGTGCCACACGGTCCACGACGCGGCGAGCCGAGGGGCGTTTCCGACCCTGTCCCTCATCCTGAGGTGCCCGCGTCAGCGGGCCTCGAAGGAGACCTCCAGGGATCGCGCGGCTGGCTGGAGGGCTCCTTCGAGGCCCCTTGCCGAGGCAAGGGGCACCTCAGGATGAGGGGGTTGGTGGGATCGGCCGGCGCAAACGCCGAACTGTCGTGTACCGTGGGCACGCCAACGTTTCACCCGCTTAGATCCTTGAGGGATCGCAGGTTTTCGACGCCGAACCGGCGACCACTTCGGCGAAACCTGCTTGTCGAAGGGTTCGCCGCGGCCGGCCCTCGTCCTCGCGCGCGGCGGCGAAGCGTTCCGGCGGCGCCGCCCCCGGACACGAGAAAGCCCGCCGACGCGAGCCGACGGGCTTGATGCAGGGTCCACACGCGTCGATCCGACGGGAGATGTGCCGATCCCGGTGGCCTCGGCCTCGGAAGATCTCGACCGTCCGTCGCCCGGCGGGTCACTACCCCTGCGGGTGGTGGTTGGGCGGCGTGTCCCCGTCCCCGTCGGCGGCACGTGTCGATCGGAAGCTACGGCCCTGACGCTGCATGGCGGCCCTCCTTCTCTCCGGCCGGCGCCCGTCCCCGGGCGTCGATGGGAGGAGGCTAGGACCGTCCCGCGGCGCTGGCAAGGGCCTTGTTTCGACCCGCCGGTCAGCCGCGCCCGGCCTCGGCCAGCCTCACCAAGGTGTGAAGCAGCCGGTTGACCGGGGTCGGGATCCCGTGCGCCGCGCCCCGGCGCACGACGTAGCCGTTGAGATGGTCGATCTCGCTGCGCCGGCCGCGGCCGAGATCCTGGGCGGTGGAGGAGCGCTGGTCGGGCATGGCGGCGCCGATGCCGTACACCGTCTCCAGGATGTCGCCGGGGACGGCGACGCCGTCGGCCCGGGCCACGGCGACGCACTCGGCGACCGCGTCGGCCATCGCCTCGCGCACCCCCGCCCCGTCGAGCAGCCGGCCGTAGGAGAACTGGGTGAGCGCCGAGAGCGCGTTCCAGGCGCAGTTGACCACGAGCTTGCCCCACAGCGCCTCCATGGCGCGCTCGGAGACGGCCGCGTCCACCCCCGCCGCCGCGAGGATCGCGGCCGCGCGCGCCCCGGGCTCCCCGGCCCCGAGGATCAGGTCGCCGCGGCCGTGGTGGCGGACATGGGCCGGCCCGGCCATCTCCACGGCGACGTAGACCGCCACCGGGACCACCGGCCGGCCGATCACCGCCCCGAGGCGCGCGGCGTTGTCGACGCCGTTCTGGAGGCTGAGCACGGCGGCCCCCGGGGCGAGGTGCGGGGCGATGGCGCGGCCCGCCGCCTCCGTGTCGGTGGACTTCACGCAGACCAGCACGAGGTCGGCCCCGGCGACGCCCGCCGCCTCGGCGGTGGCCGTCACCGGCACCGCGGCGCGGCCTCCGCCCGTCTCCAGGACGAGACCGTCCGCGGCCGCCTCCACCAGGGCCGGCCGGCCGATCAGGGTCACGGGGTGCCCGGCCCGGGCGAGCCGGAAGCCGTAGTAGCAGCCGACCGCGCCGGCCCCCATCACGGCGACGCGGCGAGTCTCGGGCTGGGGAGTCTCGTGTCGAGAAGCGTCGGTCATGGCTGTGCGGCGGCCGCCTGTGCGGGGTGGAACGGGGCGGCGCCCGCGGCGCGGACATGCGCCAGCAGGGCCTGGACGGGGTGGCGCAGGCGCACGCCGTCGACGAGCTTGACCTGGCTGCGGCAGGAATAGCCGTCGGCCAGCAGCGCCCCGTCGCCCGCCCCCGCCACGTGCCGCGCCCAGCTCTGGCCATAGATGACCTCGGACGTGGCGCGGTGCGCCGCCTCGTGGCCGTAGGTGCCGGCCATGCCGCAGCAGCCCGAGGCCGGCACGTCGAGCCGCAGCCCGAGATGGGCGAACAGCGCCTGCCAGTCCTTGACCGCCCCCGGCGCGTTGGTGCGCTCGGTGCAGTGGGGCAGGAGCCGGAAGCGACGGCCGCCCTGCCGCGGCGCGATCGCGTCGAGGTTTCCCGAGAGCCATTCCTGCACGAGCTGCACCCGCGGCACCGCCGCCGCCGTCAGCGCGCCCGCGTAGTCCGAGCGGTAGGTCAGCGTCATCGACGGGTCGAGGCCGACGAGCGGCACGCCGGTGTCGGCGAGCGCCCGCAGGCCCGCGGCGTTCGCCCCCGCGACACGATTGAACCGGGCGAGGAAGCCGTGGACGTGCAGCGGCTTGCCGTTCGGCCGGTAGGGGGCGAGCCAGGGCCGGAAGCCGAGCTCCACCAGCAGCGCGCACAGGTCGGCGACCAGCTCGGCCTCGAAATGCGTGGTGAAGGCGTCCTGCACCACCACCACGGATCTCTTTCGGGCCGCCGGGTCGAGGGCGCGCAACGCCTCCGGCGTGGCCGCGGCGACGCCGAGCCGGCGGAGGGCCCCCGCGAGATCGAAGGTCGAGAGCGCCGGGATCTCGACCAGCCCGAGCCGGGCGAGCAGCGCCCGCGCGGCGGGGTTGGCGAGCAGCGCGTTGCCGAGGCGCGGGGCGCGGGCGGCGAGCGGCAGCAGCGGCTCCAGCGCGGCGACCGCGTGATCCTTCCAGGGGCGCGGATAGCGCTGGTGGTAGAGCGCCAGGAACTTGGCGCGGAAGCTCGGCACGTCGACCTTGATCGGGCAGGAGCCCGTGCAGGACTTGCAGGCGAGGCAGCCGTCCATCGCCTCCTTGACTGCGTGGGAGAAGTCTTGGACCCCGTGGGAGACATCCTGCCGGTCGCGCGGGGCCGGCCGCAGGCTCAGGGCCACGTCGCGCAGCCAGCTCGCCCGCTGCCGCCTCAGGTCCGCGGCCGGGTCGACGCCGCTGGCCGCGGCGAGCCGCAGCCACTCGCGCAGCAGCGAGGCGCGGCCCTTCGGCGAGTGCCGCCGCTCCCGGGTCGCCTTCCAGGACGGGCACATCGCCTCGTCCGGGTCGTAGGTGTAGCAGGCGCCGTTGCCGTTGCAGTGCAGCGCCTCGTCGAAGGCCGCGCGGGTCGATGCCGGGATGGCGCGGTCCGCCTGCCCCTTGGTCGGCACGCCGTCGACCGACATGAGCCGGCCGTCCTCGGGCGCAGCGATCTTGCCCGGATTGAGCCGGTCGCTCGGGTCGAAGGCGGCCTTGATCGCCTGGAGCGCGGGGTAGAGCGGCCCGAACACCGCCGGCACGAATTCCGAGCGCACGCCCTTGCCGTGCTCGCCCCAGAGCAGGCCGCCGTACTTCTGCGTCAGCGCCACCACCTCCTCGGTGACCGCGCGGACCGTCGCCTCGGCGCCCGGGGCCTTCATGTCGAGGGCGGGCCGCACGTGCAGCACGCCGGCATCGACGTGGCCGAACATGCCGTAGACGAGGCCCCGCCGGTCGAGCGCCGCGCGGAACTCGGCGATGTAGTCGGCGAGGTGCTCCGGCGGGACGGCGGTGTCCTCGACGAAGGCGATCGGCCGGGCGTCGCCCTTCATGTTGCCGAGCAGCCCCACCGCCTTCTTGCGCATGCCCCAGATGCGGGTGACCGCGTCGACCGCCTCCGGGGGCGCGAGCCGCACGCCGTCGCCCTCTGCCTCGTCGCCGTCCTCGGCGAGCCGCTGGCTTCCCTGCGCGCCCGCGCCGAACGCGCGGGCGGCCTCGCCGCCCGGCGTCATTGGATCGGCCGCCGCCTCGCGGGCGACGGTGTAGCCGCGCCGGCCGCCGCTGCGGCCCTCGCGGTCGAGCAGGCTGGTCACCGCTGCGAGCCGGGCTTCGAGGTTGGCGGGCGTCTCGGCCAGCACCTCGACGAGGTTGACGCCCGCGGCCGGCCCTTCCGCGTCGTCGGGGAAGTAGGCGCTGACCTCGTGCCAGACGCCGTCGCCGCGGGCGAGCTCCAGGACGCGCGAGTCGACGGTCTCGATCGAGGCGGGCTCGACCGCCACCAGCGCCCGGGCGTCGCGGAGCGCCGCGTCGAAGCTGTCGTAGCGGATGTTGACCAGCGCGGCGTGGGCCGGGATCGGCAGGACGTTGAGCCTCGCCTCGGCGATCAGCGCCAGCGTGCCCTCCGAGCCGCAGACCACGCTCTTCAGGTCGAACCGGCCGGAGGCATCGCGCAGGTGGGCCAAGTCGTAGCCGGTGAGACACCGGTTGAGCTTGGGGAAGCGCTCGGCGATCAGCGCCGCGTTCTCGGTGACGACCGCGTCCACCGCCCGGTGGATCGCGCCCACCCGGTCCGGCCGCGCCTTGGCCGCGGCCAGTTCCGCCTCATCGAGGGGCGCCATCTCCCAGACCGTGCCGTCCGCGAGCACGCAGGTCAGCGCCAGCACGTGGTCGCGGGTCTTGCCGTACAGGCACGAGCCCTGGCCACAGGCGTCGGTGGAGATCATGCCCCCGATCGTCGCCCGATTCGAGGTCGACAGCTCGGGGGCGAAGAACAGGCCGTGCTTGGCCAGTTCGCGGTTGAGCTGGTCCTTGACCACGCCGGGCTCGACGCGGGCGGTCCGGTTTGCGACGTCGATCTCCAGCACGCGGTTCATGTGCCGCGAGCAATCGACCACGAGACCGCGGCCGAGCGACTGGCCGTTGGTGCCGGTGCCGCCGCCGCGGGGGCGCAGGGTGACTTCGGCGAAGCGCGGGTCGTCGAGCAGGCGGGCGATCCGCACGAGGTCGTCGCGGGTCTTCGGGAAGGCCACCGCCTCGGGCTCGACCTGGTAGATCGAGTTGTCGGTCGAGAACACCGTCCGGTCGGCGGGGGTCAGCGACAGGTCGCCCGCGAAACCGCGCGCGGTCAGTTCCGCGCAGAAGGCGGCGTAGAGCGGCACGGCCTCGGAGGTGCGGGTCAGGACCGGGATCATCCCGGCGTTCTACACCCGGCGCCGCACTGGGGACCACCGGCCGCGCCGCCGCGCCCGGCACGGGCCTTGCCAAGTCCGCCCGTATGCAACGGAACCCACGGACGGCGATGAACGCGAGCGTCGAGCGGGTCAGGGACGCCCTGGCCGAACTGATCAAGGCGGCCCTGCTGTCCGACGACCGCGCGAGCCTCGCCTGCCGCGACGCCGGCCGGGAAAAGCTGGCCGACCTGTCGGGGGATCCGCCGGCGCCGGACTCGGTCCGGGTCGACGGCGCCTGGACCCTGGCGATCCGGGAGGCCGAGACCCCGGAGCTGGCCGCTGAAGCGGGGCAGGTCAACCTCACCCTGCCCCGCGCCTGCCCGTTCACGCTTGCCGAACTCCTGGCGCCCGGCCTCGACGTGGACCGCGCGGTGGAGCGCATCCGCAAGTCGGCCTCGACGGGCTGACCGCGCCGCGCGGCCCGCGGGGCGATCGGGATCGTCCAGGGGGTGATGGGCAGAGGGGGGAAACGCCTGTTGAGCGGCGCGGTTACGGCGTTGCCGCGGGCGGGAGCCGCCCCCATCTTGCACGGATACGGGTCCGCATCCGCGGCCCGACGGACGAATACGGCACGCTCTCTTTTGGCCCGACGCATCAGCGCCAAGCCGGCGCCCGCCCTCCCCCCGCCCCTTCCCACCCGCGAGCAGGTTCTCGCCTTCGTCTCGGAGGCGAAGGAGCGGGTCGGCAAGCGCGAGATCGCCAAGGCGTTCGGCATCAAGGGCGCCGCCAAGATCGAGCTGAAGCAGTTGCTCAAGGCGATCGAGGAGGAGGGCGCGCTGGAGCGCGGCCGCGGCGGGCTCGCGTCCTCCGGCCGGCTGCCGCCGGTGGTGCTCGCCGACATCCGCTCCCGCGACCGCCACGGCGACTTTTTGGCTTTTCCCGTCGAGTGGAACGGTGAGGGCAAGCCACCGGCGATCGTGCTGCAGCCGCCGCGGGGCTCGCGCAAGGCCGCCCGCCCGGCGCCGGGCATCGGCGACCGGGCGCTGGTTCGGGTCGAGCGCGATGGCGAGGGCTATACCGGCTGCGTCATCAAGGTGATCGGCAAGAACCGGGCGGAGATCATCGGCGTCTACCGGGCCGGCGCGCAGGGCGGCCGGATCGTGCCGGTGGAGAAGCGCGCGCAGGGCCGCGAGATCCTGATCCCGCCGGGCGAGGAGGGGGAGGCCCGCGACGGCGACCTCGTCAGCGTCAGCCTGGAGCGCGAGACCCGCTTCGGCCTGCCCCGCGGCCGGGTGCGCGAGCGCCTGGGGAGCCTGGGCTCCGAGAAGGCGGTGAGCCTGATCGCGCTGCACCTCCACAACATCCCGCACGTCTTCTCCGAGGCGACGCTCGCCGAGGCCGACGCGGTCGAGCCCGCGACGCTGAAGGGCCGCGAGGACTGGCGGGACCGCCCGCTCCTCACCATCGACCCGCCGGACGCCAAGGACCACGACGACGCGGTGATGGCCGAGGCCGATCCCGACCCGAAGAACCCGGGAGGCTTCGTCGTCACCGTCGCCATCGCCGATGTGTCGGCCTATGTCCGCCCCGGCTCCAATCTCGACCGCGAGGCGCTGGAGCGCGGCAACTCGGTCTACTTCCCCGACCGGGTGGTGCCGATGCTGCCCGAGCGCATCTCCAACGACCTGTGCTCCCTGCGCGAGGGCGAGGACCGCCCGGCCATCGCCGTGCGCATGACGGTCGCCGCCGACGGGGTGAAGCGCGGCCACAGCGTCCACCGGGTGATGATGCGCTCCCGCGCCAAGCTGTCCTACAGCCAAGCACAGGCCGCGATCGACGGCCGGCCGGACGACGCGACCGGCCCGCTCCTCGAGCCGGCGCTCCGCCCGCTCTGGGCGGCCTACGCCGCCCTGAAGACCGCCCGCGACCGGCGCGGGCCGCTCGCCCTCGACCTGCCCGAGCGCAAGGTGCTGCTGACGCCCGACGGTCAGGTCGACCGGGTGATCGTGCCGGAGCGCCTCGACGCGCACCGGCTGATCGAGGAGTTCATGATCCAGGCCAACGTCGCCGCGGCCGAGACCCTGGAGGCGGCGCGCCACGTGCTGATCTACCGCGTCCACGACGAGCCGGCGCTGGAGAAGATGCGGGTTCTCGGCGAGGTGCTGGCCTCGGTGGGCGTCAAGCTGCCGAAGGAGGGGGCGCTTCGCCCCGACCTGTTCAACCGCATCCTGCGCGCGGTGGAGGGCACCGAGCACGCGACCTTCATCAACGAGGTGGTGCTGCGCTCGCAGGCCCAGGCCGTCTACGCGGCGGAGAACCTCGGGCATTTCGGGCTGAACCTGCGCCGCTACGCCCACTTCACCTCGCCGATCCGCCGCTACGCCGACCTGATCGTCCACCGGGCGCTGGTGACCGCCTGCCGGCTCGGGCCGGGCGGCCTGCCCGACACCTCGGTGGGGGAGCTCGCGCAGATCGGCGAGACCATCTCGGCGGCCGAGCGCCGGGCGATGGCGGCCGAGCGCGAGACGATCGACAGGCTGATCGCCGCCCACCTCGCCGACCGGATCGGGGCGACCTTCGCGGGCCAGATCGCCGGGGTGACCCGCGCCGGCCTGTTCATCAAGCTCGCCGAGACCGGCGCCGACGGCTTCGTGCCGGTCTCGCAGCTCGGCGCCGACTATTTCCGCCACGAGGAGGGCCGCCACGCCCTGGTCGGCGAGCGCACCGGCGAGACCTTCCGCCTCGGCGACCCGGTGGAGGTGCGCCTCGTCGAGGCGGCGCCGGTCGCCGGCGCGCTGCGCTTCGAGCTCCTGAGCGAGGGGCGCACCCGGGCCGGGGCGCGGCCCGGCAAGGCGCCCGGCAAGAAGCCCGGCGGGCAACCGTTCAAGGCCGCGGCACCGGGCCGCCCCCCCGGCATCCGCAACACCGGCACGCGCCACCGCGGCTCCCGCCGCTGACGCGGGTGGTGTAGGGAGGGGGCATGACAGGCGAGCCTCCCGTCCGCACCGGCCTGATCCGCGCGATGGCCCGCGGCTTCCTCGGCCGCTGCCCGCATTGCGGCGAGGGCAAGGTGTTCGGCCGCTTCCTCAAAGTGCGGCCGACCTGCGAGGCCTGCGGCCTGGAGCTGCACCACCACCGGGCCGACGACCTGCCGCCCTACGTGGTGATCTTCGTGGTCGCCCACGTCGTCGGCTACCTGATCCTGGAGACGGAGAGCGCCTACGAGGTGCCGCTCTGGGTCGAGATCGGCGTGTGGCCGCTCTTCACCCTCGTCCTGGCGCTCGCCCTGCTGCAACCGGTCAAGGGCGCCGTCGTCGGGCTGCAATACGCCCTTGGCATGCACGGCTTCGCCGCGCTACCGCGGGGCCGCCCCGCGCCGGGGCCGGAGGACACCCGCCGTGAATCGCCCCTCGCCCCAGCCGGAGTCGAGCGCCTCGACCGAGCCTGAGCGCAGGGCCCCGGACGCCGCGCCCGCCGCGGATACGCCCGTCCAAGATTTGCCCTTCAAGGCGAGCCCGGCGAAGGCGGCGCGGCTGCGCCCGCGCGACGCCGCGACGATGATCGTGCTCGACCGGCGCGGCCGCGGCGGCCCGAAGGTGCTGATGGGCCGGCGCAACGCGCGGCTCGCCTTCATGCCGGGCCAGTTCGTCTTCCCCGGTGGCCGGATCGAGCTCGGCGACCGCACCATGCCGGTCGCTGGCGCGCTGCCCGACTACGCCGAGGCCGCGCTCGCCCGGCAGGTCTCCCGCCCGCCGCACCATCTCGGCCGCGCCCTCGCGCTCGCCGCGATCCGCGAGACCTACGAGGAGACCGGCCTGCTGCTCGGCACCACGGAACACGGCGGCCCCGAGACGGTGCCCGCCGGCTGGGAGGCGTTTGCCGCGCACGGCGTCCTGCCGGACCTGGAGGCCCTGCACGTCGTGGCCCGCGCGATCACGCCGCCCAAGCGCGTGCGCCGCTTCGACACCCGCTTCTTCGCGGTCGACCGGACCATGGTCGCCGCCGAGGAGCCGGGCCGGGTCAGCGCCGACACCGAGTTCACCGAACTCGCCTGGGTCCGCCTCGACGCGGCGCGCAAGCTCGACCTGCCCTACATCACCCGCGCGATCCTCGACGAGCTGGAGGCGCAGATCGCCGTCGACTTCGCGCCCCACCGTCCGATCCCGTTCCACTACGAGCGCTACGGCCGCCGCGAACGCGTTTTTTTATGAGTTTTCTCAGGAGTTTACCGGAACACGACGCCGGACGGGCACGGGACACGACAGGTCTGCACCGGGTGTCGCGGCTCCCGCCCATCCCCCTCATCCTGAGGTGGCCGCGCCAGCGGCCCTCGAAGGAGGGCTCCAGGGATCGCGGCGACATCTGGAGCCCTCCTTCGAGGGCGACGCTGCGCGACGCCGCCTCAGGATGAGGGCGCGGACGGGAGGTCCGGCCCGGCGACCAAACCGCTCTGTCGTGGACCGTGACGGACGGGGTCGAGACGACACGTCGGCCGGGCGGGAACGGGTGGCCGCGATCACCGCGGCCATCGCCTGCGTCGCGGTGGTGGGGATCGGGCTGAGCCTGTCGATCCCGCTGCTCTCGATCGAGATGGAGCGGCGCGGGGCGTCGAGCACCCTGATCGGCCTCAACACCGCGGTGGCCGGCCTCGCGAGCATCGTCGCGGTGCCGTACGTGCCGCGGCTCGCCGCCCGGCTCGGGGTGGTGCCGCTGCTCTGCCTGTCCCTGGCGGTGGCGGCTTGCGGCCTCGTCGCCTTCCCGCTCCTGCCGGGGATCGCGCCGTGGTTCCCCCTGCGCTTCGTGTTCTCGGCCGCGCTCGGCGCGCTGTTCGTCCTGTCGGAATACTGGATCAGCGCCGCCGCGCCCCCCGAGCGCCGCGGCCTCGTGATGGGGATCTACGCCACCGTGCTGGCCGCCGGCTTCGCGGTGGGGCCGGCGCTGCTGGCGGTCGTCGGGACGGAGGGGCTGCTGCCCTACGCCGCGGGGGCGGGGCTGGTGCTCCTGGGCGCCCTGCCGGTGCTGCTCGCCCGCGGGCTCTCGCCGCGCGTGGAGCACGGCGCCGGACGGCGGCTCACCGGATACCTGCGGCTCGCCCCCGTCGCGCTCGGGGCTGCGCTCACCTACGGTGCCGTCGAGACCGGGATCTTCGCGATCCTGCCGCTCTACGGCCTGCGGCTCGGCTACGAGGCGCAGGGGGCGGCGGGCCTCGTCAGCCTCGTGGCGCTCGGCAACATCCTGTTCCAGATCCCGTTCGGCTGGCTCGCCGACCGGTTCGACCGGAACCGGGTGCTGCTGGTCGCCAGCCTCGGCGGCGCGCTCGGCTCGGGCCTGATCCCGCTCGTCGCGGGATCGGGGGCGGGGCTCGCCGCGGTGCTGGTCCTGTGGGGCGGCCTCGCGGGGACGCTCTACACCGTCGGCCTCGCGGCCTTGGGCGCGCGCGTCCCCGCGGCGGATCTGGCGGGCGCCAACGCCGCCTTCGTCGTGCTCTACAATGTCGGCCTGATGCTGGGCCCGCCGCTGATCGGCGGCGGCCTCGACCTCCTGCCCCCGGACGGCTTCGCCCTGAGCCTCCTCGGCCTGTTCCTGGCCTACGCCGCCCTGCTGGCCGCCGCCGGGCGGTCGCGGCCTTGACCTCCCCGACCCGATCGGGCATGGACCCGCCCGAGTTTCGGCCGGGCGTGCCCGGCCTTTTGCGTTTCGCGCCCGCGGAATGCCGACCCCCACGAGGAGCACCGCGCCATGGCCAAGGCCGTCACCGTCAAGATCAAGCTCGTCTCGACTGCCGACACCGGCTACTTCTACGTCACCAAGAAGAACTCCCGGACGCAGACCGAGAAGCTGACGATGCGCAAGTACGACCCGGTCGCGCGCAAGCACGTCGACTTCAAGGAAGCCAAGATCAAGTAAGCGACCGCGCTTCACGCCATCGCCGGGATCCTGAGAGCCGCTCCAGCGATGGGGCGGCTTTCTTCGTATGTCCGGGATCGCGGAGCGCGCCGGCAGGATCAGCCGGACGGTCCGGCCGGCGGCGCGGCGGCCAGGGCCTCGCCGAACCGTTCCAGCAGCGCGGCTGCGAAGGCGCGCATGTTCGCGGCGCGATCCGCGGCCCCGGTCTCCAGCGTGACCACCCGCTCGACCGGGCCGCTCACCGCGAGGCACGCGTGCCCGGCGGCATCGCCGTAGCGGTTGCCGCTCGGGCCGGCCGCGCCGGTCTCGGCGAGCCCCCAGGTCGCGCCGTGGCGTTCGCGGACCGTGCGGGCGAGGAGCAGGGCGTAGGGTTCCGAGGCGGAGCGCAGGCCCGCCATCTCCGCCGCGCCGAGGCCCAGGAGCGCCGCCCGGGCGGAGGCCGTGTAGACCACCGCGCCGCCGAGATAGTACGCGCTCGCGCCCGGCACCGCGAGCAGTGCGGCGGAGACGAGGCCGCCCGAGGCGGATTCGGCCACGGCGACGGTCTCGCCCCGGGCGCTCAGCAGCGCCGCGAGATCCGCGGCCCGCGACAGCAGGGCTTGCATGCGCCCTCAGCTCCGCTGCCGTTCCGCGTCGAGGGCGCCCGGCACCTCCTCGACGGGCGCCGGTGGCCCGGACCGCCCGTCCTTCGGTGGCGGCTCGATCTCGTCGAGGCGATCCTCGTCCTCGATCAGCGCACCCGGGTCCTCGCCGGGCATCGGCGTGTCGGCGCAGGTCATGACTGCTCTCCTCGCTCTCGCGCAGGGCCAAATCCGGTCGGGCGCCCGTGTTCCCGCGCTTGGATCCGGCGCACCGGCCGGGCCGGGCGCGGAGCGGCCCGGCGGCCATGGGCGGTCGCTAACCGCGATGACAGATTCTCCGGGGATGAAGCCCGTCGCGCCCGCGTGCAGTACCGTCCGTGAGGATCGCTCCCCTAGCATGGCGCTGCCGCCGGTCCTGGCGGCGCAGCAATGGGGACGGTCATGAAATTCCTGGCAGCGGGTGCCCTCGGCGCCATCGTCTTCGTCGCGACCCTGACGTCGGTCTCGACACCGGCCTCCGCGCTGGGCGGTTGCGGCCGGAACGGTCACCGCAACGCGTATGGCGTCTGCGTCTTCGGCGGCCAGAACGAGTCGTGGTGTCTCCGGAACCGCGGGCGTCGCGCCGTCCGGATGCCGAACGGGACCATGCGCTGCTTCTGAACCGGCGCGGACGGCCGGCGCTCGACCCGGCGCGTCGAACGGACAACCGATCGCGGGGGACGGCCGGATCGGCCGATGCCCCGCGCTCCGGCCGCGCGCCTCCCGCCGGAGGCGCAGGCATCACCGGCGCGCGTCACTCGCCCGCATCCGCCCCGCGCGGCTTTCCGCGCCGAACCGCCCTGGCTTCGGCGGCCGCCCGCGCCCGGCGCACCGCGCGGTGGCGCTCGATCTCGGCCACGCCGATCGGCTGCGGCGCCTGCTCCCCGGTGTAGGGCATCCGCGAGCGCACGTAGCCGTAATAGTCCGAGCCGCCCATGCCGAACGAGCCGCCGGTCACCGGCCCGTCCAGGCGCGTTTCCGCGCCGCGGGCGGCGGCGAGGGTGGCGAGCCCGAGGGCGGCGGCGAGGACGAGGCGCATCCCCCCACAGGGCCCGACGATACGGGCGGCGGCGTGACGGCGGCGATCACCGCGTCGTGATGAGATCTCTCCCGCCACGGACGGTCACAGGACCCGCGCCTCGGGGCCGAACCCGAGGCTGTCCGCGAACCGGTTCCAGGTCTCGACCCGGACCTGCCCGCCGGTCGCGCGGCGGTGGCCCTGCGCGAACTGGTCGTCCGGCCCGAGCGGCGGGGCGCGCTCTTCCAGGAAGGTGATCAGGTCGGGCACCCCGGCGCTGCGCGCGGCGAAATGGACGTAGCCCGCGCGGAAGCCGGCATTGGCGGCGATCACCACCTGCCGGCGCAGGCGGTGCGTCCAGGATTGCGCGACGAGCGGGTGGATCTGGCACGGCGAGTCGCAGCGCAGCAGCGCCACGGGCCCGGCGAACAGCGGCGGCACCGCGCGGGCCGCGTCGAGGGCGCTCCTCACCTCGGCGCGGCCCGCGCGCAGGGCCTCCGCGTCCGGGTCGGTGCCGGCGACGATGTCCGCCGGGCCGCCCGCGCGCAGCAGCAGGCGCAGGGCCGGGCCGGCATCGCCGGAGGCCGAGCGGCGGGGCGCGTTGACGAGGCTCACGGCCTCGCGCAGCGCCTTGGCGGTGTAGGCCTTGCGCAGCGGCGCCATGAATTCGGGGAAGTCGGCCCCCGCGCCGCGCTCGCCGAGATCGCCGACGAGGCCGATGCCCGCGAGCCACGCGAGGTCGTCTGCCTCGCCCAGCGCCGCGGCGCAGGCGTGGGCGAGCAGGCTGGAGGTGGGGATCGGCGCATCCGCGTGGCCGCTGATGACGACGGCCTCGGACGCGTCCGGCCCGGACCGCGGCACGTGGTGGTCGACGAGGATCGTCGGCACGCCGGGCAGCACGGCGCCGGCCTGCACGCCGAGATCGGTCACCACGATCCCGCCGGGCGCCAGCGCCGCCAGTTCCGTCCGCACGGCCGGCGACCACGCGGACTCGCCGCGGCCGATCACCCGGACGTGGGCGGGGCCGCGCCCGGCGCGCGCGAAGGCGCGGGCGAAGAGCGCGCCGGCCGACAGGCCGTCGGCGTCGTCGTGGCACAGCACCGCCGGAGGGCTCCGGCCGAACCGGGCTACGGAAGCGGCGAAGGCGGCCCCGTGCGCGGCGAGGTCGGTCATCGCCGCTCTCCGGTCGTCGGGCTGCACGCGGTCTCGGGCATGGACGCTGCTCCAGATGGCGCCGGGCAACGACCGTTCGCGCGGGCGGGTTGCCGTGCCCCGGTCCTGACGGCGCTCCGGGATGTCGCACGGCGGCGCTCTCGGCCGCGCAGGGTCGGCGGTCAGCCCCGCAGCGCGTGCCGGACACCGTGTCACGTTCCGGCCGGCTCGCGCCCGCGCGCCTCGGCCCACGCGCGATCCTTCCGGGCCTGCTCCGCGCGCAGCGCGGCGCTCACCGCCTCCTGCTGCGCGTAGGCCGCCCGCAGGCGCCGCGCCTCACGCGCGGCCTTGCGCTTCAGCCAGTCCTGCTGCCGGGCCTTCTCGGCGATCAGTTCCTCGACGGTGACCGGTCCGGCCCGCATCGGCGGCGGTGCGTGCGGCGCCGGCCGCCGCGGTGAGGGCCGGGATGCCGCCCGCGGGGGCGCGCCGTCGCCGAGCCCCAGCGCTTCCCCCAGGGTCAGGCCGGCCGCCGCGGCCATGCGCCGCGCCGCGGCCTCGCCGGCCGCGCGCTCGCCCGCCGTCGCCCCGCCGCGCATCAGCGCCGCGCACTTCCTGAACCGGTCGAGATCGAGGGATCGCGCGCTCATCCTACCGGGTCCGGCTCGGACCGCCCGATGCCTCCGGGGAAGGGCGGAGCGGCGCCGGTCTCTTACCCCGCGCGCCGCCCGTTCGGGCGGCCGCGGACCCGAACTGCGGCCGGGAGGGACGCGGCCGAGAGCCGCAGGCGCAGGTCAGGGCGTCCGGCCGGCAGGCGCGCCGCCGGCGGGCACCTCCCGGAGCAGCGCCGCACGGAGATCGCCCTCGATGAGCAGCGCCGAGCCGTGGTGGAACTCGGCGTCGTAGGCGTTCTTGGCGTTCATCACCGACGAGGCGCTCTGCATCGCGATGAGCCGCCCGGCCTCGTCGAACAGGCCCGAGCCGGATCCGCCGTAGCCGTCGTTGCAATCGTGGCGCGCCCGGCGGATGCCGCCCTCGCTCGGCGGGTCGATCCGGCGGATCGTGCAGGATTCGAGGCTGCTGGGCCCGCGATAGTTCTCGTGGCCGGCGGGCGAGACCATGGTGACGGGCAGCGCCACGTCGCCCGTCGGCAGGGCGGAGGCATCGTAGAGCGGCTGCGGGGCGGCGTCGGCGGGCTGCGCGAGCCGCAGGATCGCCCAGTCGTCGGTGATGTGCAGGTTCTGCGCGCCGGACGCGACGCCGAGACGGAGGCTGTCGGGCGCGAAATCGTAGTTGCGCCCGCCGATCTGGAAGTAGCAGTCCGCGACCGACCGCGTGACCTCCAGCCGGCGGTCCCGGAAGTTGTGGGCGTTCAGGACCACCGTCGAGGGATCCGCCACGAGCCACGCCGCGGCCGCCTTCTGCGGCACGCCGTCCGTCCGCCGGCACCAGAGCACGCCCGCGCCCTTGTACCGGTCGAGATCCGGCCCCGTCAGGTCGCGCCGTCCGTCGCGCGGGTAGAGGGCCGCGAGCCGGCCTGGCTCGGCCGCGGCGATGGACCCCGGGGCGATGGACCCCGGGGCGATGGCGGCCAGCAGGGCGAGCAGGGCCGCGGCCCGGCCCGGAGAGGTCCGTCGTCCCGGCCGCCACGCCCCCCCGCATCCCATCGCGTGCCCCGGAGTGATCCGGTGTTCCGAGCACCGGTTGCACCCCATTCCTGCGCGCCGGGTCACCGCCGGTCAAGCAACGGGGCGGCGCTTCCATCCCCGCCATCACAACTTGCCGAATCATCCCGTCAACAAATGTCCGCTATCCTAGAGACATTCCGATGGACACGCCGGTACAACTGACAAGCGTGAACGGTCGTAATAAGTCTTTTATAAGGGAATCGCACTGCGATGTTCTTTGCAAAGGATGATCGACCGGCGAGTTAGACTGACGATTATCTCGCACCGCAAAAACACAATTGCCGCGAGGCCGGAAGGCGGGGCGGCCCGGCGAGGAGATGCATGATGAGGACGAGAAGGCTCACGCGTTCGGTCTCGACCCTGGCGATCCTGGCGATGGCGCCGGTCGGACTGGCGAGCATGGCGTCCGCCAACGACAAGCTCGACCAGATGTCGAAGAGCGACGAAAACTGGATTATGCCAGGGAAGAACTACGACTCGAACAATTACAGCGAGCTGACCCAGGTCAACAAGAGCAACGTCAAGCAGCTCAAGCCGGCCTGGACGTTCTCGACCGGCCTCCTGAACGGCCACGAGGGCGCGCCGCTGGTGGTGGACAACAAGATGTACGTCCACACCTCGTTCCCGAACTACACCTTCGCCCTCGATCTCGACGATCCGGGCAAGATCCTGTGGCAGGACAAGCCCAAGCAGAACCCGGCCGCGCGCTCGGTCGCCTGCTGCGATCTCGTCAACCGCGGCCTCGCCTACTGGCCCGGGGACGGCAAGACCCCGCCGCTGATCCTGAAGACCCTGCTCGACGGCAACGTCGCCGCGCTCAACGCCAACACCGGCGAGACGGTGTGGAAGGTCGAGAACTCAGACATCAAGGTCGGCTCGACGCTGACCATCGCCCCCTACGTCGTCAAGGACAAGGTGATCATCGGCTCGTCCGGCGCCGAGCTCGGCGTGCGCGGCTACCTCACCGCCTACGACGTGAAGACCGGCGCCCAGGTGTGGCGCGCCTACGCGACCGGGCCCGACAAGGACCTGCTGCTCGCCGACGACTTCAACATCAAGAACGCCCATTACGGCCAGAAGGGCCTCGGCACGGCGACCTGGGAGGGCGATGCCTGGAAGATCGGCGGCGGCACCAACTGGGGCTGGTACGCCTACGACCCCGGCACGAACATGATCTACTTCGGCACCGGCAACCCGGCGCCGTGGAACGAGACCATGCGTCCGGGCGACAACAAGTGGACGATGACGATCTTCGGCCGCGACGCCGATACCGGCGCGGCCCATTTCGGCTACCAGAAGACCCCGCACGACGAGTGGGACTACGCCGGCGTCAACGTGATGATGCTGTCCGAGCAGAAGGACAAGGACGGGAAGATGAGGAAGCTCCTCACCCACCCCGACCGCAACGGCATCGTCTACACGCTCGACCGGACCGACGGCTCGCTGATCACGGCCAACAAGATCGACGACACGGTCAACGTGTTCAAGTCGGTGGATCTCAAGACCGGCACGCCGGTGCGCGATCCCGAGTACGGCACTCGCATGGATCACCTCGCCAAGGACATCTGTCCCTCGGCGATGGGCTACCACAACCAGGGCCACGATTCTTACGACCCGAAGCGTGAAGCCTTCTTCATGGGCATCAACCACATCTGCATGGATTGGGAGCCCTTCATGCTGCCCTACCGGGCGGGTCAGTTCTTCGTCGGCGCGACGCTGAACATGTATCCGGGCCCGAAGGGTGACCGGCAGAACTACGAGGGCCTCGGCCAGATCAAGAGCTACAACGCCATCACCGGCAAGTTCAACTGGGAGAAGATGGAGCGCTTCGCGGTCTGGGGCGGCACGACGGCCACAGCCGGCAACATCGTGCTCTACGGAACGCTGGACGGCTTCATCAAGGCCCGCGACTCCGACAACGGCGACCTGCTCTGGAAGTTCAAGCTGCCGTCCGGGGCGATCGGCTACCCGATCACCTACACCCACAAGGGCACGCAGTACGTCGCCATCAACTACGGCGTCGGCGGCTGGCCGGGCGTGGGCCTCGTGTTCGACCTGCAGGACCCGACCGCCGGCCTCGGCGCGGTGGGCGCCTTCAAGAAGCTCGCCAACTACACCCAGATGGGCGGCGGCGTGATCGTGTTCTCGCTGGACGGCAAGGGTCCCTACGACGACCCGAACGTCGGCGAGTACGAGCAGCAGGCCAAGAAGTAGGCGTGGCCTAACCCCGCGATCCCGCCGGCGCCGAGCCGGCGGGATTATCGGACCGACGCGTCCGGGTCGCCGCGCCGGGCGCGACCGCCCGGACCCACGGGCAAGATCAGAAAAGCATCAGGGATCGAAACGCATGCCGCTCTCCGGCGGGTTCCTTCGCGCGGCGACCTGCGCCGCAGCCCTCCTCGCCCTGGCCGCCGGCCCCGCCCGCGCCCAGGAATCCGAGGCCCAGGCCATCCAATCGAATCCGGCCGCGCCCTCCGCCGCCCCGGCGCCGGACCCGTCCAGCCTGCGGATCTGCGCCTCCGCCAAGCAGCCGCCGCTCTCGATGCGCGACGGGTCGGGCCTGGAGAACCGCATCGCCGCGGCCGTGGCGGAGGCGATGGGCCGGAAGCCGGTCTTCGTCTGGCTCGACAAGCCCGCGATCTACCTCGTCCGCGACGGCCTGGAGAAGCGGGCCTGCGACGTGGTCGTGGGCCTCGACAGCGACGACCCGCGCGTCCTCGTGACGAAGCCGTACTACCGCAGCGGCTACGTGTTCATCACCCGCGCCGACAAGGACCTCGACGTGAAGTCCTGGACCGACCCGCGGCTGAAGACCGTCGACCACATGGTGGTGCCGTTCGGCTCGCCCGGCGAGGCGATGCTCAAGGACATCGGCCGCTACGAGGAGGACATGGCCTACCTCTACTCGCTGGTGAACTTCCGCGCGCCGCGCAACCAGTACACCCAGATCGACCCGGGCCGCCTCGTCAGCGAGGTCGCCAACGACAAGGCGGATGTCGGCGTCGCCTTCGCGCCGGACGTCGCCCGCTACGTCAAGGACTCGGCGGTGCCGCTGCGCATGACGCTGGTGCCGAACGACACGGTGAGCAGCGACGGCCGCAAGATGCCGCAGATGTTCGACCAGTCGATGGGCGTGCGCAAGGACGACGCGGCCCTGCGCGAGGCCCTCGACGCCGGCATCGCGAAGGCCCGGCCGCAGATCGAGGCGATCCTCAAGCAGGACGGCGTGCCGGTCGCCACCAACTGAGCCCGTCCGCGGACGAAGGACACACTCGGAGAACCCAAAGTCCTCATATGAGAAACGCCAAATCCCTACTCGCGCTCGGCCTCGGCGTCGCGACCGCGGCGGCCGGCGGGGCGGTCCTCGCCCAGCCGCAGGCCGGTCCGCAGACCGGCATCGTCTTCCGCAACACCGTGACCGGCGAGACCCTCGACACCGCCGAGGGCAAGCCCGGCGGCCGCGATACCGAGGCGGTGAAGACCTTCTTCCAGACGGGAAAGAACATCTACATCGACGACAAGGCCTGCCTGAGGAACGGCGAGAGCCTGTACGCGACCTCCTGCTCCGGCTGCCACGGGCATCTCGCCGAGGGCAAGCTCGGTCCGGGCCTCAACGACAATTACTGGACGTATCCGGCCAACACCGAGGATACCGGGCTGTTCTCGACGATCTGGGGCGGCGCCAACGGGATGATGGGCCCGCACAACGAGAATCTGACCCCCGACGAGGTGCTCCAGGTCGTCGCCTGGATCCGGCATCTCTACACGGGGCCGGTCAAGGACGCGGTCTGGCTCAACGACGACCAGAAGAAGACCTACAAGCCCTACAAGGAAGGCGAGACCTTCGCCAAGGACGCGCCCGGCCAGTGCAAGCCGCTGCCGGAGTGAGCGTCCAGGCGGAGCCGCGCGTCACGGCGCGCGGACGAACGGCCCGACCGGCCGCCCTGGGGAGAGAACGTTGAGGAGTGTGAGATGCGCATGACCATCGCGGCGGCCGCCCTGGCCGCGGGGACGATCCTGGCGGCCCCGGCCCTGGCCTATGACGGGCAGACCTGCAAGGCCCCGGGCAATTGCTGGCAGCCCAAGCCCGGCTTCCCCGAGAAGATCGCGGGCTCGAAGTACGACCCGAAGCACGATCCGAAGGAACTCAACAAGCAGGCCGACTCGATCAAGCAGATGGAAGAGCGCAACAAGGCGCGGATCGAGAACGCCAAGAAGACCGGCAAGTTCGAGTACGACGTGAGCAAGATCTCGGCGAACTGACGCGACGGCCGGGCCCGGACGGGCCCGGCCGGGACGTCCCGCGCTCACGCCTCAGGTCAGGTTCATGAACACCCTTCGCTCCGGCGACGCCATGCTCACCGACTGGCGCGCCGCGGCCGGCCGCTTCGAGGCCGAGGTCGCCAAGGCCGTCGTCGGCCAAGCCCGGGCCATCCGCCTCGTCACGATCGCGATCTTCGCCCGCGGCCACGTCATGCTGGAAGGCGACGTCGGCGTCGGCAAGACCACCCTGCTGCGGGCGGTGGCGCGGGCGCTCGGCGGTGCCTACGAGCGGGTCGAGGGCACGGTCGACCTGATGCCGACCGACCTGATCTACCACACCTTCCTCGGGGAGGACGGGCGCCCCCGGGTCGAGCCCGGCCCGGTGCTGCGCCGGGCCGAGGACCTGTCGGTGTTCTTCTTCAACGAGATCAACCGCGCCCGCCCGCAGGTCCACGCCCTGCTCCTGCGCCTCATGGCCGAGCGCACCGTCACCGCCTTCGAGCGGGACTACCACTTCCCGAACCTCCAGGTCTTCGCCGACCGCAACCGCGTCGAGCGCGAGGAGACCTTCGAGCTGCCGGCCGCCGCCCGAGACCGCTTCCTGATGGAGATCGGCCTGGAGGCGCCGCGCGATCCCGAATCGCGCCGCGCCCTGGTGTTCGACCCGCGCTTCCACGACACCGACCGGCTGATCGGGACCGTGGCCGAGGGCGTCCTCGACCACGCCGCGATCGGCGGCATCGGCGCGTCGATCCAGCACGCGATCCAGGCGGCCCCCGAGATCGAGACCTACGTGGTCGCCCTGTGGGACGCGCTGGTGCGCCCGGAGGCGGCCGGCATCCGGCTCCCCGGCGTCGAGATGGCCGGGCTCGTCCAGGGGGGGGCCTCGCCGCGGGGCCTGAGCTACCTCGTGCGGGCCGCGCGCGTCCGGGCGTGGCTGGAGGGCCGGGACTGGCTCGTGCCGGAGGACGTGCGCGCGGTCTTCCCCGAGGTGATGGCCCACCGCGTCTTCCTGGAGCCGATCCACGAGATGCGCCGCGCGGAGATCGTGCCGGCCCTGTGCCGCGCGGTGTTCGAGACGGTGCCCGCCCCGTGACCGGCGCGCCCCCGGCGGAGATCGTATACCTGCCGCGGTGGCGCCCGCGCGGCAGCCGCCCCGGCGCCCATCGCGGCCGCGACCCGGGCGGGCTCGGGACGTTCCGCGATCAGGTGCCGTTCCTGGCCCTGCCGGACGCCCGCCGCATCGACCTGCGCGCCACCCTGCGCGACCCGTTCGAGGGCGTCCACGTGCGCCGCTTCGAGGCGCGCGCGCCGGTCGAGGTCTGGGCACTCGTCGACCTGTCGGCCTCGATGGGCTTTCGCGGCACGGCCGACCGGATCGACCTCGCCCGCGACCTCTGCGCCGGGCTCGCCGCCTCGGCGACCCGGATCGGCGACGGCTTCGGCCTGATCGGCTGCGACCGGGCAATCCGCGCCGACCTCTACCTCCCCGCCACCCGCCGCCGCGCCGCCGCGCTCGCCGCCGCGGCGCGCCTCGCCGATGCGCCGCGCGCGGCGCGCAGCGCCGAAGGCATGCTCGACGCGGCCCGGCGGCTCGCCGGGCGGCCCAAGCTCGTGTTCCTCGTCTCCGACTTCCGCTGGCCGGAACCCCTCGTCGCCCGGGTCTTCGCCGCGCTGGCGCTCCACGACACCGTGCCGGTCCTGCTCGCCGACAGCGCCGAGGATGCCGGCCTGCCGGACTGGGGCTTGGCCGAACTCGACGACCTAGAGGGGGGCGGCCGCCGCGTCGTTTTCCTGCGCCCCGCCCTGCGCCGCCGCTGGATCGCGCGCGAGCACGCCCGTCGGGACGCGCTGCGCCGCGCCGCGGGCGCGGCGGGCGCGCGGGCGCCGTTCCACCTCGTCGACCGCTTCGACGCGGACGCCCTCAGCCGCCACCTGCTGGCGACCTGACCATGCGGCGCCCGGCGATCCCCCTACTGGTCGCGCTCCTCCTCGCCCTCCCGGCCGGGACGGCCGCCGCGCAGGTGCGCGGGGTGGAGGTGCGCGTCCCCCGCGCCTTCGGCTACTTCCTCGGAGACCTCGTCGAGGCCCAGGCCGACATCGCCGTCGACCCGGGCTTCACCCTCCAGCGCGCCTCGCTGCCGCAGCCGGGGCCGGTGACCTACTGGCTCGACCTGCGCGGGGTCGCGGTCGAGGCGGCGCCCGGTCGGGTCCGCCTGCGCCTCACCTACCAGACCTTCTACGCCGCCCTCGACGCCCGCCAGCTCACCGTGCCCGGATTTTCGGTGACGCTCGCGAGCGAGACGCCGGGCGGCATCACCTCCGCCAAGGCCGAGATCCCGGGCTGGTCGCTCGGCGTCTCGCCCCTGCGCGAGGTCCAGCCGCCGGCGCGCGACGACCCGACCGAGTACCTGCGCCCCGACGGGCGCGGGGGCCGGCTCGACCCGGTGCCGTGGCTCCGGGCGGCGCTCGCCTGCCTCGCGCTGGCCGCCCTGGCGCTGGCGGGCCTCGCCTACGACCGGGCGTGGTTCGGCCGCAGCCGGCGGCGCCCGTTCGCGCGGGCCGCGCGGGCTCTGCGCCGGCTCGGCCGGGCCGGGGCGAGCGGCGGCGAGGGCGGCTACCGCGAGGCCCTGCGCCTCGTCCACCGCGGCCTCGACGAGACCGACGGCCGCCGGGTGCTCGCCGACGACCTGCCCGCCTTCCTCGACCGGCACCCGGCCTTCCGGGGCGAGGGCGCGGCGCTCGCCCGCTTCTTCGCCGCCTCGCGCCGGGCCTTCTTCGGCCGCGACGCGGCCGGGGCCAGCGCCGCGTGGCCCCGGCCCGAGGTCGAGGCGAGCCTGCGCCGCCTCGCCGCCGCCGAGCGGGCGGCCTGAGATGGGCGCTTGGTCCGCGATCTCCGGCTGGCTCGCCGGCTTCGGCGCCGCGTCCCCCTGGGCGCTGTGGCTGCTGCCGCTGGCCCTGCTCCCGCTCGCGGCCTCCGGCCGGCGCCGGGCGGCGGTGGCGGCGCTCTCGGCCGCGCCGCCGGATCCGGTCTCCCGCTGGATCGCCCGGGCGCTGACGCTGGCCGGCATCCTCGCGCTCGCCGGCCTGATCCTGGCGCTCGCGGGCCCCTACCGGGCGGGGGAGCGCATCACCCGCATCGGCGTCGGCGCGCAGATCTCGATGCTGATCGACCGCTCGGGCAGCATGAACGAGACCTTCGCCGGCCGGCAGCCCTCGGGGGCGGAGGAATCGAAGGCGGCGGCGTCGAAGCGCCTGCTCGCGGGCTTCGTCGGCGCGCGCAGCCACGACCTGTTCGCGGTGACCGCCTTCTCGACCGCGCCGATGCTGGTGATGCCGATGACCGACCGGCACGACGCGGTGCGCGCGGCCATCGCCGCGACCGACCGGCCGGGCCTCGACTACACCAACGTCGCCCGCGGGCTCGGCATGGCGCTGTCGCAGTTCGGGGACGAGAGCGGCGTCTCGCGGGTGCTGCTGTTCATCTCCGACGGCGCCGCCGTGATCGACCCGCGGATGCAGGACGCGCTCCGCGCCGCCTTCGCGCGGATCCACCCGAACCTGTACTGGCTGTTCCTGCGGACCAAGGGCGCGCCCTCGATCTACGACCGGCCGCCGGGGGAGGACACGCCCCAGGCCGCCCCCGAGCGCCATCTCGACCTGTTCTTCAAGAGCCTCGGCCTGCCCTACCGCGCCTTCGAGGCCGAGGGCCCGCAGCAGGTGGCCGACGCCATCGCGCGGATCGAGGCGCTGGAGCGCGACCCGATCCCCTACACCGAGGTGCGCCCGCGCCGCGACCTGACCGGTGCCTGCCTCGCGCTGGCCGCCCTCGGCCTCGCCGTGCTGGCCCTCGCGGCGCTCGCCGAGGCGGACCTTTCCGCGCGCCGGCGCACCGTGGAGCGGGCGAGCCCGGTCTCGGCGGAACAGATCCGGAGGGCGGCATGACGGGATCGGCCGATGCGCCCATCGCCCCCCTGCGCCGCGCGTGGCGGCGCGCGCGGCCGAGCCTGCTCCTGGTCCTGCCGATCCTGCTCGCCCTGGCCGCCCTCGGCTTCGGCGCCGCGGCGTGGCGCGCGGAGCGGACCAACCGGACGATCGCGGCGCTCGATGCCGGGGAGGACGCGGCGGTGGCCCCCGACGCGCCCGTCCCGCTCCTCGTCGCGCGCGTGCGCTTCCTGGCGGCCCGAGACCGGCTGGAGGAGACCGAGCCGCTAGTGGCGGCCCTCGACCGGGCGGCCGCGCCCGAGGCCGCCGCCCGCGCCCGCTACCTCGTGGCCAACGCCCGGGTCCGGGACGCCTTCGCGCGCATCGCCCGGAGCGACCTCGACAAGGCCGGTCCGCAGGTCACGCTCGCCCGCCAGGACTACCGCCGGGCGCTGCGCGACCGCCCGGACTTCTGGGACGCGAAGTTCAACCTCGACGTCGCCTCCCGCCTGATCCGGGACTTCCCCGAGTTCGACCGGACCAGCGGCGACGAGATGCGCGCCGAGCCCAAGCAGATCTGGACGGACATCCCCGGGCAGCCGAGGGGGGGACCGTGAGCGAGCGCCCTCCCCTGATGCGCAACCTGCGCGGGCCCCGGTTCCTGGCCCTGGCCCTGGCCCTGGCGCTCGCCGTCGCGGCCCTCGTCGTCCATCCGCTCGCGATCACCCGCACCGGCGTCGCGGTGCTCGCGGTGGTCGACATCACCGGGTCGATGAACACCCGCGACTACACGGTCGACGGCCGCCCCGAGAGCCGCCTCGACGCGGCCAAGGCGGCCCTGCGCCGTCTCGTGGCCGACCTCCCCTGCGGTTCCCGGATGGCGCTCGGCCTGTTCACCGAGCGCCGGCCGTTCCTGCTGTTCGAGCCGGTCGAGGTCTGCGCCGACTTCGCCCCCCTCGACGGCGCCCTGGCGGCCCTCGACTGGCGCATGGCCTGGGAGGGCGATAGCCGGATCGCCGCCGGGCTCGACCGCGCGCTGGCCATGGCGGCGGGGCTCGGGGTCGACCTGCTGTTCATCACCGACGGGCAGGAGACGCCGCCGCTGCCGGCGGGCCGGACGCCGGGCTTCGACGCGAAACCCGGAGTGCGCGGCCTGATCGTCGGGGCGGGGGGCTACAGCCTCGCACCGATCCCGAAATTCGACGACCGCGGCCGCGAGCGCGGCTTCTACGCCGAGACCGACGTGCAGCAGGAGAACCGTTTCGGACCGCCGCCGGCGGACGCGGAGGCGCGCGAGGGCTACAACCCGCGCAACGCACCCTTCGGCGCGGCGGCCGCCAACGGCACCGAGCACCTGTCCTCCGTGCGCGAGGGCTACCTGAAGGAGCTGGCCGCGGCCACGGGCCTCGCCTACGCGCATCTCGACGGGCCCGGCGGCCTCGACGCCCCGCTGCGCGCCGCCGCCACGCCCCGGCCGCTGCCGGGGCAGGTCGACCTCCGCCCGATCCTCGCCGCCGCCGCCCTGCTCCTCCTGTTGGGCAGCCTGCTCGCGGCGCCGCTCGCCGCGCTCGGCCGCGGCCGCTTCACCGTTCCGCGTACCCGGAGTGCCTGATCATGCGCCGTCCCGTCATCGCCCCTCGCCCGGCCCTTCGCTTGGCCCCTCTCTTGGTCCCTTTCCTGGCCCCCGCGCTCGCCCTCGCGGCCGGCGCCGCGCTCGCGCACGGGCCGACGCCGCAGAAGGTCGCCCAGTCGGTCACCATCCGGGCCAAGCCGGATGCGGTGTGGACGCTCGCCGGCCCGTTCGGCGGCATCGGCGCGTGGCATCCGGACGTGGCGAAGGTCGAGGCGACCGGCGGCGATGCCGAGGGCGCGACGCGCACGGTCACGCTGAAGAACGGCGGTGTCCTGGTCGAGGGCCTCGACGAGTGGAAGGCGGACGGGCGCACCTACTCCTACCGGATGTCGGAGCCCGACCTGAAGGCCCTGCCGGTCTCGTCCTACTCGGCGACGCTGACGGTGACGCCGGACGGCGACGGGTCGAAGGTCGAGTGGATCGCCCGCTTCTACCGCGGCGACACCGGCAACGAGCCGCCGGAGAACCTGAGCGACGCGGCCGGACGCGCGGCGATGACCCGCTACTTCGCCGACGGGTTGAAGGGCCTCAAGGCGAAGCTCGAAGCCGGGCAGACGCAGTGACCGCCGCGCCTCGCCGGGTCCGTGCGCGGCGGCTCGCCGCCTTCGCCCTGGCCTTCGCTGTGCCCTTCGGTTTGCCCTCAGCCCTCGCCGCCGCCCCGGCGGGGGGCGAGGCGCTGTTCGTGGCGAGCCAGCAGGGCGCGCGGATCACCCGGGTCGAGGCGGGCGCGGCCGCCGAGGCGCTCGCCGTGGCGCCCTCTCCGGCCGTGGTCGCCACCGATGCGGCCGGCCGGCTCTACGTCAGCCACCCGGACGGACACGCGGTCACCGTGATCGAGGCGGACGGCGCGGCGCGCAGCCTGCCGTTCTCCGGCCAAGCCTTCGGCCTCGCCGCCGAGCCGGACGGGCGGGCGATCTACGTCGGCGACTGGTCCGGCAACCGGGTGCTGCGCCTGTCGTCGGCGACCGGGGCGGTCGAGGGCGTGGCCGCCGTCGGGCGCGATCCCGCCAACCTCGCCCTCGGCGCGGACGGCCGCCTCTACGTGGCCGAGCGCGAGGATCGCTCCGTGGGGGTGATCGACACCGCCCGGATGGCGCGGGTCGGCGGCCTGCCGGTCGGCGAGGGGCCGTTCGCCCTGGCCTACGACCCGGCCCTGCGCCGCCTCTACGTCGCCAACGTGCGCAGCAACGACGTGACCGTGATCGACGCGGCGGCGGGACGCGTCCTGGCGACCGTGCCGGCGGGGGCGAGCCCCTACGGCGTGGCGGTGACGCCGGACGGGGCCCGGGTGCTCGTCACCGACCAGCACGCCGCCCGCGTGACGGTGATCGACGCCCGCGCCCTCGCGGTCGCCGCGACGGTGCCTGTCGGCCAGTACCCGGAGGGCGTGGCGATCCTCGGCGACCGGGCCTACGTCGCCAACTGGTTCTCGGACGACGTGTCGGTGATCGACCTCGCGACCCTGCGCGAGACCGGACGCATCCCCGTGGCCGAGGGGCCGCGCAGCCTCGTCGTCGCCCGGCGCGGACCGTCGGCGGAGGCGGGACGGTGAGGCGTCTCGCCCTGTCGGCGCTCACCCTGCCGGCGCTCGCCCTGCTGCCCATGCTCGCCGCCTGCGACCGGGGCGAGGAGGATCGCGGCGCCGATCAGGCCGTGGTGGCCCGCACCGCCGAGGCCGACCTGCCCGCGTGGCTGTCGCCGACCGACGGGACCGACCCGGCCCGCTGGCTCGCCGGCCGCGAGGCGGGGCATACCCTCCCGGCCGACGCCGAGCCGGTGCGGGCGATCCGCGCGGCGCTGACCGGCGCCCGGGACGGCTTCATCGAGGACCCGCGCATGATCGCCAACCGAACGGTGCAGCTCGGCCAGATGCTCGCCGAGGTCGGCAAGGGCGAGGGCTACGGCGCGCTGATCGACGGGTTCGGCCGGGTCGCGGCCCGGCGCGGTCGCCACAAGAGCCTCTACGGCGAGATGTGCCAGCACTACTTCAACACCCGCAACCGCGGGCTCGACCACGCGGCGGCGCTGGCCGAGCTCGCGGCGCACATCGCGCGGCCGCCGGGCGCGGCGGGGGCGCCATGATCGCCGCGGGCAACAGGGCCGAGCGCGCGACGCGGCCCCCGCCGGCCCTGCGCGACGGACTCCTGATCGTGGACGACCACCCGGTCGTCCTCCAGGGCTTCCGCCGGCTGGCCGAGGAGGCCGGCATCGCCCGCGTCCACGAGGCGGCCGACATCGTCTCGGGCTACCGCACCTTCCACCGCCACCGGCCGGGTCTCGTGGTGACCGACCTGTCCTTCGGGGCCGACGGCCTGTCCGGCCTGTCCCTGATCCGCCGGATCCGGGCGCTCGACCCGGTCGCGCGCATCCTGGCCTTCAGCATGCACGACGATCCGGTCATCGCGGCGCGCGTGCTCGAATCCGGCGCCCTCGGCTTCGTGCTCAAGGATTCGTCCGTGGCGGCCTTCCTCGAAGCGCTCGACGCGGTCCGGGCCGGACGCAGCTACCTGCCGCACGCCATCGCCACCGGCATCGCGACCCTCGACCTGACCCCGCGCCGCTCGCCGCTGGCCCGCCTGACCGCGCGGGAGTTGCAGATCCTGTCGCTGCTCGGCAAGGGCCGCTCCTACAGCGACATCGCCGGCATCCTGACGCTGAACTACCGCAGCGTGGTCAGCGCGACCTCGGCGATCCGGCTCAAGCTGGGCGCCGGCAGCCTCGCCGAGCTGATGCACATCGCCCTCACGCAGGACGGCGCCCTCCGCTGACGGCCCCGGGGCGCTCCCGGCGCCCGAACCGCCGGGGATTTGGGACGCCGGGGATCTGAAACGCCGGGGATCCAGGACGCCGGGGACCGGCGCGCCCGCACGGCGAGCCCGTGGAGACGCCCGGCCGGTCCGGGCGCCGCCCCCGGAATTGCGGGGACAGCGGCCCGGCGCGACGCGTCGACCAAGTCGCGGCTTTGTCAGTCGTGCCGTGTCGGCACAGCTCCGCAGCACGCCGCTCTTCTTGGCCGTGACCTTGCGTATTTCAAGACGACCCGACACGACTACGATCTGTCTTCGCGACGCCGGCGATCACGAAATGTGGCACGCTGGCCACATTCGTCCGTCAGTTTCGCAGCTTGGCCAGTCTCCACTTCTCATCCGGCGCAATCTTGGCAGTATGCGCCCGACGATTCAGGCGCCGCGCACACCCTTGCACAGAGGACGCGCGGCGGGGGGTGGGGTAGAGCGGTCATGGCGGTGCGAGACGAAGCGCGAATGCAGTCCGGGCCGGAGCGGCGCCGGTCGTTCGGACGCGTCCTGCGCTGCGGCACCGCGCTGGCGGCCGTGTTCGCGGCGTCCGCCGCGCACGCGCAGTGCGCCGACCCGACCGGTTCGGGCGTCGGCGGGAACTTCTCCGCGATCGGCCTGCCGACCTCCTCGACCGTGTCCGGCGTGCAGTCCCTCGTGTCGATCCTGACGACGCAGAACACCGCCTTCCTGACGCAGACCTCCGGCTTCATCGGCGCCCCGGGCAACCCGGCCGCCGACCTCCAGGGCGGCGGCGTCTGGGCGCGCGGCATCGGCGGCACCTTCGACACGCGGACGCCGGGCTCGTTCTCGGCGAACCCGTCGATCTTCTCGAACAACGCCAACGGCCGGTGCAACACCCGCACCTTCCAGGACTATGCCGGGTTCCAGGCGGGCGCCGACATCTCGCGGCTCAACATCAACGGGTTCAACATCCACGGCGGCGTCACCATGGGCTACACCGAGTCCTCGGTGCGCTCGAACGGCACGTTCCGCGCGGACTTCCAGACCCCGTTCGTCGGCCTCTACGGCGCGATCACCAAGGGCAGCTTCTTCGCCGACGGACAGATCCGCTGGGACTTCTTCCAGGGCAACCTGAACGACCCGACCAACACCCTCACCAACCAGCGGCTCGACGCGCGCAGCCTGAGCCTGACCGGCAACGTCGGCTACCAGATCCCGCTGACCGACGGCTGGTTCGTCGAGCCGTCCGCCGGCGCGGTCTACGCGGAGGTGAAGGTCGACGCGCTCCAGACCGGCGGCCCGATCTTCGTTGCCAACAACCCGTCGTTCGCCCTGCCCGCCAACGTCAAGATCCGGGACTTCGACAGCATCCTCGGCCGCGCCAGCGTGCGGCTCGGCCGGAACTTCATCGTCGACGGCTACGCGCTGCAGCCGTTCTTCACGGCGAGCGTCATCAGCGAGTTCGGCGGCCCGGTGCGGACCGACATCGCCACGGCCTTCGGCAGCGTCGGCACCGCGGTCTACGGTTCGGGGATCGGCAGCATCTTCTCGCTGTTCGACTCGCGGGCGCGGCTGAACACCTACCGCATCGGCACCTACGGGCAGTTCTCGCTCGGCCTCGCCGGCCAGATCCTGAACACCGGCTGGCTCGGCTACGTGCGCGGCGACTACCGGACCGGCGACCGCGTCGACGGCTGGGGCATCAGCGGCGGCGTGCGCTACCAGTTCACCCCCGAGACGGTGGCCCGCGCGCTGATCACCAAGGGCGAGAGCCCGGTGCTGGCGGCGCTCGACGGCCCGGTGGTCTGGAGCGGCTTCAGCGTCGGCGGCTCGGTGGGCGCCCTGTGGAGCCAGACCCGCCAGCGGCAGTCGACGGTGTTCATCAACACCTTCGACACCGCCAACCCGCACGCCGCCGGCGTCTACGCGGGCGGCCAGGTCGGCGCCGACTACCAGTTCGGCAACATCGTCGTCGGCGTCGCGGGCGATGCCGGCTGGACCAACGCCCGGGGCGGCCGCGGCTGCGCGGCCGACGGCGGCGGCTACATCTACTCCTGCCGGACCAGCGTCGATGACATCTACATGGCCACCGGCCGCGTCGGCTACGCCTTCGAGCGGACCCTCGTCTACGCCAAGGGCGGCGCGGTGTTCGCCGACACGACCGACGGGCAGCAGAACAACTTCAACCGGCAGTCGCTCTTCCTGCTGCCGAACCAGTTCCCGAACTCCCTGGTCCGCGCGTTCGAGACCGGCTGGACCGTGGGCGCGGGCTTCGAGTTCGCGCTGACCAAGAACTGGAGCGCCAAGGCCGAGTACATGCACTACGAGCTCGACCGGAAGCGCTACGCCAACTTCGGCTCGGTGGCCAACCAAGCCTTCGTGACGACCCAGAACACGGGCGACATCGTGAAGATCGGCGTGAACTACCGCTTCATCTTCGAGCCGGCGATCGTCGCTCCGGCGCCGCGCCCGGTGATCGCCAAGTACTGAGCGCCGGGCCCTCGATCCGGCGGCGCGGGGCGGCCGGAAGGCCGCCCCGTCGCGTTTCGGGCGCGTCGCGGCTCCGCCGGAGCCGTTCCCGATCGCCCTGCACACGGTACACGACGCGGCGGGCCGAGGGGCGTTTCCGACCCTCCACCTCATCCTGAGGTGCCCGCGAGAGCGGGCCTCGAAGGAGACCTCCAGGGATCGCGCGGCTGGCTGGAGGGCTCCTTCGAGGCCTCCGCTTCGCTCCGGCGCCTCAGGATGAGGGGATTGGTAGGATCGGCCGACGTAAACTCCAATCTGTCGTGTACCGTGCGCGTTGCCATCGTGTACGGCTCCAAGCCGTTGTTCTGACGCGCGCTCTCGCGCCGAGCCGGTGTCCACCTCGGCGGAGCGCGCTCTCGGCGGGGACGCGTGCCCCTACCGCGCCGGCGGATCGGCCTCCGCGCCGCCCAGCGTGCGGGCCAGCGCCCGGGCGGTGGCGACGAGGGCGGTGACCATCGGCGTCGAGGGCTCACGGCGCGGCGCCACGAGGCCGATCGCGTGCTCCAGGTCCGGGCCGGTGATCGGCAGCGCCCGCAGGCCCTCCATCGGCCCGAGCGCGTCCACGAGGATCTCCGGCATCACCGACGACCAGCGCAGCGTCCGCACGTGGGTCATCAGCACGATCATCGAGTTCGATTCGAGCGTCGCGGCGGGCTCGCCCCCGGCGGCGCGGATCTGCTGGTCGATGATGCGCCGGTTCTGCATGTTGGGGGTGAGCAGGCAGAGCGGCACCCGGCCGATCTCCGACCAGGTCACCGCGTCCCGGCCCTCGAAGGGGCCGCCGGCCGCGGTGACGAAGCGGTAGCGCTCCCGGTAGAGCGGCACGGTGATGACCCGCCCGAGCGGCTCATTGTCGAGGTAGGTCAGGCCGGCATCGGCCTCCAGGTTCTCGATCAGCGAGAAGATGTCGGTGGAGGCGGCGGATTCGACGGCGAGCCGCACATCCGGGTGGCGCTCGCGGTAGGGGGTGGTGAGCCGCACCACCATCGGCAGGGCGGTGGGGATCGCGGCGATGCGCAGGTGCCCGGTCAGCCCGCGGCGCAGGCCCGTCACCTCCTCGTGCATCGCCCGGGCGTCGGCGACGATCCGCCGGGCCCATTCCAGCACCCGTTCGCCCTCGGGGGTGAAGCCCTGGAAGCGCGAGCCGCGCTGGACGAGCTGCACGCCGAAGCGGTTCTCGAGCTGCTTCACCCCGGCCGAGAGGGTCTGCTGGGTGACGCCGCAGGCCTCGGCGGCGTGGCCGAAATGCTGCTCGCGGGACAGGGCGAGCAGGAAGTCCAGCTTGTCGATCACGGTGCTATCCGGGACGCCGGTGCAGGGATGCGCGGCAGCCCGGAGGGTAGAGGGGAGTGGCCGCGGCCTCAACGGCCCGCGCGGCACGACCAGGGTTCCGAACTCGGCTTATCGCCGGGCCACTTCGGCTGCGATCCACCACCACCGTCATTCCGGGGCCGCGCAGCGGAGCCCGGCCCCGAAGGGGCACGCCGGAGGCGGGCAATCCAGAACCACAGGGCGTGCCGGGCTTGGCGTGCCGGGCATGGCTGTCGTCGGCGTGTCTGGATCCCGGGCTCGCCTCCGGCGCCCCGGTATAACGGCGTGCGTGTCAGAACCGGCGACAGACACGCTGCGGCTGTGTCCCGTTAAGCCGAGTTCGGAGCCCTGGAGGCACGACACCGTCCCCGATGAGGCTCAGCGGAAGATGATGAGCGCCTTGCTCAGGGTGTTCCACACGCCCCAGGCGATCGGGATGCCGACGACGGCCCAGGCCGCTAGCGCCATCGGGGTCAGGCCGCCGCGTCCGATGCCGAAGGAGCCCGAGGGTGCGCCGGCCACCGCCGCGCCCTTGGCCTCGAGGGCGGCGACGTCCGCCTCCTTCATGAACCAGCGCTCCTTCAGGGGCCGGACCAGGAGGTTGGCCACGAAGCCCAGCGCCAGCATGCCGGCCAGGATGTACATGGTCCTGTCGTAGAGCTGCGATCCGCTCACCCCGGCGTCGACCTGCGCCTGGCGGATGTAGTTCACCACCACCGGGCCGACGATGCCGGCGGTCGACCAGGCGGTGAGCAGCCGGCCGTGGATGGCGCCGACGAACTGCGTGCCGAAGATGTCGGCCAAGTACGCCGGCACCGTGGCGAAGCCGCCGCCATACATCGAGAGGATGATGCAGAAGGACAGCACGAACAGGCTCTGCGCGCCGGCCGCCGCGAAGGAGGGCGCGGCGGCATAGAGGGCGATGCCGAGCAGGAAGAAGACCGAGTAGGTGGTCTTGCGCCCGAGCTTGTCCGAGAGGGAGGCCCAGAAGAAGCGGCCGCCGATGTTGAACAGCGACAGCAGGCCGACGAAGCCCGCCGCGATGGCGGCGACCTGGGCCTTCTGGCCCGCATCCAGAGCGGCGAAGCCGACCCCCGGCGCGCCCACGAGCTTGCCGCCGAAGATCTCCTGCAGCATCGGCGAGGCGATCCCGATGACGCCGATGCCGGCCGAGACGTTGAGGCACAGGGCCGCCCAGATCAGCCAGAACTGCGCCGTCTTGTGCGCATCCTTGAGGTGGACGTGGCGGTGCGTGATCATGCCGGCCTTGTTGGATGCAGGCGGCGTCCAGCCCTCCGGCTTCCAGCCGGCCGGCGGCACGCGGTAGCCGAGCGCGCCCGCCATCATGAACACGAAGTAGCCCGCGGCCATCACCAGGAAGGTCTGCCAGACGCCGACCGAGGTGGGCGTCTTGAAGCTGTCCATCAGGATCGCGGCCAAGGGCGAGCCGATCAGCGCGCCGCCGCCGAAGCCCATGATCGCCATGCCGGTGGCCATGCCGCGCCGGTCCGGGAACCACTTGATCAGGGTCGAGACGGGGGAGATGTAGCCGAGGCCCAGCCCGATGCCGCCGATCACGCCGGAGCCGAGCCACATCATCCAGAGCTGGTGGGTGAGGATGCCCACCGCCGAGATCGCCATGCCGCCGCACCAGCAGAGGGCCGCCGCGATGCCGGCCTTGCGCGGTCCCGCCCGCTCCAGCCAGCCGCCGAACACCGCGGCTGCGGCGCCGAGGAAGACGAAGAACAGGGTGTACATCCAGCCGAGGTCGGCCACGCGCCAGTCGCAGGTGGTCGTCACGAGGGCCGAGAGCAGGGTCAGGTCGGGGCAGGTCTTGGAGGCGGTGATACCGAGCGAGCGCGACAGCGGCAGCCAGAACACGGAGAAGCCGTAGGCCATGCCGATGCAGAGGTGGATCGCCAGTGCCGCTGGCGGAACCAGCCAGCGGTTGAAGCCGGGCTTGGCCACGATGCGTTCGCGCGACAACAGCGGGTGCGCGCCCCCGGGCGCGACCGCGCCCGTCAGCCCCAGACTCATGGACCGTCCTCCCGAGTGCGGCCTCGTTCCGCGGGCCGGCGTCGGGATGCTTAAAGTGTATGCAGTCTCCTGGCCAGCACCTGCCACGCTTGTGGATGATTTTTCATCCCGTCCGCGCGAAGTTTTTGTGCCCGGCGCGCGTTACGGTTGCGAGGGACCGGTCCGGGCGAAAAACATGCGCCACAACAATGAGTTGCAGCAACTCGCGTTTGCAACGGCACAGCCCACGACAGTTCGGAGTTTGCGTCGGCCGATCCCACCAACTCCCCTCATCCTGAGGTGCCGGAGCGTAGCGGAGGCCTCGAAGGAGCCCTCCAGCCAGCCGCGCGATCCCTGGAGGCCTCCTCCGAGGCCCGCTCTCGCGGGCACCTCAGGATGAGGGACAGGGTCGGAAATGCCCCTCGACCGGCGGCGTCGTGTCCTGTGTCGCAACGGAACTGCGAACCGGTCTAACCCGCGTCGCTCGCACCCTCGCCGAGCTTCTGCGGATCGCGGGTCGCCGGCCGCACCGGCCCCTCGCCCGCGGGCTCCGGCCCGGTCATCGCCCGGCGCACGAGGATGTCGGCCCGCTCGCCGAAGCCGGGCAGCGCCGCCTCCAGCTTGGAGACCATCCGCGGGGTCCAGAAGGCGGTGATGTGCTTGTGGATGCCCGCCACCGCCTCCTCCTCCGGGTAGGACCGGAAGAAGGCGGCGATCTGGTTGGCCATGCGGAGGAGCTTGTCCTCCTGGGTCGCGGCGCTCATGCCTACTCCGCCGCGTCCAGGGCCTGCGCGATGCGCGTCAGGGAGAAGTCCTCCTCGTAGAACTTCGCCTGCCAGTCCGAGGGCCGGTTGGTGCGCCGCACCTGCACCGCCGTCACCTTGTACTCGGGGCAGTTGGTCGCCCAGTCCGAGTAGTCGGTGGTGATGACGTTGGCCCCCGTCTTGGCGTGGTGGAAGGTGGTGTAGACCACCCCCGGCTGCATCCGCTCCGAGACCCGGGCCTTCAGGGCGATGTCGCCGGACCGGCTCTCCAGCGAGACCAGATCGCCGTCGACGATGCCGCGCAGCTCCGCGTCGAAGGGGTGGATCTCCAGCACGTCCTCCTCGTGCCAGCGCGAATTGTGGGTGCGCCGGGTCTGCGCGCCGACATTGTACTGGGACAGGATCCGGCCGGTGGTGAGGACCAGCGGGAACTTCGGGCCGGTGCGCTCCTCGGTGGCCACGAACTCGGTGATCATGAACCGGCCGAGCCCGCGCACGAAGCGGTCGACGTGCATCATCGGCGTGCCGAGCGGCGCCTTCTCGTTGCAGGGCCACTGCACCGAGCCCAGCTCGTCGAGCTTGGCGAAGGAGACGCCGGTGAAGCTCGGGGTGAGCGAGGCGATCTCGTCCATGATCTCGGACGGGTGCGTGTAGTGCATCGGGTAGCCGAGCGCGTTCGAGAGCAGCACCGTGCCCTCCCAGTCGCCGTAGCCGCCCATCGGCGGCATCACCTTGCGCACGCGGCTGATGCGGCGCTCGGCGTTGGTGAAGGTGCCGTCCTTCTCCAGGAACGAGGCGCCGGGCAGGAAGACGTGGGCGTACTTGGCGGTCTCGTTCAGGAACAGGTCCTGGATGACGATGCACTCCATCGCCTTGAGGCCCGAGGTGACGTGGTGCGTGTCGGGGTCGGACTGGGCGATGTCCTCGCCCTGGATGTACAGGCCCTTGAAGGCGCCATCGACCGCCTCGTCGAGCATGTTGGTGATGCGCAGGCCCGGCGCGTTGTCGAGCTTGGCGCCCCACAGGGCCTCGAAGCTCTCGCGGGTGGCGTCGTCGGAGACGTGGCGGTAGCCGGTGAGCTCGTGCGGGAACGAGCCCATGTCGCAGGAGCCCTGCACGTTGTTCTGGCCGCGCAGCGGGTTCACGCCCGCGCCGAGCTTGCCGATGTTGCCGGTGGCCATGGCGATGTTGGCGAGCCCCATCACCGTGGTCGAGCCCTGGCTGTGCTCGGTGACGCCGAGGCCGTAGTAGATCCCCGCGGCCCCGCCGGTGGCGTAGAGGCGGGCGGCGGCGCGCACGTCCGCCGGGTTCAGGCCGGTGAACGGCTCCTGGCTCTCGGGGGAGTGCCGCTCCTCGGCGACGAACCGCGCCCAGGACTCGAACGCGTCGAGGTCGCAGCGCGCGCGGATGTAGGCCTCGTCGACCAGCCCCTCGGTGACGATGACGTGCGCCATCGAATTGAGGAAGGCGACGTTGGAGCCGGGCTTCAGCGGCAGGTGGTAGTCGGCCTTGATGTGGGGCGACTTCACGAGGTCGATCTTGCGCGGATCGGCGACGATCAGCTTGGCGCCCTGGCGCAGGCGCTTCTTCATCCGCGAGCCGAACACCGGGTGGCCGTCGGTCGGGTTGGCGCCGATGACGAGGATCACGTCGGACTGCTCGACCGACTTGAAGTCCTGCGTGCCCGCCGAGGTGCCGAGCGTCGACATCAGGCCGTAGCCGGTCGGCGAGTGGCAGACGCGGGCGCAGGTGTCGACGTTGTTGTTGCCGAAGGCCGCGCGCACCAGCTTCTGGACGAGGTAGGCCTCCTCGTTGGTGCAGCGCGACGAGGTGATGCCGCCGACCGAGTCTTTTCCGTACGTCGCCTGGATGCGCTTGAACTCGCTGGCCGCATGCGCGATGGCTTCGTCCCAGGAAACCTCGCGCCACGGATCGGTGATCTTCTCGCGGATCATCGGCTTGGTGATGCGGTCAGTGTGGGTGGCGTAGCCGTAGGCGAACCGGCCCTTCACGCAGGAATGGCCCTCGTTCGCCTTGCCGCCCTTGTAGGGCACCATGCGCACCACGCGGGTCCCCTGCATCTCGGCCTTGAACGCGCAGCCGACTCCGCAATAGGCGCAGGTCGTCACCTCCGCGTGCTCGGGCTGGCCGAACTGGTGGATCGACTTCTCCTGGAGCGTGGCGGTCGGGCAGGCCTGCACGCAGGCGCCGCACGAGACGCACTCGGACTGCATGAAGTCGGTCGGCCCCGCCGCGACGCGGGAATCGAAGCCGCGGCCACTGATCGTCAGCGCGAAGGTGCCCTGCACCTCCTCGCAGGCCCGCACGCAGCGATTGCAGACGATGCACTTCGACGGGTCGTAGGTGAAGTACGGGTTCGACTCGTCCTTCGGCAGGTATTTGTCCGAGGTCGGCTGGACGTGGTTGTCGCCATCGTAGCCGTAGCGCACCTCGCGCAGGCCGACCGCGCCCGCCTGGGTCTGCAACTCACAGTCGCCGTTGGCGGCGCAGGTCAGGCAGTCGAGCGGGTGGTCGGAGATGTACAGCTCCATCACCCCCTTGCGCAGGCGCGCGAGCTTGTCGGTCTGCGTGCGCACCACCATGCCGTTCTCGGCCGGCGTCGTGCACGAGGCCGGAGTGCCGCGGCGGCCCTCGATCTCCACGAGGCAGAGCCGGCAGGAGCCGAACGGCTCCAGGCTGTCGGTGGCGCAGAGCTTTGGGATCTTGGTGCCCGCGGTCATCGCCGCGGCCATCACCGAGGTGCCGGCCGGGACCGTGATCTCCATGCCGTCGATCGTCAGGGTGACGGTCTGCTCGGACACGCGGATCGGCGTGCCGTAGTCGATCTCTTTGATGAGGGCCACGGGAGCCTCCTCACTCGGCCGCTGCGGGCAGCGAGCCCGCGCGGCGGAAATCCTCGGGGAAATGGGTGATCGCGCTCATCACGGGCATGGGCGTGAGCCCGCCCATCGCGCAGAGCGACCCGTCGGTCATGACCTCGCAGAGATCCTCGACGACCTTGAGGTTCGCCTCCGGCCGGATACCGGCGATCACCTTGTCCATCGTCTCGACGCCGCGTGTCGCGCCGATGCGGCAGGGGGTGCACTTGCCGCAGGACTCGGTGGCGCAGAACTCGAAGGCGAAGCGGGCCTGGGCCGCCATGTCGACGGTGTCGTCGAACACCACGACGCCGCCGTGGCCGACGAGACCCTTCTTGGCCGCCATCGCCTCGTAATCCAGCGGCGTGTCGAGGAGATGGTCGGGGAAGTAGGCGCCGAGCGGGCCGCCGACCTGCACGGCGCGGACCGGACGGCCGGAGCGGGTGCCGCCGCCGTACTCCTCGATCACCTCGCGCAGCGTGATGCCGAAGGCGGTCTCGATCAGGCCGCCGTGGCGGACGTTGCCGGCGAGCTGGATCGGCAGGGTGCCGAGCGAGCGGCCCATGCCGTAATCGGCGTAGGCCTTGGCGCCGTGCTCCAGGATCCAGGGCACGGCCGTGAAGGTCATCACGTTGTTGACCAGCGTCGGCTTGCCCAGGAAGCCCTTGAGCGCCGGGATCGGGGGCTTCGCCCGGACGATCCCGCGCTTGCCCTCCAGGCTCTCCAGCAGCGAGGTCTCCTCGCCGCAGATGTAGGCGCCGGCCCCGAGCCGGACCTCCAGATGGAAGCTTTTCCCCGAGCCGAGGATGTCCTGCCCGAGCACGCCGGCCTTCACGCCGTTGGCGATCGCCTCCTTCAGCGTGGCGAAGGCCTGCGGGTACTCGGAGCGCAGGTAGATGTAGCCGCGGGTCGCACCCACCGCGACGGCGGCGATGGTCATGCCCTCGATGAGGTTGAAGGGGTCGCCCTCCATCATCATCCGGTCGGCGAAGGTGCCGGAATCGCCCTCGTCGGCGTTGCAGACCACGTATTTCTGGCCCGCCTCGGCGAGCATCACCGTGTTCCACTTGATGCCGGCCGGGAAGCCGGCGCCGCCGCGGCCGCGCAGGCCGGACTCGCGCACCTCGGCCACGATGCCCTCGGCATCTTTCTTCAGCGCGGCCTCCAGGCCGCGGTAGCCGCCATGCGCCCGGCAATCGTCGACCGAGACGGGATCGATCACCCCGCAGCGGTGGAAGGTCAGCCGCTGCTGCCGCGCGAGGAACGGGATCTTTTCCGGATCGCCGAGGCGCAGCGGATGGTCGCCGCCGGTCGTCAGGCCGGCATCGAGGAGCGCGTCCACGTCCGCGAGCGTCACCGGTCCGTAGGCGATCCGTCCCTCTCGGGTGGCGACCTCGACCATCGGCTCCAGCCAGAACAGGCCGCGCGAGCCGGTGCGGACGACGCGCACGTCGAGCCCGCGGCGCTCGGCACCCGCGAACAGGGCGCGCGCGACCTTGTTGGCGCCGAGCCCCAGCGCGACGGCGTCGCGGGGGATGTAGACCGTGACGCTCACTGGCGGGTCTCCCGCTTGGTCTCGGCCAAAGCCGCGTCCAGGGCGTCGGCGGTGAGATGGGCCACCGGCTCGCCGTCGATCAGCGCGGCCGGGCCGTTGGCGCACAGGCCGAGGCAGTAGACCGGCTCCACCGTGGCGCTGCCGTCGGCGGTGGTCTCGTGCCAGCCGCAGCCGAGGCGGCCGAGGATCTCGCGGTGGAGGGCGTCCGAGCCCACCGCCTGGCAGGCCTCGGCCCGGCACAGCTTGACCTCGTGGCGGCCGGCCGGCGCGGCGCGGAAGTCGTGATAGAAGGTGATGCAGCCGTGGACCTCGGCGCGCGACAGGTTCAGCGCGTCGGCGATCAGCGGCACCGCGCCGGAATCGACGTAGCCGAAGGTCTCCTGCAAGGCGTGCAGGATCGGGAGCGTCGCACCTTCGAGATGGGTGTGCTCGGCGATGATCCCGGAGGCGCGGTCGGCGCTCCAGGGCTCATGACGCAGCGGCTCGTGACGCGGCATCTTTTCCTGCCCACTCTGTTCCTTTTCTAAGCTCTGAGAGGAACAGAAATGCAGGTGCGCTTCAACCGCGCCGTCCGGTCGGCCGACAAAGGATCTCTGTCGAGCTGTAATACTCGATCAGGCGATCCTCGCAAAGCTATACGTGTCAATGAGTTGCGTGCACGCCGCAAGCACGGCGAAGCATTATGCTGCACCGCCGCAAAACTTTGTGCTTCGCGATAAAATGCCGATGCATGTGAAGATTGGGAGCGCGAGACTCGCGTCTCAGGGGAGCCGTGCGCGAACCGGCAATTCCGGGTTGCCTGGGCCGCGGCCCCTGCGGTCGGACGGAACGAGAGCCGGCACGGCGGGTGCGCGCACGGTCCACGACGCGGCGAGCCGAGGGGCGTTTCCGACCCTCTCCCTCATCCTGAGGTGCCCGCGAGAGCGGGCCTCGAAGGAGACCTCCAGGGATCGCGCGGCCGGCTGGAGGGCTCCTTCGAGGCCCCTTGCTGAGGCAAGGGGCACCTCAGGATGAGGGGGTTGGCGGGATCGGCCGACGCAAACGCCGAACTGTCGTGGACCGTGGGTTGCGCGACCCGAGGCCGGCCATCGACAGGCGCCGTCCCTCAGAACTCCATGTCGAGTTCCTCGATCTCCTCCGGCTCCTCCGCCGCGGCCTCGGCCCACTCGACCATCAGCGGCCAGTGCAGGATCGTGTCGCGGTAGCCGGCGGCGCGGGGCGGCAGCCGCACGTCGTAGGTGCGGAAGCGGGTGCAGACGGGCGCGTACATCGCGTCGGCGAGGCAGGGCGTCGGGCCGAACAGGAACGGGCCATCGTAGCGGTCGAGGCAGTCGTCGAAGATCGTGACGAGGCGCTCGATATCGGCCCTGGCACCGTTGAACAGCCGGAAGCCCGGATGGAAGGCTTTCAGGTTCATCGGCAGGGCCGAGCGCAGGTTGACGAAGCCCGCGTGCATCTCCCCGGAGATCGAGTGGCAATGGGCGCGCTCGGCCACGTCCCGCGGCAGCAGGCCGGCCTCCGGGAAGGTCTCGCTGAGGTAGGCCGCGATCGCCAGCGTGTCCCAGACCACGATGTCGCCGTGGCGCAGGCGCGGCACGAGGAAGGACGGCGACAGGTGCAGCAGCTCGGCCCGGGAATTCGCGTCGTCGCCGCTCAGCACCTCGGTCCGGAAATCCAGCCCGGCCATGCGGCAGATCAGCCAGCCGCGCAGCGACCACGAGGAGTAGTTGCGGCTGGAGATGGTGAGCGCGGCCGCATGCATCGTCCCCTCCGGTGTTCCATCGGCACGGCGCCGCCCGCTTCGGGGGCCCGGCCGGCCCAGGCGTGGCGATCCGAGACTCGCGTCCAAGATCCGCAGCAGAGATCCGCAGCAGAGATCCGCATCCAAGACTCGTGCCGTGGAAGGCCGCCAGCGAATCGCAACGCCTGAGCGAGTCTACTCCCGCCGCAGGAGGGCCGCGACCTCCGCCTCCTCGGCCGCCGACAGGCGCCGCTCCGGCGCGGGCGCCCGGCGGCGGGCCAGCCGCCAGATCCCGAGCCCGCCGAGCAGCACCGCCAGCGCCGGGGTCAGCCACAGCAGCAGGGTGTGCGGGGCGAAGACCGGGCGCAGCAGCACGAACTCGCCGTAGCGGGCGACGACGTAGTCGAGCACCGCCCGGTCGCTGTCGCCCTTCTCCAGGCGCTCGCGCACGATCAGGCGCAGGTCCTTGGCCAGCGGCGCGTCGGAATCGTCGATCGACTGGTTCTGGCAGACGAGGCAGCGCAGCTCCGCCGAGATCTCCCGGGCGCGGTGCTCCAGCGCCGGGTCCTTCAGGACCTCGCTGGGCTGGACGGCGCGGGCCGGGACGGCCGCCGCGAGCAGGGCGAGGGCGAGGAGCGCGGGGCGGAGAACAGCGGCGCGACGGGGTTGCCGAGGGCGCGACGAACGCTGCGCATCCCCTCCCCCCTCTGCGGGGGAGGGTCCCCTGCGCAACAGGGGGGGAGAGGGGCAGCGCGACGGCAGCGGATGCGGCACGCGGCGCGACCTCTCCGGACGCGGCGCTCCCCTCTCCCGACCCGGCCTGACGGCCGGGCCACCCTCCCCCGCAGAGGGGGGAGGGAAGGCCGCGGCGGGCGCCGGGCTCCTGAAAAGACCCGCCCTCATTCCGCCGGCACCGCGGCGGCCTGCGGCAGCGGGCGCGCCCGGGCCTTGGCCGGGGCGCCGACCCGCATGCGCCGGTCGGTGAGCGCGAGGGCGCCGCCCGCCGCCATCACCACGGCGCCGAGCCAGATCAGCAGCACCAGGGGCTTGTAGTACAGCCGCAGGCCGACGCCGCCGTCCGCGCCCATCTCGCCGAGGCTGGCGTAGACTTGGCTCGCGCCGACCGTGAGCAGGCCCGATTCCGTCACCGTCATCCGGCGGCTCGGGTAGAAGCGCTTGCCGGTCTCGACGTGGCCGACCATGTGGCCGACCCCTTCGCCGTCGCGCTCGCGCACGGTGAGGAAGGCGGCGGCCTCCTCGTAGTTCGGGCCGGTGCGGGGGGCGAGGCGGTCGAGGGTGGCGACGTAGGGGCCGGTGGCCAGCGTCTCGCCGGGCTTCAGGGTCGCCAGGGCCTCCGTGGCCCAGCCCTGCGCGGCGATGCCGATCACCACGACGCCGACGCCGGCATGGGCCAGGGCGGTGCCCCAGGCCGAGCGCGGCAGGCCGAGCGCCCGGCGGGCGATCTGGCCCGGCACCCGCGTCCGGCTCGCGCCGTAGCCGCGGGCCCGGTGGTAGATCTCCAGGGCGGACCCGATCAGCAGGTAGGCGCCCAGCCCGACCCCGACCGGGGCCATCACCGGGCCGCCCCAGGCGAACGCCAGGGTCGCGAACCCCGCGGCCAGCGCGACGGCCAGCGCGAAGAACAGGCGCTGGGAGGCGGCCAGCACGTCGCCGCGCTTCCAGGCGAGCGCCTGCCCGAACGGCACGATCAGCAGCAGCGGGATCGCGAGCGGCACGAAGGTCGCGTTGAAGAAGGGCGGCCCGACCGTGATCTTCTCCCCCGTCAGCATCTCCAGGAGCAGCGGGTAGAGCGTGCCGACGAACACCGTGGCGCAGGCGGCCACCAGGAACAGGTTGTTGAGGACCAGCGCGCCCTCCCGCGAGATCGGCGCGAACAGGCCGCCCTGGCGCAGGAGCGGCGCGCGCCACGCGAACAGGGTGAGCGAGCCGCCGATGAACAGCACGAGGATCGCGAGGATGAAGACGCCGCGGGTCGGGTCGGTGGCGAAGGAGTGCACCGAGGTGATCACCCCGGAGCGCACGAGGAAGGTGCCGACGAGCGAGAGCGAGAAGGTGAGGATGGCGAGCAGGACCGTCCACACCTTCAGGGCGTCGCGCTTCTCCATCACCACCGTGGAGTGCAGGAGCGCCGTGCCGGCGATCCAGGGCATCAGCGAGGCGTTCTCGACCGGGTCCCAGAACCACCAGCCGCCCCAGCCGAGCTCGTAGTAGGCCCAGTACGAGCCCATCGCGATGCCGAGCGTCAGGAACACCCAGGCGGTGAGCGTCCAGGGCCGCACCGCCCGCGCCCAGACCGCGTCGATGCGCCCGTCGATCAGCGCGGCCACGGCGAAGGCGAAGCTGATCGAGAAGCCGACATAGCCGACGTAGAGCAGCGGCGGGTGGATCGCGAGGCCGGGATCCTGGAGCAGCGGGTTGAGGTCGTTGCCCTCCAGCGGCGCCGGGATCACCCGGGTGAACGGGTTCGAAGCCGTGACGATGAACAGCACGAACACGAAGGTGATCAGCCCCTGCACCCCCAGCGTGTTGGCCCGGAGCTTGGGCGGCACCGAGTTGCGCGCGGCCGCGACGCAGGCGCCGAACAGGGTGAGGATCAGCACCCAGAGGAGCATCGAGCCCTCGTGGTTCCCCCAGACGCCGGAGAGCTTGTAGATCAGCGGCTTCTGGGTGTGCGAGTTCTCGACGACGTTCTGGACCGAGAAGTCGGAGGTGGCGTGCGCGTAGGTGAGCGCGGCGAACGCGAACAGCACGCAGGCGAACGCGCCGAGCGCCGCCTGCCCCGCGGTCTGGCGGAGCGCCGGGTCGCCCGAGCGGGCCGCCCAGACCGGCATCACCGCCTGGACGAGGGAGAGGGCCAGCGCCAGCGCCAGCGCGAAATGTCCGGTCTCGACGATCACGGAGCGCGCCTCACCGCTCGCTGCGCGGCCCGAGGGTGCCGCCGGCCGAGGCCGTCGCAGCCTCCTTGCCGGTCCCCTTGGCCGCCTCCTTGCCCTCCTGCCACCGTCCCTGCGCCTTGAGCGCGTCGGCGACCTCGCGGGGCATGTACGATTCGTCGTGCTTGGCGAGCACGGTGTCGGCGCGGAACAGGCCGCCCGGCTCCAGCACGCCCTCGGCCACCACGCCCTGGCCCTCGCGGAACAGGTCGGGCAGCAGGCCCCGGTACTGCACCGCGACCGTGGCGTTGGTGTCCGTGACGGCGAACTCGACCGTCTCCCCGGCGCCGCGCTTCAGCGAGCCGTCCTTGACGAGGCCGCCGAGCCGCAGCCGGGTGCCCGGCGCGATGCCCTGCGCGGCGATGTCGGTGGGGGAGCGGAAGAACACGATCGAGCCGCTCATCGCGAACAGGATCAGCCCGACCGCCAGCGCGAGGACGCTGCCGCAGGCGGCGATCAGGATGAGGCGGCGGCTCTTGCGCGTCACGACTTCCGTCCCCCGACCTCCGGGGCGCGGGCCGCGGAGGTGAACCGTTCTCGTTCTAACCTGGGACGGGTGTCGGACGCGGCGGGGCCCGGGTCAAGGCCGCGGGGCCGGACCAAGCGCCAGGGGCGACCTTTGGCGTCAGGGACGACCCTTGGCGGCAGGGTCGGGCAGGCCGAGTTCCCGCCCCAGGCCGTCGAGGCGGCCGACCGCCTCGGGGTCGGCGGCCAGCGCCATGCGGGCGCGGTCGAGGGCCTTGGCCGCCTGGTCCCGCTGTCCGAGGACGCTGTAGGCGCGCACGAGGCGGAGCCACTCGTCGGCCGTGCCGCCCTTGGCGGCGAGCCGGCGGTCGAGCCCCTCGACCATGCCGCGGATGGCGGCCTGCTGCTCGGCCGGCGGCAGGGCACGCACCGCGTCCGCGTCGGGACGGGCCTCCGCCGCGGCCGGCGCCTGCGGCCGATCCGGGTCGAGGCCGAGTTCGCGCGCGCCGGCCTCGACCCGCGCGAGGCCGCCGGGGTCGCCGGCCAGCGCCACCCGGGCGCGGGCGACGGCGGCCGCCGCCCGGTCGCGCTCGCCGAGCACGGCGCGGGAGCGGGCGAGGCGCAGCCACTCGTCCGGCGTGCCGCCCCCCGCCTTGAGGCGTGCGTCGAGCCCGTCGACCATGCCGCGGATCTGGGCCTGCTGCTCCGCCGGGATTTTTTTCAGGGGGGCGGAGGGCGCCTCGGAGGACTCGGAGGGGGGCTCCGCGGGCGGCGGCGCGGGCTCGCCCTTCAGGCGGGCGAGCGTCTGGCGGACGGTCTCCAGCCAGGGCGCGCCGGCCGGGCTCGCGTCGTTCAGGGCGGTGAGCTGGCGGATCGCCTCGGCGGTGTCGCCCGCCTGCTCGGCGGCGCGGGCGATGTAGAACCGGGCCTTGGGGGCGTGCGGGTCCGCCACCAGCGCCCGCTCGAACAGCGCCCTTGCCTGCGGCGGCACGGTCCCGTTCTCGGCCGCCGTCAGGGCCTCGCCCCAGTCGGACAGCGTCTCGGCCGTCTCGCCCTTCAGCTTCGCGACCCGGGCGTAGGCGCGCGCCGCGTCGTCGAACCGGCCGGTGCGCATGTAGACCGGGGCGAGCACCTGCCAGCCGCGGGCGTCGTCGGGGTCGCGGGCGAGCCGCGCCTCGATCTGGGCCACCGCCTTCGCCAGCTCGTCGGCGCCGCCGCGGGCCGCCTGCCGGTCGGCCTCGGTCTGGGCGGGCAGCTCCGGCGAGCCGTAGAGGCCGTAGGCGATCAGCGCGATCAGGGGGATGGTGGACAGCGCGAAGGCCGAGGCGGCCCGGCGGCGGCGCAGCGACGGCTCGGCCAGCGGCGCGTCGCCGCCCTCCCCCCCGGCCTCGCGGCTCGCGCGCAGCAGGCGGCGGCCCGCCTCGGCCCGGGCGGCCTCGGCCTCCGCGGGGGCGATCAGCCCGCGCTCCTGGTCGCGCGCGATCTCGGCGATCTGATCCTCGTAGAAGGCGGTCTCGGTGCCGACGCCCTCCCCCGCCCGCTCCGAGGCGGGGGCGGTGCGGCGCGACATCGGCCAGAGCAGGCCGAGCACGGCCGCGGCGGTCATGCCCGCCAGGATGAACCAGATCGCCGTCATCGAACCTTCGCCGACGGGCCGGACCGGCCCGCATCCGCGCGCGGGGTCCGCGCCCGTCCCCGGCACGCCCCCGCTCGCCGGGAGGGTGTCACGCAACTGTCCCGCGAAGACAAGTGCGGCACCGCGGCCCGCCCCCGGGCGCGCTCACCCCCAGGCGCGCTCACCCCCAGGCGCGCTCACCTCCGGACGCGCTCAGTGCCCCGGGGCGCCGGCCGGCGCGTCGCCCGGCACCTCCAGCACCGCGCGCAGGCCGCCGAGCGCCGCCTGCTCCAGGCTGAAGCGCCCGCGATAGAGGGCGGCGAGGTCGGCCACGATCGACAGGCCGAGGCCGGAGCCCGGCTTCGACTCGTCGAGGCGGCGGCCCCGCGCCAGGGCGGCGGCGCGGGCGTCGGCGGGCAGGCCCGGCCCGTCATCCTCGATGGCGACGACGAGGTGTGGATAATCGCCCGTGGCCACCGCCTCGGCGCGGATGGCCACGCGGCCGTGCGCCCATTTCGAGGCGTTGTCGACGAGGTTGCCGACCATCTCCTCGAAGTCCTGGCGCTCGCCGCGGAAGCGCAGGCCGGCCGGCACGTGGACCTCGTAGGCGATGTCCTTGTCCCGGTAGATCTTCCCGAAGGTGCGCACGAGGCCGGCGAGCGCCGGCTCGATCTCGGTCGAGGTGCCGAGGGTGCCGGCCAGCGCCGCGGCGCGCGCCCGGTCGAGATGGTAGTTCACCTGGTCGCGCATCACCGCCGCCTGCTCGCGGATCTTGTTGGAGAGATCCTCCGGCGCGTCGGCGCTCCCGACCTCGTTGACGATGATCGACAGGGGCGTCTTCAGCGCGTGCGCGAGGTTGCCGACCTGGGTGCGGGCCCGCTCCAGGATCTCGCGGTTGGTGTCGATCAGGAGGTTCACCTCTCCGGTGAGGGGTGCGATGTCGCGCGGGTAGGTGCCGGTGATGTGGTCGGCCTCGCCGCGGCGCACGGCGCCCAGCGCCGCGCGCATCTTCTTCAGGGGCGCGAGGCCGAAGCGGATCTGAAGCAGGGTGGTGAGCGCCAGCGAGGCCCCGAGCAGCGCGAAGGTCAGGTAGAGGGCGTTGCGGAAGCGGTCGACGTCGTTGACGATCTCGTCGGCCGGGCCGGCGACGCGGACCGTGTAGCGGCCCTCCTCGCCGAGATCGACGTCGCGCTCCATGATCCGCAGCAGGCGCCCGTCCTGGCCCCGGCCGTAGCCCTGGCGGATCTGCCCGATCCCGACCTTCCCGTCCGAGTCGGTGGCCGGCGGCAGGGGCACGCCGACCAGCGAGCGCGAGGTGCGGATGTCCCGGGGCTTGGCGTCCGGCTTGCTGACCTGCCAGTACCAGCCGGACAGGGGCAGGTCGAAGCGCGGGTCGCCGAGCGAGAAGGTGCGGCTCTCGGGGTCGTTCGGGGTGACGAGGTCGGTGGCGAGGTTGTTGGTGAACACCAGCAGCCGGCTGTCGAAGGCCCGCTCGGTGTTCTCGCGGTAGAGGGTGGTGAGGATCCAGGCGGCGATCAGCAGGATCGCCGAGCTCGACAGGAAGGCCGAGACGGCCAGCCGCACCGCGATCGAGCCGCGGCGCAGGGAGATGAGGTCGAGGATGGGGCTCACGGTCCGCCGGCCCCTCGACGGCGCCTGACGGCAATTCGCCGTTCGTGTAGACTGTCGGGAGAGTCCATCAACATCCGTGGGACCGACCGGAATGGCGCTGCACATCCGCGACGCGGAGACCGACCGTCTCGTCCGCACGCTGGCCGCGCGCAAGGGTATCCCGCCGACAGAGGCGATCAAGCTCGCCGTGCGCAACGAGCTCGATCGGGACGCAGCGCCTCCGGGCCTGTGGGAGCGCCTGAAACCGCTTCACGAGCGGGTCGCCGCGCGGCCCGCGACGGGCCACACGGCCGACAAGGCCTTCTACGACAGTCTCAGCGACGAGTGATGTTCGTCGATGCGTCCGCCCTCGTCGCGCTCGCGCTGGGCGAGCCGGACGCGCGTGCCCTGGCGGATCGGCTCGAATGGGCCCCGATCCGATCACCTCGCCGATCGCGTTCTACGAGGCCGTCCTGGCAGTGGCGAGGGAAAGGCGCGGCGGCATCGCAGCCGCCCGGGCCGACATCAAGGCGCTCCTCGCCGAGGCTCATATCCGCGTCATGCCCATCGAAGTCGAGGACGCGGATCTCGCGCTCGAGGCATTCGCCCACTTCGGCAAAGGCCAGGGGCACCCGGCGCGCCTCAACATGGGCGACTGCTTCGCTTACGCCGGAGCACGCAGGAACGGTGTCCCGCTCCTGTTCAAGGAAGATGACTTCTCACAAACCGACATCGAGACCTGACGGACCTCGAAGAGTTCCGCCCATGTCTCTCGTACAGCGGCGAACGCCGCGGTCGCGCTCAGCCCGGAGGCGGCACGTCGTAGAAAACCTCGCCCCGCATCAGAGGACGGGCGGTGCGGAAGAACGCGCCGCGCGTCGCCCGCCAGCCGTCCGGGCCGCGGGTCACGGCGGCGTCCGCGGTGAGGATCCCGGAGGGCATGCCGACCCGCAGGGCGTCCTCGGTGGTGCGGGCGGCCGCTGTCGTGCGGACGGCCTCGTGGACGAGGCTTCCCTCCAGCCGGGCGGCCACCGCGAGGCAGAGGGTGGCGGTGAGGGGAAGGGCCTGATGGGGCAGGCCGTTCGAGATCACCCGCGCCGTCAGGTCGACCGCGTCCGCCCGCACCGGCGCGCCGGAGAGGGTGGCGGCGTCGCGCGGGGGCGCGACGAGACCGATGAACGGCACGTGGGCGATGCCGGCCGCCTCCGCCGGGTCCCGGGCGATCCCCATCGCCACGGAGGCAGCGACGCGGATGCGGGCGAGCCGGTCGAGCAGGCCGGGCACCGCCTCCAGGGCGGCGGACGGCTCGGTGCCGGCGAGCCCGAGATCGGCGGCGCGCACGAAGGCGCAGGCGTTGGCCGCGTCCACCAGCGAGACCTCCACCGCCCCGAGGCCCGGCACGTCGAGGCGGTCGCGGGTGCGGCCGGTGGGGAGCAGGCGCCCGGTGGTGGCGCCGCCCGGATCGCGGAAATCGAGGCGGATCGGCGCGCCGGTGCCGGCGACCCCGGGGATCGCGAGGTCGCCCGCGTAGACGGTCCGGCCGTCGCGGACCGCGAAGGACGCCTCGATCAGCTTGCCCGTGTTGGTGTTGTGGATCCGCAGGCGAACCGGGCCGTCGGCGGCGCTCACCAGCCCCGCGTCGATCCCGAACGGGCCCACCGCCGCGAGCATGTTGCCGCAATTGCCCGACAGGTCGATCCGGCCCTCGCGCACGGCCACCTGGACGAAGGTGTAGTCGAGGTCCGCGTCCGGACGCTCGGAGGGGGCGACGACGCAGATCTTCGAGAGGGAGGAGACGCCCCCGCCCATGCCGTCGAGCTGGCGGCCGTAGGGGTCAGGGCTGCCCATCGCCGAGAGGAAGACCGGCGCCCAGGCGGCGAGATCGCCCGGCACGTCGGCGCGGCGCAGCATCAGCGCGTTGCTGGTGCCGCCGCGCATGAACACGGCCGGCAACGTGCCGGGGCGGCTGCCGGCCACCGGGCTCACACCCGCGCCCTCACACCCGCGCCGGCGGATGGCCGGGATCGACGAGGTAGCCCAGCCCCCGTACCGTCTGGATCAGGTCGACGGCGAGCTTCTTGCGCAGGCGGCCGACGAACACCTCGATCGTGTTCGAGTCGCGGTCGAAATCCTGGTCGTAGAGGTGCTCGGTCAGCTCCGCGCGGGAGACCACCCGGCCGGTGTGGTGCATCAGGTAGGAGAGCAGCCGGTACTCGTGGCTCGTGAGCTTCACCTGCGCGCCGTCGACGAACACGCGGCCCGAGCGGGTGTCGAGGGTGACGGGGCCGCAGGCGATCTGGCTGGTGGCGTGGCCGGCAGCGCGGCGGAGCAGCGCGCGCACCCGCGCCATCAGCTCCTCCATGTGGAACGGCTTGGTGACGTAGTCGTCGGCGCCGGCGTCGAAACCGTCGACCTTGTCCGACCAGCGGTCGCGGGCGGTGAGGATGATGACCGGGGTCTTCACCCCGGCCCGGCGCCATTTCTGGAGGACGGTGACGCCGTCGGCCTTGGGCAGGCCCATGTCGAGGATGATCGCGTCGTAGGGCTCGCTCTCGCCGAGATAGCCGCCCTCCTCGCCGTCGAACGCCTTGTCGGCGACGTAGCCGGCCTCCTCCAGCGCGGCGACCACCTGCCGGTTGATGTCCCGATCATCCTCGACGACGAGCAGCCGCACGTCTCACTCCATCCGATCCGGGGACCGCCCCATCAGTATTGCCCCGCCACCTTGCCGGTCCGGGCATCGACGATGACGTGCACGAAGTGGCCGTCCCGGCGCAAGGCCGTGAGCATGTAGACGAGGCCGTCCTCGTAACGGCACAGGCTCGCCCGCTGGATGTCGGCACGGGGGATCACGGTGCGCGCGGCGCGGATCGCGGCCACCGGCTCGATCACCCGCCGCTCGCCGACCTCCTCGCGCATGTCGGCGGGGGACAGGCAGGCCTCGCTCCGCAGGGGCGGCGCGCCGGCCGCCGGGGCGTCCTGATGGGCCGGCCCGTCGCCGGCCATGGAGCCGACGCCGCCCACGGCGAAGGCCGCGGCGGTCAGGCAGATGGCGACGAGGGCGATGGCGTGGCGCATTGGCAGGAGCATTGGGCGCGAGGCACTGAATGCGCCCTGAATGCCCGCGCTTGCGCGGCCTCCGGCGGGGTGCCGGGCGGGGTCCGTCGCGGTCCGCCGGGCGGGGTGGTTCGGAGGGCGGTCTCTGGGGTGGTGTCTCATGGCGGGTCGGCGGGCTGCCGGTCACTACGGCCGAGGCCGCCGCCGGTTCCCGCGACCCCGGCGGTCCCGTCCGGGCAGGCGACCGTGAACGGCGTGCGCGCGTCCGGGCGGCGCTGGCGCCAGAAGATCCGCTGGAACCAGTTGCAGGCGGCGGACGGGCTGTCGACGAGGATGGCGGGGCCGCAGGGGAAGTCGGCCGGGACCGGCACGTCGACCGACCACGCCTTGCCGTCGAGGTCCATCGGCGGGCGATCGAAGACGATGTCGGGCAGGACGTCCCGGCGCAGGGCGCCGCGCGGGCCCGGGACGAGGCTCTGGAGGCGCCGCCCGTAGGACAGCTCGCAGGCGTCGTCGTAGGCGATCCGCCGGCCCATGCGGAAGACGCCGCCCGGCGGGACGGTCGGCGTGTCCACGAAGGTTTCCGCGACGGTGTAGGGCCAGCGGCGCACGCCCACCACCGCGCCGAGATACAGGGTGGCGGCGATCAGCCCGGCGCCCCCGACCGCGAGCCACAGGCGGGAGAGGATCCGGTCCCAGCGGGCGCTCATCGCACGCTCCCCGTGACGAGGTGCCAGAAGGCGCGCAGGGCCGGCACGCGCTCGACCAGCCACGCGATCTGGTCGGAGAACCAGTGCGCCGCCGCGGCGGCCGAGACGAAGGCGAGGAGCGCGGCGTGCTTGAGCCGCCGGAGGAAGCCCAGCAGCACCCGCCGCTCGATCCGCTCGTCGACGAGTTCGTCGAGGGTCGCGAGCCGGGGCTCGGTCTGGCGGGAGAACCACGCGTGCCAGTAGGCCGGGAAGCGGATCGTCCGCGCCCGCCCGCCGAGCGGGGCGGCGCCGTCGGCCGGGTCGGCGGAAGGGCCGGCGGAAGGGCCGGCGGACGAGTGCCCGAGGTCGCAGCCGGCCTCGGGCTCGGGGCACATCCGGCGCAGCGCGCGGTGGGCCTCGACGCCGTCGGCGAAGCTGTCCGGCGGCGGCGCGGCGTGCTCCTGGAGCGCGCGGCCCGCGCCGTCGACGACGGCGCGGGGCTCGAAGCCGGGGGGCGCGGGCGGCCGTCGGTCGGCGGTCATGGCAATGCCCCATGGCGATTCCCCATGGCGATCCCTCGTGCCGATCCCCGTTGGCGATCCCGGCGGCGCGTTCGCGGGCTCCGTCCGGCCGGTGCGGGCCTACGGCCGGCCGGACGGAGCCCGCAGCCGGTCGAGGGCCGGGCGCAGGGCGGTGTCGATGCTGGCGCCCGCGTCGAGGGGCAGCGCCCGGAAGATCCGCGCCGCGACGCCCTCGACCCCGCCGGCCCGGCGGACCACCGCGGGCGGGGCGGTCTCGACCACGTGGCGGGTGCCGGCGGCGATCGTCGCGGCCGCGAGGTCGACGCTGACGGTGCGGCCGCGGGCGACGCCGGCCACCGCGTTCTGCCCGTAGGCGGCGCCGGCCTGGATCGCCGCCTCGATCCGCTGGCGGGTCAGGACCGAGGCGGCCCAGGGGGCGACCCGCGCGACCCCCGCCGTCACCGCCGCGGCGGCGAGCGGCACCAGCACGGCGGAGACGGGCTGGAGCGCGGCCACCAGCCAATCCCCCCAGGGGATGGCCAGGGCGGCGGGCGCGGCCGGATCGGCGAGGGCCGGCCAAGCGGCGCAGGCGCAGGCGCAGGCGAGCGCCAGCGCCGCGGGGAAGCGGCCGGTCTTGGGAAAGCGGCCGGTCTTGGGAGAACGGCGATGCAGGGGAAAGCGAGTGTGCACGGGACTCTCACGGTTCGGGATGCGCGGCGTGCCCGGCCGGCTCGGGATCGGTGCGGGGACGGAGCGCCGCGAGCGCCCGGCGCGCCCAGGCGACGCGGCGGGCGAGATGCGGCACGCCCGGCCGCTCGAAGGCGCGCATGAAGCGCTCGGTGGCCGCCTCCAGCGTCGCCGCCCGCCGCAGCGCCGCGAGCGCGGCCGCCTCCGGCCCGCGCAGCTCGACCAGCAGGTAGCCGTAATTCGCCGCGTCGGAGGCCGGGTCGAGCCGCGCCGCGCGGCACCACGCCTCCATCGCCCGGCGGCGCGGTCCCGTGAGCTGGAACCAGCCCCAGCCCCCGCGCGAGCCCGGCACGACGGGCCGCATCTCCTGGAGGCGCCGCAGGCCGTCCGATTCGTGGCCGGCATTGCCGAGGATGCCGGCGGCGTGGTGCTCCAGCAGGTCGAGGTCGGCCATCAGGCGCGGGCCGTAGAGGGCGCAGGCGGCCGCGAAGCGGTCGGCGGCCGCGCGGGAGGGCGCCGCGGCGGGGCTGGCGGTCATGGCAGTCTCCAAGGGGAGGGCGTCGGAGGCGGGGGCGTCAGCCGGTCGGCGGCCCGAACAGGGCGTGGTGGAGCGCGAGCCGCACGGCGCCGCCGGTGAAGCTGCCGCTCGCGGCGGTGACCACGAGGGGCGTCGGCGCGTAGAAGGCGGTCGGGCCGATCACCCCGGAATTGGTCGCGCCCGCCGCGGGCCCGAGGCCGCCGCCGAACTGGGTCGGGTTGCCCGCCACCCCGACCCCGAAGGCCGGCGCCCCCGTCACCGCGGCGACGACGCGCGCCGAGACCGCGAAGACGATCGCCCGGTTCGGGATCTGGAGCGAGGAGACCACCGCGGTCCCCGACAGGGGCACGAGCTGCTCCAGCACGCCGAAGCGGATGTCGGCGCCCGCCCCCCCCTGCGCGAGCGTGGCCGCCGCGGCCATGCCGGGGGCCTGATCGATCACCGTCCACCGGCTCGCGCCGTCGCTCGCCAGCGCGAGGACGCCGTAGGGCGCGCAGATCGCGGCCGCGGCGGCGCCGTTCACCGTGTCGGCGCCGGCCCGGGCCAGGGTGATCGCCCGGGCCGCGGAGCAGGCGCCGCTCTCGTCCAGCACGAGCAGCGCGGCGCCCGGGGGAAAGGCGGCGGCCGGCGGCAGGGTCAGGGTGCGCGGGGCGGTCAGGGCGGTCACCGCGACCACCCGGTCGCCGGGCTGCACGGCGTAGGCCGCGTCCGCCACGGCCACGCGGGTGCGGATCCCGGCCGCGGCGGCGCGGTCCGCATAGGCGGTGGTGGCGAGCCGGGTCGAGCCGTCGCCCGCCGGCGGCGTCGGCGCGACCGGGCTCGCGGGGAAGCCGACGACCCCCGTGGCCGCCGCGGCGGTCAGCGCGGTGACGACGCTCGTCCCGTCCGGGGAGACCTTGAGGCTGAAGTCGTCGGAGCCGAGCAGGCCGAGCAGGGCCCGGGCCGCGTAGCCGGTCTGGAAGACGAGCCCCGCGTCGCGGGCCGGGGCCCGCTTGTTGACCGCGACGCGCATGTCGCCCGAGCCCGGGGTGACGTCGTCCCAGGACAGCAGCGCCGCGTCGGACTTCACCGCGAGCCGGTTGACCGGGTCGGCATCGGTGTTGATCCCGAACCGCGGCGCGCTCACGAGCGCGGCCAGCGCCCGGCGGAAGCTCGTCCAGGCGCGGCCGTCGAACACGTAGAGGTCGGCCTCGTCGACCACGTAGGCGAACCAGCCGGGCCGCGGCACCGAGCCGGTCCAGACCCCGTCGGCGAACCGCACCACCTGTCCCGACAGCCCGGCCCAGGCCCCGGTCGGGGCGGCCGCGGTCACGAGGTAGCGGTCGCCGTCCGCGGGGCTCGCGGGCGGCGCGGCGAGGTCCTTGTCGAGGCAGGCGAGCTGCACCAGCGCGTCGAGCAGACCCAGCGCCTCGTTGTGGGTGACGTGCTTCTGCGCCTGGGCCGCCGCGATCAGCGGCAGGCCCAGGTTGGGCGTGGCGTCGGACATCGGAGTTCCTCGGGGTCAGGCGGAGCGGACGGGCACCCGGGCGCGGCAGGCGGGGCCGGGCCCCGCGACGGGGCCGACCTGCGCCACGGCGACGTCGAGGACCGCCTGCGGCCCGCCGAAATCCGCGGCCTCGTCGGCGGCGGCGTAGAGCAGGCCCTGCGCCGCCGCGGTCAGGCGGCGCACCGGGGTGGCGGCGGAGAACAGCGTCACCGCGTAGGCCTCCGGCCCGTCGCCGGGGATCTCCACGGGCTCCCAGGCATCCGCGTCCCGGCGCGCCCGGCGGATCCAGGTCACGCGCACGCCCCCCGCCTCCCGGCGCGCCCGCAGGTGCACCGGCCGCAGCGGGCGCAGGGCGCCGAGACCGGCGGTCGCCGCGAACTCCGCGTAGCTCGGGTCCCCGGGATCGCGCGAGGCCGGGCCGACCCGGTAGCGGAAGCCGCGGCCGGTCTCGTCCAGCCGGTCGACGAGGGGGATCACCGCACCGCCGTCGAGGCGCACGATCCGGCTGCCGGCCGGGGCCGTCCGGCCGGCGGAAGCCTCGCTGCCGGCGAGCCCGCGCAGCAGCCCGGCGAGCCGGTAGGTCTCCGGGCCCGTCAGCACCGCCGCCTCGGCCGAGAGGATCTCGACCGTGCCGTCCGGGGCGACGACGGCGAAGGTGTTCGCGCCGCCGAGCATCGCGGCGGTGCCGACCGAGGCGAGCGCCCCGGCGTGGCGCAGGCTCACGTCGAGCCGGGCCGCCGGGTCGCGGCGCCAGAGCGGCCCTGGCGGCAGGTCGGACAGGGTCCGCCCGAGGCAGGCCGGGTAGTCGACGAAACCGCGGAGCGCCAGCGGGCCCGCGCCCTCCGCCCGCCAGACCGCGACCTGTCCGGGCCAGGGATCGGCCGCCACCGCGAGGACTTGCAGGATCGTGGGGCTGCCCCGGTCCACCGGCAGGTCGAGGGGCAGGGCGAAGGGCGGCCCCGGGAAGGCCGGGACCGGTGCCGCCGGGGCGGCCCGGGTGCGGGCGAGGCCGCGGGCGCCACCGGGGCGCGGCGGCACGCCGCTCGCCTCGATCCGGCGGCCGGTCGGGGCGTCGTCGATGCGGTCGATCCGGCGCAGCACCGCGCCGCCCGGCACGTCGGCGGGGATCGCCAGCAGGTCGCCGGGCTCCAGCTCCATCCGGCGCGGGCTCAGCGTCAGCACGGCGCCGTCCCGGGCGGCGATGGTCCGGTCGAGGAGCGCCTCGGCGAGCGCGTCGCCGGTCTCCCGGCGGGTGACGATCGCCGCCTCGATCCGGGTCTCGCGCCGACGCGCGCCCGCCGGGCGGATCGCGGCGGCCGCGGCGCGGCGGTAATCCGGGCTCTCGGAATCGGTGACCCCGATCTCGACCGAGCGCGGCAGGGCGCTCTCCTCGGTCCGGACCCGGCGCAGCACCTCGCCGTCCTCGGACACGCGCACGAGGTCGGCCTCGGCCAGCACCACCGGCGCGTCGCGGCGCGGCCCGCGCAGGCGTAGAGCGCCGCCGACCGCCGACACGTCGAGGCCGTAGACCTGGACCAGCGTCTCCAGGGCGGCCCGGGCCGAGAGCGGCCGGTCGACCACGTAGCCGTCGAGATAGGCCGCGGCCTCGACCGACAGGCCCGCGTCGACGCCGAACTCCGCCAGGATCTTGCCCACCAGCAGGTCGAGGTCGCAGCCCTCGATCCGGCCAGTGACCCAGTGGCCGACCCGCCAGTTGTCGATGTCGTCCCAGACCCCGCGCACGTCGGGGAAGGCGGGGAACGGCCGCGCGTCCCAGGACCAGACGAACACCGCCCCGGGATCGACCATGCGGCCGCCGTAGACCGGGGAGACCGGGTTGTCGGCCTCGGAGAAACCCGGCGTCGCGGGGTCGAAGCGGGCGATCACCGCCTCCAGCCCGCGGAGCTGGATCAGCTCGTCGCGCAGGCGGCGCGATTCCGGCGGGTAGGCGCCCTCCGAGGATTTCGGGTCGGGGAAGACGTTCGGGCCGTTGGTGCCCTTGTCCACCGCCGGCACGCCGATCTCGGTGAGCCAGACCGGCTTTCCCCCGGGCACCCAGGCGGTGGCGCGGGTCTCGACGCCGCCGTCGCGCTCGACGTGGCGGTTCGCCCACCAGCCGACGAGGTCCTTGGCCCGGAAGGTCCAGGGCTTGGCGTGGGCGCCGTCGGTGATCGGCAGGCGCGCTTGCGCGGCGCGGCCCGCGGCGTCGGCGTAGTACCAGTCGAACGCCTCGCCCGCGGCGCCGCGACGTTTCAGGAACGCGCGGTCGTAGATGTCCCCGGAGGCCGCGAGGTCGGCGTGGCCGGGGGTGTCGCGCCAGTCGGTGACCGGCGGATACCAGTCGATCCCGACCGCGTCGATGGCGGCGTCCATGAACAGGTCGTCGAGGGGGAAGCGGACCGTGGCGCCGCCGTCGCGGACATGGGCGCCGTACTCGGTCCAGTCGGCGCCGTAAACCAGCTTCACTCCGGATCCCAGTCGGCCGCGGACCCCGGCGGCGAGCGCCCGGAACGCCGCCACCGCCGGGTAGCCGGCGGCGCCGCGCACGCGGGTGAGGCCGACGAACTCGCTGCCGATCACGAAGCCCGCGAGCGGCGCGCCGGCCGCCGCCCAGCCGGCCGCGAGGTCGGCGTAGTGCAGCACCATCGCAGCGTAGCCGCCCGCGAAGAAGCCCGCGACCTGCGCGTCGGCCGCCGCGGTGCCGTCGGGGCTGCCGGGCACGTCCGGGGCCGGATCGCAGGTGATGCGCCCGCGCCAGGGGTATTGCGGCTGGGCCGCCCCCGGCACCCGCGGGTCCGGCAGGCCGCTGCCCGCGGGCACGTCCATCATCACGAAGGGATAGAGCACGACCTCCAGGCCGCGGGCGGCGAGGTCGGCCACGAGGCGCCCGAGCCCGGCATCGGAGGGCGTGCCGCCGAAGGCCGGCGAGCCGTCGGGCAGGGTCGAGACCACCTCGGCCGCCGCGCGGTCGATCCCGGCCACCCGCCACACGTCGCCGAGCGTCGTCTTGCCGTGGAACTCGACCTTGGGCACGACCCGGCAGGCGCCCGCGCGCAGGTCGGTGCCGAACCACGTCGCCACCACCGCCACCCGCCGCAGGTTGGGGCACAGGGCCTGGAGCGCGTCGAGGGAGGCGGTCACGTCGGTGGCGCGCTGGAGCTGGTTGCGGTTGGCCGCGCGCGTCCGCCCGAAGCCGAGATCGACGGTCACGAGGTCGGGATCGAGGGCGAACTCGCCCGCCCCCGGGATCAGGTCGACGGCGCGCACGAGGCCGAACAGGCCGTTGACCGGGCGGATCGCCTCGAAGGCGAATTGCGGCACCCGGTTGCCGAACTCGGCGAGCGGCAGCCCCTCGAACACCACGTAGGCGAGGCCGCGATAGGCCGGGGCGTTCGAAGCCCCCTCCTTGGCGACGATCAGCGGGTCCGGGGCCTGGTCCGGGCCGCCGGTGTGGACGCGGAGCGTCACCTGCGTCTGGTCGATCTCCTTGCCGTCCGCCCAGATCCGCCGGACGAAGGCGATCTCGCCCTCGCAGACGCCGACCGCGAGGTTGGCGACGTAGGCGTAGGTGGTGCGCACGGTCCGCTGGCCGCCCGCGCCCTTCGCGGCGGCGCCCGCCCGCTCGACCGCGGTGTTGGCGACCTCGAGCGGCCGCGTCGCCCAGATCACCACCCCGCCGAGCTTGGCCCGGCCGTAGACCCGCGGGATCGGATCGCCCTCGGTGGAGGTGAGCCCGGCGACGTCGGCGAGCCGCGGCCCCTGCAAGAAGCGGGTGTGCCGCCCGCCCCCGAGCAGCGCCCCGTCGATCCCGGCCCCCGCCGCCGCGCCGACCACCCGGCCGACCACCGCCCCGATCGGCCCCCCGAGCGCCGTGCCGGCCGCCGCGCCCGCCGTGGAGAGGATCAGGGTGGCCATCGGGGGCTCCGGTCGCGGGAGGCGGTCCCCGGGACGGATGCGGCCCGATGATCCCGCGCCGTCATCGCGAGCGCAGCGAAGCGACCCAGGGCTGCGCGCGGCCTCAAGGCGTCGCGCTGCTGGATTGCTTCGCTCCGCTCGCAAGGACGCCGGTGGACACGCCGGTGACCCGGGTCGTAATTCGGATGTTCGTGGCTCGACGCGCCGGTCTCGGAAGCCAACCTGCGGATGCATGCTGTCGGCACGCGGGCGATGGCTGCGGATTTCAAGGGACGTGGCGGATGCGCTTCACAGCCTTCGACGTTCCGGAATCCTTTGTAGGTGCGGAGGCGACCGACCGTTGAGCCTTCGCCGTGCCCTCACCCTCGCGGGCATCCTCGCCGGCCCGTGTGCCGCCCAGGCTCAATCCCTCGTCCACCCCCTGCCCCAGACCCCGTCCACCGACCCGCGCACGGACCCGCACGCCTTCCCGGTGAATGCGGTGGGGAAGCTCAACGTGGTCACCGGCCCGGGCAGCCGGCAGTTCTGCACCGCGACGCTGATCGGCCGGCGGCACGTGCTGACCGCCGCGCACTGCCTCTACGACCGGGCGCGGAAGGTCTGGGTGGAGCCAGGCAACGTCCACTTCGTCGCCGGCTACGCGCAGGGGCGCTACACCGCCCACGCGACCGCGCGCGCCTACGTGAAGCCCGACGCCTACCGCTTCGGCACCGACCGGGAGAGCCTCGCCCGGGACTGGGCGGTGGTGGCGCTCGCCGCCGACATCCCGCTGCGGCCGCTGGCGGTCGCCGCCGGCACCGTGACGGGCACGCTCACCGGGATCCTGCACGCCGGCTACCGGGCGGATGCCAGCCAGATCGTCAGCGTCGAGACCGGCTGCACCGCCCGCGCCGACCCGGCCGGGCCGGCGCTGCTCGATCATTCCTGCCGGATCGCGCACGGCGAGTCGGGCTCGGCGCTCATCGACCTGTCCGGCGCGGAGCCGGCGGTGGTCGGCGTGCTCGTGGCCACCACCGCCGGCACGCCGCCCTCGCTCGCGGTGCCGGCGGGAAGCTTCCGGGCGGCGGCGGAGGCGGCGCTCGCCTCCGAGCGCTGAGCGGGGAACCGGAACGCCCCCACGAGATGGCGGCGCCACCACGGGGTCAGCGCCACCTCGGCCACCGCCGCCCGGTCGTGGGCGTGGATCATGCCGCCCTCGCCGGTGGCGAGCGCGCAGTGCCGGGCCGGCCGGTGGCGGCGGAACGCGAAGAGCAGCACGTCGCCGGGCTCCGGCGCGTAGGCCGCGAGCGGGCCGGGCACCGGCACGAGGTGGCGGGACGCCGCCTCGGCGAACGGGTCGCGGCCCGGCGCCGCCGATTCCGCCCAGGTGGCGGCGTAGGGCGGGACCGGCTCGGGCTCGTCCCCGTGCAGCGCCCGCCAGACCCCGCGCAGCAGCCCGAGGCAGTCGCAGCCGACGCCGCGCAGCGAGCCCTGGTGCCGATAGGGCGTGCCGAGCCAGCGGCGGGCCTCGCTGAGCGCCGCCGCGCCGGTGGTGTCGTCCGCCATCGCGCTCACCGGAACAGGCTGCCGCCGTCGAGGACCGGCGCGGAGCCCGGCACGACCCGGAGCACCGCGTCGTTGCCCGGCATGTGCGGGAAGCCCTGGAAGTTCACCGCGTTGGCGAAGCGGTCGCGGCAGGTCGCGAGCCGCTTGTCGCAGCCGGCGGTGAGGGTGAAGCCGTCCCCCGGGGCGACGGGCCGCGGCGGGCGCTCCCACAGCTCGATCAGGCCGCCGAGCTGGAGCCGCACGTCCATGCCGAGCCCGGCATTGGCGCCGTCGCCCCAGGTCAGGCGGCCGCCGGTGAAGGCGCCGTCGTCGAAGCCGCCGGCCAGCGTCACGGCCAGCGTCGCGGGTTCCGGCACGCCCGCGACGGTGCCCGTCACCCGCCACCCCGCGAGATCCACCCGGCAGCGGGCGTCGCCGAGGTCGGCGCCGCAGGTGGCGCGGTAGGTCCGGCCGCGCTCGGCGTCGAGCCGGTCGGTGAGCCCGCGGATCTCGGCGACGAAGGCGTCGCCGGTGCGGCGCACCTCGCCGACCGTGCCGAGGTCGAGGAGCAGGCGGGTCTCGGGGTTCGTCCAGTCGACGAGCCAGGTCTCGACCGACGCCCCGTCGTAGAGCCCGCCGGCGATGTCGGCCTCGGTCAGGCCGAGCGAACTCAGCGCCCCCGCCACGTCGCCGCCGGAGACGGCGAGCCCCGACTCGGCGCTCGCCTCCGCCGCCTCCAGGCCGGTGCCGGCGGCGTGGACGAGGCCGGAGAAGGTCAGGTCGCGGTCGTGGTCGGTGAAGCCCAGCGCCACCCCGTCGCGCCGCCGCAGCGACCAACAGCGGCACAGGGTGGTGACGCCCCCCGCGAGGTGGGCGGCGACGGCGTCGGGCAGGGTTCTCATGGCGCTCGGACCTGCGTTCGACCGTTCAGGGCACGATCTCGACCAGCGGCACCCGCGGGATCTCGCCGGCGGTGAAGGCAGCGAGGTCGATCGACAGGTCGTCGGTGTCGAAGCGGACCGGCACGTCGAAGGCGAAGCCCGCCGTCACCGCGGCGCCCGCGGCCGGGGCGGCCGAGAGCGTCACGCGCCCGGTGGCCGGGTCGCAGGCGAAGGCGCTGCCCGGCAGCGGCGTGCCGGCCACCGCCACGCGCACGCTGCCGGCCACCGGCTTGGCGATGACCCGGCGGTAGGGCGCGAAGCCGGCGCCGTAGGTCTTGGCGAGCTGGAACGCCGTGGTCCGGCCGTCGCCGGTCCCGAGCGGCTGGTCGAGGGGGCCCGGCGCCCGCCCCGGCGGCCCGGAGCGGAAATCGACCCGGTCGCGGTAGCGGAAGCCGTAGAGGCGCCCGCGCCGCTCCTCGAAGAAGGCCAGCACCGCGTACAGGGCGTCGAGGCCGCGCACGCCGAAGCCGGCGTCGTAGCGGCGGCGGGAATCGGCCCAGCGGCCGTTGCGGTGTTCGCGCCCCGAGGCCAGCGTCACGATCTCGGTCAGCCGCCGCGGGCCGCCGCTGCCGCGCAGCGACACGTCGAGGGGGAACAGCACCTCGTGGAAATCGTCGGCCATCGGGGGCTCCCGTCACGGCGCGGCACCCGGCCGGCGGCGCGCCGGCCGCGAGCGCGACCGCGCGCCGCCGCCCGTGCGGCGGGCGCCCCCGATCCCGATCGAGGGCAGCGCGAAAAGGGTTCAGAGCGCGCGCTGGCCGCGGGCGACGGCGCGGGCGAGGCTCGCGCTCACCTGCGCCTCCGAGCGGCGGAAGGCGGCCGGATCCGGGGTGGCGATGTTGACGGTCACCGAGACCGGCCGCGCCGCCCCGCCCGCCGCGACGCCGAGGCGGCCGTCCGCGCCGCGGCTGAGCGGCAGGATCGCCTCGGGCCCGGCCTCGCCCATCAGCCCGGCACCATCGGCCATCGGGAAGTAGGTCGGCGCGGCCACCACCCCGCCGGCCGCGAACGGCCGCACGCGCCCGCCCTGGAGCACGCCGCCGCGGGCGAAGCCCTCCGAGGCGGAGCCGGCACCGAGCAGGGCGTTGACGAGGCCGCTCACCCCCCCCCCGCACCGGGGCGGCCGCGGCGGTGCCCGCGGCGCGCGCGAGCTTGGTCCCGATCGTGCCGAGCACCCCGTCGAGGCCGCGGCCGGAGGCGGTGCCGCGGGTGAAGGCGGCGCTGAGGTTGCGGCCGAAATTCTGGGCGAGGCGGTCGAGCGCTTCGAGCTGCCGGATGCGCGCGGCGTTCTGGCGGTCGGCGTCGGTCTCGGCCATCGCGGGCTCCTCAGCACGGATCGGGATGGATGGGGTCGGGAAGGATGGGATCGGGATGGGTGGCGAGCAGCCGCGTGAACCCGGCGCGGGTCAGCGACGCGGCCCGGCCGCGGCGGCCGAGTGCCGCGGCGAGTTCCACCGGCGTCGCCGCCCAGAAGTCCCGGGGGCGCCAGCGCAAGGTCCCGAGGCCGAAGGCCAGGGCGTCGTCCCACGGAAAGGCGGGGCGGGCGTCCTCGGGGACGCTCACGCCCGGGTCTAGGCCCTCCGCGGCACCATAGGGTTTTCCGCGGGGCCCTCCCCGAAGGCCGCTGCCAGCGCCGCACCGAGGGCATCCGTCACGGCCTCCAGGCCGCCCGCGATCGGCAGCCGCCCCACCCCCGCATCGTTGATGGTGTGGCCGCCGCCACGCAGGGCCGCCCCGAGCAGCGCGATCAGGTCCCGGGCCCCGAGCCGGCCGGCGCCAAGGCGTTCGCCCAGCCCGGCGACGTCGCCGGCCCGCAGCGCATCCTCCAGCTCGGCCAGGGCGCCGAGGGTGAAGCACAGGGTGTAGCGCTCACCCCCGAGTTCGAGCGGCACCTCGCCGCGCCTGCGGTTGGCCATGGGATGTCTTCCGAGCTGTCGTGTGGGACGGGCAGCGGCGCCCGATCGGGAGCGCGTCAGAGCCCCAGTTCGGCGTGGGAGCCGAGACGCACCCGTTGCAGCGTGCCCGCGTCCGGGAGCCGGTCGATCAGGACGAGATCCGGTTTGACGTGGCAGTCGCGGTAGTCGCACCAGTCACCGATCGGCGCGTGGTCGCGGTTACGCGGTGCGAGGGGTCGATCCGGTCTTATGGAGCAGATGCACCCAGAAGTGAGCTAGGATCGGCGCCTTTCGGCCAGGAGACGACGGCACTCTGTGATGTAATCATCGCTTAGGTGACCGATGACAGGTGTCGGCCGGCCGCGCCATGGAGTAAAAATTTGGTCGTTATATACGAGATCCGATCTTTGATCTAAATCAAACCTTGTCGGATAAGACAATCCAAACGCCCGCCAATCCGCCTCATCTGTGACGTAGAGATCCAAATGGCCCCTGGTGGAATATTTCAGTACCTTTGTGCCATAGTAAACACGCAGCATATGATGCTGCGGATTCCTGCGATCGGATGTTGCACTAAAGACGAGGCAGGGACGCGGGTCCGGCTTTGGATCGCCAGGGTAATGACAGGCCACTATGTCATACGAGATCGGCCGATCCGGGAACCAAAAAGGTTCAAGCGGCGGGGACGGCTTCTCCGGATTGCTCATCGTCTTCGGGGAAGACCCACTCACCGTCGCCGCGATAAGCGTCCGACTTCGCCTGCAATGCGGCGACAGCTTCGGGCATCACATCGTCGGCCGGATTGTAGGTATCGCGATCAAACGCGCGGTCAAGCTGAAGTGGCGCAGTGACCGGAGCAGCCTGGGTGACATTGACCAGACCGACAAGCCCGAACCTGCTGCTCAGCCCACGCAAGGTCATGTTCATCTCAAGCCCCACGGCGCACGAGGGAAGCGCGGTGTACGTGAAGCTTGGCTGAAGGAAGCCAGCCAAGAGGTATCAGAACGCACCCTTAAGAGTCGAAAACGCCGAGCTGTTGCCTCCTTGCAACAATTCGGCGTTATCCACGGGTTGATAGTCAGATAGGGCTGAACGGTGCCGTAGCCAACCCCGTCGCCGTCAGTGCTGGCCGCTGAGGGCCCAAAGTCGCACGCCTTCGTCATACTCGGGCGACGATCCCGGCGAGGACGGCGGCCGCCTCCTCCTTCACCACCGGGTCGATCGGCGTCTGCACGCGAGCGTCGGCCATGCTCCACTCCGTTCCCCGGGAGCAATCTCATGCGGCGCGGAGACGCCCGCCAGCGGAACGCTCTCAGAGCGCCGTGAAAGCCAGCGCCCCGGCCGAGTCGAGGCTCATGTCGAAGGTCACCTCGCCCGCGTGGTCGCCGCGATACTCGAGGCTCGCGATCTGGAACGGCCCCTGGAGGGTCCCGAACTCGGGCACCACCACCTGGTAGGTCTCGATCGTGCCGTCGAAGAAGATCTGGCGCAGGCGGGCGTCGGAGGCTTGATCCCGGAAAACCCCGGAGCCCGACAGCGCCGCCCGGCGCACGCCCGCGCCGGCGAGCAGCTCGCGCCAGCGCCCGGCGGAATCGGCGTTGGTCACGTCCACCGTCTCGGCGTTGAGGGTGATCTGGCGGGCGCGCAGGCCCGCCACCGCCACGAAGCCGCCGGCGCCGTCCCCGGCCCGGATCAGCAGGTCCTTGCCCCGTTGCGCGCCCATCGTGTCGCTCCCGTCGTCATCCTCAAGCGCCGCCCCGCAGTCACGGGGGCAGAAGGCGCTGCATGGCCCCGTCGCCGGCCGGTCTCAGGTGGTCTCGGTGACGGCCTCGACCGTCAGGCTGGCCCGGGCCTCGCCGGTGCGCGGGTTGCGGTGCGCCTTGAGGGCGCTGACCCGCAGGAGGACGAGGCGGCAGCCCTGGAGCGGCATGGCCGGCTCGCCGAGGAGCGCGGCCATCCGCTCGGCGGCGTCCAGCGCGGTGCGGACCGAGCCCGGGCGGGCGATCACCGCGATCTCGTGGCGGTGCAGGTGGCGCGCGGCGCCGTCGACGGAATCGTCGCGGATCTCGGCGTCGCCGAACAGGGCGTAGACCGGCACGCTGCCGGGGGGCGGCTCGTCGTGGAGCCGGGCGCGGCCGCCGAGCAGGGCGACCAGCGCCGGGTCGGCGGCGAAGCGCGCGAGCAGGCCGGCGCGCAGGGCCAGGAGCGGGCTCGGATCGCTCATGTCATGGATTTCCGGCTGTCCTGGATTCCCGGCTCATGCCTTCGCCTCCGGCGGCAGTTCCTCGACCTGGCAGACGAGGTCGCGGCCCGCCGCGTCGGGATCGCCCACCACCCGGATCGCGAAGCGGCGCGGCCCGGCGGTCAGGCGCATCGCCGGGCTCAGGGAGGGTTGGGCCCGCAGGGTGATCCGGTGGGTGGCGAGCGTGTCGGTCCGGCCGCCGGCCTCGCGGGCGACCGCGCCGACCGGGCTGATCGCGCCCCACAGCACCGGCCCGGCCACGTAGCGGCGGAGCACGCCGCCGAAGCCGTCGGGCTCCTCGATCGGCAGTTCGAGGACGAAGCGCCGCCGCCGCGCCCCGATCGGCGGGCGTCGTGGGGTCGTCGCCATGGCGGGCTCCGGGTCGCGAAACGGGGGTGCGGGCGCGGGACGGGGGTGCGGGTCAGAGCCGCATCCGGCGGAAGGGCGCGGCCAGCGCCGCGGCGTCGGGCCCGGCGGCGTCCGGCTCGTCGCCGCGGTGCTCGTAGCGGGCGGCGGCGAGGCGCAGCACCGCGAGGCGCAGGGGCGCGGGCAGCGGCGGCCCGTCGCCGCCGAAGCCGGCCGTCACCTCGATCAGGATGGTGCGGCCGGACGGCTCCGGAGCGGCCGGATCGACCAGCAGGGCGGGCGCCTCGATCCGGTCGGGCCCGAGGCGGACGAGGTCGGGCGCGAGCTCGGTCACCGCCCCGCCCGTGTCCGTGAACCCGGCGCGGACCAGGGCGACGAGGGGGCTCACCGGCAGCGGCAGCCGGCCGTCCCGGGGCCAGGCCGCCAGGGCGATCCGGTAGCGGCCCGGCACCAGCACCCGCCGGGCCTCGATCTCCAGGCTCGCGCGGGCGGCGGCGATCAGGCTCGCGAGCAGCGCGTCCTCGGCGCCGCCGTCGTCGGGATCGAGGCGCAGGTAGCCGCGCAGGTCGGCCACGCTCACCGGCTCGACGATCGCGGTGTCGGCGCGTATCGGAATCATCGCCCAGCTCTCCCAGGAATTCCCTCGATGCCGTCCGTCCCGCGCCGCCTCCCGGGCGCCCGCCGCGCCGCGGCCGCCGTCCCGGCAGCCGTCTCGGCCATCGTCTCGGCCATCGCCTTGGCGGCCTGCGCGGCCCTGACCGCCGGGCCCGCGCGGGCGATCGTCGGCGGGGCCGAGGCGCCGGCCGGCGGCGCGGTGATGGTGCTGACCGCGAACGGCGGCGTCTGCACCGGCGTGGTGCTCGCCCCCGAGACCGTGCTGACCGCCGGCCACTGCGTGGCGGGCGCGAGCGACCTCAGGGTCCATTTCCGCGACGCCTCCGGCCAGCCGGTGCTGGTCGAGGTGGCGGCGCGGGCGGTGCATCCGGGCTACGACGCCGGGGCGGCCGCCGGGCGGCGGCGCTCGATCGACCTCGCGCTCCTGCGCACCGCCACGGCCCTGCCGCCGCGCTTTTCCCCCGAGACTCTGAGCGCGGCGATGCCCCGGGCCGGGGAGAGCCTGACGCTCTCAGGGTACGGCGCGGCCAAGGCCGGCGATCCGCGCTCCACCGGTACCTTCCGGGGCGTCGCCGTCCCGGTGGTCGAGCCCTACGGGCCGAGCCGGATCCTCGTCTGGCTCCGGGGGGCGCCCGGGATCGGCGGCTGCCAGGGCGATTCCGGCGGCCCGGTCACGGGACCGGACGGGGCGGTGGTCGCGGTCGCCGCCTGGATCGGCGGCGCCTGCGGCGGCCTCACGCAGGGTGTGCTGGTCGGCCCCCAGCGGGCCTGGATCGACCGGACGCTCGCCGGCTGGGACCGCACCGCCCGCTGGGACGGGTGATCCGGGGCGGCTGAATCGGGGCGGCCGCCTCGGGGCGGATCCGGCGGGATGCCGCGTGCGCGGATCGGAACCGCGGCTTGGCCGGAGGATTGCCTTGTTCTAGGCTCCGGCCAAGGTCACATCAGACCGCACGGCCGGCCCCCTCGTCCGCCGGCCCCTCCTGGGAGTACCCGATGCCCGCACGCTTCCCCCGCAAGGCCGGCCTGCGTGCGGCGCTGCGCGGCGCCCTGCTCGGGGCGGCCGCTCTCTCGGCGCCCATCCTGGCCGCCGTGCCGGCCCGGGCGGTGATCGACGGGCAGGTCGCCCGCGACCCGAACGGGACGCGCAGCTTCGTCGTGCGCATCGAGAGCACGGCCGGCGAGATCTGCTCGGGCACCCTCATCGCCCCCGATCTCGTGCTGACCGCGGCCCACTGCGTGATGCGCCCGGCCGGCTACAGCGTGATCAGCGTCGACCGGGGGTTCCGCCAGCACCGCACCGCGGCGATCCTGGCGACGATGCACCCGGACTTCGTGCCCGGCACCACGCCGGAGGACCAGCCGGGGGTCGACCTCGCGCTGCTCAAGCTGGAGCGGCCGCTGGGCGGCGACTACGCCCCCCTCGACCCGCGCGGCGCCGGGGCGATCGGCACCGGGGACCCGGTCGACATCGCCGGCTTTGGCGTGGTGGCCGAGAACCGGCGCGGCTCCGCCCGCGTGCTGCGGCAGGCCCACCTCGTCTCGATCGGCTCCCTCCAGGTCGCCAACCGGGTCACCGTCGTCACCGACCGGCGCCGGCTCGCCGAGACGGCGGGCGCGGGCGCCTGCCTCGGCGATTCCGGCGGCCCGATCCTCCAGGGCGGCCCGGGCGGCTACAGGATCGTCGGCGTGGTGAGCTGGTCGAGCGGTGCCCTCCAGCAGGGCGCCCGGCGCACCGCCTGCGGCGGCTTCACCGCCGTGACGCCGGTGGCCGAGCACACCGGCTGGATCGCCACCCGCGCCGCCGAGCTGTCGCAGATCCAGGTCGGGCAGGCGCTGCCGCGGGGCAACCGCTCCGACTGGATGGCGCGGCCGGCGCGGCGGTGACGGGGCGCCGGACCGCGGCGTCGCGCGGTCCTCACGGGCGCGCGTGCAGGTCCACGTCCAGGGCATCGAGGACGTCGCGGATCGGGCTGGCATAGGCGAGGCCGCCGGTCGTGACCGCGTGGAGGAGCCCCACCGGCCGTCCCGTCCGGGTGGCGACCAGCGCACCGCCGTCGCCCGGCGCCGCGAAGCGCGCCGCGCCGCCGCGGACGGCGACCTGTCCGTCGAACCGGGCGAAGCCGCCCGCGCGCAGGGTGGTCGTGAGGTTGTCGAGCCGCACGACCGCGACCGTCCCCGCGGTCCGCTCCGTCGCCGGGCCGACCTTGACGACGGCCATCCCCCGCTCGAGGAGCGCCCCCGGGTCGCCGGGCGCGTCGAGGGGTTCGCCGATCCGGTGCGGCTGGCAGGCGATCCCCTCGATCAGTTCCGCGAAGGCGCCGTCGACCGTGTTGATCCCGCCGGCCGCGCCGTCGATCGCGCGGAACCGGCGCAGCCGCGCCACCTGCCGGGCCCCTTGCCGCGCCCCTTGGTGCGCCCCTTGCCGCGCCTCTCCCGGTGCCGCCGCGGCGCCGAGGTGCAGGATCGGGTCCCCCGGGGCGCCCGCGTTGGCGTCCGCGAGGGCGTGGTTGGTCGAGACGAAGCCGCGCGCCCCGCTCGCCCGGCAGGTGGCGAAGAAGCCGAGCGACCCCGGCGGGGCGTCCGCGCGGCCCACCGGCGCCCCGAGGCGCAGGGGGCGGTGCGTGCCGGGATCGGCCGCGCCCGGCGGCACGGCGGGGCCGGCGACGACGAGCGCGCATTCCGTCGCGCCGGCGATCTGGCGGGCGCGCAGCACGATCGGGTGGTCGCGGAGGCGGTGGTGCTGGAGGACGAGCGCCAGCACCACCTGCCGCGGGTCCCCCGGCATCGCCGAGACCCCGACCGCGATCAGGTCGGCGGCGGCGCGCAGCCCCTCCCGCCGCCCCCGGGCGACGCGCTCGCCGACCGCGCTGTCCGGGCACGGCAGGAAGGCCGGGACGCCGTCCGGCCCGGCGCCGGCCGCCGCGTAGCCGAAGGCCCGCCGGAACACCTCGGCCTTGGCGTTCTGCGCCCCGTCCCACCGCATCCCGGCCCGACCCCGAAGCGGCGGCGTCCGGCCGCCGCGCCGGGATAGGCAGACCACGGCACGTGTTTCATCCAGGTTTATTACGACGCCCACTCGCAACCTGGCGCGCATTTACAATGCTCGGTCAGGTTTACCGGGGCGATGCAGCCTGTACGGGATGGGCGCCCCCGTCAGGCGAACTTCAGCAGCTTGATCGCGTCGAAATCCTGCACCCCGCCGCCGACGCGCTTGGTGGTGTAGAACAGCACGTAGGGCTTGGCCGAGTAGGGGTCGCGCAGCACCCGCAGCCCGGTGCGGTCGACCACGAGGTAGCCGCGGCGGAAATCGCCGAAGGCCACCGACAGGCTGCCCGCGGCGAGGTCGGGCATCGCCTCGGCCTCGGTGACGGGGAAGCCGGCGAGCGTCGCGGGCCGGCCGGCGGCGAGCGCGGGCTGCCACAGGTAGGTGCCGTCCGCGTCCTTGAACTTGCGGATCGCGCTCTGGACCCGCCGGTTCATCACGAAGCCGGCGTTCTGGCGGTAGCCGGCCCGCAGGGCGTAGACGAGGTCGAACAGCACGTCGGCCGGGTTGGTGGTCGGGAAGGCGCCGGCCGCGCCGGTGGCGACGAAGCCGAGCTTGCCCGGAGCCCAGGCCGCGTTGGCGACCGTGTCGGAGCTGAGGAAGCCGCGCGGGCGGCTGACCCCGTTGCCGGTGACGAAGGCCACCCCCTCCTGCTCGGCGAAGGCGGTCTCGATCTCGCCCGCGAGCCACGCGTCGACGTCGACCACCGCGTCGTCGAGCAGCGTCTGCGTCGCGGCCGGCATCGCGTAGAGCTCCATCGCCGGGAAGGCGATCTCGGACAGGGCCGGCCCGTCGGTCTGCGGGCGCGGCGCGGTCTCGGCCGCCCAGCCGGTCACGGGCGCGCCCACCGCGACCGCGCGCTTGTACTGCCCGCCGGAGATCTGCTGCACGCCGGCGATCGACCGGATCGGCGAGATCGTCCCGAGGCGCGCCAGCACCGTCCGCTCCAGGCTGCCGGGCACGAGGTAGCCGCCGTCGGGGCCGGAGCCGGCCGACAGCGCCTTGGCCTCCAGGCGCTTGAGCCCGGCGCTCTCGCCGGCCCGCACGTAGAGGTCGAAGGCCGCCTTGTGCTCCCCGGCGGCGGGCTCCCCGTGGCCACCCGCCTGCCCGCCGATCCGCCCGAGCGGCGGCCGCGCCCGGTCGAGGCTGATCCGGTCGAGGCGGGTGCGGGCGGCGTCGAGCGCCGCGTCGATGCGGGCGAGCTTCTCCTCGGTCAGCACGTCGGCGGACAGCCGCCCCTCGATCTGCCCGAGGCGGGCGTCGTTGGTCTCCTTGAACGCCTCGAAGGCGGCGGCGAGGTCGTCGAGCGGCCCGGGCAAGGGGCCGGGCAAGGGGCTGGCGAGGGGGTCGGCCCGGCCGGCCTTGTTCTCCAGGTCGGGGAGGAGGCTCTTGGTCTCGGCGGCTCGGGTCACGGGGGCTTGGGTCACGGCAGCGTGGGTCATGGCAGCGTCGGTCATTGCGGCGTGGGTCATGGCGTGTCTCGTCTTCCGGGGTCGAGGGGTCAGGGCCGTGCGGCCACGCGGCCGGCGGCGGAGCGGGCGAGAGGTCGGGCGACGGGAGCGATCCGCCGGGCGAGGCCGCGGAGCGCGTCGGGCGACGGGCCGGAATCCGGGCCGAGATCCGGGCTCGCCCGCGCCCCGGGCTGGAGGGGGAAGGTCACCAGGGAGATCTCCCACAGGTCGACGCCGAGCAGCCGGCGCTCCCCCCCGGCGCCGGGCCGGGCGCGCAGTGTGCGGAAGCCGATCGACAGGCCGTCGAGGCCGCCGCCGCGCATCAGCGCGTCGACCTCCCGGGCGCGTTGCACGGCGAGGTTGAGCTGGCCCTCCGCGAACAGCCCGCGGGCGTCCTCGCGCAGGGCGATCCAGCGGCCGATCGGCTCGGCGGGGTCGTGCTGGAACAGCATCCGCACGCCCCCCGCCCCGCGCCGGGCGAGGCTGCCCGCGAAGGCGCCCGCGACCACCACGTCGCGCCCGAGGTCGGGCACGCCGAACACGCTGGCGTAGCCGGTGAAGTGGCCGTCCATCGCTGTGCTCCGAAGCGGTGTTGGAATCGGCGCGCGCCGCGCATCCGCCGTCATCGCGAGCGCAGCGAAGCGACCCAGGGAAGCGCGAGGCCTACGACCGTGGCGCCGCCCTGGATCGCTTCGCCTGCGGCTCGCGATGACGATGCGGCGCCCTCAGGCCCCGGACCCCGGGACTTCCGCGGGGTAGCCGACCGCCTCGCGCTTCTCGGCCACCGTCAGGAAGTCGGCGGCCTGCACCCGGCGCCACAGGGATTCGCGCTCGGAGGCCAGCGCCTCGATCCGGTCGAGGTCGGGCTCCAGGTTCACCGGGCCGAAGGCGGGCTCCAGCCACGTGGCGATCGCCCCCGCGGTGCGGCGGGCGAGCGGGATCAGGGTCTGGCGGTAGAGGGCGCGGTTGGCCTCGGCGTAGTTGGCGTGGGTGTTGTCCCCCGGCAGGCCGAGCAGCAGCGGCGGCACGCCGAAGGCCAGCGCGATCTCCCGGGCCGCGGCGTTCTTGGCCTCGACGAAGTCCATGTCCTTCGGGGACAGGGCCAGCGGCTTCCAGTCCAGGCCGCCTTCGAGCAGCAGCGGCCGGCCGGCATTGCCGGCGCCCTGGTAATTGGCCTCCAGCTCGCCCTTCAGCCGCTCGAACTGCGGCTCGCTCAGCGCGGCGCCGGCGAAGACCAGGGCGCCCGAGGGCCGCGCGGCGTTGTCGAGCAGCGCCTTGTTCCAGGCGCCGGCGGCGTTGTGGATGTCGAGCGCGGTGGCCGCCGCCTCGATCGGGGCGAGGCCGACGTGGTCGTCGGCGGGGTGGAACAGGCTGAGCGCCAGAATCGGCGGCACCGGGCCGTCGTCCTGGTCGAACCGGCGGCTGCCGCCCCCGGCGGTGTAGACGTAGGCGGCGGGCCAGCCGTCGGGGCCGGGCAGCATCCGCATCCGCTCGGGGCGCAGCGCCTGCAGGGCGGCGATCCGGCCGTCGAGGCACACCGCCTCCAGGTAGGCGGTGCCCGCGAGCATCAGGTCGGCGTAGACCGTCTCGAGCAGCCCCGCGCCGCCCTCGCGCGGGTTCGGCCGGGCGAGCAGCGCCAGCAGCCCGTCCGCCTCCCCCGCCGCGGCGGCGAGCGGCAGGCTCGCGGCGGATTCGGCCACGAGCCGCACCGCCCGGTGGACCACCGGGTTGCGCGCGTAGCCGGCCCGCGCCAGCGCCGCCGGATCGCGGGGCGTCCAGCTCGGCCGCCCCTCCGCGTAGAGCGCGAAGCCCGGCGCCGCCTTGGTCGCGAGGCCCGCGGCGCGGGCGAGCCGCCCGAGCAGGCCCGACGTGTGGAGGATCGACATGCCGGTGGCTCCGTGGGCGGGGATTCCGGACCCGGCGACCGCCGCGGAGCGCGCGTGGCGCGGCGGCTACAGCTTCCGTGGCCGGGCGGGCGTATGCAGCGCGCAGTTCGTTCCAGAGACCACGAACCGACTCGCGGCGCGCCTCGGAAGAGGCGCGCCGTATTGTTTTGCGCGGAGGCCCGACACGACGTCTTCGCCCTCGTGCCTCGCGCGACGCGCGCGATGCGAACCGCGACGCGCTCTCCTCCCCCTTGTGGGGAGGAGGTGGAGGTGGGGGTGGTTCCGGATCGAGCGGGGCGGTGCCTCCTGCACCACCCCCACCCCTCGCCCCTCCTCACAAGGGGGAGGGGAAAAGGGGGAAGGGAAACGCGCTGCGGTTCGACGACAGATCCGGAGCCGATGGGTGAATCCGGTGGCCCGCAGGGAAAGGGACTCGGGACGATCGGCCCACCCGCACGCCCGCTCACCCGGACGGCGCAGGTTCGAACCGGTTCGCGGCCAACGCGTTTGCCACCGACAGAAACAACCCTGAGGTATTCATGTCCGTGCGCATTCCCCTTCTCGCCGGCTCGCTGCTGCTGGCGCTCGCCGGCACCGCGTCGGCGCAGACGACGCCGCCCGGCACGCCCGGACCGGGCGGGACCGTGGCGACGCCCCAGACGAACTCGACCGGGGCCCCGGCCGCGGGCACCGTCGCCCCGGGCGGCAACCCGGCCGCCTCGATCTCCAACGACTCCTCCTCCGCCGGCAATGCCGGCCAGCCCTCGCGGGCGGCGCCGCAGGGCGGGGGCGGCGGCTCCCGCTGAGGCGCCGGCCCTAAGCAAGTTCGCGTTGGCACGCCACACGGTACACGACAGTGCGTGCCGGGCGGCGCATCCAACCCTGTTCCTCATCCTGAGGTGCCGCGGAGCGGCCTCGAAGGAGGGCTCCAGGGATCGCGGCGCCCTCTGGAGGGCTCCTTCGAGGCCCCTTGCCACGGCAAGGGGCGCCTCAGGATGAGGGGGTCTGATGGGATCCGCGGGGCTGCACCCCGGACTGTTGTGTACTCTGGGCACGCCAACGCTTCACCCACTTAGATCCTTGGTGGATCGCAGGTTTTCGACGCCGGACCGGCGACCACTTCGGCGAAACCCGCTTAGCCCGGGGCCCTCACAACCGGCGGATCCGCGGCTCGGGCCGCGGGTCCAGCATCAGGTGGGTCAGGGCCCAGACCAGGGCGTCGAGCCGGTCGGGCGAGGCCCCGCTCGACAGGCCCTCGGGCCCGAAATCGCACAGCTCGTCCTCCAGCGCCGGCAGGGCGCCGACGTGGTGGACGCGGCCGCGGGCGTAGAGCAGCGACACCGGCTCCGCCCGCAGGAACTTGCCGCGGGTGGCGCGCACCGCCGTCACCGGCACGGCCGGGTCGCACTGGGCGAGCACCGCGGCGGCCATCTCGCCGCCCTGGTTGACCTCGACCACCAGCGCGTCGGCGCCGAGCCGGTGGTAGAGCGCCAGCGCCGCGGCGGCCCAGGCCTCGGGGCTCGCCCGGGACAGGCTCGCATCCGCCAGCACGTAGGCGTGGTCGCCGAGCCGCCCGGCCGCGACGAGGCCGCAGGCGTCGGAGCGCGCGGTCGAGGCGGCGGGCGGATCGACCGCGACGACCACCCGCGCCAGCTCCGGCGCGGCGGCCACGCGGGCCGCCTCGATCGCGCCGCGCTCCCACAGCCCGTCCGGCCGGTCGGCGATCAGCTCGCCGTCGAGTTCCTGGCGGCCGAGCCGTGTGCCGGCGTAGCGCCCGACCACCGCCGAGAGGAAGTCCGGCGCGAGGTTGTCCGCGTTGTCGGCGGTGCGGGCGCGGGTGACGGCGGTGCGCGGGTCGGCGAGCAGCCGGCGGATCAGCGCGACCGGCCGCGGGGTCGTGGTCACGAGGCTGCGCGGGCGGGCGCCGAGCCGCAGCCCGAACTGGAGCATGTCGAAGGCGGCCTCCGGACTCTTCCACTTGGCGGCCTCGTCGCACCACGCCGCGCCGAATTGCGGACCGCGCAGGGAATCGGGCTCCTCCGCGGAGTAGGCGTGGGCGACCGCGCCGTTCGGCCACGCGATCCGGCGCAGGCTCGGCGACCACAGGGGTCGGGCCCGGCCCCGGGCCGGCAGGTTGAGCAGGCCCGACTCCCCCTCCACCATCACGTCGCGCACCGCCAGATGGGTCTCGCCGACCAGCGCGATGCGCCCGACCGGCCTGGCGGCGAAGGCCGGGTCGCCCCGGGCCAGCGCGTCCACCCATTCCGCCCCGGTCCGGGTCTTGCCGCTGCCGCGGCCGCCGATCACCGCCCAGACCGTCCAGTCCCCCGGCGGCGGGAGTTGGTCGGGCCGGGCCTGGAAGAACCAGTCATCCGCCAGCGCCGTGAGCAGCGGCCGCGGCAGGGTCTCTAGGAAGGCCGGCAGCGTCCCCCGCGCCGCCGCCGCCCGCAAGGCGTCGCGCGATGGCCGCGCGCAGGGCGGGCAGGTCGGGCTCCGGTCCATCGCCGCCCTCCTCCCCATCCTCCCGGACCAGCTCGTCGAACAGCCGCTTGAGGCCGCCGAGGTCGCGCAGCACCCGGGCCGAATCGACCACCGCGGCGCCCTCCCCGCGCAGGGCCGCGTCGAAGGCGGCGATCTGCCGGGCGATGTGGGCGCGCAGGTGCGCGCGCAGGGTGGGCGGGTCGATCTCCGTGTGCGGTGCCGAACGTCCGCCCTTCCCGGATAAGGCTTCCTGATGCGCGGCGCGGGTTCGGCCGCCGCGCGGCCCCCCTCCCCCCTCTGCGGGGGAGGGTACCCTGCGTAGCAGGGGGGGAGAGGGGAGCGCCGCGTCCGGAGAGGGCGCGCTGCGAGCCGCATCCTGCGCCGTCGCGCCGCCCCTCTCCCGACCCCTGCTCGCGCAGGGGCCACCCTCCCCCGCAGAGGGGGGAGGGAGGGCGGCGCGGGCTTCATCAGCCCCCGCATCGCCGTCCGGATCCGGACACGCCAGTCCCATCGCCGCGAACAGGTCCGGCCCCGCCTCCCGCGCGACGCCCGCCGCCTCGGCGAGGTCGCCGGGATCGAGCCCAGGTTCGGCGTAGAGCCGGGCGAGCGCGGCGCGGCGCGCCGCCGGCCACGTCGCCAGGAACCGGCGCGCCTCCCGCGGCGGCCGCCGCCAGGGCGAGCGGGCGTTCCAGGTGGCGACCGTGTGCCGGCTGACGCCGGTGCGCGCCGCGATGTCGACGAATCTCAGGTCGGTGTCGCGCAGGAGCGCCTCGACCTCGGCGCGCAGGCCGGGCGGGTGATGGCTCTCGTACGGCATCCCGCCGCCCCCGCACACTTCCTGAGCCTGCCCTCCTTGTACCGGAGGAGCGCGCCGCTGTCAATCTCTAATTTCCTGACTTGTGCCTTTTTTCAGGGTACGGCCCCGCGGCATCTGCGGCAGGCCGGGAAAGGACCGGAACGGCACCCCGACCGGCACGTTGACCGGCGCATCTCTCCACCGCATCGGGCGTCTCGGCAGGGCGAATCGGGTTCAGTATGGTCGCGCAGCCACCACAGACGGGCCGGCCCGATCCGGACGCCGCGGGCGACGCGGGTGCGGTGGCGCTGAGCGACAGCTTCCGCCGCTTCGCGGACGTGGTGCCGCTGATGATGTGGCGCTCCGACACGCGGGGCCACGCCGTCCACCACAACGAGTGCTGGCTGGCCTTCACCGGGCGCCCCCTGGAGGAGGAACTCGGCCTCGGCTGGCGCAGCGGCCTCCACCCGGAGGATTTCGAGCGGCACGCCCGGATCGTGGCCGAAGCGTTCACGGCCCGCGAGCCGTTCACCGTGGAGTTCCGGCTGCGGCGCCACGACGGGGTCTACCGCTGGCTGCTCGACACCGCCCGCCCGCTGGTCGAGGACGGCCGCTTCCAGGGCTATCTCGGCTCCTGCTTCGACATCACCGACCGCAAGCACGCCGAGGAGCACATCGAGCACGCGCTCGCCGAGAAGGAGGCCTTGCTCGCCGAGGTCTATCACCGGGTGCGCAACAACCTCCAGGTGATGGTCAGCCTGATCGGCCTCTACGGCCGGGCGGCGCCGGAGCCCTGCCGCGGCAGCTTCGAGGCGCTGGGCCAGCGGGTGCGGGCGATCGCGCTCGTGCAGCAGCACCTGCACGAGGCGCCGCACATCGCCTCGATCGACCTGCGCGACTACCTGCACCGCCTCGCCTCCGGGCTCGGGCAGCTCCGCCGGGTCGGGCGGATCGGCGTCCAGGTCGAGGGCTCGGGCACCGGGCTGGTCGAGCCGCGCACCGCCAACGCGCTGGGCATGATCGTCGCCGAGATCGTCGCCGAGTGCCTGGACGCCACCGCCGAATCGGTCGCCTGCTCCATCGCGATCGACATCCGGGCCGAGGCCGGCCTGCCGCTGCGGGTCGGGATCGTCTCCGGCCTCAGCGACGCCGACGCCGTCGGCCGGCCCAACATCCCCAAGCTCGGGCCCCGGCTGATCGCCGCCTACGCGGCGCAGGCCGAGATCGCGGTGAGCGGCGACGCCAGCCCCGGCGACCCGCTGCTGCTGCACCTGCCCGAGCCCCGCACCGGCCCGCTCGCCTGAGGCGGAGGTAAGGGGAAGGGCGAGGGTCCTCGATTCGCAACCGCCGCGCGACCGGCGTATAGCGCCCCCGCGCGCTCTCACCCCCGGCCCGGCATGCTCCCGCCCATCGACACCATCATCGAGAACTTCGAGCTGATCGAGGACGACGACATGCGCCTCGAATACCTGATCGAGCTCGGCCGCGCCCTGCCGCCGATGCCCGACGCGCTGCGCACCGAGGCGAACCGGGTCCACGGCTGCGAGAGCCAAGTGTGGATCGACGCGGGCGTCGCGGAGGCCGCGGGCACGCCGCGCCTCGCCCTGCACGGCTTCAGCGACTCGTTCATCGTCCGCGGCTTCGTCGCGCTGATGCTCGCGCTCTACGGCGGCAAGACCCCGCGGGAGGCGGCCGAGACCGACGGGCTCGACCTGTTCCGCGAGCTGCGGTTCGGCGCTCACGTGACCTCGAAGCGCTCGAACGGCGTGCGCGCGATGGTCGAGCGCATCCGCCGCGACGCCGCCGCCCTCGCGGCCTGATTGAAATCAGGCCCGCTCCCGCCACTGGCGCGTGCGCACCCGCTCGGGGCCGACCGCCTCCCGCTCGTAGCCGTAATGCTCGGCGAGCCGGCCGAGCGCGATCCGGGCGACCACCTTGGCCGAGCGGGCCGGCCAGCGCCGCTCCGCCTCGATCCGCTCCAGCCCCTTCAGGAAGCCGCACAGGTCGAGCAACAGGCCGGACAGGTCGCTGCCCACCGCGGCCAGCGCGTCGCGCACCCGCTGCCGGGCGGCGACCACCGCGTCCGAGGCGGAGGCGGGATCGCGCGGGCCCCCGCCGTCGACTCGCGGCGCTCCCCAGTCGGTGCCCGTCCGCGGCAGCATCAGCGCGGCCGCGATGTCGCGGCGCAGGCGCTCCCCGGCCTCGTAGCCCGCGGCGTCGAGCAGCGGCCGGCCGTCGCGGTCGCGGCGCCGGGCCATCCAGGCGAGCGGACTCTCGGAGGCGTCGCGCAGGGGCGCGTCCGCCGCCCCCCGGTCCCGGCGGAGATCGAGGTGCTGGGCGAGGTAGCCCGCGCCCTCCCCTGCTCCTGCCCTTGCTCCTGCCCTCGCCCCCGCCCGGCGCAGGCGCGCCCGCCCGGCGGCGCTGAGCGTGAGGCGACCGGCCCGCGTCCGCTCGGCGAGGTCGGCGGCGACGAGATCCCGCCCCGCGCGATCCGGGAAGTGGCCGCGGGCCACCGACACGCCCGCACCGCCCTGCCGCACCAGCAGGGCGCCCTCCCTCAGCGGATCGGGCAGGGCGTAGGCTCCGGCCTCGGCCAGGGCGTCGAGGAGGCGCTGCGCCGGGCGGGACAGCGGAACGCCGACGCCCTGGCCAAGGCCGCACGGATGCGCCGCGCTTTTGTTCATGTTTTGTTCCATACTCGCACCGCCTCCGACGCCCCGACCGGAGTGAGCATTTATAGAAAAATGTCCTACGTCAAGATGGAAGGCCTAAATCCGGCGGGTTATCCCCCGCGGGCGGCCCGGGTGGGCGCGCGCCGCAGCACCGCGGCGATCTCCTCTGTCGACTTGCCCCGGACTTCGTAGCCCATCGCCTCGAAGCGCTCGATCAGCGCGTCGCTCTCGGACGCCGAGCGCGCCGCCCATTCGGCCAGAAGGCCGTTGATCGCGTCGAGGTCCAGCTCGGGTTCGTCGTCATGCGGGCCTGAAGAAACCATGGTGTCGCGCTCTCCACGCGGCCCGTCCGTCGCGCGAGGCCGATCGAGCGCTATTTTGCCGAGGCGAGTCAATCCAGAACGTAAGTTGTGGACGGGATCGGACTGCCTCCCGCCGCGCCGCCGGGAGGCGGCTGCGTCCCCGCCGGCGGCTTGCCTCGGGCGCGGGCACGGGTCACATCCCCCGCCGACAGGGACCTGATGACGGAGGCCGGACCCGTGCCGCTCGCCACACCAACCGACGCGCCGGTCGCCGAGGCGCGGCCGACGCACGTCACCGTCCACGGCCGGACGCTGACCGACCCCTACGCGTGGCTCAAGGCCGAGAACTGGCAGGCGGTGCTCAAGGATCCGGCGGCGCTGCCCGCCGACATCGCCGCCTACCTCAAGGCCGAGAACGCCTACGCGGACGCCGCACTCGCGCAGACCGTCGACCTGCGCAGGACCCTGGTCGCCGAGATGCGCGGGCGCATCCAGGAGGACGAGAGCGGCGTGCCGGAGCCGGACGGGCCGTTCGCCTACTACGCCCGCCACCGCGAGGGCGGCCAGCACCCCCTGATCTGCCGCCGCCCGGTCGTCCCCGGCGGCGGCCTCGACGCGGTGGAGGGCGACGGGGCAGGCGACGAGGCGATCCTGATCGACGGCGACCGCGAGGGCGAGGGCCTCGCCTTCTTCGAGATCGCCAGCGCGGCGCACTCCGACGACCACGCCCTGCTGGCCTGGGGGGCGGACACCAAGGGCTCGGAACTCCACACGCTGCGGGTGCGCGACCTCGCCACCGGCGCCGACCGCGACGACCGGGTCGAGGCGACCTCGGGCGAGGCGGTTTGGGCCGCGGACGGGCGGAGCTTCTGGTACGTCGCCCTCGACGCCAACCACCGCCCGGCCCGGGTGATGCGCCACCGGCTCGGCACGGCGCAGGAGGCCGACGAGACGGTCTACGCGGAAACTGACCCCGGCTTCTTCGTGCACATCTCCGAGACGCAGTCCGGCGCGTTCCTCGTCGTCACGGCGAGCGACCACGAGACCTCCGAGGTCCATCTCCTCGACCGGCACCGGGCGGAGGCCGCCTTGCGCGTCGTGCAGCCCCGCGAGCCGCTGCTGATCTACGGCGTCGAGCACCGGGGCGACACGCTCTACATCCGCACCAACGCGGACGGCGCCGAGGACTTCAAGGTCGTCACCGCGCCGCTCGCCACGCCCGGCCGGGCGCACTGGACCGACCTCGTGCCGCACCGGCCGGGGATCATGATCCGCCACCTGCACGCGCTCAGCGACCACCTGATCCGCCTGGAGGTCGAGAACGCCCGGCCGCGGATCGTCGTGCGGGCGCTCCGGGACGGGGACGAGCACACGGTCGCCTTCGCCGAGGAGGCCTACGCGCTCGGCCTCCAGCCGGGGCACCGGTTCGACACGGCGATCATCCGCTTCGTCTACTCGTCGATGACGACGCCGTCCGAGACCTGGGACTACGACTGCGCCAGCCGCGCGCGGGTCTTGCGCAAGCGACAGGCGGTGCCGAGCGGGCACGATCCGGCGGCCTACGTGGTCCGGCGCCTCTTCGCCCCCGCCCCGGACGGGGAGCAGGTGCCGATCTCGCTGCTGCACCGCCGCGGCCTCGCCCTCGACGGCAGCGCGCCGCTGCTGCTCTACGGCTACGGCTCCTACGGCACGCTGATGCCGGCCGGCTTCCGCACCAACCTCCTGAGCCTCGTCGACCGCGGCTTCGTCTACGCCATCGCCCACGTGCGCGGCGGGACCGAGAAGGGCTGGGGCTGGTATCTCGACGGCAAGCGCGAGCGGAAGCCCAACACCTTCACCGACTTCGTGGCCTGCGCCCGGGCGCTGATCGAGGCCGGCTACACCGCGCAGAAGCGGATCGTCGCCCACGGCGGCTCAGCCGGCGGGATGCTGATGGGGGCGGTGGCCAACCTCGCCCCGGAGCTGTTCGCCGGCATCGTCGCCGACGTGCCCTTCGTCGACGTCCTCAACACCATGCTCGACGCCGAGCTGCCGCTGACCCCGCCGGAATGGCCCGAATGGGGCAACCCCGCCGAGAGCGTGGCCGCCTTCGAGACGATTCTTTCGTACTCCCCCTACGACAACGTCGCGGCGAAGGCCTACCCGGCGATCCTGGCGCTCGGCGGCCTCACGGACCCACGGGTGACCTACTGGGAGCCGGCCAAGTGGGTGGCGCGGCTGCGCGCCACCATGACCGGCGGCGGCCCGGTGCTGCTGCGCATCAACATGGAGGCCGGGCACGGCGGCGCCGCCGGCCGGTTCGACCGGCTGGAGGAGGTGGCGCTGATCTACGCCTTCGCGCTGCTGGCGGCGGGGGCGGCGTAGGGGCCGGGACCGGCCCCGTGTATCCGCGCGGGACATGCCCGTTCCGGAGTCGTCGAGGCCCGCTTACCGTGTCGATCGTCGTGCGGGTGCACGGTCCGGAATCCTGTCGCCAAGCTTGAGGTTTCGGTCTAGCGTCGAAAGACCGGTCTCGGCGGCAGGGTCATCCAACCATGAAGTTCGCCCCCCCCGAAGGCGGGGTGCTGCTCGCGAGCGGTTCCCTGGGAACCGCGGCCGGACATGCGCCGGAGCCCACCCGTCCGCTGCGGCGCCCCTCCGTCGTCGCGGGCGCGATCGGCAACACGCTCGAATGGTACGATTTCGCGACCTACGGCTATTTCAGCGTCGTGGTCGGGCGAAACTTCTTCCCGTCCGACAACCCCACGACATCGCTGCTCTCGGCCTTCGCGGTCTTCGCCGCGGCGTTCTTCATGCGCCCGATCGGCGGCATCGTGTTCGGACACATCGGCGACCGTTACGGCCGCAAGGCGGCGCTCCTGCTGTCGGCGGGCCTGATGGCGGTCTCGACCTTCGCGATGGGCTGCCTGCCCACCTACGCGTCCGCGGGCCTTCTCGCCCCGGTCCTGCTCGTGGTGCTGCGCCTGGGCCAGGGCCTCTCGGTCGGCGGCGAGTACACCTCGTCGGCGATCTTCCTGTCCGAGACGGCGGAGCCGGCCCGCCGCGGCCTGACGGGCAGCCTCGCCTGCATCGGCGCGGCCGGCGGAATCCTGCTCGGCTCGATCTTCGGGACGCTCATCACCGGCCTGCTCACGCCCGAGCAGATGGAGGCGTGGGGCTGGCGCGTGCCGTTCCTGTTCGGGATCGTGCTCGGCGCCTTCATCTTCGTGCTGCGTCGGCAGATGGAGGAGCGGCCCGTCGGCGCGGCGCCCACCGCGGCTCCCGCCGCGCCCCTCCCCCCTTCGGTCCAGCGCTCGCCGCTGCGCGCGGCCGTGGAGGTCGACGGCTCCGCGATGCTGCGCGCCTTCGCCATGAACCTCGGTCTGGCCTGCGCCTTCTACGTCGTGTTCGTCTACCTCGTGACCTACCTGCACACGGAATCCGGTCTCCCGCAGCACACGGCGTTCCTGATCAACACGCTCGCCATGGTGGTGCAGGCCGTCTGCATCCCGATCTCCGGAGCCCTGTCGGACCGCTACGGACGCAAGCGCGTCCTGGTCCTGACGGGGGCGGGGCTGACGGTGCTGGCGTGGCCGCTGTTCGTCCTGCTGACCAGCGGGCAGATCGCGCTGATCATCCTGAGCCAGGTCGTGTTCGCGGTCCTGATCGCGGGCTACGCGGCGGTGGTCCCGACCGCGTTCGTCGAGATGTTCCAGCACCGTTCGCGCTGCACGGCGCTGGCGATCAGCTTCAACGCCTCGATGGCGCTGGTCGGCGGCACCGCGCCGATGGCGGCGACCTGGATCGTCCACCACCTCGCGTGGCCGACCGGGCCGGGCCTCTACATCGCCGTGCTCTCGGCGATCTCGCTCGCCGCCGTCGTGACGATGCGCGATCGGACGGGGACGTCGCTGGCGTGACCTCGGGGGCCCCGGTTCAGGGCCCGGTTCAGGGGCGCACGGCCTCCGCGTCCGGGGCCTGCGCGGGCGGGACCTCGGCCGGCGGCAGCCCCTCGCCGTCCCGGCGGGTCCGCGCTTGGCGCGCTGCCTCCTCCGCGGCCGCCTGCTGGGCGCGCAGGCGGGCCTGACGCTGCGCCTCCTCGGCGGCGGCGCGCTCGGCCGCGGCCTTGAGGGCGGCGGCGCGGGCGCGGTCCATCTCGATGCGCCCGCGGCGGCGCTGGCGCTCGACCCCGTCGGCCTCGATCAGCTCGATCCGCTCCAGCTCGCGCTGGAGCACGGCGGCGGCGAGCCCGGTGGACAGGGCGCCGACGTCGAGACTCCGCTCCGGGTTCTCCACCGGGCCCGTGAGGCCGAGCTGAACCGCGGGCGGGCCGGCGCTCCAGCCGCGCGGGACGGCCCCGCCGGTCAGGGTGCCGCGGACGTCGAGGCGGCCGCCGCGCAGGTCGTAGCCCAGGGTCCCCGACCAGCGGGCGGGCCCGAGATCGAGGTCGAGCGGGCCGGCGCGCAGGACGCCCGCGACGATCGTCGCCGGGGCGGTGACCGGGCCGCGCATCCCCGCAGCCCCCTTCGACAGCTCCTCGCCGACGAGGGCCGCGAGCCGCCCGTCGCGCAGGGGGTCGTCGATCTCCAGGGCCCGCGTCAGGGCGCGGCCGAGGGCGGCGGGGTCGGCCTCCGGCACCGAGAGGTCCTTGAGGGTGAGGGAGCCGCTGCCCGCGAGGCCGGCGGCGAGCCCCGGCACGGACTCGGCGGAGGCGGCGAAGCGCAGGCTCGCGGACAGACGCCCGGCGATCGGCCCGCCGTCGGCGAGCGCCCGGATCGCGGCGTCGTCGAGGCTGCCCTCCCCGGCGACCGTGGCCGCGGCCCCACGGCGCGCCAGGGTGACCGAGCCGGACAGGCGCCCGTCCGCCAGCCGCCCGGTGAGGTCGCGGATCGCGAGGGCGCCGTCGTCGAGGGCGAGGGTGAACGCCGTCTCCGCGGCGCTCAGGCCGCGGCCGAGGTCGAGGGTGCCGACCCGGAGGTCCAAGGCAGCGGGCGGCCGCGGCGGCGGCGGGGCGGCGAAGCGGGCGCCCCCGGCCTCCGGCGGGATCACCAGCGCCGCGGCGAGCTGGGGCACCGACAGGCGCTCGATCTGGCCGCCCCCGCGCAGCGCCCCGTCCGGGGCGCGCACGAGCCGGCCGCTCAGCGCCGCCCCCGCGATCCGGCCGGAGACGTCGGCGCGCGGATCCCCGCCGTCCGCCCCGAGCGCCAGGGTGAGGTCGGCCGGCCACGCGCCGGGTACGAGGCGGGCGGCGCCCGCCAGCGCGAGGAACGGGCCGAGATCGGCGGTCTCGGCCCGGATCTCGCCGGCCTTCGGCAGGCGGTCCTCGCCGAGTTCGACCGGCCGGGGGGGGGGGGGGGGGCGGGCGGGGGGGGGCCGGGGGGGGGGGGGGGGCGGGGGGGGGGCCCCGGGGGGGGGGGCCCCCCCCCCCGGCCGCTCGGCGCTCGCCCGCAGCTCCGCCGGCCCCTGGAGGCCCGGGATGTCGGTGCGCCCGAACCAGACCCCCGCCCGGGGCGCGCCGAGCGCCACGTGCCCGCCCGCGATCCGCCCGTCGCGGCTCGCCAGCGCGAGGTCGAGGGTGCCGCCGCCGGCCTTGCCCTGGGCCTGGACCCGCAGGGGGCCGGCGCCGGCCTCGCGGTCGAGGGTGACGGCGAGGTCGACCGCCCCGTCGCGCAGGAAGGCCGGCGTCAGGCGGAGATCCTCGGTCCAGACCCGTTCGAGCAGGGTGAGCAGCGGCGCGGCCGCCGGAGCCTGGAGGCGCCCGGCGATCCGGCCGGTCCCGTCGGCGGCGATCCGGCCCGAGAGCCGGGCGCTCGCGCCGGCGAGGCCCGCCACGTCGAGGCTGTCGACCACGACGCTCGACCCGTCGGACTGGACCCGGGCGGCGATGGTGCCGCCGCCGGAGCCCTCGGCGCCGAAGCGCACGTCCCGCGCCTCCAGGGTCAGGGCGACGTCGCGGTCGTGCAGGCCGGCGAGCGTCGCGCCGAGCGGCGGCAGGCCCGTCACGTCGATCCCGCTCGCGCGGATCTGCGCCTCGAACCGGCCGCGGGCGCCGGCCTCGGGCGCGGCGTAGCGGGCGTTGCCGGTGATCCGCGCGGAGCCCAGCGCGAGGCGCAGGTTGCGCAGGGACAGGTCCGCCGCCGAGGCGGACAGGTCGGCGGCGGCCTCCACCGGGCGGCCGTCGAGCACCGCCACCAGCGGCCCCTCCGCCCCGAGCCGGCCGAGGTAGCGGCCCAGCGCGTCCGAGCGCGGCGCGGCGAGGGCCGCCGGGCCGGTGAAGCGGAACGGCGCCGTCTCGACCTGCCCGCTGGCGGTCAGGGTCGCGCCGCCGGGCCCCGCGGCGGCGAGGCGGCGCAGGAGCAGCCCGCCGGCCCGCTCGAACGTGCCGGCGAGCGCGAGGTCCGACCAGTCCTCCGCCCCGAGCCGGGCGCTCTCCACGGCGAGGTCGAGGTCGAGCATCACCGGCAGGGCGAGCCCGCGCGGCAGCCCCCGGGCGATCAGCGCCTGCCCCTCGGGCGTTCCCAGGAAGGCGTCGAGGTCGAGGCGGCGCGCCTCCAGGGCCAGGGCGGCGCGCCCCTGGCGGATGTCGAGCCGGCCGGTCCCGGCGAGCCGCAGGGCGTTGCCGCCCGGGTCGATCTCCAGGGTGACGCCCTCGAACCGGACCGCGGCGCCCCGCGCCTTGAAGGCGCCGCCGAGGGCGAACGGCAGGTAGGCGCCCGCGGCCTGGGTCGGCGGCCCGACCACGAGCCGGGCGGTGCCCTCGGCCTCGACCAGCACCGGCGCGCCCGCGCCCACCTCGACCGGCGCGAGGCCGAGGCGCGCGTCGGCCTCGAAGCGCGGGTGCGCGTCGCCGCCGCCGGAGATCTTCAGCGGCAGGCGCCCGTCCGCGCCCGGCGTGCCGGTGACCGCGCGGAAGGGGACGCCGTCGCTCGCCCCCTCGATCCGCCACGGCCCGGCGAGCGCCGGCGCCTGGAGGCGCAGGTCGGTGGCGTAGAACTGGTCGGTGCGGCCGGTGGCCGGCACCTGGGTCGTCACCAGGAATTGCTGGACGCGCAGGTCCTCGATGGCGAGGTCGCGGCCGCGCAGGTCGTCGAGCAGGCCGGAGGGCAGGCGCAGGGCGTCGCCGCCGGTCACCGGCAGCCGGATCTCGGCGCGGCCGATCCGCGTCTCGGTGAACCGGAACTCGGCCTTGAGCAGCGGGGCCAGCGCGATCTCGGCCTTGACGAAGCGGGCGTCGAGGGCGGGCCGGGCGGGATCGTCGCCGAGGTGGAGCCGGTCGATGCGCAGGCGCGGCGAGGGCAGGAGCCGCACCTCGATCCGCCCCTCGGTGCGGGCGTGGAGGCCGAGCGAGCGGGACAGGGCCCGGTCGACCAGGGCGCGGTGGGCGGACCAGTCCACGAGGGGCGGGGCCGCCAGGGCCGCGACGAGAACGAGGATGACGGCGCCCGCCAGCGCGGTCAGGAGATCACGCACCGTTCCCGTTCCGCACCCTCGCGCGACGTGCGCCGGGCACGGCCGTCGCGTGCCCCCGCGGGCAAGCCCGGCGGGGCTATAGCACGATCCACCCGCGCCCGCGCCAGACGCGGGCGCGGGACGCCGTCAGCGGCCGGGACCGGTGGCCGAGGGCACCCCCATGATCTGGCCGCCGGAGGGCGGCGGGGCGGCGCTGCGGCCGCGTTGCGCATTCATCATCGTCGTGTTGCCCTGCGCGGCCTGACCCTGCTGCTGCGCGCGGGCCTGGCCGGCGTTCGACAGGGCCCGGTTGGCGGCGTTCGGGTTGCCCTGCTGCACCTGCGCGGCGGCCGGCGCGGCCAGCAGCGGTGCCGCCAGCAGCGCGGCGGCGAGGGCGGCAGGGATGTGAGCGGTGGGGCTATGGACGGGCAGGCGCATGGGCGTCACCTCGACGGCGCGACGGCGTGATCTGTGAGGGCAAGCATCGGCCGGCGCCCCGGTTCCGGCCGCGAAGTCCGGCCGCGGACGGCCTCGACGCCGTTCGCGATTTGGTCCAGGGAAGGCCGATGCAGAACCGCCCGCACGCGCTCCCCGCCGGAGACGGCGCCCAGAGCTCCATCGCCGCCCGCGCCGTGGGCGCCCTGCGGCGCGAGGCCGCCGGCTACCTCGACGGCCTGAACCCCGAGCAGCGCCGCGCCGTCGAGACCACCGACGGGCCGGTGCTGGTGCTGGCCGGCGCCGGCACCGGCAAGACGCGGGTGCTCACCACCCGCATCGCCCACCTGATCGCCACCGGGCGGGCGCGCCCCTACGACATCCTCGCGGTGACCTTCACCAACAAGGCCGCGCGCGAGATGAAGACCCGCATCGGCGCGCTGATCGGCCCGGCCGGCGAGGGGATGCCCTGGCTCGGCACGTTCCACGCGGTCGGCACCAAGATCCTGCGCCGCCACGCCGAGCTGGTCGGGCTGAAATCCGACTTCACCATCCTCGGCATGGACGACCAGCTCCGGCTGATGAAGCAGGTGCTCGCCGACCAGAACGTCGACGAGAAGCGCTGGCCGGCCCGCGCTCTCGGCCACGCGATCGACGGCTGGAAGAACCGCGGCCTGTCGCCCGAGCAGGTCCCGCCGGGGGAGGGCTCGGCCTTCGCCTTCGGCAAGGGCGGTGCCCTCTACACCGCCTATCAGGCGCGGCTGGCGACCCTCAACGCCGTCGATTTCGGCGACCTTCTGCTCCTCTGCCTCAAGCTCTGGCGCGAGAATCCCGACATCCTGGAGAACTACCAGGACCGTTTCCGGTACATGCTGGTCGACGAGTACCAGGACACCAACGTCGCCCAGTACCTGTGGCTGCGCCTGCTGGCGCAGAAGCGGAAGAACGTCGCCTGCGTGGGCGACGACGACCAGTCGATCTACGGCTGGCGCGGCGCCGAGGTCGACAACATCCTGCGCTTCGAGCACGACTTCCCCGGCGCCGCGGTGGTGCGGCTGGAGCGCAACTACCGCTCGACCGGCCACATCCTCGCCGCCGCGTCCGGGCTGATCGCGCGCAACGAGAGCCGCCTCGGCAAGACCCTGCGCACCGAGGACGCCCTCGGCGAGCAGGTCACCGTGACCGGCGCCTGGGACTCGGAGGAGGAGGCGCGGACGGTCGCCGAATCGATCGAGTCGTTCCAGGCCAAGGGCCACCCGCTCTCCGAGATCGCGGTGCTGGTGCGCATCTCGGCGCAGATGCGCGAGATCGAGGACCGCTTCGTCCAGCTCGGCCTGCCCTACCGGGTGATCGGCGGCCCGCGCTTCTACGAGCGGGCCGAGATCCGCGACGCGCTGGCCTACCTGCGGGTGACCGCCAACGGCAGCGACGACCTCGCCTTCGAGCGGATCGTCAACACCCCCAAGCGCGGGCTCGGCGACGCCACGCTCCAGCAGCTCCACGGCTACGCCCGGGCCGAACGGGTGCCGCTGCTGCTCGCCGCGCGCCGCCTGTGCGAGACCGACGAGCTGAAGCCGCGGGTGCGCTCCACCCTCCGCGCCCTGACGGACAGCTTCGCCCGCTGGGCGCGCCTCGTGGAGAGCCAGCCGCATTCCGAGGCGGCCCAGACGATCCTGGAGGAATCCGGCTACACCGAGATGTGGCAGAAGGACCGCTCGGCCGACGCCGCGGGCCGCCTGGAGAACCTGAAGGAATTCGTCCGCTCGATGGAGGAGTTCCCCGACATGGCGGCCTTCCTGGAGCACGTCTCGCTGGTGATGGAGGCGAGCGAGGCGGAGGGCGCCGAGCGGGTGTCGCTGATGACGCTGCACGCCGCCAAGGGGCTGGAATTCGACACCGTGTTCCTGCCCGGCTGGGAGGACGGCCTGTTCCCCAACCAGCGGGCGCTCGACGAGAGCGGGCGGGCCGGGCTGGAGGAGGAGCGCCGCCTCGCCCATGTCGGGCTGACCCGGGCGCGCAAGCGCGCCAAGCTGTCCTTCGCGGTCAACCGGCGCATCCACGGTCTGTGGTCCTCGACCATCCCCTCGCGGTTCATCGACGAGCTGCCGGAATCGGCCGTCGACGTGGTCGAGGCCCCCGCCCACTTCTCGGCCGGCGCCTCGCGCTTCGACCGCAACCCGCAGCCGTTCGGGTCGAGCTACGGCACGCCGGGCTGGCAGCGGGCGCAGGCCAATACCGGCGGCAATCTGGGCGGCAACCTCGGCGGGGGCGGCGGCCGGAGCGCGGCCGGGCGCGGCTTCGGCGCCTCGCCCGGCGGCCGCGGGCGCGCGGGCGGACCGCGCGAGATCGAGGGCGAGCTGATCGCCAAGTCGACCGGCTCTCCTTCGGCCTTCTCGGCCGGTCAAAGGGTCTTCCACACCAAGTTCGGGCCCGGCACGGTGGCGGGCGTCGACGGCAACAAGCTGACCGTTGACTTCGACAAGGCCGGCCGGAAGATGGTCCTCGACAGCTTCATCCAGGCCGGGTGAGGCGGGTCCCGCCGATCGAGCCCGGACGATACGGGGCGGCGAGGTCGGCCGGCATCGCCCGCGAGGGCGGGACAGGATCGAGGTCGTGCCGGATGCCGCGCCGTCCCATGTCCGCCGCCACGCTCCGCACCCTGCGCCCCGCCATCCACCGCACCCGCTAATCCCACACCGCGTCCGCCGGTCGCCGCCTGCCGGCCCCGGGCTCCGGCACCCGCCCGGCCGGGCGCGGCGGCTTTCCGACCGTCACCCGCCGGTCACAGCGATCCGACATCCCTGCCGGGCAGCCGGCGCTGGTGCGCCCGTTGCATCGCCCCCGGGGCGCCGCGGCGGGGCGCTCCACAGGGAAGCCCGCGCGGGTCGGAACCGCGGACCGCCACAGTAATTAATTCGGCGGGACCGACAGGCACGGGAGACGAGAACAGTCCAGAGTCACGACAGATCCAGGTTGGCAAGTCCGTTCTAGGCAAGTCCAGTTGGAGTGTTGATCCATGAAGAGACGCCGCGCACGCCTTGAATTGGTCGAAGACCGCACGTCCCGCATCCATCGCACCCGCTTCGACGAAGAACGCAACCTCGGCCCGATCCAACCGCTCACCGACCGCCAAGCCGAATATCTCGACGCCCTGGCCCGCTCGGCCCAGGTGATCGTCCTGGGCCCCGCCGGCACCGGCAAGACCTTCATCGCCGGCACCCGCGCCGCCGACCAGCTCCGCCAGCGCCGCATCGCCAAGGTGGTGATCACCCGGCCCAACGTGCCCTCCGGCCGCTCGCTCGGCTACTTCCCCGGCACCCTGGAAGAGAAGATCGCCCCCTGGGTGGCGCCGCTGACCGAGGCGATGAAGGAGCGCATGGGCGCGGCCGCCTTCGACATCGCCCTCAAGACCGGCGACATCGAGATCGTCCCCTTCGAGGTGATGCGCGGGCGCACCTTCAAGAACTGCCTCGTGATCCTCGACGAGGCGCAGAACACCACCACCGCCGAGATCAAGATGTTCCTCACCCGCATCGGCGACGATTGCCAGGTGATCATCAACGGCGACGTGTCGCAGACCGACCTGCGCGAGACCTCCGGGCTGCGCACGGTGATCCACCTGATCAAGAGCCGGATGATGCCGGTCCCGGTGGTCGAGTTCACCCGCGACGACATCGTGCGCTCCGGCATCTGCGCCGAGTGGGTGAAGGCGTTCGAGGAAACGAATCTGTAGCTCGGTTGTTTACGGCGGCGGACGCAACCCTGAGGCGTCCGCCGTGCCGCGAGGCACGGGACCGATCTCCGGACGCCTCCTTCGGGAGGATGATCCGGTCTCGGATCCGGCAACCGGGAACATGGAGTTCTCCTCGTGAGGAAACTGACCTTCGCCTTCGCCGTGCTCGCCTCCCTCGGCGGCGCCGCGCTCGTCCAGCCCGCCTCGGCCGCCCCCGGCACGCCGATGGGCGTCGCGGCGCCGGATGCGGCGACCACGAATGTCCGGATGACCCACATGGAGCGCCGGATGATGCGGCACCGGATGGAGCGCCGGATGATGCGCCGCCACATGGAGCGCCGCATGATGCGGCGGCACATGGAGCGGCGGATGATGCGCCGCATGTGAGCGGATCGGCCTTCCGAGGTCGGCGCGGGGTCCTTCGGGGCCCCGTTTCCGTTTCGTCCACCCGGCGTGACGCCGCGATCGGCCGAGGCCCGCGTTGTCCGAGGCCGGCCGCGCCCCTATCTCGACGGGCTCCGCGGCCGGGCCGCGGCCGTTCCGGGAGACCACGATGCCCCCCTCCAACCGCCTGTTCGACGACCTCGCCCGCCTGATGACCGACGCGGCGGGCGCCGCGCAGGGCGTGCGCCGCGAGGCCGAGACGGTCGTGAAGGGCCAGGTCGAGCGCCTCGTCCGCGATCTCGACATCGCCTCGCGCGAGGAACTCGACGTGCTGCGCGATCTCGTCACCGGCCTGCGGGCGCAGAACGAGGCGCTGGCCGCGCGGGTCGCGGCGCTGGAGGCGCGGGCGGGGACGGCACCGGGCGGGCCCGGCGCGGCCGGCCTGAGCGAGGTCGTCTGAGGCCGGGGCCCGGCGGGGCGCTTGTGCACAGGAAGCGGCGGCGGCGATTCCGTTTCCTGTTCACCGACCGGGCACCCCGCTTTGTCTCGCGAGTCGCGGGCGGTCTATAGTCGGGCATAGGCTGATTCGGGGGTGCGGAGCGATGACCGCGAAGCTGATCTAGTCGATCGCGCCGCCTCCGGCCGACATCTGCCGTTCTTCCTCGGACCTGGGACGCTCTCGATTGTCGAGGCGGCTCGTTCATGTCACCGCCGCGTCGGCACGGACCGCGTCCGAGCCGTCAACCTGGATCGTCATGCCGCTGCTTCACGTCGACTTCCACGACCCCGACCGGAGCGAGCACCCGCTCGACGTCGTCGAACGGCTGGCCTCCCTGCGGGACTGGATCTTCGACCGGGCCGACACGGACGAGATGTCGATCACCAGCCCCGGCCGCTGGACCGATTACCACGTGGCGTTCACCTGGATCGAGGACGTGGAGGCGCTGCACGTGGCCTGCGCCTTCGACCTCAAGGTGCCGGAGCGGCAGCGGACCGAGATCCTGCGCCTGATCGCGCTGGTCAACGAGCAGCTCTGGATCGGCCATTTCGACCTGTGGTCGAGTGACCACGTGGTGATGTTCCGCCACGCGCTGGTCCTGGCCGGGGGCGCCGTGCCGACCCACCCGCAATGCGCGACGATGATGAAGTGCGCGGTCGACGCCTGCGAGCGCTACTACCAGGCGTTCCAGTTCGTGCTGTGGGCCGGCAAGAGCGCCCGCGAGGCGCTGGACGCCGTGCTGTTCGAGACCGAAGGCGAGGCATGAGCGCGCCTGCCACCGCCGGGATGCCCGCCTCGCTGACGCTGGCCGGGGCCGGCAAGATGGGCGGCGCGATGCTGGCGGGCTGGATCGAGGCGGGGCTCGACCCGCGCGCCACCGCCGTCGTCGACCCCTCGCCCTCGCCCGAGATCGCCGCCCTCTGCGCCGCCCGCGGCATCCGCCTCAACCCGGAGGCGCCGGAGCCCGCCGCGGTGCTGGTCCTGGCGATCAAGCCGCAGGGGCTGGAGGCGGCGGCCCGCGCCCTCGACCGGATGATCGGCGACGACACCCTCGTCGTGTCCATCCTGGCGGGCAAGACGGTGGCCGACCTGACCGCCCGCCTGCCCCGGGCCCGCGCCGTGGTCCGGGCCATGCCGAACCTGCCGGCCAGCATCGGCCGCGGCGCCACCGGCGCCTTCGCCGCCCCCGGGGTGAGCGCCGGGCAGCGCGCCGTCGCCGACGCCCTGCTCGCGGCGACCGGCACGGTGGCGTGGCTCGACGCGGAGGCCGCAGTCGACGCGGTGACCGCGGTGTCGGGCTCCGGCCCGGCCTACGTGTTCCTGCTGGCCGAGACGCTCGCCGAGGCCGGCATCGCGGCGGGCCTCGCGCCGGAGGTGGCCCGCGCGCTGGCCCGGGCGACGGTGTCGGGCGCGGGCGCGCTGCTCGACGCGAGCGAGGCGGAGCCGGACGCATTGCGCCGGGCCGTCACGTCGCCGGGCGGCACCACCGCGGCCGCCCTCGACGTGCTGATGCGCGGCGACGGGCTCGCGCCGCTGATGCGCGAGGCGGTGGCGGCGGCCCAGCGCCGGGCGGCCGAACTCGCCGGCTGATCTCCGCGGATCCCGCCCGCCGCCGCTGCGGCAGACCCGCGCGAAGGCCCTGCCCGCGGCCGATCCACTCCCTACATGAGCGGGATGACGGATGACGACGGGTACGAGCCCATGACCGAGAGCAAAGGCCCGGCCAAGCGCGGGCGCGGCAAGGCCGCCGCGGCGGAGGAGAGCGCGGCGCAGCCCGCGCCGGCGCCGGACGCCGCGGCCAAGCCCTCCCCCCGCGAGGCGGCCGTCGAGGCGCTGATGCGGCTCGCCGCCGAGCAACCCTGGAACGACATCGAGATCGGCGACGTCGCCCGCGAGGCCGGGCTGACGCTTGCCGAGTTGCGCGACCTGTTCCCGTCAAAGGGCGCGATCCTCGGCGGCCTCGCCCGGATCATCGACCGCAAGGTTCTGGAGGGCGACAGCACCGACCTCGCCGACGAACCGACCCGCGAGCGCCTGTTCGACGTGCTGATGCGCCGGCTCGACGCGATGACGCCCTACAAGCCGGCGCTCCGGCGGATCTCCTACGCGATGCGCGGCGACCCGCTCTCGATGGTGGCGCTGAACGGCGTGATGCTGAACTCGCACCGCTACATGCTGGCGGCGGCCGGGATCGACACCGAGGGCCCGCTCGGGCAGGTCAAGCTTCAGGGCGTGGTGATCGCCTTCGCCCGGGTGACGCAGGTCTGGCTCGACGACGACGACCCCTCGCTCGCCCGGACGATGGCCCGGCTGGACCGGGAGATCCGCAAAGGCGAGCGGTTCATGGAGCGCGCCGAGGATGTCCGCCGGCTCACGGCGCCGCTGCGGGCGATCGGGCGCTCGTTCCTCGACCGGCGCCCGCGCCCCGCGCGGGACCGCGACGGCGACGAGACCGATCCGGCGGCGGCGATCTGAGCCGCCCGCGGGCGCTCAGGCCCGCTGCTCGCGGGCCGGGGCGCCGCGGTTCGCCAGCGCCTCCCGCACGGTCCGGGCGGCGAGCCCGTCATGGATGCGGTCGCGCCGGACCACCAGCGCGTCGGGCACGAGCCCGGAAACGGCGTCCGCCTCGACGTCGAGCGATTCCCCGGCGAGCACGATCCGCAGGGCCGGCCGCAGCACGCGCGCCTCCACCGCCAATTCGGCACAGCACAGGCCGCCCTCCAGCGCGACGTCGACCATCAGCACGTCGACGGGCAGGCCCAGCGCCAGGACCGCCATCGCGTCCGTCCCGCGGTCGCAGGCCGTGGCCTGGAAGCCGGCGTTGCGGACCTGGGCGGCGACCTCGTCGCGCCAGCGCTTCTGGCTGCCCACCACCAGGACCTGCACGCGGTAGCAGCCGCCCGCCGCGGAGCCGGTCCGGACGGCAGACCTGTCGGTGTCGGATCCGGCAGTCTCTGGGAGCATGCGCCCGCGGCCTCGCGCTCTCGTTGCGTCGCAGCATGCTAAGCCGGGACAGGAAATGCGCGCAAGCCCTCCGCCGCGAAGCCGCCGCGATCGTGGCTTTCGCTGCACACCCGCTGTGCAGGCGACCGGCCTGCCCGGGACGCGGGCAGGCGGTTGACGCCGCCGGGGTCGGGCGGGCAACACCGCGGCGCGGCACGGCCCGCCGCGGGATGCCGGAGCCCGGAGTCGATGTCCTCGTCCAAGTCCCCGCCCGTCTCGAAGTCCCCGCCCGTCTCGCCCCTGGCGCCGGGCCGCCTGCCCGAGATGCCCCCCGTCGCCGGCGTCCGGCTCGCCACGGCCCAGGCCGGCATCCGCTACGCGGGCCGCACCGACGTGCTCTATGTCGGGCTCGACGAGGGCACCCGGGCGGCCGGCGTGTTCACCCGCTCGAAATGCCCTTCCGCCCCGGTCGACTGGTGCCGCGAGGCCCTGTCCGGCGGCGCGGCGCGGGCCCTGGTGGTCAATTCCGGCAACGCCAACGCCTTCACCGGCCGGCTCGGCCGCGAGGCCGTGGCGCTGACCGCGCGCATCGCCGCCCGCGCTGCCGGCTGCAACGAAGGCGAGGTGTTCATCGCCTCCACCGGCGTGATCGGCGAGCCGCTGCCGGCGGAGCGGTTCGAGGGCGTGCTCGGCGACTGCGCCGGCCGGGCCGAGGCCGGCGGCGCGGCCTGGACCGAGGCGGCCCGCGCGATCATGACCACCGACACCTTCCCGAAGCTCGCGACCCGCTCGACCGAGATCGACGGCACCCGGGTGACGATCAACGGCATCGCCAAGGGCGCCGGCATGATCGCCCCCGACATGGCGACGATGCTGGCCTTCGTGTTCACCGACGCGGCGCTGCCGCAGCCAGTGCTCCAGGCCCTGCTCGCCGAGGGCACGCGGACGAGCTTCAACTGCGTCACCGTCGACGGCGACACCTCGACCTCCGACACGCTGATGCTGTTCGCCACCGGCGCGGCCGGCAACGCGGAGGTTTCGCAAGAGTCCGACCCGCGGCTCGCGGGCTTCCGCGCCGCGCTCGACGACCTGCTGATCGAGCTGGCCCAGCTCGTCGCCCGCGACGGCGAGGGCGCGCGCAAGCTCGTCACCGTGCGCGTCGAGGGGGCCGAGAGCGACGCCTCCGCCCACCGCATCGCCCTATCGATCGCCAACTCGCCGCTGGTGAAGACCGCGGTGGCCGGCGAGGACGCCAACTGGGGCCGGGTGGTGATGGCGGTGGGCAAGGCCGGCGAGCCCGCCGACCGCGACCGTCTCGCGATCTGGTTCGGCGCCGTGCGCGTGGCCGTCGAGGGCGCCCGCGACCCCGCCTACAGCGAGCACGCGGCGAGCGCCGTGATGCGCGAGCCCGAGATCGAGATCCGCGTCGCCCTCGGCCTCGGATCCGGCACCGCCCGCGTCTGGACCTGCGACCTGACCAAGGCCTACGTCGAGATCAACGGGGATTACCGCTCGTGAGGGCGGCCCTCCTGGCCGGCCTGCTGTGCGCCGCCGCGCTGCCCGCCCGGGCCGACGACAAGGCGTGTGAGCGGCAGATCACCGTCACCGGACGGGCGGAGGCGGCGCGGGCGCCGGACTTCGCCGAGGTCACGCTCGGCGTCGAGGCGAAGGCGCCGGGCCCCGCCGCCGCCCTCGACGCCGCCTCGCGGGCGGTCGACGGCGTGATCGCCCTCGGCCGCCAGCTCGGCGTGCCGGCCTCCGACATCGGCACCTCCGCCGTGACCCTGGAGGCCGCGAGCCGCCCGGTCACGCGCCCGAACGGCGCCACCACGGCCGAGCCGGACGGCTACCGGGCGACCAACACCGTCACGGTCCGCTTGGCGGACATGGAGCGCCTCGGCGACCTGCTGCGCCGCGCCCTCGACGTGGGCGCCAACCGCATCGACGCGGTCGGGTTCGGCCTGAACGAGCCGGACCGGATCCAGGCCGAGCTGGAGATCGCCGCGGCGAAGGACGCCCGAACCCGGGCGGCCGCCCTCGCCGAGGCGGCCGGGGCGAAGCTCGGGCCGCTGTGCTCCCTGAGCACGGGCGGCGGCCCGCAGCCGCTGCGGATGGCGGCGCCGGCCCGCGCGAAGGCCGCGTCCGGCCGCCGCGTGCCGATCAGCGCCGGGACGATCGACACCCGGGCCGACGTGACCGCCGCCTTCGCGATCCTGCCGTGAGCGCCGCCCCGCCCCTGCGCCTGCTCCTCGTGGTGGCGGTCGCCCTCGTCGACGCCGACGGCCGCGTGCTGGTGAGCGAGCGCCCGCCCGGCAAGCAGCTCGCCGGCCTGTGGGAGTTCCCCGGCGGCAAGGTCGAGCCGGGGGAGCGGCCGGAAGAGACGCTGATCCGCGAACTCGCCGAGGAGATCGACATCCGGGTCGAGGAGCCGTGCCTCGCGCCGCTGACCTTCGCCAGCCACGCCTACCCGGACTTCCACCTGCTGATGCCGCTCTACGTCTGCCGCCGCTGGTCGGGCACGCCCCGCCCGCTGGAGGGTCAGGCGATCCGCTGGGTACGGCCCGGGCACCTGCGCGACCTGCCGATGCCGCCGGCCGACGCGCCGCTGATCCCGTTCCTCGTGGACCTGCTCGGCCCCTGACCGGCACGGCGCCGGAGCGGTCAGTCCGCGATCCGGCGCAGGCCCTTGGCGTAGCGGCGGGCGTTCTCGACGTAGCGCAGGGCCGACTGCCGCAGCCCCTCGATCGCCGCCTCGTCGAGGGTCCGCACGGCCTTGGCCGGCGCGCCGACGATCAGGCTGTGGTCCGGAAACGCCTTGCCTTCGGTGACGAGGGCGTTGGCGCCGACGAGGCAGCCGCGGCCGATCCGGGCGCCGTTCAGGATCGTGGCGCCCATGCCGATCAGCGTGCCGGCGCCGACCGTGCAGCCGTGGACGATCGCTCCGTGGCCGACCGTGACCTCCTCGCCGAGCGTCAGGGGAAAGCCCGGATCGACGTGCATGATCACGCCCTCCTGGATGTTGGTGCGGTCGCCGATGCGGATCGGCTCGTTGTCGCCGCGCAGGGCCGCGCCGAACCAGATCCCGACATCGACGCCGAGATGGACCCGTCCCACCACCTGCGCGTCGGGGGCGATCCAGACCCGGTCCGGGTCCGCGAAGTCGGGCTCGTGTTCGTCGAGGGCGTAGAGCGGCATGTGTCTCTCCCGATGGTCCCGGGCCTCTTAGAGCCGTTCCCGCTCGCCATGCAATCGCGCGCAGCGCCGACCGTATGCACCTCTAAACCCTTGTTCCGACGCGCTCTCTTTGCCCGGAGCGGCCTCCCGCGGTCCGGGATCGCGCGCGGCGGGTCGCCGATGCCCGGGCACGGCACGACCCCGGCGGATCGGACCGTCCTGTCGCGGGAAAGGCACAGGTCCCGCCGATGCGCCGATGCTATGGCCGTGGCGGGACGAGTCGTCGTCCGGCGCGGCGGACGGGTGCGGCCGGGCACCGGACCGGAGCGGGGAGCGGGCGGATGATTCGGCGTGTCGTCTCGATCCTGGCCTGCCTCGCCCTCGCGCCGTCGGCGCGGGCCGCCGACCTGTGGTGGACGGAACCGGCCGGCCGCTTCGTCGCGACCTGCGAGGATCTGCCGGGGCTCTGCTTCGCGCAGGCCTGCGGCCGCGACCAGATCGACGCCGAACTCGGCTGCCGGGCGCGGTGCCCGAGCGCGGTCACGATGTCGGTCGTGCCGGCGACCTGCCCGATCGCGGGCCGCGGGGCTCCGGTCCTGCGCCGGCGCGGCTGACGAAATCCGGTCCGCGACGCCCCGGCCGACGATCTGCGCAGGAGGAAATCTGAAGACCCGGGCAACGAATGCTCGTCGGGCGCATTGAAGAGCGTACGAACATCCTTACGCGCCCCGATCACACCAGTGATTGCGGGCCCGCGAAACCCGACCTTTCCCGATGATGAAAAGCGACCTCCAGCCGCCCCGGAACGGGTTGAACGCGGATCCGATCCTCTACGGCGTCGCGGCCGGCTTGGCCGAGCTGTTCCCGCCCGTCCCGGCCCCCCGCACGGGACGCTCCGAGGGCGGCGCCGACACCGAGCGCGACGAGGGCGAATCGGCCGACGCGGACTGATCGCCCGCGCGACGCGCGCAGGGCGGCCGCGGCCCGCTAGAGCGCTCTCCGCCGAAGTGGATGCCGGTTCGGCGAAAGAGAGCGCGTCAGAACAAAGGCTTAGAGGCATGCTCGATCGCAATGCGAGCGGGCACGGCTCTAAGCGGCGATGCGCGCGAGCAGCAGCAGCGTCGCCGCCACGGGCGCGGCGGCGGCGAGCCAGAGGGCGCCGGAATGGAAGCCGCGCGGTGCGGCCCCCCTCGGGGCGGAACCCGGACGCGACGCCTCGACAGATCCGATACCGACTGGCATCCGCCCACTCCCCGAACGGGAGGAGGAGGCGCCGGCAGCCGTCAAGACCGGCTGAATCGGCCGGCCCGGTGTCGCGGCGTGGTGAACCGGCCCTTAAAGGGCGCGGTCGAACTTCAGCTCGCCGTTCGGGCTCTTCAGCACCAGTTGCGAGCCGACCATGTCCCAGACGGCCGCCGTGCGCAGGGCGATGAAGAACGCCTGCTCGGTGGCGGCCAGCCCCTTGTCGCAGGCCTTCTTGGTCAGCGCGAGCGGACCGACGGCGATGTGCTGCTCCTTGAGCGGGAAGGCGGTCGCCGCGAAGGTGTTGCAGCCGCCGTAGCCGCGGGCGCGGTACTGCTTGTCGATGATGAAGCTCGGACGGTCGCCGCCGGCGAACGGCTTGCCGTTGAGGCTCACGGCGGTCCAGGTGGAATCGAGCGGGAAGATCTTCTCGCTCGCCTTGGCCTGCGGCACGTATTGCGGCTTCTTCTCCTCCTCGCCGCCGGGACGGCGGTTGCCCCGGCCGAAGCCGGTCATGCCGCCGCTCAACTGCGCCTGCGCCTGGCTCACCGCGGCCACGTCCACGGCCATCACGGCACAGGCCAGCGTGGCGATCAGCACCGCTCTCATCGTACAGCCCCCTTGTCGCGCGTGTTCGCGCTCGTTGTCGTCCGCGCGGCGGGCGAGCCCCCGCGCGCACGCCCACTCGAGAGGCCGCCCGGGATCCGGAGGCGGGGGCGTGCGCCGCAGCCGATGCCCCAGGATTTCAGCACAAATATGGTCGCGGCGCGTCCAAACCGGAAACGATCGCGGGCACGCGCCGTTGTCCACCGTCATGCGGGAGGGCTCATCTTGGCGGGATCGGACGAGGGCGCGCAGAGCGGAACGCGGGGTGCGCCGATGACCCCCGGCCAGTCCCGGGCGGCCCGCGGCCTGCTCGGCTGGTCGGAAGCGGACCTCGCCGCGCGGGTCGGCCTCGCGGAGGATTTCGTGCGCAGCGTCGAGGGCGGCTACGGCGATCCGCCGGCCGGGCAGGTCGAGGCGCTGCGCAGCGCCCTGGTCGCGGCCGGCATCGCCTTCACCGATTCGCCGACCCAAGGGGTCCGCCTCGCGGAGCGGCCCGGCGCCGACGAGGGCACCCGCCTCGACGCGCTGACCACCGAGAACGACCGGTAGGGCGATCCCGCCCCGCCGCTCATGGGTCGTTCAGGCGACGCGCCCGATACCGGCGCGGATGGCCCTGGAGCGCCCCGTGTCCCGATCCCTCTTCGCGCCGCGCCTCGCGGCACCGGTGCGCTGATGCGCGCCGACGCATTCCTCGCCGCGGCGGACGCCCTGCCGGTCGCGGATCTCGACGCCCTGACCGGCGGCGGCCTCGTGGTCGTGGCACCCCACCCGGACGACGAGAGCCTCGGCTGCGGCGGCCTGATCGCCGCCGCCCGGGAAGCGGGCCGGGCGGTGCGCCTCGTGGTGATCAGCGACGGCTGCGGCTCGCACACCCAGTCCCGCCTCTACCCGCCGGACAGGCTCCGGGCCCTGCGCGAATCGGAGACGCTGGACGCGGTCGCGGTGCTCGGTCTCGACGCGGCGGCGGTGACCTTCCTGCGCCTGCCCGACGCGCACGTGCCGAGCGCCGGCCCCGCGGCCGAGGCCGCCGCCGCCGCGGTGGCGCGGGCGGCGGCGGCGTGCGCGGCCGGGGCCGTGTGCGTGACGTGGCGCCACGATCCCCACTGCGACCACACGGCGGCGGCGGCGATCGTCGCCCTGGCACGGCCGCTCATGCCGGGGGTGCGGGTCTACGAGTACCCCGTCTGGGGCTGGACCCTGCCGCCCGAGACGGAGGTGGGCCCGGCGCCCGAGGGCCTGCGCCTCGACGTCTCCGCCCATCGCGCCGCCAAGGTGCGGGCGGTCGCCGCGCACGCCTCGCAGACCACCGACCTCATCGCCGACGACCCCGCCGGCTTCCGCCTGGAGCCGGCGATGATCGACCGGCTGTGCGGCCCCTACGAGCGCTACGTGACGGTGCGGTCATGAGCCGGCGCACCGGAACCCTGCCCGACGACTACTTCGCCGGGATGTACGCGAGCGACCCGGATCCGTGGGGCTTCGCCACCAGCGCCTACGAGCGCGACAAGTACGCCGCGACGCTCGCCAGCCTGCCGCGGCCGCGCTACCGGTCCGCGTTCGAGCCCGCCTGCTCGATCGGCGTGTTCACCCGGACGCTGGCCGGGCGCTGCGACCGGCTGCTGGCGAGCGACCCCGTGCCCGCCGCGGTGGCGGCGGCGCGCGCCCGCTGCGCCGACCTGCCCGGCGTGACGGTGGCACAGCAATCGGTCCCCGCCGACTGGCCCGAGGGCCGGTTCGACCTGATCGTCCTGTCCGAGTTCCTGTACTTCCTCGACCGGTCCGACCTCGCGGCCCTGGTCGGGCGGGTGGACGGCACGATCGATCCGGGCGGGGACATCGTCCTGGTGCACTGGCTCGGGCTGACCGACTACCCGCTCTCGGGCGACGAGGCCGCCGAGGGCTTCATCGCGCAGGCGGCCGGGTTCGCGGTGCCCCTGCACAGGACCCGCACCGACGCCTACCGGATCGACGTGCTGCGCGCCGGGCCGCGCCCGTGAGCCGGTCCCGATGAGCACCACGTCCCTGAGCACCGCCGTCATCACCCTGAACAAGGGCCGCGGCGCCCACCTCGCCCGCCTGCTCGAAGGGCTGGCGCGGGGAACGCCGCCGGACGCCTGCGTGATCGTCGAGATGGGCGGGGACGATTCTCCGCTGCCCGCCCTCCCCTTCCCGGTGGAGCGGGTGCCGTTCGCGGGGTCCGGCCTGCCGCTCGCAGCGGCGCGCAACGCCGGTCGGCGGGCGGCATCTGCGGCGGCCTCGGCCGATACCCTGGTGTTCCTCGACGTCGACTGCATCCCCTCCGCCGACCTCGTGGCGGGGCTCTCCGCGGCGGTCGCGGCGCGGGACGGGCTGATCTGCTGCGCGGTGCGCTACCTGCCGGCCGGCGCCGTGCGCGACGGCTGGACGGAGGCCGACCTCGACCGGCTCGGCCATCTGCACCCGGTGCGGGACTTTCCCGAGGCGGGGCTGGTGCCGGCGCCGAAGCCCGGCCTGTTCTGGTCGCTCGCCTTCGCGGTCCGCGCCGCGACCTACGACCGGCTCGGCGGCTTCGACGCGGAGTTCTCCGGGTACGGGGCCGAGGATACCGACCTCGCCTTCCGGGCCGATGCGGCGGGCCTGCCGATCCTGTTCCTCGGCGGCCCGCGCGCCTACCACCAGCACCACCCGGGCTACGACCCGCCGCTCCAGCACTTCCGCGACATCGTCGCGAACGCGAGCCGCTTCCGGGCCCGGCACGGCCTCTGGCCGATGGACGGCTGGCTCGACGGCTTCGCCCGGCTCGGGCTGATCGCGGCCGACCGGACCGACGGCATCCGGGTGCTGCGCGACCCGACGCCGGCCGAGACCGCCGCGGCGCGTCTGCCGGACGACCGGCCGTTCTGAGAGGTCGGTTCGCTGTCCGCAGGTTCTCCTTCTCCCCTCTGCGGGAGAAGGTGGCCCGCGCAGCGGGTCGGATGAGGGGCAGCGCGAGTGCCGGGTGATTCGCACCGCATCGGCTGCCGCGACCTTGCCTGAAGCCGGGCTCCCCTCTCCCGACCCCCTTCGGGGGCCACCCTCCCCCGCAGAGGGGGGAGGGCGCGTCGCGCGTGGATTGAGCTGTCTCGCCCGTCCTCACGCCTTCATCGCGTCGGCCTTCTCGATCAGCGCCTCGGCCATGCGGATCGAGGCGATGTCGATGAGGCGGCCGTCCAGCGAGACGGCGCCGCGGCCGGCCTTGGCGGCCTCCTCCATCGCCGCGAGGATGCGGCGGGCCTTGGTGACCTCGGCCTCGGAGGGGGTGAACACCTGGTTCGCCAGCTCGATCTGCGAGGGGTGGATCGCCCACTTGCCCTCGAAGCCGAGCGCCGCGCAGCGCTTGGCCGCCGAGACGTAGCCGTCCGGATCCGAGAAGTCGCCGAACGGGCCGTCGATCGGGCGCAGGCCGTAGGCCCGGCAGGCGATCAGCATGCGGTTCTGGGCGAACAGCCACGGGTCCTGCCAGTGGGTCTGGCGGGCGCCGGCCTCGTCCTTGTCGGTGAGCACCGAGAAGTCCGGGTTGACGCCGCCGATCACGGTGGAGCGCGCCCGGGTCGAGGCGGCGTAGTCGGCCACGCCGAAGGACATCGCCTCCAGGCGCTTCGAGGAGGTCGCGATCGCCTCGACGTTGGCCATGCCGAGCGCGGTCTCGATCAGCACCTCGAAGCCGATCCGCTTGTCGCGCTTCTTGGCCTGCTCGATCTGCGTGACCAGCACGTCGATCGCGTAGACGTCGGCGGGCACGCCGACCTTCGGGATCAGGACCATGTCGAGGCGCGGACAGGCTTCGACGATGTCGACCACGTCGCGGTACATGTAGTGGGTGTCGAGACCGTTGATGCGGATCATCATGGTCTTGTTGCCCCAATCCAGGTCGTTGAGCGCCTGGATGATGTTGGTGCGGGCCTTCTCCTTGTCGTCGGGGGCGACCGCGTCCTCGAGGTCGAGGAAGATCACGTCGGCGGCCGACGACGCCGACTTCTCCATGAAGGTCGGGTTCGAGCCCGGCACGGCGAGCTCCGAGCGGTGCAGGCGCGCCTTGGCCTGGGGAATCAGGGTGAAGCTCATCGTCTTGTCGGTCCTCTCCTGGAAACGTTCGGGAAGCTTTCGGCTCCGCGCGATCGGGGCGGCCGGAGCCCGCACCACAACTGGCGCTGGCGGCGCGGGCCGACAGGTCCGCGGACGCGTTTCGTCACCCCGTCGAGCCGAAGCCGACGGCGATACAGTTGATCGACAGCAGCAGGGCGGATTTGACCGCCTCGCGCCGGGTCTCGTCGGTCTCGGCCCGGTAGCGGGCGAGCAGTTCCACCTGCTCGCGCCCGACCTGGTTGAGGGTCGGCAGCCGGCCCTTCAGCCGGCCGCGGAACAGGGGGAAGCGCTCGGCGAGTTCCGCGCCGCCGCTCACCCGCAGCACCATCTCGCGGGTCAGCCGGTACTCGGCCTCGATCATCGCGAAGATCCGGTCGCGCACGGTCGCGTCGGGCACGAGGCCGGCATAGGCGCGGGCGATGTCGAGATCGACCATCAGCAGCGTCTTCTCGACCTCGTCCAGCACGAGGCGGAGGACCCGCGACTCCTTGAACAGCCGCCGGAGCGTCGCCTCCCCGTCCCGGCCGCGCACGTCGAGGAAGCTCGCGAGCCCCGAGCCGACCCCGTACCAGCCGGTCACCACGTGCCGGTTCTGCGACCACGCGAACACCCAGGGGATGGCGCGCAGGTCCGACAGGGAGCGGGCGCCGAAGCGGCGGGCCGGGCGCGAGCCGATGTTGAGCAGCGCGATCTCGTCGAGGGGGCTCGCCGCCTGGAAGTAGTCGACGAGGCCGTCCGTCTGGAGCAGGTTGACGTAGGCGGCGCGCGAGGCGCCGGCCAGCGCCTCCAGGGCGTCGTCGTGGCCGCCCGCCCGCTCGCCGTTCTCCCCGGCCAGCGCGTGCTCGAACACCGAGGCCGCCAGCAGCTCCATCTGGTAGGCCGCGGTGCCGCGGTTGGCGTACTTGAACGAGACGACCTCGCCCTGCTCGGTGATCCGGAAGCGGCCGCGGATCGAGCCCGGCGGCTGGGCGGCGATGCCCCGGTGGGTCGCCACGCCGCCGCGGCTGACCGAGCCGCCGCGCCCGTGGAAGAAGGCGATCGGCACCCCCAGCTCCTGCCCGAGCCGGGTGAGCCGCGCTTGCGCCTTGTACAATTCCCAGTTGGCCGCGACGAAGCCGCCGTCCTTGTTCGAGTCGGAGTAGCCGATCATCGTCTCTTGCACCCCGCCCTGCCAGCGGGTGGAGCGGCGCACCACCGGCACGGCGAGCAGCTCGCGCATGATCGCGGGCGCCGCGCGCAGGTCGTCGATGGTCTCGAACAGCGGCACGATCGCCAGCGGACAGATTCCGGGGCAGGTCTCGACCCCGGGCGCGTCGAGGAAGACCCCCGCCTCCTTGGCGAGCAGGTAGGCGCCGAGCACGTCGGCGACCGAGCGGGTCATCGACAGCACGAAGGCGCCGAACGCCTCGCGGTCGAGGTTCTCGCGCATCTCGGCGACCAGCGCGAAGGTGGCGAGCGTCTCGCGGGCGGCGTCGGGCAGGGATTCGAACGAGCGGTCGGGATCGCGCGGGCGGGCGAGCTCCGCGTCGAGCCACGCCCGCCACGCCGGATGGTCGAGGGCGGGGGGCTCGGCCTCGCCGTTGCGCTGCTGCCAGAGGGCGCGGAGCGTGTCGGTGGTGCGGGTGGTGTTCTCGCGCAGGTCGAGGCGGACGGTGGAGAACCGGAAGATCTCGACCCGGCGCCGCACAGGCCGCACGAGGTCGCGGCCGAGCGCGCCGCACTTGGCGTCCGCCAAGCCTTGCTCCAGCACGCGCAGATCCTCGATCAGCCCGTCGGCGCTGGCGTAGTCCGGCCCGGAGGCGGGGCGCTCCTCGTTGCGGGCGATCGTCGCCTCGATCTTGCGCAGGACGCAGGTGAGATACTGGCGGTACGGCTCGCCCGGGTTGCGCCGCTCGATCGCCCGGGCCTGCCCGCTCGCGGCGAGCTGCCCGGCGAGCGCGGCGCGGAACCCGTCCGGCACCGGCAGCGAGCGCTCGGTCAGCGACAGGGTGCGGCCGAGTTCGCGCACCCCGTCGCGGTAGCGGGTGAGCGAGGCCAGCGCGTTGCGCCGCAGGGTCGCCCGGGTGACGGCGGCGGTGACGTTCGGGTTGCCGTCGCGGTCGCCGCCGATCCACGAGCCGAACTGGAAGAACGGCGGCACGGTGAACCGCGTGTCGGGATAGGTCTCCGACAGCGCCGCCTCCAGGGCGTCCATCGTCTCGGGCAGCATCTCGAACAGGGTCTCGTCGAAGAAGTGCAGGCCCCAGGCGACCTCGCGCTCGACGGTGGCCTTCTCCAGGTGCAGTTCGCCCGTCATCCAGACCAGCTCGATCTGATCGCGCAGCTCGTTCATCAGGCCGTTGCGCTCGCGGTCGGTCCAGCGCGGCACCTCCAGCTCGCGCAGCACGAGGTAGATGCGCCGGAACTTCTCCAGCACCGTCACCCGCTTGCCCTCGGTGGGGTGGGCGGTGATCGTCGGGCGCACCCGCAGGTCGTCGAGCAGCGCCTGGATCGCGGCGGGCGGGGTGCCCCGGGCCCGGGCCTCGGCGAACACCTTGGCGAAGGAGCCGCCCAGCGCGGCGCGCCCGTCCGTCCGCTCGATGTGGCGGCGGCGGCGCATGGCGGCGTTCTGCTCGGCGATCGCGATGAGCTGGAACCAGATCCCCTGCACCTGGAGGGCGCGGGCGAGCATCTCGGGCGAGAAGCGCGAGATGTCGGCGGTGCCGTGCAGCACCGCCTCCAGCTCCGGCTCGTGGCGGCGGGCCACGTCGAGGAGCGCCTGGAACAGGATGTCCAGCGCCTCCTCGGCGGCGGTGCCGGTGATGACGGGCGGCGCGAAGCCGGTGGCGGCCGGGACGGCGTGGCGGGTCGTGGGCATGGGAGGCGCCCTTGTCTGGAACGGACGGAATTGCACGCATCCCCTCTCCCCTCCCATGTCGGACCTGTCCGACTTGGGCCTCCTCGCGGATCTCGGGCGAGCCCGAGATCCGTGGGAGAGGGTGGCCCCCGAAGGGGGTCGGGTGAGGGGCAGCGCGACGGTGCAGGATGCGGCTCGCGCCGCGACCTCTCCGGACGCGGCGCTCTCCTCTCCCGACCCGGCCTCACGGCCGGGCCACCCTCCCCCGCAGTGGGGGGAGGGTGCGTCGCGTTCTAGGCCGCGCGCGCCAGCACGTCGGCGACGGTCTGGCCGAAGGAGCCGGGATCGGGCGCCACCGTCAGGCCGTAGGAGCGCATGATCTCGGCCTTCTCCGCGGCGCTGTCGCCGGCCGCCGAGATGATCGCGCCGGCGTGGCCCATCCGGCGGCCCTTCGGCGCGGTGAGCCCGGCGACGAAGCCGATCACCGGCTTCGACATGTTCTCGCGGATCCAGGCCGAGGCCTCCGCCTCCTGCGGGCCGCCGATCTCGCCGATCATCAGCACCGCGTCGGTGTCGGGATCGGTCTCGAACAGGGCGAGGTGGTCGAGGAAGGACGAGCCGTTGATCGGGTCGCCGCCGATCCCGACCGAGGTGGAGATGCCGAGGCCCAGCGCCTTGAGCTGCGAGGCCGCCTCGTAGCCGAGCGTGCCCGAGCGCGAGATCACCCCGACATTGCCCCTGAGGTAGATGTGGCCGGGCATGATCCCGAGCATCGCCTTGCCGGGGGAGATGATGCCGGCGCAGTTCGGGCCGACCACCATCGTCCGCCGCTCCTTGGGATAGCGGTAGAGGTAGCGCTTCACCCGCATCATGTCCTGGGCGGGGATGCCGTCGGTGATCGAGCAGACGAGGCGCAGGCCCGCATCCGCCGCCTCCATGATCGCGTCCGCCGCGAAGGGGGGCGCGACGAAGGTGATCGAGGTGGTGGCCCCGGTCTCGCGCACCGCGTCCTTGACGGTGTTGAACACCGGCAGGCCGAGATGGGTGCGCCCGCCCTTGCCGGGGGTGACGCCGCCGACGACGTTCGAGCCGTAGTCCAGCATCTCCTGGGTGTGGAACGTGCCCTTGTCGCCGGTGATGCCCTGGACGATGATCGGGGTGGTCTCGTCGATGAGGATGCTCATGGGCGGATCTCCCCCTCAGTTCTTGGAAGCGTCGTTCTTGGCGGCGTCGTTCTTGGCGGCGTCGGTCTTGGCGGCGTCGCAGGCGTCGACCGCCTTGCGCGCCGCCTCGGTCAGCGTGTCGGCGGTGATGAGGTCGAGGCCGCTCTCGGCCAGGATCTTCTGGCCGGCCTCGACGTTCGTGCCGGCGAGCCGCACCACGAGGGGCACGTCGATCTGCACCTCGCGCGCCGCCTTGATCACGCCCTCGGCGACCCAGTCGCAGCGGTTGATGCCGGCGAAGATGTTGACCAGCACCGCCTTGACGTTGCGGTCCGACAGGACGAGCCGGAACGCCGTGGCGACCCGCTCGGGCGAGGCGCCGCCGCCGACATCCAGGAAGTTCGCCGGCGCGCCGCCCGCGTGCTTGATCATGTCCATGGTCGCCATGGCCAGCCCGGCGCCGTTGACGATGCAGCCGATCTCGCCGTCGAGGCCGATGTAGCTGAGGCTGTGCTCGGCGGCCTGCGCCTCGCGGGGGTCGCCCTGCGAGGGGTCGTGCATGTCGGCGATGCCGGGGCGCCGGAACAGGGCGTTGTCGTCGAAGCTCATCTTGGCGTCGAGCGCCAGAACCCGGTCGTCCTTGGTGACGACGAGCGGGTTGATCTCCAGCATCGTGCCGTCGCAGTCGCGGAACGCCCGGTAGGCGTTCATGATCGTCTTCACCGCCGCCGAGACCTGCTTGATGTTGAGGCCGAGCTGGAAGGCGATCTCGCGGGCCTGGAACTGCTGCAGGCCCACCGCCGGCTCGACCACGATCTGGATCAGCGCGGCGGGCTCCTGGGCGGCGATCTCCTCGATGTCCATGCCGCCGCGCTGGCTGGCGATGACCCGCACGCGCTCCGCCTTCCGGTCGAGGACGTAGCCGAGGTACAGTTCGCGGTCGAAGGGGTCGGCGGTCTCGACGTAGACCCGCTGCACCGGCTTGCCCTCGGGCCCGGTCTGGTGGGTGACGAGGCGCTTGCCGAGCAGCTCCTTCGACGCGTCGCGGACCTCGTTGTAGGTCCGGCACAGCTTGATCCCGCCGGCCTTGCCGCGGGCGCCGGCGTGGATCTGCGCCTTCACCGCCCAGAACGAGCCGCCGAGTTCGGTGGCGGCGTAGACCGCCTGGTCGGGGCTGAAGGCGATGGCGCCCTTCGGAACCGCGACGCCGAAGCTCGCGAGCAGTTCCTTGGCCTGGTACTCGTGGACGTCCATGCGGCGCCTCCTCCCCGGTTCGTTGCCGGCGTTCGAGGCTTCATTCTACGTGCGCCGCCCGATTTCGCCCGTCAAATTTTTTGGTCCGACAGTTCAGTCCGGCTTTACCGCGATCCGGCGCGGACCGTATTCAATCCCGCAGCGCAGCGGCCACGCAAACGAAGAGGCCGGGCGCTTACCGCACCCGGCCTCCACTGTGAGGGCCCTCGATGGCCGCCGCGAACGACGCTGCGCCGGCTTCCGCTCACAGTGACCTCAATTCACACGGACCTCAATTCACCTTGGCCTTGACCACGGCGTAGACCTGCTCGGTCAGCGTCCCCGCCTCGGCGAGCAGCCCTTCCAGTTCCTCCAGCCGCTCGTCGGCGAAGGCCCGGTCCTCCAGCCCCTTGGCGTTGATGTAGACGTTGAGGGCGGCGCTGCGCAGCCCCGCCTGGGCCGAGAGCACCGCCACGCCCGCGTCCGAGATGACGTTGAGGTTGCCCTTGTCGGCGGTGATCGCGGCGAGGTCGATCACCGCGCGGCAGGCCCGGCAGCAGGCGAGCGGCACGTCGGTGGCGGTCTTCAGCGCCGCCTGGATCTTCTCCGCGCGGGCCGCCTTCTCCTCGTCGGTGGCCTTCGGCGCCCCGTAGGCGGCCATCACCGCGTCGAAGGCGGCGACATCCTCGGCGATCATGCCGGTGAGCACCACCCGCAGGCCCTCGGAGCGGGCGAGCACGTCCTTCAGCTCGGCCTCGACCTCGGCGTACTTCTTCTTGCCGATGGTCAGGTTGCAGACCATCGACACCAGCGCGGCGCCCATCGCGCCGGAGATCGCCGCCGCGCCGCCGCCGCCGGGGGTCGGGGCGGCGCTCGCCAGTTCCGTCAGGAACGTCTGGATCGTGCCGTTCTCGGGAGACGTCTCGCTCATCGGTCCCTCACGCCATCTCTTTGGCGAGCGCGTAGATCTCCTCGGCGTCGAACACCCGCTCGGCGCTCTCGAACAGCTTGCCGATGCAGGCCCGGTGCAGCTTGAGCTTGAGCCCGCCGATGCCGAGCGCCCCGAAGGCGCGCGTGCCGTGGCGTTCCTTGCCCTTGTCCATCGCCTCGATGCCGCCGATGCCGGTCGGGGGCTGGGCGTTGTAGTCGGCGACGTATCCGACCGCCGCGTCCTCGGCCCAGGCCGATTCCGGCAGCAGCTCGACGCCGATCGCGCCGGCGCTGAACACGATGTTCTTGCCCTTCACCAGCGCGATGCGGGAGGCGGCGTCCGGGGTCGCGGCGGCGGCGACCTCGACCTTGAAGCGGCGGTTGATCGCGTCGGCGGCGGCCTGCGTCTTGTCGAGCGCCCGGCCGGCGATCGTCACCTGCGCGCCCTCGCCCGCCAGGAACGCGGCCGAGCGCATGCCGACCGGGCCGGTGCCCGCCAGCACCACGGCGGTCTGACCCTTCAGCGAGCCCGCCGCCTTGGCGACCAGCGCCACGCCCGCGGCGGCGGTGGTGTTCGAGCCGTTCGAGTCGAGCATGCACGAGACGCGGAAGGGGCCGAAGAAGCGCTTCTTCACCGCCTCGAAGACCGCCTCGCCCTCGGCCATGCTGCCGCCGCCGACGAAGATCGCGGTCGACTTCTTCTCCGAGCCGCCGCGGGTGTAGATCGTCCCATCGACCAGCGCGCCGACGTTGTCCGGGTTGACCCCGCCGTAGCCGGTGATGCGGTCGGCGCCGCCGTCGTAGCCGACCACCGTGTCGAACACGCTCGGCATCGCGTCGGTGTCGAACTGGAACAGCAGTTTTTTCATTGTTTCGGACCTCTCCCTCGCGCCCCGGAGGCGCTGGCATGATCTAGTGTGGAGCGAGGCGGCTCTCCTCTCCCTTGCGGGGAGGAGGTGGAGGTGGGGGTGGTGCCGGATCGAGCGGTGCGGTCCCGTCTGAACCACCCCCACCCCTACCCCTCCCCACAGGGGGGAGGGGAACGCCCCCGCCCGCTGCGGCGCAGCTACCCCTCCACGACGTTCTGCGGCTTGCCCGCCACGAACGCCTCGACGTTGTCGACGAGCTGGTCGGCCAGGATCTGCATCGCCTCCTTGCTCGCCCAGGCCACGTGCGGGGTGACGATCAGGTTCGGCAGGTCGGCCTCGCACAGGATGTTGCCGTCCTTGGGCGGCTCCTGCATCACCACGTCGAAGCCGGCGCCGGCGATGGTCCCGTCCTTGAGCGCCTGGAGCAGCGCCGCCTCGTCCACCAGCCCGCCGCGGGCGGTGTTGATGAGGATGGCGCTCTTCTTCATCTTCGCGAGCTGCTCGGCCCCGATCATGCCCTTGGTCTCGGGCGTCAGCGGCGCGTGGAGCGTGATGACGTCGGACTGCGTCAGGATCGTCTCGAAATCGACGAGGCCCTCCTGCGGGAACACGTCGTAGGCGATCACCGTCATGCCGAGCGCCTCGGCCCGCTTGGCGATCGACTTGCCGAGCGCCCCGTAGCCGACGATGCCCAGCGTCGAGCCGGCGATGTCGTAGATCGGGTAGTCGAAGTAGCAGAACTGCGTGGACTTCGCCCAGTCGCCGCGCCGCACCGAGTTGGCGTAGGGCACGATCGCCCGCCGCAGCGCGAACATCAGCCCGACCACGTGCTCGGGCACGGTGTTGAAGGCGTAGTTGCGGATGTTGACGACGGTGATGCCCTGCGCCTTGGCGGCCGCCTTGTCGACCACGTCGGTGCCGGTGGCGGCCACCGCGATCAGCTTGAGATCGGGCAGTTGCTTCAAGGTCTCGGCGCGCATCGGCACCTTGTTGATCAGCGCGATCTCGGCGCCCTTCAGCCGCGCGACCGTGTCCTCCGGCGTCCAAGTGGACTCGTGCTCGACGTACTCGTGCGGGAAGTTGAACGGCCGGACCGTCGCGTCGAGGGACTCGCGGTCCAGGAACACGATCTTCTTCGACATGGCGCCCTCCTCGGATCCCGTCGGGGCGGCGATTCCCCGGGTCGTTTCTTCTCGTCACGGCCGGCGGGAACGGCAAGCCGTCCCCGCCGCTCCGGGATCACGCCTTGTGGAGGGGATTCTCGCGCAGGTAGCTCGACGCGGCGGCCACGCCCGAGCCGGGGGTCAGCGCGACGCCGCAATCGATCAGCGCCATCTCCGCGCCGGCGATGGCGCCGAGCAGCGACAGCTCGTTCAGGTCGCCGAGATGGCCGATGCGGAACACCTTGCCCGCGACTTTCGACAGGCCGGTCCCGAGCGAGAGGTTGTAGCGCTCGAAGGCGTGGGTGATGACCTTGGCGGCGTCGATGCCCTCGGGCACGACGATCGCCGTCACCGTGTCGGAGTACCACTTCGGCTCCTTGGCGCAGGGCTTGAGGCCCCAGGCCGCCACCGCCTGCCGGGTCGCCTCGGCGAGCACGTGGTGGCGGTGGTAGATGTTCTCCATCCCCTCCTCCCGCATCACCGCGAGCGCCTCGCGCAGGCCGTAGAGCAGCGGCAGGGCCGGCGTGTAGGGGAAGTAGCCGCCGGCATTGGCGCCGAGCTGGTCCTTCCAGGCGAAGTAGGCGTGGCCGAGCCGGTCGTTGCGGCCGGTCCCGCCCCCGGGGCCGCCCTCGGCGATCTTCAGCGCCTTCGGGCTGATGCAGATCAGGCCGAGGCCGGCGGGCAGCATGAAGCCCTTCTGCGAGCCGGCCACCGCGCAGTCGACGCGCCATTCGTCCATCTTGAACGGCAGCGAGCCGATCGACGAGATGCCGTCCACGAACAGCAGCGCCGGGTGATTGGCCGCGTCGAGCGCCTTGCGCACCGCGCCGACATCGCTGGTGACGCCGGTGGCGGTCTCGTTGTGGACCACCATCACCGCCTTGATCCTGTGGTCCGTGTCGGCGCGCAACGCCTCCTCGATCCGCTGCGGGTCGGCGCCCGTGCCCCACTCCTCGTCCTGGACGATGACTTCGAGGCCGAGCCGCTGGGCCATGTCGACCCAGAGGTGGCTGAACTGGCCGAAGCGGGCGGCGAGCACGGTGTCGCCGCGGCAGAGGGTGTTGGTCAGCGCCGATTCCCAGATGCCGGTGCCCGAGGACGGGAACAGGATCACCGTGCCCTCGGTCGAGCCGAACACCATCTTGGCGTCCTGGAACAGCGGCTTGGCCAGCTCGGGGAACGACGGCGAGCGGTGGTCCTCGGACTGCACCGCCATGGCGCGGATGATCCGGTCCGGCATGGTGGTCGGGCCGGGGATGAAGAGGTGGTTGCGACCGGGGCGCCGGGTTGCGGCCATGGTGTTTCCTCCGAATGCGGTGCTGCGCGCGGGCGTGATGTCCGGCGCCGGGTCTTACGCGCGTCGCGTCGGGGCGAGCCCGGGTTGCGGGCCGCGCGATAGGCTCCAGCCGCTGCCGTGGACCGGCGGGCGCTGCGGAGCGGCAGGCGGCCTCGCGCCGCTCGCGTCGCGGCTCGCCTCGGGCGGGCCGGTCGCCTCCGAATTGCCGTTCCATCCATGCGGCGGACGGTTCGTCCTCGCCGCTGCCCTTTCCGCGCTCGCCCGGCCACCGGCCCGAGACTGGCCCGGTGGATCGCATGTATTATGGGATGGCGAAGCTGCGAAGGAAAACCGGAAATTCTTCGGGATCGCGGGAAAAAAATTTGCGCTGCGGCGCAGCGCCCGGGCCCGTTCCTCGGGATGTTTCCGAGAGCCGCCCGGAGCCCCGCTCCCGGCCGCGTCATCAAACTGAGATGGGATCGCGCTCTGGATCCCGGCGTGACAGCCGGGAGGGGGCCGTGGCGGAGGACGACGAGAGGCCGATCCGGGTCCGGACCCTGTTCCTGTCCGACCTGCATCTCGGCACCCGCGGCTGCCAGGCCGCGCTGCTGCTCGACTTCCTGCGGGACTACGACGCCGACACGCTCTACCTCGTGGGCGACATCGTCGACGGCTGGCAGCTCAAGTCGGGCTGGTACTGGCCGCAGGCCCACAACGACGTGGTCCAGAAGCTCCTGCGCAAGGTCCGCAAGGGCGCCCGCATCGTCTACCTGCCGGGCAACCACGACGAGTTCCTGCGCGACTACGTCGGCACCACCTTCGGCGGGATCGAGATCGCCGAGACCGCCCTGCACGAGACGGCGGACGGGCGGCGCTACCTCGTGATCCACGGCGACCAGTTCGACATGGTGGTGCGCCACTCGCCCTGGCTCGCCCATCTCGGCGACGGCGCCTACACGCTCGCGCTGTCCCTCAACACCCTGCTCAACCGGGCGCGGCGCCGGCTCGGCCTCGCCTACTGGTCGCTCTCGGCCTGGGCGAAGCTGCGGGTGAAGAACGCGGTCAGCTACATCGGCCGCTTCGAGACGATCCTGGCCGACGAGGCCCGCCGCCAGGAGGCGGACGGGGTGATCTGCGGCCACATCCACCACGCCGCCGACCGGATGATCGGCGACCTGCGCTACCTCAACACCGGCGACTGGGTGGAATCCTGCACGGGCATCGTCGAGCACTACGACGGGCGCCTCGAAGTGCTGCACTACCCCGCCCTCCTGCGCGCCCGGCAGGCGCCGGAGCCGGTGCCCGCGGCGGCGCCCGGCCGGAGAGCGGTGGCGTGAGGCTGCTCGTCGCCAGCGACGCGTGGCACCCGCAGGTCAACGGCGTCGTGCGCTCGCTGGAGGAGATGATCCGGCGCGCCCCCGAGCACGGTTTCGCGGCGCGCCTGCTGACCCCGTCCGACTTCCGCTCCGTGCCGATGCCGGGCTACCCCGAGATCCGCCTCGCCTGCCCGACGCCGCACCGGCTGTCGGCGCGCTGGGCGGAGGCCGCCCCGAGCCACGTCCACGTCGCCACCGAGGGGCCGGTGGGGCTCGCCGCGCGCCGCCGCTGCCTCGCGGCCGGCCTGCCCTTCACCACGAGCTACCACACGCGCTTCCCAGAGTACCTCGCCGCCCGCGCCCCCGTGCCGGAGGCGTGGTCCTACGCGTATCTCCGCCGCTTCCACGCCGCCGCCCACGGCACGATGGTCAGCACCGCCTCGCTCCAGGCCGACCTCGCGGCCCGCGGCTTCGCCAACCTGCTGCGCTGGACGCGGGGCGTCGACACCGACCTGTTCCGCCCGGCCGGGCCCGGGGCGCGCCCGCCCCCGGACCTCGCCGGGCTGGCGGGGCCGCTGTTCCTGACGGTCGGGCGGCTGGCGGTGGAGAAGAACCTCGCCGCCTTCCTCGCCCTCGACCTGCCGGGGACCAAGGTCGTGGTCGGCGACGGGCCGGACCGGGCGCGGCTCCGGGCGCTGGCGCCGGGCGCCCGCTTCCTCGGCACCCGCACCGGCGCGGAACTCGCCGCCCTCTACGCCGCCTGCGACGTCTTCGTGTTCCCGAGCCTCACCGACACGTTCGGCATCGTCATGCTGGAGGCGCTGGCCAGCGGCCTGCCGGTGGCCGCCTTCCCCGTCCCCGGCCCCCGCGACGTGATCGGGCCCCGGGTCGGGGTGCTCGACGCCGACCTGCGCGCCGCGGCGCTCGCGGCCCTGGGGCTGTCCCGGGCGGCGTGCCGGGCGGAGGCGCTCGCGCGAAGTTGGGACGAGAGTGCCCGGCAGTTCTTCGGCAACATCCGCGCGGTGCGCGCCCCGCCGGGGAAAGCCGCCGCCTGAGCGGGTGACGGGCCGCGCCGGAGATGCCAGGACGGCGCGATGCCGCCGTTCGATCCCGCCCTCGCGAACACCTACCCCGTCGCCATCGGCTGCGACGAGGTCGGCCGCGGCGCCCTGTGCGGACCGGTGGTGGTGGCCGCGATCTGGTTCGATCCCGCCGCCCTGCCCCCCGCCCTGCTCGCCGCCCTCGACGACAGCAAGCGGGTGCCGGAGCCGGAGCGGGCGCGGCTGGCGCCGCTGATCCGGACCCATGCCCGCGTCGCCGTGGCGGCGGGCTCGCGGGCGCTGATCGACCGGATCAACATCCGCGCCGCCACGCTCGACGCCATGGCCCGCGCGGTCGCCCGGCTCGGCCTCGACGCCCCCGTCCTCGTCGACGGCCGCGACGCCCTGCCCGGGCTCCCGGGCCGGGCGGTGGTCGGCGGCGACCGGCTGGTGCCGCAGATCGCCGCCGCCTCGATCGTCGCCAAGGTGGTGCGCGACGGGCTGATGCGCCGGCTGGCGCCCCGGCACCCGGGCTACGGCTGGGAGCGCAACGTCGGCTACGGCACGCCCCTCCACCGGGCCGGCCTGAGCGAGCGGGGCCGCAGCCCGCACCACCGGCTGAGCTTCACCCGCGGGTTCGGGTAGGGCCGCGCCGAGGCGGCTCGCCGGGGCGGACGGTGGGCCTCTCCTCCCCCTTGTGGGAAGGAGCCGGAGGTGGGGGTGGTGCAGGAGGCACCGGATCGCTCGATCCTGAACCACCCCCACCCCTACCCCTCCCCACAAGGGGGAGGGAAAGCGCTTGCGCCCGACTGCTCCAGCACGCCCGAACCTCAGAACAGCGCCAACTGCCCCCCCGGCCTGCGGAAATCCGCGGTGTTCAGCGCGAGCCGCCCGAAGCCGAACCCCAGCCGGCGCCCGGCGAGCCGGACCCGCTCGCCGAGCAGCGCGGCGTAGGCGCCCTCGCCGCGGAAGCGGTGGCCGAAGCGGGAATCGTTCTCGCGCCCGCCCCGGGCGCCGGCGAGCAGCGCGAAGGCGCGGGCCTTCTTCTCGGGATAGTGCGCGTCGAACCAGTCGGCCACGAGGTCGGCGACCTCGCCGGGCAGGCGCAGCAGGGCGTGGCCGATCCGGCTGGCGCCGTGCGCCCGGGCCCGGGCGAGCAGCCCCTCGATCTCGTGGTCGGTCAGCCCCGGGATGATCGGCGAGAGGTTGACCATCACCGGCACGCCGGCCTCGGCCAGCGCCCGCATCGCCGCCAGCCGCCGGTCGGGACGCGGCGCGCGGGGGTCAAGGCGGCGGGCGAGCGCGGGGTCGAGGGTCGGCAGCGAGACCGACACCAGCACGAGGTCGCGCGCCGCCATCTCACGGAGGAGATCGAGGTCGCGCAGGATCAGGTCGGACTTGGTGGTGATCGACACCGGGTGGCGCGCCTCGGCCAGCACCTCCAGCACCGCGCGGGTGAGGCGGTGTGTCCGCTCGATCGGCTGGTAGGGGTCGGTGGCGGTGCCGATCGCGATCGGCGCCGGCCGATAGCCCGGCGCGGCGAGTTCCCGGGCGAGCAGCCGCGCCGCGTCGGGCTTGGTGAACAGCCGCGACTCGAAGTCGAGCCCCGGCGACAGGCCGAGCCACGCGTGGGTGGGCCGCGCGTAGCAGTAGATGCAGCCGTGCTCGCAGCCGCGATAGGGGTTGAGCGAGCGGTCGAACGGGATGTCCGGAGAGGTGTTGCGGGCGATGATCCGGGCGGAGCGCTCCGGCCGCACCTCCGTGCGCAGGGGCGCGGGGTCGTCGGCGCTCCAGCCGTCGTCGAAGGCGACGCGCCGGGCCGGCTCGTACCGGCCGGTCGGGTTGGCGGTCGCGCCCCGCCCGCGCCGGGCCCCGGGCGCCGGGGTGCTGGCCGCGAGCCGCGCGCCCGTCGGGGCCGCCCCCGCATCCTCCGCCGTGTCGCCCATCATCGCCGCCCGTCGCCGCGCCGCCCGTATAGCCTAAGGAACATAACGCGAACACAACGGACGTAAACGCCTCAATTTCAGGCAAAGACCCCGTCAGGTTCGCGCGGCGGCAGCAGAAGCCGGGCGAGGTCCGGTCCGGCGGTTTACGGCATCGCAGAATCGTCTATGCGCTGCGGGATGCTCTCCGCCGTGACCTTCCTGGCCGATCCGGGCGCCCCGGACGCGATCGACCGGCTGGCCGACACCCTCAGCGCCCTGGTCGCGGGGGTCGCGGCGGGGCTCGTGGGCGACGCGGTGATCGTGGCCCCCCCGGGGGACGCGGAGCTGACCGCGGTGGCCGAGGCCACCGGCGCCACCCTCGCGGCCTACCGGGGCGGCAACCCGTTCGCGGCGGGCGCCGCGCTGGCCCGGCGCGACTGGGTGCTGTGCCTGGAGGCCGGCGACGTCCCCGCCGACGGCTGGATCCGCACCCTCGACCGGTTCGTCGGCACCGCGCGGCCCGGGACGGGCCTGGGCCGCCTGCGCCGGCCGGGGGCGGGGCTGTCGGCCCGCGCCGTCGCCCGGATCGAGGCCCGATTCGGGGCGCGGACGGCGCGGGCCGGCGACGTGGTCCGCCGGGACAACCTGCGGGCGGGGCTGCCCTTCAAGCCACGTCTGAGGGTTCGGCCGCTGATCGCCCGGATCGACCGCGCCTGACGGTTCGCGCGGTTTCGACCGGGAAAAGGCGCGTCGGCGCCGGATCTCCCCCTGGCGGCGCGGCGGAAAGCTGGCACAGTCGCCGGCTACGGAGCTGCGGCGGGGGCGGGCATGGATACCTCGGGCCTGATGGCGCGCAAACCGGTCGCCGACATCGTCGCGTCCGGCGAGGCCGAGGGGCACAGCCTCGCCCGGTCGATGGGACCCCTGTCGATCACCGCCATAGGCATCGGCGCGATCATCGGCGCGGGCATCTTCGTGCTCACCGGCACGGCCGCCGCGCAGTACGCGGGGCCGGGCATCATGCTGTCCTTCGTGCTCGGCGGCATCGCCTGCGCCTTCGTCGGGCTGTGCTACTCGGAGATGGCGGCGCTGATCCCGGTGGCGGGGTCGAGCTACACCTACACCTACGCGACGCTCGGCGAGTTCTTCGCGTGGCTGATCGGCTGGGACCTGATCCTCGAATACGCCATGGGCGCGGCCACCGTGGCGGTCGGCTGGTCCGGCTACGTGGTGAGCATCCTCAAGGACCTCGGGATCCACATCCCGGCGCAGCTCGCCCACGCCCCCGGCACGCCGATCGAGGGGGGCGGCACCGCCCTGTTCAACCTGCCGGCGGTGCTGATCGTCGCCGCCCTGACGCTCCTGCTGGTGCGCGGCACCAAGGAATCGTCCCGGTTCAACAACGTGATGGTGGTGGTCAAGCTCGCGGTCGTGGTGTCGTTCATCGTCATCGGCTGGGGCTACGTGAAGTCCGCCAACTGGAGCCCGCTGATCCCGGAGAACGACGGCACCTTCGGGCATTACGGCTACAGCGGCATCCTGCGCGGGGCCGGGGTGGTGTTCTTCGCCTTCATCGGCTTCGACGCGGTCGCCACCGCCGCCCAGGAGGCCAAGCGGCCGCAGAAGGACTTGCCGATCGGCATCCTCGGCTCGCTGATCATCTGCACCGTCCTCTACGTGCTGGTCGCCGCGGTGCTCACCGGGCTCGTGCCCTACAAGGAGCTGAACGTCCCCGACCCGATCGCCATGGGCGTCGACGTGATCGGCCTCGGCTGGTTCGGGGCGGTGATCAAGCTCGGGGCGATCACCGGGCTCACCACCGTGATCCTCGTCCTGCTCTACGGCCAGAGCCGGATCTTCTACACCATGGCCACCGACGGCCTGCTGCCGCGGCTGTTCGCGCAGGTGCACCCGACCTACCAGACCCCCTACCGCAGCCAGATGCTGATCGGGGCCTGCGTGGCGCTGGTCGCCGCGCTGGTGCCGATCAACGTCCTCGGCGAGATGGTCAGCATCGGCACGCTCGCCGCCTTCTGCCTCGTCTGCGGGGCGGTGATCTATCTGCGCCGCACCGATGCCGGGCTGAAGCGGCCGTTCCGGGCCCCGGCCGTGCCGGTCGTGCCGATCCTCGGCATCCTGTTCTGCCTCGCCCTGATGGCCGGCCTGCCGCTCGACACGTGGCTGCGGCTGGTGATCTGGATGGCGATCGGCCTCGTGGTCTACTTCGCCTACGGCCGCCGCCACTCGGTGCTGCGCCGCAAGACCGGCACCGCGACCTGATTTTTTGTGGGGTTCGCTCCACCGGTTCCGGCCCTCTCCCCTCTGCGGGAGAGGGTGGCCCCCGAAGGGGGTCGGGTGAGGGGAGCGGCGGTTCCGAATGAGGCGTGCGGCCCACACCGAACCGCCAGTCCTGACCCCGCGCTCCCCCCTCCCGACCCGGCCTGACGGCCGGCCCACCCTCCCCCCACGGATCTCGGGCCTGCCCGAGATCCGCACGGCGGCCCAAATCGGGCAAGCCCGATCTGGGTGGGGGAAGGGAGAGCCGCGGCGGCCGGTGTGAGAAGACTGCTCACCCCCCGCCGCGCCGCAGGTGCTCGTCGAGCCGCGGCAGGATCTCCACGAAGTTGCAGGGGCGGTGGCGGTAGTCGAGCTGCTGGGCCAGGATCCCGTCCCAGGCGTCACGGCAGGCGCCGGGGGAGCCCGGCAGGGCGAACACGTAGGTCGCCCGCGCCACCCCGGCGGTGGCGCGCGATTGCAGGGTCGAGGTGCCGATCTTGTCGTAGGAGATGCGGTGGAACACCGCCGAGAAGCCGTCCATGCGCTTCTCGAACAGCGGCTCCAGCGCCTCCGGCGTCACGTCGCGGCCGGTGAAGCCGGTGCCGCCGGTGGTGATCACCACGTCGATCCCGGAATCGCCGAGCCAGCCCTCCACCCGCGCGCGGATCGCGGGCACGTCGTCGGGGACGATGGCGCGGTCGGCGAGCCGGTGGCCGGCCTCGGTCAGGCGCTGGACCAGGGTGTCGCCGGAGCGGTCGTCGGCGAGCCGGCGCGTGTCGGAGACTGTCAGTACCGCGATCCCGAGGGGGATGAAGCGGCGGGCATCCGGGGATTCGCTTCTGGGTTCGTCGGCCATGGCGGGAACGCGCTCCTGTCGCGCCGGGATATGGGACGGCCGGGCATCGCTGTCGCCCCCGGACATGCGCCCCCGGACATGGCGTATCGCCCCCACCCGCGTTCCGCGCCGGGGACATGGCCCAAGAAACCGACAGGGGACGCGGGATGCCGCGGGGACCCTGATTGTGACACACGCGGAAGCTGGCCCCCGCGGCATCCCGTGGCCGACGCCCCCCGTCACCGGGACCGCCGGCCATCTTGTCGTCGCGGCGTCTTCCAGCCCGTCCGGTCTGCGTCTGCATCCGTGCGGTCGCTGACAGGGCGCTCTCTGGGTCTGACCCCAACCGCGCCCCCGGAACCCGCGTTGCCGCTGTGGCCTTCCAGCCCGGTCCGCGCTCGTATTGGCGCGGGACCCGCAGTCTTACCTTCGGCCCGACCCAGGCGGGGGTCCGGGCGCGGCTGATTTGGCGCCGCGCCGGGCGGTCTGCCGCCCTTCTCCTGCCCCCGTCCGAGTGCGTGCCCGTACCGGACGCGCCGCCCGGGTGGCCGGCCGACTGAGAGCCGAACCCCGCGGGTACCGCCCCGCCGCCCAAACCCGCGCTCAGTCCAGCGCGGATCCCTGCTGGACACCTTCGGGATCGCTCCCTCGGCGCCGGGCGGCAGGTGCGGGAAAATACGAACGAAAAAGGAACATTGTCAAGAGAAATCGCATCCGCCGCCGTCGGCACGTCGGGCCCGGCGCGGCGATTCCCGATTGTCTCGCGCGCCGGAAACCGACACAGGGGGCACGGTTCCCGGGGGGACTAAGGAGCGGACAGGCGTGGCAGCGGGCGTCGCCGTGGGGCGGGACGGGTGGCTGTACTGGGTCGGGCGCGGCGACGAGCTGACCGCGCTCTACGCCGATTCGGCCGCCTCGCGCCGGCTGCTCGACCGCTGGGCGGGGCTGGTGGAGCGGCGGGTGCGCCGGCTCGACCGGCTCGGAGCCGCTTACGTCCACGCGGTGGTGCCGGAGAAGATCGCGGTCCACGGCGAGGATCTCGACCGGCCGTTCCCCGGCCTCGACGACCCGCCGGGCGCGCGGCTGACCCGGCGGCTGGCGGCGCGCGGCGCCGGCACGGCGGTCGACCTGCTGGCGCCCCTGCGCGCCGGCCGGGCGGACGGGCCGGTCTACCTGCGCACCGACACGCACTGGAACCACCGCGGCTACCGGATCGCCTACGAGGCCCTGTGCGCCGCGCTCGGGACCGCGCCGGCGCCGGGGGTGCTGGCCGGCCGGACGGAGCCGGCGCGCTTCGTGTTCGACCTCGGCGGCAAGCTCGTCCCGCCGGTGGAGGAGGCCTACGACGCCTACGACTTCCCCCGCAGCGCCCGCCGGGTCGAGGCCAACGCCCTCGTCACCCTGCGCGAGACCGGGCGGGTGGCCGGCCGCGCCGGCTTCTTCGTCGGCTCGCGGGTGGTGCTGCGCAACGACGCCGCCGCCGATCCGCGGCGCGTCGTGCTGTTCGGCGATTCCTACGTGTTCGACCAAGGGCCGCGGCTGACCGCGATGCTGGCCGAGAGCTTCTCCGAACTCCACGCGATCTGGTCGGCCAACATCGACTGGGCCTACGTCGAGCGGGTGAAGCCCGACCTCGTGATCTACGAGATCGCCGAGCGGTTCCTGCGCCGCCTGCCGGGCGACCGGCTGCGCACCGACGCCTTCGCCGCCGCCCGGGTGCGGCGCGAGACGCGGCCGAACCTCCTCGACCGGCTGCGCGGGCTCGTCGGCCGCTGAGGCCTCCCGCCCCTACCGGTAGTCGGTCGGCACCAGCCCGTAGCGGCCGATCTTGTCGTAGAGGGTCTTGCGCGGGGTGCCGAGCGCCTCGGCGGCGAGGCGCACGTCGCCGCCCGCCACGATCAGCTCGTCGCGGATCAGGTCGCGCTCGAAGCGCTCGACCCGCTCGGCGAGGCTCGGGGTCGGGCCGGCCTCCGCCGCCCGGTCCTCGGGGGGGAAGCCGAGCGCGCAGCGCTCGGCGAAGTGGCCGAGCTCGCGCACGTTGCCCGGCCACTCGTGGCGCTGGAGATGGTCGCGCACCGGCGGCGTCATCGGCGGCGGCTCGCGGCCGAACCGGGCGGCGGCGCGGGCGAGGAAGTGCTGGAACAGGAGCGTCACGTCCTCGCGCCGGTCGCGCAGCGGCGGGATCGCCACCGCGATGACGTTGAGCCGGTGGTAGAGGTCGTCGCGGAACGTGCCCTGCGCGGCGGCCTGCCCGAGATCGACCTTGGTGGCGGCCACCACCCGCATGTCGACGGCGCGGATCTCGTTGGTGCCGAGCGGCTCCACCGAGCGCTCCTGGAGGACGCGCAGGAGCTTGACCTGGATCGGCAGCGGCATGCTCTCGATCTCGTCGAGGAACAGCGTGCCCCCCTGCGCGTGCTCGATCCGGCCGATCCGCCGCTTGAGCGCGCCGGTGAAGGCGCCGGCCTCGTGGCCGAACAGCTCGCTCTCGACCACGCTGTCGGGCAGCGCGCCGCAATTCATCGCCACGAAGTTGCGCTCGGCGCGCCGGCTCCAGCGGTGCAGCGCGCTCGCCACCACCTCCTTGCCGGAGCCGGTCTCGCCGAGCACCAGCACGTCCACGTCGGCCGCCGCCACGTCGCGCACGAGGCGGCGCAGCCGGACGATCTCGGGGGAGACGCCGAGGAAGGCCGGGTCCTCGTCGAGCGCCGCGTCGAGGCGGGCGCGCAGGCGCCGGTTGTCGAGGACCAGCCGCCGCCGCTCCAGGGCGCGGCGCACCGAGGCGATCAGCGCGTCGGCCGGGTAGGGCTTGGCCAGGAAGTCGACGGCGCCCCCGCGCAGGGCCGCCACCGCCATCGAGATGTCGCCGTGCCCGGTGATCAGGATCACCGGCAGGTCGGGGTCGACCCGGTGCAGCCGCTCCAGCAGGGCGCGGCCGTCGAGGCCGGGCAGGCGCACGTCGCTGACCACCACCCCCGGCGGCGCCGCCAGCACCGCCGCGAGCGCCGATTCCGCGTCCGCGAAGGTGTCCACCGTGAGCCCGTCGAGTTCCAGGCTCTGCCGGTTGGCGCGGCGGACATCCTCCTCGTCGTCCACGAAGACGACGCGCTCCGATCCGTCCCCGCTCATGACCGTCGCCTCATGGCCGTCTCCTCATGCCGTCGCCTCCGCCGCCTCGGCCCGGGCGCCGGGGCCCGGCGCCCGCACCAGATCCATCCGGAACACGGTGCCGCCGCCGGGGGCGTCGGCCACCGACAGCGTCCCGCCGCACTCCTCGACGATGCCCCGGCTGATCGCGAGCCCGAGGCCCAGCCCGTCCGCCTTGGTGGTGAAGAACGGGTCGAAGATCTGGCCGCGCACCGCCTCCGGGATGCCCGGCCCGTCGTCCCGCACCGCGATCCCGACGCGCTCGCCCTCGGACGCCACGCTCACCGCGACCCGGCGCACGGGCCGCCCGGCGACCGCGTCGAGGGCGTTCTGGAGGAGGTTGACGAGCACCTGCTCCAGGCGCGCGCCGTCGCCGATCACCGCGAGGTCGGGCGCGGCCTCGACGGCGAGGGGGGTGCCGTCGGCCTCCGCCCGGGCCGCCACCACTTCGAGGACGCCGCGCAGCAGCGCGTCCACCGCCACCGGCTCCCGGCGGCCGGACGCCCGGCGGGCGAAGCCCTTGAGCTGCCGGGTCAGGGCGCCGATCCGGTCGGTGAGCCGGCCGATCGCCGCGACGTTCTCGGCCGCGTCTGCCACCCGGCCCCGGGCCACCAGCACGCCGGTGTTGTCGGCGTAGGAGCGGATCGCGGCGAGCGGCTGGTTGATCTCGTGGGCCATGCTCGCGGCGAACTGCCCCAGCGCCGCCAGCCGCCCGGCCTGGGCGAGCTCCCGCCCCAGCCGCTCGCGCTCGGCCTCCGAGCGGCGGCGCTCGGCGATCTCGTCGCGCAGGCGGGCGTTGGCGGCGCTGAGCGCCCGGGTGCGCTCCCCGACCCGCGCCTCCAGCTCCGCGCCCCGGGCAGCGGCCTCCCGGAGCCGGGCCCGGGTGCGGGCGCGGCGCCCGAGCCAGACCGCGAGGCCGAGCCCGGCGAGGCCGGTGGCGAGCACGGCGATCGCCCGCGCCTGGTCGCGCTCGCGCGCCACCGCGCCGGTGATCGGGGTGAGGCTGTGGATCCGCCAGTCGGTCCCGGCGACGGGGGCCTCGCGCAGCAGGGCGAGCCGGGCCGGCTCGGCACCGCGGCCGACCCGCACGAGGCCGTCCGCGGCGGGAAACAGCGGCATCGCGGCGAGCGGCGCGTCGCCGAATTCGAGGTCCGCCCGGATCCGGGCCTGCGCGTCCGGCTCGATCGGCCGGAGCGTCCGGAACCGCCACGCGGGATCGCTCGCCACCAGCACGATCCCGCGGGGATCGGTGACGAACAGCGCCTCGCCCGCCGCCCGCCAGGCCGCCTCGACCGCGTCGAACTCGATCTTCACGACGACCACGCCCGCCCGGTCGCCGATCCGCCGGGCGAGGTAGAGGCCGGGCCGGCCGCTCACCGTGCCGAGCGCGAACTGCGCGCCGGAGCCGGTCGCGAGCGCGTCCCGGAAATACGGGCGGAAGGCGTAGTTGCGGCCGACGAAGCTGCCGTCCGCGCCCGCGTTGCTCGCCGCCACCGTCAGGCCGTCCGGCCGGATCACGTAGATCACCGCGGCCCCGGTCGCCCCCGCGATCGCGGCGAGCCGGGCGCCGACCCGGTCGGCGAGCCCCGGCTCGGCCCCGGTTCCGGCCTTGAGCAGGGCGGCGATCTCGGGATCCGAGGCGAGCGCGAGCGGCAGGGCGCTCTGGCGCTGCATCTCGGCGCGCAGCGCCCCGGCCTGGATCGTCAGGGTGAACCGGGCCTGCCGGTCGAGGTCGGCGAGCGCCGAGCGCTCCGCCCGCCGCCCGGCGAGCCACGCGACGGCGAGCATCACCGCGAGCCCGAGGGCGACCGCGAGGACGCGCCCGTACCGGGGCGGAAACCGCCGGCCGGCGGGGGCGCTCACCGGCGCGGATCCGGTGCGGAACCCCGGACAGGTTCCGGGGCGCGGGTGCGGGATCCCGGAACAGGGGCTCCGGGCGGCTCGGGCCGATCGAGAAAAATCACTGTGCTCACAGAGGTTTAAAAAAATGTTCCCGGGCGTCCCGGCCTGGCACGCGGGTTGCCATTCCATCCGCGTAACGCAGTCCCGCCACCCAGGCATGACTGCCGCCCTCGGGGCCAAAAGCAAGAGCGACGGAGGCCCCGGCCGGGGTCAACCGATGCGTCCCGTCAACCCAACCGGAGGAGATGCCGTCATGGCCGCCGTCCCGCTACCCCTCACCGCGCCGCACCCGCCGGCCAAGCCCAAGCCGTTCTACCGCACGCTCTACTTCCAGGTGCTTGTCGCCGTGGCGGTCGGCATCCTGCTCGGCCACTTCTACCCGCAGCTCGGCGCCGAGCTGAAGCCGCTCGGCGACGCCTTCATCAAGCTCGTCAAGATGATCATCGCGCCGGTGATCTTCCTCACCGTCGTCTCCGGCATCGCCGGCATGACCAACCTGGAGAAGGTCGGCCGGGTCGGCGGCAAGGCGCTGATCTACTTCCTCACCTTCTCGACGCTCGCCCTCATCGTCGGGCTGGTCGTCGCCAACGTGCTCCAGCCGGGCAACGGCCTGCACATCGATCCGAAGTCGCTCGATCCGAAGGCGGTCGCCCTCTACGCCGACAAGGCGAAGACCCAGTCGATCACCGACTTCCTGATGAACATCATCCCCTCGACGGCGGTCGGCGCCTTCGCGGGCGGCGAGATCCTCCAGGTGCTGTTCTTCTCGGTGCTGTTCGGCTTCGGCCTCGCCTTCCTCGGCGAGCGCGGCAAGCCGGTGCTCGACATCATCAAGGTGCTGTCGGAAGCCATCTTCGGCGTCGTCAACATCATCATGAAGGTCGCCCCGATCGGCGCCTTCGGCGCGATGGCCTTCACCATCGGCAAGTACGGCATCAGCTCGCTCGCCAACCTCGCCTACCTCGTCGGCGCGTTCTACCTGACCTCGGCGATCTTCGTGTTCGTCGTGCTCGGCGCGGTGGCCCGCTACAACGGCTTCTCGATCATCCGGCTGATCCGGTACATCAAGGAGGAGCTGCTGCTCGTGCTCGGCACCTCGTCCTCCGAGTCGGCGCTGCCCTCGCTGCTGGAGAAGATGGAGCGGGCCGGCTGCTCGAAGCCCGTCGTCGGCCTCGTCGTGCCCACCGGCTACTCGTTCAACCTCGACGGCACCAACATCTACATGACGATGGCGGCGCTGTTCATCGCCCAGGCCACCGACACCCCGCTGAGCCTCGGCGAGCAGGCGCTGCTGCTGCTCGTGGCGATGCTCTCCTCGAAGGGCGCGGCCGGCGTCACCGGCTCGGGCTTCATCACGCTGGCCGCGACGCTCGCGGTGGTGCCCTCCGTGCCGGTGGTCGGCATGGCGCTGATCCTCGGCATCGACCGGTTCATGTCGGAGTGCCGGGCGCTCACCAACTTCGTCGGCAACGCGGTGGCCTGCATCGTCGTCGCCCGCTGGGAGGGCGAGGTCGACGAGGCCAAGCTCGCCGCGACGCTCGGCACCAAGGCGGCCCCGGCCGCGCCGGCCCTCCAGCCGGCCGAGTGATCCGCGCCCCGGCCGCCATCCCCACCGGGACGGCGGCCGGCTCGGGAGCCCGCGCAGGGACGAAGCCGCCCCGGACCCCCGGGGCGGCTTTTTTGCTGTTCTTAGGTGGTGCCGACGGTGTGGGGGCGACGGCTCGGTGGCGAGGACCCGGGGTCGGGTCAGGCCGCGCAGAGCAGCGCGTCGTCCCGCGCCGCGAGCACCGGCCGGCTGTAGAGGTGGAAGCCGACGAGCCGGGTCGCCCGCTCCGCCGCCTCGGCGTCGAAGCCCGGCGGCACCTCGCGCTCGAGCTGCACCGAGCCGACGTAGTCCCAGGCCGCGCCGTCGATGAAGCCGGGGATCGGCTGATCCTGCCGCACGGCGCAGAGCTGCGCGGCGTCGCGAACCTTCGTGAACAGGTTGTAGGTGAGACGCGCGCACATATGCCCCTCCGATCGCCTGGAGCGTGTCGCAAACGCAACGGTCAAGATTAAATCCCACCGTCGGCGAATGGTCAAGCTTCGTCGTGCGCCGCCGGCGGGGCCGCGCGATCAGGGTAACGGATTCGTGTGCGGCGGCCGGGCGTCAGGGCTGCTTCTGGGCCGGCCGCTGCGTCGGCGGGGCCGCCTGATCGGTCTGGGGCTCGGTCTGGGTGGCGCTGGGCTTCGTCGGAGTGTTGTTCTCCGCCTTCTTGTCGTCGCAGGCGGCGAGGCCGAGGGTCAGGAGCCCGAGGAGGGCGAGGCGGTTCAGGACGGGCATGGAAGCGTGTTGGGGGGCGTGCATCGGGAGATCCTCCGCTGACGGTCCGCGCCGCCGGAGAACGTGCCCGCGCCGCGCGCCGTTCCTGGCCGGCCCCTGGCCTGACCTTTTGGCCGGACCCTGGCCGGACGCCTCCTCAGAGGCCGCGATAGCCCCGATACCAGTCGACGAACCGGCCGATGCCCTCGGCGATCGGCGTGTCGGGCCGGAACCCGACCGCGCGGGCGAGGTCGTCGATGTCGGCGTAGGTCTCGGGGGCGTCGCCCGGCTGCATCGGCAGGTCCTCGCGCAACACCTCCCGGCCGAGCGCCGCTTCGAGCGTCCGCACGAGGTCGAGCAGGGCCACGGGGCGGTTGTTGCCGATGTTGTAGACCCGCCAGGGCGCCCGGCTGCGGGCGGCGTCCGGGATCTCGCCCGACCAGTCCGGGTCGGGGGCGGCCGGGTGGTCGAGCAGCCGCACCACCGCCTCGACCACGTCGTCGACGTAGGTGAAGTCGCGCCGCATCGCCCCGCCGTTGAACAGCCGGATCGGCCGGCCGGCGAGGATCGCCTCGGTGAACAGCCAGACCGCCATGTCGGGCCGCCCCCACGGGCCGTAGACCGTGAAGAAGCGCAGGCCCGTGGTCGGCAGCCCGAACAGGTGGCTGTAGGAATGGGCCATCAGCTCGTTGGCCTTCTTCGAGGCCGCGTAGAGGCTGAGCGGGTGGTCGACCGTGTCCGTGGTCCGGAACGGCAGCCGGGTGTTGGCGCCGTAGACCGACGAGGAGGAGGCGTAGAGCAGGTGCCCGCAGCCCCCGTGCCGGCAGCCCTCCAGCACGTTGATGAAGCCCTGGAGGTTGGAATCGACGTAGGCGTGCGGGTCGACCAGCGAGTGGCGCACCCCGGGCTGGGCGGCGAGGTGGATCACGCCGGCGAACCGCTCGCGGGCGAAGAGATCGGCGGTGGCCGCGCGGTCGGCCAGATCCAGCGCGACGATCCGCAGGGCGTCCGAGGCGGGCAGGGCCGCGAGCCGGGCCCGCTTCAGCGCCGGGTCGTAGTAGGGCGTCAGGGTGTCGACGCCGACCACCCGGCGGCCGGCATCGAGGAGCCGGCGGACGGTGTGGAAGCCGATGAAGCCCGCCGCGCCGGTGACGAGGACCGGCCGATCGCGCATCGCGTCCGGAATGGCGCCATCCCCCGAGGATCGTGCCGGGCGAATCCGCGGCCCGGCCGCTATACCACGGCGCCCCGGAACCGGGAGCCCGGCATGCGGGCGGTCGATCGTGCGGGCGCCCCGGTCGGAACTAATCTGTGTTAGTCGCAAGACCGCCGGCGTGGGCTAGGCTTTGCAACCCGACGGCTGCACGGGGTCCGCATGGACAACCCGCTCACGCGCAAGCTCCAGACCTACGTCCGCCTCACCGGCGCGGACACCGACCGGCTGGCCGATGCCCTCGGGCCCGCCCGGCGGATCGGCGCGCGCATCGACATCGTGGCCGAGGGCGACGACCCGCGCGCCGTCAACGTCGTCCTCGACGGCTGGGCCGGCCGCTACAAGCAGTTCGCCGACGGCCGGCGGCAGATCGTCTCGCTGCTCCTGCCGGGCGACACCTGCGACCCGAACATCTTCCTCCTGGAGCGGATGGACCATGCCATCATCGCCCTGACCCCCGTCACCCTGGCCCAGATTTCCGGCCGGACCATGCAGGACCTGAGGTCGCGCAGCGAGACGCTGGAGGAGGCCTTCCACCGCGAGATGCTGGCGGTGGCCGCGATCCAGCGGGAATGGACGGTGAGCCTCGGGCGGCGCTCGGCGCTCGAACGGCTCGCCCACCTGCTCTGCGAGCTGCACCTGCGGCAGGCGACGATCGGCCTCGCGGACGGCCCCTCCTGCCCGATGCCGCTGACCCAGCCCGACCTCGCCGACGCGCTGGGCCAGACCAGCGTGCACATCAACCGGACCTTGCAGGACCTGCGCCGCGCCGGGCTGGTCGCGCTCCGGAGCCGCCGCCTGACCCTCCTCGACCCGGACCGGTTGTGGAGCCTCGCGCAGTTCGATCCGACCTACCTGCATCACACGCGCGATCACGCGGGGGCCGGGGTCCGGCCGCGCGAGGCCGATCCGGCCGCCGCGAGGCCGGCCGTCCGGCTCTGACCCGGCGGCGCCCGGACCCGGGACCCGGGACGGGGCGCCCGCGGTTGGCCTCGGGACCGCGCGGGCCGGGCCCGCGCCCACGACACCCGAGGATGGCGCCATGGCGCAGCAGATACCGGTCGATCCCGCGGCGCGGGCGGACGACCCGGCGTCCGACGCCGCCCGCGACGACGCCGTGCACGAGATCGCGCCGGACTTCGCCTACCGGCGGCTCGCCCTCGTCAACGTGGTGTTCGTCGGCGCGCCCGGCGCCGGCGACCGCGGCTTCACGCTGATCGACGCCGGCATCCCCGGCACGATGGGGCTGATCCGGGCCGCCGCCGAGGCGCGGTTCGGCGCCGGCGCCCGCCCGGCGGCGATCGTGCTGACCCACGGCCATTTCGACCATGTCGGCGTGCTGGAGGATCTGGCGGCGGAATGGGACGCGCCGGTCTACGCGCACGCCCTGGAGCGGCCCTACCTCGACGGCAGCGCCGCCTACCCCCCGGGCGACCCGGGCGTCGGCGGCGGGGCGATGGCGCTGCTCGCGCCGCTCTACCCGCGCAAGCCGGTCGACGTCTCGGCGCGGCTGCAAACCCTGCCCGAGGACGGGGGCGTGCCGCCTATGCCCGGCTGGCGCTGGATCCACACCCCCGGCCACGCCCCGGGGCACGTCTCGCTCTGGCGCGCGGCCGACCGCAGCCTGATCGCGGGCGACGCCTTCGTCACCACGGCGCAGGAATCGGCCTACGCGGTGGCGGTGCAGGCGCCCGAGATCCACGGGCCGCCGAAGTATTTCACGATCGACTGGGAGGCGGCCCGGGACTCGGTCCGGGCGCTGACGGCGCTGGAGCCCGAGCGGGCGATCACCGGCCACGGCCGGCCTCTCCAGGGGCCGGAGCTGCGGCGCGGCCTGACGGAGCTCGCCCGCGACTTCGACCGCGTGGCGGTGCCGGAGCAGGGCCGCTACGTCGACGCGCCGGCCCGCGCCGCGGACGGCTCGGCGTACCGGGCTCCGTGAGGGGGATCACGTGCGGCATCTCCCCTCTCCCCGCGTGCGGGGAGAGGGCTCCGGCGACCCCGTCGTCGCCGGAGCGAGGCGGCAGCCGAGGGTGAGGGGGCTCTGCCGGAGGAGCCTCATCCGTCGATGCACCCTCACCGCCGCTCCGGCTGCGCCGCCGCTTCCCGCACGGACGACGAGGTCCGTGCGGGCCTCTCCCCGTGCACGGGGAGAGGGGGTCGCGCACCGAAGGGCGTCGCCTCACCCCTTCCCGCGCCCGCCGATGAAGCTCTCCACCGCCGCGCGGTGCTCGGGCGTCGCGGTGACCACCGCGTAGTGCGAGGAGATCAGGTCGAGGTTGGTGCGCAGGTCGGCCCGCATCCCCTGCTGGACCGCCCGCTTGATCAGGCTCAGCGTCAGCGCCGGGGCGCGGGCGATGCGGCGGGCGAGGCGGTCCACCTCCGGCATCAGCGCCGCGTCGTCGTGGACGCTGTTGACGAGGCCGATGCGCAGGGCCTCCTCGGCGTCGACGAAGTCGCCGGTGAAGAACAGTTCCAGCGCCTTCGACACGCCGACGAGCCGGGGCAGGAAATGCGCGCCGCCGGCACCCGGCACGAGGCCGACGCGGACGTAGGTCTCGGCGAAGCGGGCGCTGCGGGCGGCGTAGCGCAGGTCGCACATCAGGGCGAGGTCGAGCCCGGCGCCGGTCGCGACCCCGTTCAGCGCGGCGATCACCGGCTTGTCGAGATCCTCCAGCGTCAGCGGGATGCGCTGGATGCGGTTGAACAGCTCGGCCTTGCGCTGCTGCGGCGGCTGTTCGAGGCGCTCGCCCATCTCGACGATGTCGCCGCCGCTGCAGAAGGCCGAGCCCGCTCCCGTCACCACCACCACCCGCACCGCGTCGTCGGTCCGGCAGCGCTGGAGCGCCGCATTCCAGGCGTCGATCATCGGGAAGGTGAAGGCGTTCTTCCGCTCCGGCCGGTTGAGGGTGATGGTCGCCACCCCCTCCGAGACGGAGAACAGCAAGTCGTCCTGATCCTGACTCACGGGACCTTGGCTGACGGGATCCTGGCTCACGGGGCGGTCTCCAGCGGGGCGGTGGCGGCGCGCTCGGCCGGCGGCGGCACGGGCGGCGCCTCCGTCAGGGCGGCGATGGCGGCTCGGTCGAGGCCGGCCTCGGCCAGCACCTCGGCGGTGTGCTCCCCGTGCCGGGGGGCGTGGCGGCGGATGCGGAAGCGGCTGCCGCTGAAGTTCGCCGGCCGGCGCATGGTGCGGTAGCGGCCCTCGCTCGGGTGCTCCGCCTCGCCCCAGAACCCCACCGCCTTGAGGTGCGGGTCCTCGGGCAGGTCCTCCAGCCCCAGCACCGGCATGCACGGGATGCTGACCGAGTCGCAGAACGCCACCCAGTCCGCGGTCGTGCGCTTGACCGCCTCCTCCTCGACCAGCGCGTAGAGGATCTCGATGTTCTGCACCCGCACGGCGAGCGGGGCGAAGCGGGGGTCGTCCACGAAGTCCAGCCGGCCGGTGTGGACGAAGAAGTCGCGCCAGTTCCGGTCCGAGTAGGGCAGGATGCAGGCGTAGCCGTCCCGGGTGCGGTAGGGCTTGCGCCGGGGGCTGAGCACCCGGTTGAAGCCCGGCGGCCCGAGCGGCGGCGCGAAGGCGTAGCCGACCATGTGCTCGACGAAGTTGAACTCCACCATCGTCTCGAACATCGGCACCTCGACCGCCTGCCCCCCGCCGCCGGAGCGGCGCTGGTAGAGGGCGGCGAGGATGGCGCAAGCGATGGCCTGCCCCGCGATCTTGTCGCACAGCACGGTCGGCAGGTAGGCCGGCGCCCCGTCGGCGGCGCTGCGCAGGGCGGCGAGGCCGGAGCCCGCCTGGATCAGGTCGTCGTAGGCCGCCTTGTGGGCGTAGGGGCCGTCTGCGCCGAAGCCGTAGGCGCCGCAATAGACGATCCCCGGGTTCAGGCCCCGCACCCGCTCGTAGGCGTAGCCGAGGCGGGCAACCGCGTCCGGGCGCATGGCGTGGACGAACACGTCGGCGCCCGCGATCAGCCGGTCGAGGGCGGCGCGGGCCTCCGCGCGCTTCAGGTCGAGGCGGACGCTCCGCTTGTTGCGGTTGAGGTGCAGGAAGTTGCCGCCCATGCCGGGCCCACGCGCCGGCCGGTAGTGCCGGAAGGAATCGCCCTCCGGCGCCTCGACCTTGATCACGTCGGCGCCGAGATCGGCGAGCATGTGGGTGGCGGTCGGCCCCATGATGACGTTGGTCAGGTCGATCACCCGCACCCCCGCCAGCGGGCCGGCGCTGGCGAACGCGGTGGTTTGATCCTGGGCTTCTGCCTGCACGCGGATACTCCCTCTCACGCGGTCTCGGGTCGATCGATCCGGCTGACGGCGGGTTGCCCCTCTCCCCGCACGCGGGGAGAGGCCCGCACGGACCTCGTCGTCCGTGCGGGAAGCGGCGGCGCAGCCGGAGCGGCGGTGAGGGTGCATCGACGGATGAGGCTCCTCCGGCAGAGCCCCCTCACCCTCGGCTGCCGCCTCGCTCCGGCGACGACGGGGTCGCCGGAGCCCTCTCCCCGCACGCGGGGAGAGGGGATGCGCGCCCGGATCACCCCGCGCCCGCGCGCAGCCGCACCAGCATCGGCCACAGGGCCGCGCCGCCGCCCGCGCAGACGGCGCGGCCGATCCGCTCCTGCCACAGCACGTCGGGGCCGAACTCGTCGCGCCAGGACCACAGCCGGCGCGTGGCGCGGTGCAGCCCGTGCTCCTGGGTGAAGCCCATGGCGCCGTGGACCTGGTGGCAGATCTCGGCGACGCGGCCCGCCGCCTCGCCGCAGCGCGACTTGGCGACCGCGACGGCCAGCGGAAACCGCGTGCCGCCCCAGGCGGCCGCCGCGAGATCGGCCGCCGCGGTCGCCGCCGCGAGGTGCCCGGCCGCGTCCGCCAGCATGTGCTGGATCGCCTGGAACTTGGCGAGCGGCCGCCCGAATTGCTGCCGCTCGGTCGCGTGGTCGAGGCTCGAGGCCAGCGCCCGCTCCATCGCGCCGACCATCGCCTCGGCGCGGATCCAGGCGCCGACCGTCTCGATCGCCCCACCCTCGGCCCCGGCCAGCCAGCCGGGGAGCGGCCGGACCGCGTCCGCCGGGACCGCGCGGCCGGCGAGGTCGAGGGCGTCCCGCGGCTCGCCCGCGAGATTGTGGCGGGTGTCGGTCGCCGGGCCCGGCGCCTCCAGGCGCACGAGGCACCGCCCGTCCGCGCCGGACGCTTCGACCAGCAGAGCGGAAACACCGCCGCCCCAGGGCACGCCCGCGGCCCGGCCGTCGAGGGAGAAGCCGTCGCCGGACGGCGCGATCCGCACCCCCGCCGCCGCGGGGACGAGGGACAGGGCCCCCGCCCCGGCCTCCCCGCCGGCCGCCGCCCAGAGCGCGGCGCCGGCGATCGTCTCGGGCAGCGGCAGCGGCAGGGCGGCGCGGCCGCAGGCGCGGATCAGCCGGGCGGCGACCGTCGCGTCGAGCCCGATCCCGCCCCGCGCCTCCGGCACCAGCGCCAGCGGCAGGCCGCTCTCGTCGATCGCCTCCCACAGGGGCGCGGGCCACGCGGCCGGCCCCGACGCGCCGTCGCAGGCGGCGAGCAGCGCCGGGGTGATGTGGGCCGAGAACAGGCGCCCGGCCTGATCGAGGACGATGCCGGCGACGTCGTCCGGCGCGGTCTCGGGTTCCATGGCGGCGCTCATCGCAGGCCCAGGCCCCGGGCGATCACCCCGCGCAGCACCTCGCGGGTGCCGCCGCGCAGGGTGAAGGAGGGCGCGCGCAGGGTCGTGTGGGCCAGCGCCTCGCGGTACGGCTCCCCTTGCGCGTTCAGGCTCGGCTCGACCGGCACGAGCCGCCGGGCGACCTCGGGCACCTCCCGCTCGAAGCCGGTGCCGACATCCTTGACCAGAGCCGCCTCGACGCCGGGCACGATCCCGCGGTCGAGCAGGCGGGCGACCGAGCCCGACATCCCCATCAGCGCGGCGAGCTGCGCCACGAGGCGCCCGGTCTCCGCCGCCTGGAAGCGGTCGGGCTCGGGGCCGATCCGGTCGATCGTCTCGACGAGCAGGCGGTAATCCGAGAGGAAGCGGTCGGGCCCCGAGCGCTCGAACGCCAGTTCCTCCGTCACCAGCCCCCAGCCCGCCCCCTCGGCCCCGACCATCATCGCGTCCGACACGCGGTAGTCGGAAAAAAAGACCTCGTTGAACTCGTGGTGGCCGGACAGGTCGAGGATCGGCCGCACGGTGACGCCGGGGGCGGCGAGATCGACGATGAACTGCGTCAGCCCCCCGTGCCGGTCGGGGCCGGGATCGCCGGTGCGCACCAGCGCCAGCAGGTAATCGACCCGGTGGGCGTTGGTGGTCCAGATCTTCGAGCCGTTGATCACCCAGCCGTCGCCGTCCCGCACCGCGCGGGTGCGCACCGCCGCGAGGTCGGAGCCCGAGCCCGGCTCGCTCATGCCGATGCCGAACGAGCAGTCCCCGGCGCAGATCCGGGGCAGGATCGCGCGCTTGGCCGCCTCGGTGCCGTGGCGCAGGATCTGCGGGCCGGACTGGCGGTCGGCGATCCAGTGGGCGCCGCAGGGGGCGCCGGCCGCGAGCATCTCCTCGGTGACGACGTAGCGCACCAGCCCCGAGCGGCCGTGGCCGCCGTACTCCGTCGGGACGGTCAGGCCGACGAAGCCCGCCGCCCCGGCCCGGCGGCTGAAGTCCGGATCGAAGGTCGTCCACGTGGTCCGGTGCGGCACGAAGCCCCCGGCCGCCAGCTCCGCGGCGAGGAAGGCGCGCACCGCCTCCCGGGCCGCCTCGGCCTCGGCGGGCAGCGGCTCCGCGGTGAAGCGAAAGCTGTGCATCGTCAAGGTCCCGCTCAACTGCCGCCGTCGGCCTTCAGGCCGGGGAAGAAGATCTCCTGCCAGTTGGCCGGGACCTTGCGCAGGAAGCCCTGCGCCGCCATCGCCTGGGCGAGGGCGACCATGCCCTTCGGCGCCGGATCGTAGACCACCGTGCGGTCGGCCAGGATCTCCTCCACCTGCGCGGGCGTCAGGTTCACCTGCTCGGAGGCGAGGTAGATCTGCGCCGCGCGCTTGGGGTCGTCGCGGATCAGCGCGAAGGCGTCCTCCATGCCGGCGAGCACGGCGGCGGCCACCTTCGGGTTGTCGTCGACGTAGCCCTGCTTGGCGTTGAGCGTCGCGGCGGTGATGTCGCCGTCGCCGATCAGCCCGGTCGAGGTCATGATCGCGCGCACGCGCTTGTCGGCCTTCAGCACCTGCGTGAACGGCGGGGTGGAGAAGTAGCCCGTCACCGTCTGCCCGGCGAGCACCGCCGCCGTGGCGTCGGGGTGGGGCAGGCTCATCAGCAGGGCGTCGATCTTGACCGTGCCGGCGGGCTCCTTGGCGGCGGCCGCGCGCAGCAGGATCGCCTGCGGCGAGTTGAAGGCCGGGACCGCGACCTTGTCGCCGAAGGCGAAGTCCTTGAGCGCGGCCACCCCCGGCTTGTTGGTGAACAGGGTGTAGGTGACGGAGCTGAGCGCGCAGAGGCTCTTCACCTGCTGGCGCCCGCGGGTCTTGTCCCAGGCGATCAGCGCGCCGGCCGAGCCGAGGGTGCCGAACTCGATGCTGTCGGACAGAAGCGCGTCGTTCATCGCGGTCGAGCCGCTGAAGCGGGTGAGCGTGACATTCATGCCGTCGAGCCCCGCCGCCTTGGCGCGCGTGTCGAAGAAGCCCGCCTTCTCGGCGACCATCACCGGCAGGTAGACCAGCCCGTATTGCAGGCCGATCCGCACCGTGGCGGGCTCGGCCGCGGCCGGGGCCGCCGCCCCGGCGAGCAGCAGCGCGGCGACGATGATGCGCGCGCGCAGACGCGGCGTGCGAAGGGGTCCCGCGAAGCGGCTCGGCATCGGCGTCCTCCCGGACTTCTCGCGCTGTGTCGCGCGTTTCCGGCTCGTCCGGGGATCCCGGTCCCCGTCGGCCGCCCCGAGTAGGGCAGAGGCCGGGCGGCCCTTCAATCGCCATCGCCGCGCTGACGGCAGATATCACATCCGTGATGGCCGGGCGGACTCGGACGGTGGTGCATCGGGTGCGTGACATCGCGTATCCGGACGGGACAGCCGCGGCCTGGCCCCGGACGCCCCGGGCCGCCGCGGGGACACGTCCGATCGGGAGGGCATCGGCATGGGCACCACGGCGCATCCGGCCCCCGGGCCCGATTCCGCCGCCGACGGCCCCGCCCTGCCCGACCGGAGGCGGGGCGCGGGGGCCGGCCTGTCGGTCGGCGACGATGCCGGCCGCGGCGCGACCTGCCCGGTCAAGTCGGCCGCCCGGGTGCTCCAGGTGCTGGAACTGTTCGACGAGATCCAGCGCGAGGCCCGGGTCGGCGAGATCGCCGGGCGCCTCGGCGTCCCGCAATCCTCGACCTCGGTGCTGCTGAAGAGCCTGACCCAGCTCGGCTACCTCGACTACGACCCGGAGAGCCGCAGCTACCTGCCCTCCCCCCGGGTCGCGCTGCTCGGCACGTGGCTCGACAAGGGGCCGGTGCGGGACGGCAGCCTCGTGCGGATGCTGGAGGACCTGTCCGAGCGCACCGGCGGCACGGTGATCCTCGCCGCGCGCAACGCGATCTATTCCCAGTACCTGCACGTGCTCCAGGCCCGCACGGCGATGCGCTTCCACGTGCCCCCGGGGACGCGGCGGCTGGTGGTGTGGTCGGCCACCGGCACGGCGCTGCTCGGCGGCATCCCGGACGGGGAGATCGGCTCCCTCGTGCGCCGCACCAACGCCGAGGCGCCCCGGGACCGGGCGCCGGTTGCGGCGGCGGCGGTGATCGCCAACGTCGCCCGGCTGCGGCGGGACGGCCACTTCTTCTCGCGCGGCCTCGTCACCGCGGGCGCCGGCTCGATCGCGGTGCCGCTCCCGAGCTGCATAGACCGCCGCGGGCGGCCCCTGGCGGTGGCGGTCTCGGGGCTGCTCGACGCGTTCGAGCGGCGGGAGGCGGAGATCGTCGCCGCGATCCACGACGCGATCGGCCGGTTCCTCGCGCCGGAGGCATAGGGCTGGCGATCCCGCGCCCGCGCGGGACGGCCCCGCGCCCGCGGCAGCTTGATCGCCGCCCCCGCCGCTCCTGAGAGCCTGGCGGAGGATCTCAATCAGGCTCTGAGGCCGAGGGGGGCTTGGAAGAGCGCCCCGAACGGGCTCCGAGACCGCCCCTTCACGCCTCCTCCCCCTCGCCGGCCAGCGACCATTCCTGCACGCGGGCGAGGTGGTCGTAGGCGCCGTAGCGGGTGGCGAATTGCGGGTAGGGCCGCGCGGTGTAGGCGGCCTCGCCGGTCATGAAGCGGGCCACCAGCCCGCGCAGCCGCGCCGCGTGCTCGGCGACGATCGCCTCGACCGAGCGCGCGTCGCCCCGGGGCGGCTTCACCGGCGCCGGCTGGAACGCCTTCCGGCCGCCCGAGGCGTGGACGTAGAGCAGGTCGGGCGTCGCCGTCACCGGGGGCAGCCCGTCGAAGGCGCCGTGCATCAGCATCGCCGCCTCCAGGGTGAGCTGCGGCGAGAAGCCGGCGAAGACCGTCTTGTTGCTCGGCGGCGCGCCGGTCTTGAAGTCGACGATGCAGGCGGTCCCGTCGGGGCGCAGCTCGATCCGGTCGGCGCGGGCGCGGAGCGTGAAGGTCTCCCGGCCCATCGGGATGGCCCAGCGGCCCAAGACCTCGGCGTGGACCCGGGCGAGGCCCGGGCGGCGGGCGGCCTCCCAGGGCAGGTAGGCGGCGGCCATCCGCTCGTAGCGGGGCCACCACTCCGCGTAGAGGTCCGGATAGGCGTCGGAGATCCGGGCGAAGGCGGTGTAGGCGAGCTGGAACAGGTGCTGTTCCGGCGCCGCCGGCAGGGCCTGCGGGAAGGCGCGCGAGAAGTCTCCGAACACCTCGTGGACGAGGGAGCCGCGCTCCGCCGCCCCCGGCTGCCCCGCCACCGGCTCCAGCGGGTCGAGGCCGAGCACGTGCCGGGCGAAGATGCTGTAGGGGTCGCGCACCAGGGTCTCGACCTCGGTGACGCTGAGGGAGCGGGGGAACAGGGCCGGGTCCGGCCGCGGGGCGGGCCGGGTCATGCGCGGCTGCGGCGGTGCCGTGTCGAGGGCGGCCGCCAGCCCGGTGAACCGGCGCCCGGCCTCCAGCACCGCCGCCCAGCGGGCCTCGCCGCTGTAGGCGCGCATCCGCTGGATCAGGCGCGAGGGCACGGTCGGGGCGCCCTCCCGCTTGAGGGAGCGGGTGATCACCGCGTCCCGGCAGCCCAGGGCCGCGACGAAGTCGTGGGCCATCTGGCCGATGCGGCGCTCGGGCGGATCGAGGCCGACGCGCTCGCGCATCGGGCGGTTGAGGAAGGCGTCGGTGAGCGTGCGCACCGGCCAGACGCCCTCGTCGAGGCCGCCGAGCACCACCCGGTCGGCCGAGAGCAGCCGCGCTTCGAGCAGGCCGAGGATGCGCAGGCGCGGGTGCGGCGCCTCCCCCGAGCAGGCGACGTTCCGCTCGCGGGCGAGGGCGGTGAAGAAGCCCTGGTAGGCGTCGAACCGGCCCGGCATGCCGCCGGCCTCGGCGGTCTCCAGGTCGTCGAACAGGGCGTCGAGGCAGAGGAGCGAGCCGTCCGCCTCGGGCTCCGGCGCGTCCTCCGGCCCGGACAGGAGGATCTCGCAGGCGCGGCGATGCCCGGCCGCCACCGCCAGCAGGTCGCAGTCGCCCGCCGCCTCGGGGCCGGGAAACGCCGCGAAGGCGACCTCCAGGCGGTCGAGGAGCGTCGCGGCGAGGTCCCAGTCGATGTCCGTGAGCCGGCGCTTGGCCCGCGGCCGGCGCTCGGGCGGCCCGGCGCGCTCGGCGGCCAGCGCCTCGCGCAGGGCTTCGAGACCCGCGGCCGGGGCGGGGCCGCGCAGCAGGCCGATCTCCAGGCCGGCGGCGCCGCGCACCACCTCGGGGCGCGTCAGCCCGAGCCGGGTCATCGGGTGCGACAGCAGGGCGATGATCCGGGCGGGGATCGTGTCGGCCTGGAGGCGCACGAGGTCGGCGGCGAGTTCGGCCGCGAGCCGGGCGAGGCGCCCCGCCGGACTGCCGGCCAGGGACAGCCCCGCGGAATCCTCGGCGACGATGCCCCAGCGCAGCAGTTCCACCGCGACGCGGCCCGCGAGCCCGCGATCCGGGGTGACGAGGGCGGCGGTGGCGCCGGGGGTCTCCAGGGTCTCGCGCAGGGCCAGCGCGGCGACCAGCGCCTCCTCCCGCTCGTCGGCGGCCTCGGCGAGCGCCAGCCCGTCGAGGCCCGCGGCGACGCCCACGTCGCGCTCCCCCGCGTCGAGGGCGGCCCAGGCGTCGGTGGTGTCGGCCGGGCGCAGGGCCTGCGACAGGAGGGCGGCGCGCGCCCGCTGCCCGGCATCCGGTTCGCCGAGCGCCGTGACCGCCTCGCGCGGCAGGGCGAGGCCCCGCGGACCCAGGAGCCGGTGGAGCACCGCCTGCGGGTGGCCGTGCGCCACCGCCCGGGACAGGCCCTCGCCGGTCTCGATCCCGTCCCAGCCCGCCGCGTCGAGGTCGAGGTCGAGGCCCGGCAGGACCACGGCGCCCCGGGGCAGCCGCGCCACCGCAGCGATGAGCCGGGCGGTGGCCGGCACCGATCCGAGGGAGCCCGCCACGATCACCGGGTCGTCGGGGGGCCGCCGCGACAGGCGCCGCGCCTCGGCCAGCACGAGGCCGCGGGCGCGGGCCACCGGGTCGGCGAGCCCGCGCTCGCCCAGGATCCGCGGCCAGTTCTCGGCGGCGATCCGCACGAAGTCGAGGGTCAGGCCGAAGTAGCGGGAATACTCCGCCTCCACCGCGCCGCCGATCTCCGACCAGGGCAGGCCCTCGACGGTGAGCGCGTCCATCAGTCGTTCGAGGTCGCCCGCGAGCCCGACCGCGTCCGCGGGGGAGGACGGCACCAGGAACGGCACCTCGGCGTCGAGGGGCAGCAGCGAGCGGTCGATGCTCCGCGCCCAGGCCTGGACGAGGCGGGCGAGCACCAGCCGCCGCTCCAGGGGCGGCATCGGCGCGCCGCCGGGCTCGCCGTCGCCGTCCCCCTCAAGCAGCGGCTCGGCGGCGAGGTCGAGTTCCGCCTCGTCGGCCTCGCCGAGGGGGATCGCGCGCGGCAGCAGCGCCGCGTCCCCCAGCCGCTCGGCCATCAGCGCGGCGAGCGCCCGGGCGGCGCGGCGGGTCGGCAGGTAGATCGTGACGGCGGCGAGCGCCAGCGGGTCGTCCGCCACCGGCCCGACGAGGCGGCCGGACAGGAGCGCGTCGGCGAGCGTCGGCAGGAACGGGGCGCCGCGGGTGACGGTGAAGACGGCCGGTCGGCGGGACATGCCCCGGCATACAGGGACGCGCGCGCGCGCGACAGGCTCGGCGCGGTCGCGGCCCCGTCGCGCCACTCCCGCTGCCGCCGGATTGCGGCCGGGCGTCGCAGGGACGACGCGCGGGGTGCATCTACGTATGGTTGTTCAAGCGCCGCGGCGACGATTCCGCCGCTCCGTGGGACGAACCGGATGATCTTCACCACCGAGGCCTCGGGCGTCCTGACCTATGTCGGGCCCGAGTGGGAAGCGCTGACCGGCCAGGACCGGCACGCGGCGCTCGGCGAGGGCTGGCTGGCCTGCCTCGACAGCGAGGACGGGGCGATCCTGCGCGGCGCCCTGGCCGAGGCGGCCCGGACGCGGGCCGAGTTCACGGTGCGGTTCCGCCTGCGCCGGGTGGGGGGTGTCTCCATCTGGGCGGTCGCCGGGGCGGTGCCCTCCTACGGGCCGCCGGACACCACCTTCCTGGGCTTCCTCGGTTCGATCACCGAGATCGCGCCCACGGTCGGCGAATCGCTGGCGGCGCGGGCGAGCATCGGCCGGTTCGTGCCGCCGCCGCAGCAGCCCTCGACGCTGCCGGGCTCGGCCCTCGACCTCGTGGCCGACCACCTGCTGATCGCCCATTCCCTGATCGAGGCGGACGGGGGCAAGTCGGCGCTGCCGGCCCTGCGCGAGGCCCTGTTCCGGATCGGCCAGGAGATCGCCCGCAAGGAGTTCGGCCAGTCCGGCCACGCGGACGCGGACCGGATTCACTGACGCCCGCGACCGGGGTGCGCGGGATCCGCGGTGCCGCCCGGGGGGCGGGCCCGGGACGGGTCAGGCGGCGCGTCGTCGCGCGTCCGCCGCGGCGGCCGGCACGGCCCGGTCCGGGATCGGCCGGCCGGTGGCCCGGACGAGGCCGGCGGCCCCGGCCAGCGCGCCGGGGCGCAGGTCCAGCCCGAGGAAGCGGGCGCGCTCGAACGGTCCGGGCAGCGTGAGGTCCGCGGCCGCCTCTCCGCGGAAGCCGAAGCGGGCGTAGTACGGCGCGTCGCCGACGAGCAGCACCGCCCCGTGGCCCAGCGCCTCGGCGCGGCCGAGCGCCGCCTGCATCATCACCGAGCCGAGGCCGCGGCCCTGGACGGCCGGGTCCACGGCGAGCGGCCCGAGCAGCAGCGCCGGACGGCCGTCGCCGGTGGCGACGTCCCACAGGCGCAGGGTGCCGACGAGGCGCCCGCCGCGCGTCGCCGCGAAGGCGAGGCCGCGGGCCGGCAGCCGGCCCTCGCGCAGGCGCTCGGAGGTCTTGGCGCGGCGGTTGCCGGGGAAGCAGGCGTCGAGCAGGCGCTCGCGCGCCGGGATGTCGTGGGGGTGTTCCGCGCGGATCTCGATCACGGGCGTGCCCTCCCAGGGCGCAACAGGCGGGAGCAGCGACCATCCTCGCGGGCGTCCTCGGGGACGCCCGTCCGGTGCGGGATTTCTAAAGGGACGTCCCCGGGCGGCGCAGGGCCGCCCGGAACGGTGCGACAGCCGATCAGATGACGATCTGCTGAAGGGGCGGGAAGCCGTTGAAGGCGACCGCCGCGTAGGTCGTGGTGTAGGCGCCCGCGCCCTCGATCAGCACCTTGTCGCCGATCGAGAGCGAGACCGGCAGCGGGTAGTGCTGCCGCTCGTAGAGCACGTCCACCGAGTCGCAGGTCGGCCCGGCCACCACGCAGGGCTCGGTGCGCTCGCCGTCGTGGCGGGTGCGGATCGGGTAGCGGATCGACTCGTCCATCGTCTCGGCGAGACCGCCGAACTTGCCGATGTCGAGGTAGACCCACCGCACCTCGTCCGGGTCCGCGGACTTGCGCGACACCAAGACGACTTCCGCCTCGATCATCCCGGCATTGCCGACCATGCCGCGGCCCGGCTCGATGATCGTCTCCGGGATCTGGTTGCCGAAGTGCTTTGTGAGCGCGCGGAAGATCGCGTCGCCGTAGCTCTCCACGCCCGGCACCGCCTTGAGGTACTGGGTCGGGAAGCCGCCGCCGAGGTTGACCATCGACAGGCCGATGCCCCGCTCGGCGCACTCGCGGAAGATCGCCGAGGCCGAGGCCAGCGCCCCGTCCCACGCCTCGGTGTTGCCCTGCTGCGAGCCGACGTGGAACGACACGCCGTAGGCGTTGAGGCCCTGCCGGTGGGCGTGCTCCAGCACGTCCGCGGCCATCTCGGGCACGCAGCCGAACTTGCGCGAGAGCGGCCAGTCGGCGCCGGCCCCGTCGCACAGGATGCGGCAGAACACCTGCACCTCGCCGGCCTCGACCCCTGCCGCCTCGGCCGCGCGAGAAATCTTCTCGACCTCGACCTCGCAATCGACCGCGAACAGGCGGATGCCGAGCTTGAGGGCGCGGCCGATGCAGCGCTCCTTCTTGATGGTGTTGCCGAAGGAGACCCGGTCGGCGGTGGCGCCGGCGGCGAGCGCCATCTCGATCTCGGCGACCGAGGCGGTGTCGAAGCAGGAGCCCATCTCGGCGAGCAGGCGCAGCACCTCGGGGGCCGGGTTGGCCTTGACCGCGTAGAACACGCGGGTGTCCGGCAGCGCCCGGGCGAAGGCGGTGTAGTTGTCGCGCACCACGTCGAGGTCGAGGACCATCACGGGCCCCTCGTCCCGGCCGAGGTCGCGGCGCGCGCGCAGGAAGTCGCGGATACGGTCGGTCATGGTCGTCTCCCGGCACAGGTTCGCAGGCGCCCTGCATCGGGGCGCGATGTCGAAGTCAGACGGCCTCGCGAGCCGTCGGCGTCAGGGGGCGATGCGTCGCGGACGGCCGCGTGCTTTGGAGACACGCGATCGAGCGCGGGCGCAGAGCACCCGGAAGCTGCCGTGGATTGGATGGGGAGACCCCAACCGCACGCCGGGCAAGGAGAAACAAGCCTCTTCGGTGCCGGCCTTTGGAGGGCCGACGAGACCAAAAAAGCCCGTTCGTCGTTGCTTTAAGCTGCGTCCCCCGTGGAGAGCGGGGTTCGCCGGTTTCGCCTCCGGCTGCCGGTTGTTGTCGGGGTCCGGTGTCGCCACCTGGATGCCGGCCGCAGGGATCCACCCCTTACGGCCATCGATCCTTAGACCCCTGGCGGCTGTCCGGCAGTTGACCGGATGCCCACCAACCGACACGCGGCCACAGGCACGTGCGAAATTGGGCAGGGCGCATATAAGCGCCTCGCCCCCCGGCCTCAAGACGGAATCGCGCCGCGCCCCCCGAAAAACACAGGCCGCCGCCGGGTGTTGCACGCATGCCGCTTCCGCCCCGCCCGGGCGGCGCGGATGCGGGCTTTCCAAGCGGGACGGATCCGGGCATCTCAGCGGGCGGCGGGCCCCGGAGGGCGGACGACGGATGCGATCGAGCGCGAGCACCACAACCGGGCGCGGGCACGGCCCGCGTTCGAGCGCGCCATGAGCGTGATCGCCCTGGACATGGGCGCGCCCGTGAGCGCGACATGGGTGTGAGCGCCCCCGCCCGCGAGGCCCGGGGCGAGCCCCTGGAGCCGTTCATCCGGACGGCCGAGCCGGACGACCTCGACGCCCTGTTCGCCCTGGAGCAGGCCGCCTTCGCCACCGACCGGGCCGAGCGTCGGGCGATCCGCCACGCGATCCGCTCGGCCACGATGGACGTGCTGGTGGCGCTGGTCGAGGACGCGCTGCTGGTCGGCGCGGCCGTGCTGGAGCGGCGGCGCGGCAGCCGGATCGCCCGGCTCGCCTCGATCTCGGTGGCGCCGAACCGCGGCGGCCTGGGTCTCGGCGGCCGCCTCCTCGACGCGGTCGAGGCCCGGGCCCGCGCCGCCGGCTGCGACCGGCTGCGACTGGAGGTGCGCGGCGACAACGGCGCCGGCATCCGCCTCTACGAGCGGCGCGGCTACCGGCGCTTCGCGGTGCGGCCGGACTATTACGAGGACGGGATGGAGGCGTGGCGCTACGAGCGGGATCTCGGCGCGGGGGCGGACGCCTCGCCCCGATGACGCCCGATTAGGGGATTCTTGTCGCGGCTCCGCTACCTCCCCTCATCGAGACGCTCCGTCCGAGTCGCCGCGCATGGCCGTGATCGCCGCCTTCGTCCTCAATGCGGGGTTGAACTTCGTCCTCGGCCTGCTGATCGCCCGCTGGCTCGGGCCGGCCGATTTCGGCCGCTTCGCGCTCGCCACCACCGGGGCGATCGTGCTCAACACCGTCCTGTTCGAGTGGCTGCGGCTGTCGGCGACCCGGTTCTACTCGGGGCGGGTGCGGGTGGACGAGCCGTGGATCCGCCACGGGCTCGACCGGGCCTACCTGCGGCTCGGGGTGCTGCTGGTCGCGGCCGCGGCGGCCTGCGGGGGCCTCGGGCTCGGCGAGGGGCCGGACGGGCGCGAGGCGGTGCTGTGCGGCACCGGGCTCGCGGCGCTCGGGATCGGCGTGTTCGACTACCACGCCGCGCTCGCCCGGGCCCGCTTCGACGGGAAGCTCTATCTCGGCCTCGTGGCGGTGAAGAACGTGCTGGCCTTCGGCATGATGGCCGGCGCGGCGTGGTTCCTGCCCCAGCCGGCCTGGGTGCTGGCGGCCGCGGGCGTCAGCCAGCTCCTCGCCGTGCTGGTGCTGCGCGGGCCGCTGCGCGATCCCGCCGGCGCGGTCGAGCGGGCGCGGCTCGGGGCGACGTGGCGGGTGTTCGCCCGCTACGGCCTGCCGCTGATCGCGGCCAACGCCGCCTACCAGCTCCTGTCCTTCGTCAACCGCGGCGCGGTGGCGGCCCAGGCCGGCTTCACCGAGGCGGGCTACTTCGCGCTCGCCGCCGACGTCACCTCCCGGGCGCTGATGACGCTCGGCACCGCGCTCGACCTGCTGCTGTTCCAGATCGCCGTCCACGCCGAGGAGCACCGCGGCCGGGCCGCGGCCGAGGCCCAGGTGGCGGAGAACGCGGGGACCGTGTTCGCGCTGCTCGCCCCCTGCGCGGTCGGCTTCTGGGCGGTGCTGCCGGCGCTCCAGGCGCTCGTCGTGCCCGAGGCCTATCGCGGGCCGTTCGAGACCTACGCCCTCGCCCTGCTGCCCGGGCTGTTCTGCCTCGCGATGATGTTCTACGCGGTCAACCCGGTGTTCCAGATCCGCCGCCGCACCCTGCCGGTGATCGCCGCGGCCCTGGCCGGGCTCGCCCTCAACGGGATCGGGCTCGTCGCCCTGCCGCCGCTCTTCGGCGGGATCGGCGTGGCGCTGGCGCAGACGCTGGGGCTCGCCGGGGCCGGCCTGTGGCTCGGCTGGCGGGCGCTCACCGGCCGCGAGCGGATCGTGCTGCCCTGGGGGGCGATCGGCGCGGCGTCGCTCGCCTGCGCCGCGATGGGCCTCGCGCTCGCCCCGTTCCGCGGCCTGCCGCCCGTCACCGCGCTCGCGGTCTGCGTGCCCGCGGGCATGGCCCTCTACGGGGCGCTGGTGTGGATGTTCGACATCGCCGGCCTGCGCCGTCAGGTGGCGGCGCGGCTGCGCCCGGCCCGGGCGGTGGCGGCGGAGTAGGCCCGTCCGCCGGGAGCGCCGCGCCGGCTCGATCGAGCCGGCGCGAAACCCCAAAAAAAATCAGTCGATGTCGTCGACCGCCTCGCCGCCGCCGTAGACCCGCTGGGCGAGCGAGGCCTCCATGAACGGGTCGAGGTCGCCGTCGAGCACCTCGTCCGGGTCGGTGGACTGGGTGCCGGTGCGCAGGTCCTTCACGAGCTGGTACGGCTGGAGGACGTAGGACCGGATCTGGTGGCCCCAGCCGATATCGGTCTTGGACGCCGCCTCGGCGTTGGCCTTCTCCTCGCGCTTCTTCAGCTCGGCCTCGTAGAGGCGGGCGCGCAGCATGTTCCAGGCGGTGGCCCGGTTCTTGTGCTGCGAGCGCTCCTGCTGGCAGGCCACCACGATCCCGGTGGGATTGTGGGTGATGCGCACCGCCGAGTCGGTGGTGTTGACGTGCTGGCCGCCCGCGCCGGACGAGCGGTAGGTGTCGATCCGGCAGTCCGATTCCTTGATCTCGATCTCGATCCGGTCGTCGATCACCGGGTAGACCCAGACGCTGGCGAAGCTGGTGTGGCGCCGGGCGTTGGAATCGTAGGGCGAGATCCGCACCAGCCGGTGCACGCCGGACTCGGTCTTGAGCCAGCCGTAGGCGTTGTGGCCCTTGATCAGGAGCGTGGCGCCCTTGATCCCGGCCTCCTCGCCGTCGGTCCACTCGACGATGTCGACCTTGAACTTCCGGCGCTCGGCCCAGCGCCCGTACATGCGCTGGAGCATGTTGGCCCAGTCCTGGCTCTCGGTGCCGCCGGCGCCGGCATGCACCTCGACGTAGGTGTCGAAGCCGTCGGCCTCGCCCGACAGCAGGGTCTCGACCTGCCGGCTCGCCGCCTCCTTCTGGACGGCCAGGATCGCCGCCTCGCCCTCGGCGACCGAGGCGGAATCCGCCTCCATCTCGCCGAGCTCGATCAGCGTCGCGCCGTCCTCGAGATCGCGGTCCAGCTTGCGGATGGCGGAGACCGCCTCGTCGAGCTGCTGGCGCTCGCGCATCACCTTCTGCGCGGCCTCGGCGTCGTTCCAGAGTTCGGGGTCCTCGGAGCGGGCGTTCAGCTCCGCGAGGCGTTTGTCGACGGTGTCCCAGTCAAAGATGCCTCCTCAGCAGCCCTATAGACTGCTTGGCGGCATCCGAGGCCTGCTCGATCTCGGCGCGCATCTGGTGTGTTCGGGTGAGGTGGGGGGCGTGTCGGGCCGGGGTGATACCGGGCGCCCGCGCCCCTGTAAATGCCGCCGCCGCGGCGCCGGACCGCAGGGCGGCCCCCGAAACCCGCGCGCGCGGGCGCGTTGACGCGTCAACCCTCCCCCACCCCTCCCCCACGCGAGCGGACAGCCGGCATGTCGGACGATCACGAGCAGATCTGGGACGATTTCAACGCGGCCGTGAACATGACTCCGGCCGCCCTGCGCAAGCACCTCGACGGCGCGGCGAGCCGGGAGGTCGGCCAGAAGACGGACGGCGGGGAATCGACCGGCCACGCGATGGGCCGGCGCATCCTGGCGATCAAGGACACGAAGAAGGCCGACCTCACCGACGACGACTACGCCGCGATGAATAAGGTGGTCGGCTACGTCCACCGCCACCTCAAGCAGGGGGGCAAGGCCCGCAACGACCCGGATTCCCCCTGGCGGCTGTCGCTGATGAACTGGGGCCACGACCCGCTGAAGGGGTGAGGCCCGCGGCCGGCGGGGCGCACGTCCCGCCGCCGGTCGGTCTCAGTTGCGCGGCGGCACGATGTAGGCCGGGGCGACCACGTACTCCTTCGGCCGCCTCTGGGCGCCGAAACGGCCTTCCGAGATCTGGTCGTTGTAGTAGTCGAACCCGGAGAAGCCGAAGCCGCCGCCGTTCATCACCTGCGGCACCGGCACGGCCGGCACCTGGAGGTCGGGCCGGGAGGCCGGCGCCAAGGGGCCGCCGCCCTCCGATTCCAGCACCGACGGCCCGTCCGGAGCGACGAAGACGAAGCCCTGCGGCCGGATCGGCACGGGAACCTCCTGGGCCGAGGCGCTCACGCCCGCGAGGACGAGCAGTCCGGCGGCGGCGATCAGGGACTTCAGGGTCACGCGGGATGCTCCGTCACGGCGCCGGGCGGGACCGGCGGAAAGCTCGACAGTGTAGCCGATCCGCGGCGGCCTGTCCGGTCCGGACAGGCCGTCCACAGGCCGGGCGCGGCGGCTCACCCCCGGGCGCTCAGCACGGGCGCGGCCGGGACGGGCCGGCAGGTGCTCCAGAAGGCGTTGAGCGGCAGGGGCTTGGAAGTGCAGGCGTAGGCGTCGCCGGGGCCCGGGGCCGGCACCGGATCCCGGGCGATGATCGGGTTCGGCGCGCAGGCCGATGCGGCGGCGGCGAGCAGCAGGGCGGCGGTGAGGTTCAGGCGGCGCATGCGGCTCATGGGACCGGTTTCGAGACAGGAATGCCCCCGCCCGACCCTGCGGCGCCGGCGCCGGCCTGACAAGCGCCGCCGCGGGGCGCGGAGCCCGCCCGGCCGCCTTTGGCCGGGCCTGTCGCCGGGCGGCAACAACCCGGCGCACCCGGCACTCCGCCGTCCCGACCCCGTTCCTACCCCGCCTTGGCCATCGGCACGACGTTGTGCAGGGTCTTGTCGGCGCCGTCGAAGAAGCGGCGGATGTTGCGCGCCGCCTGCCGGATGCGCTGCTCGTTCTCGACGAGGGCGATGCGGACGTACTCGTCGCCGAACTCGCCGAAGCCGATGCCGGGGGCGACCGCCACGTCGGACTTCTCCAGGAGGAGCTTGGAGAATTCCAGGCTGCCGAGCGGCCGGTACTTCTCCGGGATCGGCACCCAGGCAAACATCGACGCCTGCGGCGTCGGGATCGTCCAGCCGGCCTTGCCGAAGGACTCGACCAGCGCGTCGCGGCGCTTCCGGTAGATCGCCCGCATCTCGTGGATGCAGTCGTCCGGCCCGTTCAGCGCGGCGGTGGCCGCCACCTGGATCGGCGTGAAGGCGCCGTAGTCGAGGTAGGACTTCACCCGGGTCAGCGCCGCGAGCAGGCGCTCGTTTCCGACCGCGAAGCCCATCCGCCAGCCGGCCATGGAGTAGGTCTTCGACAGGGAGGTGAACTCCACCGTGCAGTCGATCGCCCCGGGCACCTGAAGGACGGAGGGCGGCGGCGCCCCGTCGAAGTAGACCTCGGCGTAGGCGAGGTCCGAGAGCAGGATCAGCTCGTGGCGCTTGGCGAAGGCGACGAGGTCCCGGTAGAAGTCGAGGTCGGCCACGTAGGCGGTCGGGTTCGAGGGGTAGCAGACCACCAGAGCCACGGGCTTGGGGATCGAGTGCTGCATCGCCCGCTCCAGCGCCGGGAACATGGCGGGCGTCGGCTCGGCGGGCACGCTCCGGATCACGCCGCCGGCCATCAGGAAGCCGAAGGCGTGGATCGGGTAGCTGGGGTTGGGCACCAGCACCACGTCGCCCGGCGCGGTGATCGCCTGGGCCATGTTGGCGAAGCCCTCCTTGGAGCCCAGCGTCGCCACGACCTGGGTGTCCGGGTTGAGGGTCACGCCGAAGCGGCGCTGGTAGTAGCCCGCCTGGGCGCGGCGCAGGCCGGCGATGCCCTTGGAGGCGGAGTAGCGGTCGGTGCGCGGGCGCCCGGCCGTCTCGCACAGCTTGGCGATGACGTGCTTCGGGGCGTCGAGGTCCGGGTTGCCCATGCCCAGGTCGATGATGTCCGCGCCCTGGGCGCGCGCCGCGGCCTTGATCCGGTTGACCTGCTCGAAGACGTAGGGCGGGAGGCGCTTGATGCGGTGGAAGTCGGTCATGGGCGTGTCCATACGGCGCGTCCGGTCTGGCGTCTGTGATGTCGGCCGCGCGCAGGCTGCCTGTACCAGAGTTGGACGCCCCCGCCGACCCGAATTTTTTTTCGGGGCCGGTGCGTCGGCGCCCCCGCAGGGTGCCTCACTCGGCGCGCTTGGCCGGCGCCGTGCCCTTGCCGGTGCCTCTCCCGGCGCTCTCGGCGGCGCGGCCGCGGGCCTCGTTGCGGCCGCGCGCGCCCTCCAGCTCCGCCTCAAGGGCCCGCTGGTCCTCCGCCGACTTCGCCCGCACCGGGCGCTTGGGCGCGTCGACGCCCACCGCCATGAAGTCCGGCTCGGCGCCGCGGCTGTCCCGGACGAAGTCCGGCGCCGCGACGGTCTTCGGCCCGTAGCCGGCATCGACCGCGAGCGTGCGCACCGTGTCGCCCGAGCAGGCGCCGAGGGCGGCCATCGGCGCGAGGAGCGCCAAGACCCGGAGCCGCCGGACCACGGCGCGCGGCGCGTCCGCCGGACATCGGGGCACGCGCGATGAGAACCGCGATGAGAACATGGGACGGATGTTTCGGGGCCACCCCGGCGCGGGGTGGCGCAACCTCTCGCTGGATCCCTAATTTGTCGGAAACGAGGCTCGCCGGAGGGCGGAGCCGCACGACACCAGGGAGGCACCCGTGACGAGCCCGCAGATGCAGGCGCCGAAGGGAACCGCGCCGCCGGCGCCGGTGACCGACGCCGCGCCGCCGGCCCTGCCGGATTTCGAGGCGATGGGGCGCAACGCCGGCCAGCTCGTCGAGGCGATGGGGCGCAGCGCCGCCCGCTACCTCACGCCGGACGGCGCGCAGGCCGGCCCCTCGGACGAGGTCAACGAGATGGTCCGCACCCTCGGCCGCGTGGCCGAGAGCTGGCTCGCCGACCCGAACCGCAGCGTCGAGGCGCAGGCGAAGCTCTCGCAGGCGTTCCTCACCCTGTGGGGCTCGACCTACCTGCGCCTCCAGGGCCAGCAGACCGACCCGGTGGCCGCCCCCGAGCCCCGGGATGCCCGGTTCGCCCACGCGGACTGGTCGCAGAACCCGTATTTCGATTTCATCAAGCAGGGCTACCTGATCGCCACGCGCTGGGCCGAGGGCCTCGTCGACGAGGCCGAGGGGATCGACGAGCAGACCCGCCACAAAGCGCAGTTCTACCTGCGCCAGGTCACCAGCATGCTCTCGCCCTCGAACTTCCTGGCCACGAACCCGGAGCTGATCCGGCACACGCTCGCCGAGAACGGCGCCAACCTCGTGCGCGGCCTGCAGATGTACGAGGAGGATCTGGAAGCGGGCGGCGGCCAGCTCCGGGTGCGGCAGACCGACCCGAGCGGCTTCGAGGTCGGCCGCAACGTCGCGGTCACCCCCGGCGAGGTGGTGTTCCGCAACGACCTGATCGAGCTGATCCAGTACGCGCCGGCCACGGAGACGGTGCTGAAGCGCCCGTTCCTGATGGTGCCGCCGTGGATCAACAAGTTCTACATCCTCGACCTCAACCCGCAGAAGAGCTTCATCAAGTGGATGGTCGACCAGGGTCTGACCGTCTTCTGCATCTCCTGGGTCAACCCGGACGAGCGCCACGCGGCCAAGGACTTCGAGTCCTACATGCGCGAGGGGATCGAGGCGGCCATCGACGCGATCGGCGCCGCCACCGGCGAGACCGAGGTGACGGCGGCGGGCTACTGCGTCGGCGGCACCCTGCTCGCGGTGACGCTCGCCATGCAGGCGGCCACCGGCAACCGCCGGATCCGCAGCGCGACGCTGCTGACCACCCAGGTCGACTTCACCCACGCGGGCGACCTGAAGGTGTTCGCCGACGAGGACCAGATCCGGCAGGTCGAGGCGCGGATGGCCGAGCGCGGCTATCTCGAAGGCGCGCGCATGGCCAACGCCTTCAACATGCTGCGCCCGAACGACCTGATCTGGCCCTACGTCGTCAACAACTACATCAAGGGCAAGGCGCCGTCGGCCTTCGACCTGCTGTACTGGAACTCCGACGCCACCCGGATGCCGGCGGCCAACCACTCGTTCTACCTGCGCAACTGCTACCTCGAGAACACCCTGTCGCAGGGCAAGATGGTGCTCGGCAACGTGCGCCTCGACCTGAAGAAGGTGAAGATCCCGATCTTCAACCTCGCCACCCGGGAGGACCACATCGCCCCGGCGCTCTCGGTGTTCGAGGGCTCGAAGAAGTTCGGCGGTCCGGTGGACTACGTGCTCGCGGGCTCCGGCCACATCGCCGGGGTGATCAACCCGCCGGCCAAGCCGAAATACGGCTACTGGACCGGCGGCCCGGCCAAGGGGAAGCTGGAGGAGTGGATCGGCAAGGCCACCGAGACCAAGGGCTCGTGGTGGCCCTACTGGTTCCAGTGGATCGAGGCGCAGGCCCCCGAGCGCGTCCCGGCCCGCGTGCCGGGCGAGGGCTCGCTGGCCTCCCTCGGGCCGGCGCCCGGGACCTACGTGCGGATCCGCTCCTGAGGCGCGGCGCGCCGCCCCGGCCGGTGCCGGGGCGGCCGTCCCGCCGCGGCGCCCGTCAGTACTTGCGCACCAGCGGCGCCGGGGCCGGCGCGGGCGGCTCGCCGAACAGGTAGCGGAAGCCGACCGAGACGATGTCGGCGCTCGAATCGACCACGCCGGCGAAGGCGATGTTGCTGACGTTGTAGTCGCGCCCGAGCCCCGCCAGGATCCGCGAGCGGTCGAGGAAGAAGTGCGAGTAGGCGAGGTTCAGCGTCAGCTTCTCGCTCCAGCGGTAGCTCGCGCCGAGCGAGGCGATGTAGCGGTTGCCGTCCGGCAAGCGGACCGAGCGGTTGGCGAAGTCGATCGGCGAGACCTCGTAGGCGAAGCCGCCGCGCACCGTCAGGTTCGGGCTGGCATCGACCTCGGCGCCGACCGCGTACAGGAACCCGTCCTTGTAGTTGAGCGGCAGATTGTTGACGGGGATCCCGCGGGTGGTCGAGACGATGCCGACCGTGCCGAGCCTCGACCAGTTGTCCCACTCGAAGCCGACATTGACCCGCGCCACCGGCGAGAGCGCCTGAGTGAGGCCGACGCTGAGCTTCTCCGGCGTGTTGAGCCGCGCCCGGACCTGCCCCGCGAGGGGGGCCAGCGCCACGAGCGGCACGCCGATCGAGCCCTCGATCTCGTGGTGGATCGACGAGCGGTAGCCGATGCCGAGCACCGTGCCGTCGCGCGGGGTCAGCGTGGCGCCCGCCGTGAAGCCCGCGCCCCAGGACTCGCCCTTGAGGAACGAGCTCGGGTAGACCGCCGGCGACAGGCCCGGGATCGGAACGGCCTGCCGGAGGGTCAGCCGGAAGTACTCGATGTTCGGGCCGACCGCGAGCGACAGCCAGTCGGTGACCTTGACGCCGATCACCGGGTTGATCGCCAGGGTGAAGATCCGCGACGAGCGCCCGTAGGCCTCGCCCGCCCAGACCTGGTTCGGCTTGGTGACGAGGCCGAAGGGGGCCCCGGTCGAGAGGCCGAGCCAGAGACGGTCGTTGAGCTGGTAGGAGGTTGCGCCCGCGGGCACCACGGCGCCCTGGCCGATGTCGCCCGAGCCGCCGAGCGGGGCGAAGGCCGGGTTGGTGCCCGGCGCGGGGCGGATGGTGGAGGACAGGCCGATATAGGTCAGGTTCTGCTCGGACACGAAGCCCGGGCGCATCGTGATGACCGCCGGGTTCCAGAACATCGAGGAGACGCCGCCCGAGCCGGCGGCCGCGCCCGCGAAGGACAGACCCTGCGCCTGCGTGCTCTGCTCGCGGATGGCGAACCCGCCGGCCCGCGCCTCCCCGGCCCCCCAGGTCATCCCCGAGGCCGCAGCCCCCAGGGCCGATGCCGCGAGCGCCGCCGCGCGCAACCTGCGGTTCATCCCGTTCCCCCGTCAGACATGTTCTCGACGCCGGCACCTCTGCGGGGCGGCGGGGCCGCCTCGGGCCCGTGATTTATTGTGCCGACCCCTCGGGAATTCACAACGGTGCCGCCGCAACACGCGCGCCGATCCGGGACCGGACGGCGCGATCGGGCCGCACTGTGGTAGGAGCGGCACAGAGCACCGCGGGCAATCCTTCGCCGGCACAACCTTCGGTCATCACACCGCGGCGACGCGCCGGCGCCGTGCGGCACTTTCCTGCACGAGGACCGCCCGCGCGCCGTCCCCGCCGCGTGCTTGCGCCCGGGCCCGCGGGCGTTAAAGGTCCCGGCGGCCGGCTGGACCGGCGCAAGACGACACTTCGGGAGCGAGTCTGATGAAGCTCATCCGCCACGGCGCGATCGGCGACGAGAAGCCCGGACTCGTGGACGCGCGGGGCGGCTACCGCGACCTCTCGGGGCTGGTGCGCGACATCGCGGGCCCGGCGCTCTCGCCCGAGTCGCTCGCCCGCCTGCGGATGCTCGATCCGGACTCCCTGCCGCTCGTGCCGCCGGACACCCGCCTCGGCCCCTGCGTCGGCGGCACCCGCAACGTCGTGGCGATCGGCCTGAACTACGCCGACCACGCCGCGGAGACCGGCTCGCCGATCCCGTCCGAGCCGATCATCTTCAACAAGGCGCCCTCGTCCCTGTGCGGGCCGAACGACACGGTGATCATCCCGAAAAGCTCCACCAAGACCGACTGGGAGGTGGAGCTCGCGATCGTGATCGGCACCCGCGCGAGCTACGTCCACGCCAACGAGGCGCTCAACTTCGTCGCCGGCGCCTGCATCTGCAACGACGTGTCCGAGCGCGAGTGGCAGACCGAGCGCGGCGGCACCTGGACGAAGGGCAAGAGCGCCCCGACCTTCGGGCCGCTCGGCCCCTGGCTCGTCACCCTCGACGAGATCCCGGACCTGAAGAACCTCGCGATGAGCCTCGACGTGAGCGGCGAGCGCCGCCAGACCGGCTCGACCGCGACGATGATCTTCGACGTGCCCCAGATCGTCGCCTACGTGTCGCACTTCATGATGCTGGAGCCCGGCGACGTGATCACCACCGGCACGCCCCCGGGCGTCGGGCTCGGCATGAAGCCGCCGCGCTTCCTCAAGGAGGGCGACACGATGACCCTGCGCATCGCCGGTCTCGGCGAGCAGCGCCAGAAGGTCGTGGCCTTCGACGCCTGGACAGCCAAGGCCGCCGCGGGCGAGCCGACGAACTGATTCTTTTGGGACTCGGCGGCGGCCCGGCGGCCCGGGTGCGGGTTTGAGGGATGTGGCCGGGGCTCAGCCGGCCAGCGCCGCGTCGACGGCGGCCGGGTTCTGCTCGATCACCTTGAGCAGGACCATCGCCGCGGGATCCGGCCGGTTCCGGCCCTGTTCCCAGTTCTGCACCGTGTCGAGTTCGAGCCCGAACCGGGTCGCGAACTCCGCCTGCGACAGGCCGAGCAGCCGGCGGACCTCGGCGACCCGGACCTCCGGCCGCCGCAGCGGGCGCGCCGTGATCCCGAGGGCGGCGAGGTCCCCCACCGGATCGCGCCCCTCGGCGACGATCAGGGTGACCGCCGCACCGCCGCTCGTGAACAGGCGGTCGAAGGTCCGACGCCCTTCGTTCAGGCCCAAGCCGAAGGACGCGAGCAGGCGGATCGCGTCCACGGGGCGCGGGACATCCCGGGCGGAGAGGAAATAGCTAGCGGGGGAACCGGATGGGGCGGGGGATCGCTCCCGCGTTTCGCCCTGTCGTGCGAGCACGTCCTTCAATGACAACCGCTCGGGCATCGGCGACCTCCAGCAATTTCCAACCGATCGCATTCAGGCCGGCCCGGCCAAGCGCACCGGGCGACAGACCTCAGATATGGGCTTCTTGGACCATCAGGACGCCATCGCGCATCGAGACTTGCCCGACGACTCGGATGGCGCCTGCCGGCGTTCCGATCTGGACGAGCAGCATCGATCGCTCGGCCTCTTCGATCTCGACCGTGATGTCGTCCATCGCCGCACTGTCCGCGAGCGGCGGAGCCCGGCCCATGTTCAAGACGGTCGAGGCTTGATTTTTGACCGCCGATCTTCCTCAAGGGAAGGCATGAGCGAAGCCGCCGACCCGCAGACGACCGACATCCGCCACGACTGGAGCGTGGCCGAGATCCGGGCGATCCACGACCTGCCGCTGATGGACCTCGTGTTCCGGGCGGCCGAGATCCACCGCCGCCACAACGACCCGGCCGACATCCAGCGGGCCTCGCTCCTGTCGATCAAGACCGGCGGCTGCCCGGAGGATTGCGCCTACTGCCCGCAATCGGCCCACCACAAGGGCGCGGAGAAGGGCCAGGGGCTCGTCCCCCGCGAGCGCCTGATGGCGGTCGAGGCGGTGCTGTCCGAGGCCCGGGCCGCCAAGGCCGCGGGGGCGCAGCGCTTCTGCATGGGCGCGGCGTGGCGCCAGCCCAAGGACGGGCCGGAATTCGACGCGGTGCTGGCGATGGTGCGCGGCGTGCGCGGCCTCGGGATGGAGGCCTGCGTGACGCTCGGCATGCTCACGCCCTCCCAGGCCGGACGCCTCGCGGAGGCCGGGCTGACCTCCTACAACCACAACCTCGATACCGGCCCGGACTTCTACGGCGACATCATCTCCACCCGGACCTACGACGCCCGCCTGAGGACCCTGGAGAACGTGCGCGCGGCCGGGATCGGCGTGTGCTGCGGCGGCATCGTCGGCATGGGCGAGGGCGTGACCGACCGGGCGGCGATGCTCCAGGTGCTCGCCAACCACGCCCCCCACCCGGAGAGCGTGCCGATCAACGCGCTCGTCGCCGTGCCCGGCACGCCGCTGGAGGACCAGCCGCCGGTCGATCCCTTCGACCTCGTGCGGATGTGCGCGACCGCCCGGATCACCATGCCGCGCGCGCGCGTGCGCCTCAGCGCCGGCCGCAAGGGGCTGAGCCGCGAGGCGCAGACCCTCTGCTTCCTGGCGGGCGCGAACTCGATCTTCTACGGGGAGCGCCTGCTGACCACGCCGAACGCGGGCGAGGACGCGGACGTGGCCCTGCTCGCCGATCTCGGCATCCGGGTGCCGGTCGCGCCGGAAGCGCTCGCGGCGGCCGAGTAGCGCTCAGCCCTCCGGCAGCACGATCCGGAAGCGGGTGCCGGCCTCGGTGGCGTCGAGGCCCAGCGTCCCGCCGTTGATGCCGATCAGCTCGGCGGCGATCGGCAGGCCGAGCCCGGTGCCGCCGGAGCGCATCGAGCCCTGGAACGGCGCGAACAGGTTCTCGCGCGCCCGCGGCGGCAGGCCGGGGCCGTTGTCGGAGACCAGGATCGTCACGCGGCCCGGCCCGTCGCGCCCGGCCGTCACCCGCACCTCGGGGGCCTCGCCCGCCGCGCCGTCGAGGGCCTGCACCGCGTTGCGCACGAGGTTGGCGAGCGCCCGGGACAGTTGCTCGGGGTCGGCGGTGACCGCGAGGTCCCCGGCCTCGACGCGGACGGCGACCGGGCGGGCGGCGAGGGCGGCGATATCCGGCAGGTCGGCGAACAGCGGCGCCAGGGGCACGCGGGCGCGCCGCGGATCGGGCTCGGTGGCGCGGCCGTAGGCCAGCGTCCCCTCGCAGAACCGCACCGCCCGGGCGATGGTGTCGACGAGGCGCGGGGCCACGCGCTGCACGGTCGGGTCGGCGGTGCCCTCCAGCCGGTCGCCGAGGAGCTGCGCGCCGGTGAGCAGGTTGCGCAGCTCGTGGCTGATCTTGCTCACCGCGAGGCCGAGTTCGGCGAGCCGCCGCTTCTGGCGGAGCTGGTCGGCCAGCCCGCGCTGCATCCGCGCCAGCGCCACCTCCGCCTGCCCGATCTCGTCGCTGCGGCGCGAGGGCACGATGATCCGCTCGGCATCCTCGGGGGCGTCGGCGAAGGCGGTGATGCTGGTGGCGAGCCGCCGCACCGGGCGCACGATCAGCACCTGGAGCACCACGAAGACGAGGCCCGCCGCCGAGGCGGCGATGATCAGCGAGGAGACGAGCAGGCGCAGGGCGTAGTCGACCATCGCCGTGCGCAGGGGGGCCTCGTCGAGGAGGATCTCGACCCGGTCGAAGCCGGGGCCGCCCTGCCCGACCACCCGGATCGGCTCGTGGACCGGGGCGACCAGGGTGCGCCACGCCCCGCGGATCGCCCCCCAGGCGGTGACCGTGCGCAAGTCGACCGTGTCCGCCACCGTGTCGGGGACGGGATCGATCGCCAGCAGCCGCTGCGCGCCGGCGCCGCGCACGGCGATGGCGCGGGCGTTGACGCCCGCCAGCAGCCGGCTCTCCAGGGCGCCCGAGACCGGCTCGCGCCCCTCCCCCTCGCGGCCGTCGAGAACGAGGGCGGCCACCTGCGCGGCGGCGAGCCGGTCCTCCATCCACTCGACCCGGTAGTTGGCGACCGCCGGCACGTAGATCAGCACCTCGGCCACCGCGACGAAGGCGACGGTGACGAGGAACAGGCGGCCCGACAGGCCGAGGCGGCCGGTGCGCCCCCCGTCCGGCGCCGCGCCCGCGCGCGCGGGTGGACGCGCGGGTGGAACCGCGTCGCGGTCCGTCTCGGATCCCGGATCCCGGTGGAACGTCTGGCCGGCTTCGGCCGCGGAGGAGGACATGGACGGCGCCGTTCGAGGGGTGCGAAACTTGGATTCGTTCCCAACTCACCTTTACGCGCCGCGTACGGCCCCGGTTGCAAGCCCCTCAGTCCCGCCGCACGCGCCGGCCCACAGCGACGGTGCCGAGGGCGAACAGCGCGAGCATCCCGAGCCCGGCGAGCATCTTCGGCGTCACCAGTGCCCGCGGCGACAGGGCATAGTCGCAGGCGAGGCCGCCCCCGGCGAGACAGGCGGCCTTGGCGCTCTCGTGGGCGGCGACCACGTCCTCGATCCCCGCCCCCGTGGCGGCGTAGACGAACGCGCCGGGCAGGAGGCCGAGCAGCGTGGCGGCGACGAACACCCGCATCCGCACCCCGCAGGCGGCCGGGGCGAGGTTGGTCATCCAGAACGGGAACAGCGGCAGCAGCCGGAGGGTGGCGATGTAGCCGAAGGCGTCGCGCCGGAAGCCCGCGGCCAGCGCCTCGATCCGGGTGCCGCCGGCCCGCCGCAGCAGGTCGGCCCCCGGGCCGCGGCCGATCGCGAAGACGATCGCCGCCCCGGTGGTCGCGGCGGCGACGGCGGTGAGCGCCCCCGGCACGATCCCGAACAGGAAGCCGCAGAGCATCGTCAGCACCAGGGTCGCCGGCACCGAGACCACCACCGCGCCGACGTAGACGAGGTAGGCCGCCACCAGGGCGCGGGCATAGTCGGCCTCGACGAAGCCGCGCAGCCAGATCCGCGAGGCGAGCAGCCGGTCGAGGCTGAGCAGGTGCGCCGCGCCCGAGACCAGGGCGGCCACCGAGACGCAGACGAGCACCGCCAGCGGCAGCCAGCGCCGCAGGCGCCGCCACCGGCTCTCCGGCTCCGGAGCCGGCCCCGCGCCCCTTGGCGCCCCGGCGCTCACCCCGGCTTGCGCATGCGCAGGATCTTGAAGAACCCGCCCGGGAAGGTCGGCTTCAGGCCGACCACCTCGACGCCGTTGCGGCGGGCCCACGCCTCGATCCGCGTGGCCTTGAAGTCGGACGACCAGCCGATCTTCGTACACAGCGGGGCGACGATCTCCTCGACCCGGGCCACCGGCCCGTCGCTCTGGCCGAAATGGTTGGCGAGCACGATGCCGCCGCCGGGCCGCACCACCCGCAGGAACTCGGACAGCGCCGCCTCGGGGTCGGGCACGAGGGTGATCAGGAACTGCGCCACCACCGCGTCGAAGCTCGCATCCGCGTAGCCGAGGTGGCAGACATCCATCACCTGGAGGCCCCGCACGTGGGCGAGGCCGCGGCGGCGGACCTTGGCGCGGGCGCGCCGGAGCATGTCCTCGGACAGGTCGACGCCGCAGACGAAGCTGCCCTTCGGGTAGTAGCCGAGCGCCAGCCCGGTGCCGACGCCGGCCTCCAGGATGCGGGAGCCGTGGACGGCCGCCGCCTCCACCGCGGCCCGGGCCGCCGGCTCGGTCAGCTTGTCGTAGACCACGTCGTAGACGGGGGCCCAGCGGGCGTAGGCCTTGCGCATCAGGGCCGTGCTCGGCCCGGCCACCTGCGGCTCGCTCAGCATGTTTTTGGGACGTTCCTGCGGAGGGGTTCGGGGTGCGGGGTCCGCGGGGGCTCACGCCGCCTGCGGCCGGGCCGACAACGCGTCGACCCGGCGAATCGTGCCGCCGCCGAGCACCCGCGCCCGCGGGCCGTCGTCGGCGTAGATCGCGCAGGCCTGCCCCGGCGAGACCCCGTCCTCGGGCTCGGCCAGGACGACCTCGGCGGCGCCGGTGGCGGGGTCGACGGAGAGCGTCGCGGGGCGGGGCGGGCGCGTCGAGCGCACCCGGACCGCCACGGGCAGGTCGCGCACCGCCTCCACCGGCCCGTCGCCGAGCCAGTTGAGGTCGGCGAGGCGGATCCGGGTGGTGGCCAGCGCGGCGCGGGGGCCGACCACCACGCGGGCGGCCTCGGCCTCCAGGCGCACCACGTAGAGCGGCTCGGGGCCCGACAGGCCGAGGCCGCGGCGCTGGCCCACCGTGTAGTGCACGATGCCCTCGTGGCGCCCGAGCACCCGGCCGCCGAGGTCGACGATCTCCCCCGGGCGCGCCGCGTCGGGGCGCAGCCGGGCGATCACGTCGCTGTAGCGGCCCTGGGGCACGAAGCAGATATCCTGGCTGTCCGGCTTCTCGGCGATCGACAGGCCGAGGTCGCGGGCGAGCGTGCGGGTCTCGTCCTTGCCCATCTCGCCGAGCGGGAAGCGCAGGAAGGCGAGCTGCTCGGGCGTCGTGGCGTAGAGGAAGTAGCTCTGGTCGCGGGCGGGGTCCTGGGCGCGGTGGAGCGCCCGCCCGCCCCCGGGCAGCGCCCGGCTGGCGACGTAGTGACCGGTGGCGAGCGCGTCCGCGTCGAGGTCGCGGGCGAGCCCCAGCAGGTCGCGGAACTTCACTGTGCGGTTGCACTCGACGCAGGGGATCGGCGTCTCGCCCGCGAGGTAGCTCTCGGCGAACTTGTCGATCACCGCGTCGCGGAACCGGTCCTCGTAGTCGAGCACGTAGTGCGGGATGCCGAGGTGGTCGGCCGCCGCGCGGGCGTCCCGGATGTCCTGGCCGGCGCAGCAGGCGCCGCGGCGGTGGGTCGCCGCCCCGTGGTCGTAGAGCTGGAGGGTGACGCCGACCACGTCGAAGCCGCCGCGCTTGAGCAGGCCGGCGACCACGGTGGAATCGACGCCGCCGGACATGGCGACGACGACGCGCGTCTCGTGCGGGGGCTTCGGGAGGTCGAGGGCGTTCATCGGGGGCCGGGTCCGGCGGCCACGCCCGTGAGGCTCCGGCCGCCGGACGCGTCTATAGCCGCTGCGCGGCCCGCTGGAAACCGCGTGCCCGGCAGATCCTGCCGGGGAATCGGCAGCTTCGGCCCCCGCGCGGGCGGCCCGCTCCGGCGCGCCCACGATTCTTTCTGCGATACGAGTACCTTAGCGAAAGCCGGGGTCTGGCGCACGGCTTGCTCGGAGGGCGGGCGGGGAGCGGGCGCATGGCGGCAGTTGCGACGGACCGGTTGGATGCGGCGGCCCGGATGCCGGCCGCGCGCGCCGCGGCGGCGGATCGGGACGCCGGCACCGCCGCCCGGGCGGGACAGATCGTGCACGATCGCTTCGGCGAGATGCTGACGGACGCCCGGGACCGGGACGCGCGCGGGCTGGACCGCGCCCGGGACGCGCGGGCCCAGGATGCCCGGACGCAGGATATCAGGACGCAGGATGCCCGGGGCCGGGATGCGCGCGCGCAGGGCGTCGGCACCCAGGACGACCGCGCAAGGACCGACCGGGCTCGGACCGATCGCGCCCAGATCGACCGCGCCCAGACCGACCGCGCCCAGGACGCGCGGACCGACCGGGCTCGGCTCGCGACGGGGCGCGACCGGTGGGCGGCGGAGCGGACCTCGGACGCCGCGGCGCGCGCGGCGGTCGGCAGCGCGGAGTCTGGCGCCGCGGAGCGGGACGCGGCCGCGGATCGCACCCGGGCGACGCCGGGCAGGACCGAGACGACAACACCGGACCGGACGGCGCGGCAAGCCGCGTCCCGCACCGACGACCGCTCCGCGGATGCGCGCCCGGACGGCGATGCCGCGCGGCCGACGGAAGCGGACGCCCGGCAGGCGCCCCCGGGCGCCGGGGCGGCGAAGCCGCGGGCCGATGCGACGCCCGAACCGGCCCAGGCGCAGGCCGGCGCGACCGCGCTGGCCGCCGAACGGGCATCGGACGACGCGGCGGAGGACACCGAAGGGGAGACCGCGCAGGCCACCCCGGGCACGCCTTCGGGGCTGCTCGCCCTGCTCACGATCCTGGGCGGGGGTGCGGGCGCCACCGGCGCCCGGACGGAGGGCGAGGCGCTCGCCCCGGACGTCCCCGGCGGCGCGGGTGGGACGGGCGCCGCCGGGGTCCCGCCCGGGGTTCCGGGGGCACTCCCGGGTCAGGCAGGGGGCCAAGCGCCGGGCCATGCGCCGGGGCAGGTTCCGGGGCAGGCGGGCGCGGCGGGTGCCGGCGCGTCGCCCGCGGACGCCGCCGGTGCGCCGCAGGCCGCGGGCTCGGTCGCCGCGGGCCGCGACAGGCCGCGGGGCGAGGCGGCGGAGACGGGCGACGTCCTGTCCGCCCTCGCCGATGCGGGCCGGGGCGACGCCGCGCAGGCCTCGGGATCGGCCCAGGGCACGCCCGCCCCGGCGGCCGCGACCGCCCCGGCCGCGACTCATGCAGGCAGCGCCCAGGCCCCCGTGCCCCAGGCCGCGCCCGCCGCCCAGGCCGCGCCGCCGATCCCGATGGGGCAGGTGCCGATGACGATCGGCCTGCGCTCGCTGGCCGGCTCCAGCGAGTTCCAGATCCGCCTCGACCCGGCGGAACTCGGGCGCATCGACGTCAAGCTGGAGATCGACAAGGCCCGGGGCACCGTGACGACCCACCTCGTGGTCGACCGGCCGGAGACCCTGGCGCTGCTCCAGCGCGACGCGGGCCAGTTGCAGCAGGCCCTGTCGCAGGCCGGCCTCGACCCCTCGGGCGGCGGGCTCAACCTGTCGCTGCGCGGCGACGGGGGCGCGGGCGGCCAGGGGAACGAGCGCGGGGACGCGTGGGGCGGCCAGCCCCGCGGCGGCGCCTGGGCGCAGACGGCCTCCGAGGCCGCCCAGGAGGTCGCGCCGCTGCGCCTGCTGCGCGGCTACGGCGGCCTCGACATCCGGATCTGAGGGCCGCACCGGCCCGACCACGAAACCTCGCGCGGCCCGGCCGCGCCCCGGGAGACCCAGCCATGACCTCCGGCATCTCGAGCCTCGCCAGCACCACCGCCTCCGGCACCGCGACGACCTCCGGCACCGCCAACACGTCGGAGATCGCCGGCAACTTCACCCAGTTCCTGACCCTGCTGACCACGCAGCTCAAGAACCAGAACCCGCTCGACCCGATGGACACCAACCAGTTCACGCAGCAACTGGTGCAGTTCGCCGGCGTCGAGCAGCAGCTCAAGTCCAACGACCGGCTCGACAGCATCCTCTCCGCGTCGAAGGCGGCGAGCTCGGCCTCGGCCACGAGCTACATCGGCAAGACGGTCACCGCCGACGGCCTCGGCGGGCAGCTCGCCGAGGGCTCGGCGACCTGGACGCTGAACCCAGCCCGCGCCGCCGCGAAGGCGACCATCACCATCCTCGACGCCAAGAGCAACGTGGTCGCCACGCAGACCAAGGCGCTCGCGGCCGGCAGCCAGACCTTCACGTGGAACGGCAAGACCGCCGCGGGGATGAGCGCGCCGGACGGCGCCTACACGATCAAGGTCGCCGCCACCGACGCCACCGGCGCGACCGTGAGCGTCGATACCGCGGTGACCGGCACGGTGGACGGGGTCGACCTCTCCGGCGCCAGCCCGGTGCTGACGATCGGCTCCCAGAAGGTGCCCCTGTCGAGCGTTCAGACCATCGGGTTGTCCACAAGTGGCACCTGACGAATCACATGCGAGTGATCCGCTTCACCATCTCTTAGGCGGACACAAGTACCTTCGACTCTCGACAGGTCAGTCGAGTGTAGAGCGTATCATGACCGAACCCCACCGCCCGCGCGTGAAGTACGTGATCGGGCCCGACGGCAGCCCCCTGACGATCGCCGATCTGCCGCCGCCCTCGACCCGGCGCTGGGTGATCCGCCGCAAGGCGGAAGTGGTGGCCGCCGTGCGCGGGGGGCTCCTGAGCCTCGAAGAGGCCTGCAAGCGCTACACCCTGACCACCGAGGAATTCCTGAGCTGGCAGTTCTCCATCGACCAGCACGGGCTCGCCGGGCTGCGCACCACGCGCATCCAGCACTACCGCCACTGACCGGACCCGGCGCCGCCCGCCGGACCCTGCCGACCACCGCGAAGCCGCGCCCGATCCCCTCGGCGCGGCTTCGTCGCGTTCAGGAATCCCGGGCCGGCATTAACGCCTCGCTAACCACGCTCCGGGCAATTTCTGCCGAGCGCCGCTGGGGCGCCCGCGTCGAGTTGCAGCGAACACGCCCGTGAAGCCGGTCCTCGATCTCGTCACGAAGCTCGGACCGGCCCGCCTCGCGGCGATGGCGGCGGTGACGCTGATGCTGATCGGCTTCTTCGCCTTCATCATCCTGCGGGTGTCGCGCCCCGACATGGGGGTGCTGTTCTCCGACCTGTCGATGCAGGATTCGAGCGCGGTGATCCGCGACCTCGACGCCCGCGGCATCCGCTACGAGACCCGGGGCGACGCCGGGCAGACGATCCTGGCGCCGCGGGGCGACCTCGCGCGGCTGCGCATGGACTTGGCCGGCAAGGGCCTGCCGGCTCAAGGGGGCGTCGGCTACGAGATCTTCGACAAGGGCGACGCGTTCTCGTCCACCAACTTCGTCCAGAACGTGAACCACCTGCGGGCGCTCGAAGGCGAGCTCGCGCGCTCGATCCGGGCCATCGGCCGCGTTCAGGCGGCGCGCGTCCACCTCGTCCTGCCCGAGCGCCGCCTGTTCGAGCGCGACCGCGAGGCGCCCTCCGCCGCGATCGTGCTGAAGCTGATGGGCGACCTCGATCCCGGGCAGGTGCGCGCCATCCGCCACCTCGCCTCCTCGGCGGTCGAGGGCCTGCGCCCGGAGCGGGTGTCGATCGTCGACGAGCGCGGCCGGCTGCTCGCCGACGGGGCCCGCGACGCGAATGCCGGGGCGGAGGGCTTCGAGGACCGGCAGGTCGGGCTGGAGCGGCGCCTGCGCGGGCAGATCGAGGACGTGATCGCCGGCATCGTCGGCCCCGGCCGCGCCCGGGTGCAGGTCAACGCCGAACTCGACCTCAACCGGATCGAGAGCCGCTCCGAGACCTTCGATCCCGAGAGCCGGGTGGTGCGCTCGGCCCAGACCCGCACCGAGGCGACGCTCTCCGGCGGCCCCGAGGGTCAGGTCAGCGTCGGCAACGAGCTGCCGGGCGCGGGCACCGAGAAGGCGCCGCCCTCCCCGAAGGACTCCTCCAACAAGAACGAGGAGACCACCAACTACGAGATCTCCCGCGTCACCAAGACCGAGATCGCCGAGGGCGGCCGGATCAAGCGCCTGTCGGTGGCGGTGGTGGTCGACGGGGTCTACGCGACCGGCCCGGACGGCAAGCAGACCTACAGCCCGCGGCCCGCCGCGGAGATCGAGCGCATCACCGCCCTGGTGCGCAGCGCGGTGGGCTTCGACAAGGCCCGGGGCGACCAGATCGAGGTGGTCAACCTGCGCTTCGCCGAGAGCCCGAGCGTGCCGCAATTCGCGGAGCCGAGCCTGATCCAGTCGCTGCTGGCGCCCACCAAGGAGGACGCGCTGCGGATGGGGGAACTCGCCGTGCTGGCGCTGCTGACCCTGATCGTGCTGCTCGCGGTGGTGCGCCCGCTCCTGCGGCAGGTGCTGGCCCCGCCCCCGGAGGCGGCTCTGGCCGGGCCCGCGAGCATCGACGCCGCCCTGGCGACGGCTCTGGCCGCGCCCGGCGGCGCGGCGACGGTGATCGATCCCAACAGCCCGACCGCGCGGCTGATGGAGTTCGCGAAGATCAACGGCCAGGTCCAGGCCGAGACGGTGCAGCGGGTGGTCGACATGGTGCGCGCGAGCCCCGCCGAGACGGCGGAAGTGCTGCGCGCCTGGATCCACGAAGAGTAGCGGGCTGGAACGGCGATGGCGGCGGGCCTCGGCACGGCGATTCAGGAGATGGGCGGCGGGCTCGCGAACATGCCCGGGCCGCAGCGCGCCGCGGCGCTGCTGCTCATGCTCGGCGAGAGCGAGGGCGCGCCGATCTGGCAGTTGCTGGAGGAGGAGGAGATCAAGAAGGTCAGCCACGCCATGGTGCAGCTCGGCACCCTGGAGGCACAGACCGTCGAGAAGCTGATCATCGAGTTCGTCACCAAGCTCGGCAACAGCGGCGGCATCTCCTCGAATTTCGAGCGCACCGAGGCGCTGCTCCTGAAGATCTTCCCGACAGAGCAGGTCTCGCTGATCATGGCCGAGATCAAGGGTGCCTCGGGCAAGCGGGTCTGGGCGTCGATCGCCCAGGTCGATCCGGAGATCCTCGCGTCGTTCCTGCGCAACGAGTACCCGCAGACGGTGGCGGTGGTGCTGTCCCGGGTGCGCGCCGACTACGCCGCCAAGGTGCTGACCATCCTGCCCGAGGAATTCGCCATCGACGTGCTCAACCGGATGCTGCGGATGGAGACGGTGCAGAAGGAGGCCCTGCGCCACATCGAGGAGACCCTGCGCGTCGAGTTCGTCTCGACCATCGCCCAGACCCAGCGCCGCGACGCGCACGAGCTGATGGCCGACGTGTTCAACGCCTTCGACCGCCAGACGGAAGGGCGCTTCCTCGCCGCCCTCGATCAGGCCAACCGCGGCTCGGCCAAGCGCATCCGCGAGCTGATGTTCACCTTCGAGGACCTCCTGAAGCTCGATCCCGGCAGCGTCCAGACGCTGATGCGCAAGATCGATTCCGCCACGCTCTGCCGGGCGCTGAAGGGCGCCAACGAGGCGACCCGCGGCTTCTTCATGCGGCAGATGTCGACCCGCGCCGCCAAGAACCTCACCGACGAGATGACCTCGCTCGGACCCCTGCGCCTCAAGGAGGTGGATGAGGCCCAGGCGAAGATGACCGAGATCGCCAAGGACCTCGCCGAGAAGGGGGAGATCATGATCGCCAAGAACAGCGCCGAGGAGGAGCTGGTCTATTGAACGCCACGCCGTTCCTGTTCGAGACCGACTTCCGCCGGCCGCGCCCGAGCGCCGACGCCCTGCGCGCCGCCGAGGCGGCGGCCCAGGCCGAGGCGGCCGCCCACGCCCGCGGCGTGCAGGAGGGCCGGCTCCAGGCCGAGGCGCAGGTGCAGGGCCGCCTCGCCGACGCGCTGAACCGCCTCGCGCTCGCCGCGACCGGGCTCCTCGCCCAGGCCGACGCCCGCGACGCCGAGCGCGAGGCGCAGGCGGCGGAGGTGGCGGTGCTGATCGCCCGGAAGGTGGCGGGCGACGCGCTGGAGGCCGCCCCGCTCGCCGGGATCGGCGAGGCGGCCCGCGCCGCGCTCCACCACCTGCGCGGGGTGCCCCACCTCGTGGTGCGGGTGCACGAGAGCCTCGTCGAGGAGGCCGAGGCGCTGATGCGGCGGCTCGCCCGCGAGCGCGGCTACGAGGGGCGCCTCGTGGTGCTGGGCGCCCCCGACATCGCCCCCGGCGACGCCCGCATCGAGTGGGCGGACGGCGGCGTCGTGCGCGAGCGCGCCCGCATCGAGGCGGCGGTCGCCGAAGCCCTCGGCCTGCCCGCCCTTCCCTGAGACCCGGAACGACGGCCCCGAACCATGTCCGACGACTTCAGCCTCCCCCAGCTCGGCGACCACGACACCGACTTCGCGCCGGACTCGATCCGCGACGCGCCGACCACCCCGAAGACCGCCGCCGACCTGGAGCAGCTCTTCGACGTGCCGGTGATGGTCTCGGCGGTGCTCGGCGCCGCGCGCATGCCGATCGGCGACCTGCTGCGGCTCGGCCCCGGCGCGGTGCTGGAACTCGACCGCAAGGTCGGCGAGGCGATCGACATCTTCGTCAACAACCGCCTCGTCGCCCGCGGCGAGGTCGTCCTCGTCGAGGAGCGCCTCGGCGTGACCATGACCGAGATCGTCAAGGGCGAATAGTTTTTTGGACTTCGCGGCGCGCCCCCGAGGGCCGTCGCGACGAGATCCGAGCGCATAAGGACAAGAGAAAATGCGGCTCCTGATGATCGGGCGGCTCAACGGCGAGTTGATCACCGCCTCGAAGATCGCCATGTCCCGCGGCGCGGCGGTGACGCAGGCTGACGGCATCGCGCAGGGCCTGACCGTGCTGCGCGCCCGGGGCGCCGACCTGATCATGGTCGATGTCGGGCTCGCCGTGCGCGACCTCGTGGGGGCGCTGGAGGCCGAGCGGATCCGCACCCCGGTCGTGGCCTGCGGGGTCTCCGCCGACGCGGGCGCCGCGGTCGCCGCGATCCGCGCGGGCGCCCGGGAATACATCCCGCTGCCCCCCGACCCCGCGCTGATCGCCGCGGTGCTGGAGGCGGTCGCCGCCGACCGCGCCGCCTTCGTCTGGCGCGACCCGGCCATGGAGCGGGTGGTCAAGCTCGCCGAGCAGGTCGCCCGCTCGGAGGCGTCGGTGCTGATCACCGGCGAGAGCGGCACCGGCAAGGAGGTGCTGGCCCGCCACGTCCACCAGAAGTCGAACCGGGCCGCCAAGCCGTTCGTGTCGGTCAACTGCGCCGCGATCCCCGAGGCGCTGCTCGAATCCGAGCTGTTCGGGCACGAGAAGGGGGCGTTCACCGGCGCGGTGGCCCGCCGCATCGGCCGGTTCGAGGAGGCGAACGGCGGCACGCTGCTGCTCGACGAGATCTCCGAGATGGACGTGCGCCTGCAGGCCAAGCTGCTGCGGGCGCTTCAGGAGCGGGTGATCGACCGGGTCGGCGGCACCGCGCCGGTCAAGGTCGACATCCGGGTGCTGGCGACCTCGAACCGCAACCTCGCCGAGGAGGTCCGCAAGGGCACCTTCCGCGAGGACCTGCTCTACCGGCTCAACGTCGTCGCCCTGCGCCTGCCGCCCCTGCGCGAGCGCCCGGCCGACATCCTCGAACTCGCCGCCCACTTCGCCCGGAAATACGCCGAGGCGAACGGCCTGCCGGCGCGGCCGCTCGGCGCCGAAGCGCGGGCGCTGGTGCTGCGCAACCCGTGGCGCGGCAACGTGCGCGAGCTGGAGAACACGCTGCACCGGGCGGTGCTGCTCGCCGTCGGCTCCGAGATCGGCCCCGAGGCGATCCTGACGCCCGAGGGCGAGGCGCTGGAGGCGCGGCCCGCCCAGGATACGGCCGCCCGCGCGGCGCAGGCCGCGGAGGCGGTCACCCGCGGCCTCGTGGGGCGCACCGTGGCGCAGGTCGAGTGCGACCTGATCCTCGACACCCTCGACCACTGCCTCGGCAACCGCACGCACGCGGCCAAGATCCTCGGCATCTCGATCCGGACCCTGCGCAACAAGCTCAACGAGTACGTCGCCGCCGGCCTGGAGGTCGCCGACCCGGGCGGCGTCCGCACCCGCGCGGCCTGCGGCTGACCGAGAGCCGTCCGAGCATCTCCACGGCCGAGCGCTGCCGGGACCGATGCCATGTGCCCGGCATGCGCCGCCGCGTCGTCGAGCGCCGTTGCGGCTGGATCAGCCGCCGGGGCGGCCTGCCGGGCGAGCGCGCCGGGCGCCTCGACGTGGTAACCGGCCCCCTGGCCTGCCTCATGGCTGCCGACGCCCTCGACGATCCAGCCCGAGATCGCTGGTCATACGGCTTCCGGCTGAAGGGTTCGGGATCGACGCTCTCCGTCTTTGCGAGCGGAGCGAAGCAATCCAGGGGCGCCACCGTCTCAAACCGCGCGCTGCCCTGGGTCGCTTCGCCTACGGCTCGCGATGACGGCGTGGGCCCAGGTTACCGAACGGTTCACCCGGAAGCGGTATCAGACCGGCTCTCAGGACCCGGCGCGCGCGCCGGGTCCGTTCGATCACCGCGGTTCAGGCCGCCGCGTCGTCGGCGTCCAGGATGGTCTCCAGATCGCCGACCAGGGCGTCGAGCTGGTCGGCGCTCGCCTTGAGCTTCAGCTTGGTCCCGTCCTCGGCCTCGACCGCGATCTCGATATGGTCCTCGACCCTGGCGGCCAGGGCCTGCTTCACGGTGTAGGTCGTCACGTCGGACTTGGTGGCCATGCGGATCTCCCAGTTGGCCACCGGGCAACCCGGAAGAGCCGGCCGCGGCGCTGCGACAGAAGCCCGCGTCGCGGCGCGAGAGCGCGTCCGCGCGTCAAGCGGCGCCCGGAAGGGTCACGGTCCAGGGGTCCTCGAACACGTGCTCCTCCAGGTTCACTCCCGGCCCGCCCCGGTCGATCACCACGAAATCCTGGGCCGCCCCGAACGGCGTCAGCACCCCGTGCCACGTGCCGCGGGCGTAGCAGACCCCCTGGTGGGGCGCGGTGACGAAGGCCTGCGGCCGGCCGGGCCGGCCGCCCTCGTCCGGGCAGACCACCACGAGGAACGGCGCGGCGTTCAGCGGCACGAAGGCCTGCGCCCCCAGCGGGTGGCGCTCGACGAGGCTCAGGCGGAGCGGCAGCGCGTAGGCCTGCGCCTCCACCAGCCCGATCACCGCGCGCCCGCCCTCCCCGGCGACCTCGATCTCCGCGAGGTCGTGGAAGCGGCGCGCGTGCCCCGCGTTCATCGAGCGGGGCTCCGCCCCCGCCCGGTCGATCACCGCGCCGAACGGCGCGAAGGCCGCCGCGGTCAGGGGCTGCGCGACGAGCGTCCTGTCGCCCGCGCCGCTCATCGGGCCGGCCCGCGCAGGGCCAGGGCGGGATGCCGGTTCACGTCCTTGTACAGCAGGTAGCGGAACGGGCCGGGGCCGCCCGCGTAGCAGGCCTGCGGGCAGAAGGCGCGCAGCCACATGAAGTCGCCCGCCTCGACCTCGACCCAGTCGCGGTTGAGGCGGTAGACCGCCTTGCCCTCCAGCACGAACAGCCCGTGCTCCATCACGTGGGTCTCCTCGAACGGGATCGAGGCGCCGGGCCGCAGCGTGACGATGTTGACGTGCATGTCGTGGCGCAGGTCGTCGGAGGCGACGAAGCGCGTGGTCGCCCAGGCCCCGTCCGTGCCGACCATGCCGGAGGGCGCGATCTCGGATTCGTGCGTGACGAAGGCCTCCGGCACGTCGAGGCCCGGCGCGCGCTCGTAGGCCTTGCGGACCCAGTGGAAGCGGGCCGGCTCGGCGCCGCGGTTCAGCAGGCTCCAGCGCGCGCCCGGGGGCAGGTAGGCGTAGCTGCCGGAGCGCAGGGCGTGGGTCCGCCCTTCGAGGACGAGGCTCGGGGTGCCCGAGACCACGAACAGCACCCCCTGCGCCCCCGCGTCGGGCTCGGGCCGCTCGCTGCCGCCGCCGGGGGCGACCTCCATCAAGTACTGCGCGAAGGTCTCGGCGAAGCCCGACAGGGGCCGCGCCAGGATCCAGGCCTGGGTCCCCTCCCAGCCCGGCAGCAGGCTCGTCACGATGTCGCTCATCACGCCGTGGGGGATGACGGCGTAGGCGTCCGTGAACACCGCCCGGCCGGTCATCAGCATCGTCTGGGACGGCAGTCCGCCGCAGGCGGGGTTGTACGTCGATGCGGTCGTCGATGCGGTCATGGGGATTCTCCGAGGGTTGGGGCTGTCGGTGTGGCGGGGCGGGCCGCCGCGCGGCGGCGTGGATCCGGGTGGGCCCGCGGTCCGGTCGGGCCGGACCGCGGGGGCATCGGGCGCGCCCGTCAGGCGGACTGGGGTCGCGCCAGGGGTGCTTCCAGGGGCGCTTCCACGGGCGCTTCGAGGATCGCCGCCGTGTCGGTCTCCACCTCCCCGTTCAGGACGCGGCGGGCCTGGGCGCGGTCGATGTCGCCCTCCCAGGCGGCGATCACCACGGTGGCCACGCAGTTGCCGATCAGGTTGCCGAGCGCCCGGGCGATGCCGACGAACCAGTCGATCGACAGCACGAGGACCAGCCCGATCACCGGGATGTCCGGCACCGCCGAGAGGGTGGCGGCCAGCACGACGATCGCCGAGCCGGGCACCCCGTGCGCGCCCTTCGAGGTCAGGAGCGCGATGCCGAGGATCAGCATCAGGTGGCCGAAGGACAGGTCGGTGTTGGTCGCCTGGGCGATGAACACGCAGGCCAGCGTCAGGTAGAGCGAGAAGGCGTCGAGGTTGAACGAGTAGCCGGTCGGGATCACGAGGCCGACGGTCGAGTCCTTGATGCCGAGCCGCTCCAGCTTGCGCATGATCTGCGGCAGCACGCTGTCCGAGGAGGCCGTGCCGGCCACCACCATCAGCTCCTCGCGCAGGTAGGCGAGCAGTTTCAGGATGCTGAAGCCGGCCATCCGCATGATGCCGCCGAGCACCACGAGGACGAAGAACGCCACCCCCGCGTAGAACAGCGCCACCAGCATGCCGAGTTGCTTCAGCGAGCCGATGCCGTACTTGCCGACCGTGAAGGCGACCGCCCCCAGCACGCCGAGGGGGGCGAGCCGCACGATGAAGCCGATGATCTTGAACAGGACCTCGGTGATGCGCTCCAGGCTGTCGGCCAGCGGCTTGCCCCGCTCCCCGAGGAGCGACAGGCCGGCGCCGAACAGGATCGCGATGATCAGGACCTGGAGGATGTCGCCCTTGGCGAAGGCGTCGACCATCGTGGTCGGCACGAGCTTCATCAGGAAGTCGACGGTGCCCGTGACCTGACCGACGCGCTCGGTGTAGCCGGCGATCGACTTGGCATCCAGGCTCGCCAGATCGACGTTCATCCCCTGGCCGGGGGCGAACAGGTAGGCGAGCGCGAGGCCCAGCGCGAGGGCGATGGTCGTCACCACCTCGAAGTAGATCAGCGCCTTGAGCCCGACGCGGCCGACCTTGCGCAGGTCGCCGGCGCCGACGATGCCGTGCACGACGACGCCGAAGACCAGCGGCGCGATCGCCATCTTGATGAACTTGATGAACACGTCGCCGAGCGGCTTGAGCGCCACGGCGAAGTCCGGCCAGACGACGCCGAGGACGACGCCGAGGACGAGGGCAGCGACGACCTGCCCGAACAGCGACGCGAAGAAGCGTCTCATCGGAACCTCCCTGGATCCTGTGGAGCCTTTGCGTTCCCCGACTGCGCGGCTCGGATGCGTCGGGGTTGCTGTCGAGGCGACGTGGCGTCGTCGCGGTTCCGCGCGGCGCGATGGGGCGCGAACGCTGGTCCCGCACCATCGTCCCGCGCGATCTAGACGTCAAATATTTCTTATGTTTCGATTGAAACGAATTGAGTATGGATATCGGCCATGGAACTCCGCCACCTGCGCTACTTCGCGGCCGTCGCCGAGCATCTGAGCTTCACCGCCGCCGCCGAGCGGCTCGGGGTCGCGCAGCCCCCGCTGAGCCAGCAGATCCGGGATCTGGAGGCCGAGATCGGCACCCCGCTCCTGGAGCGCACCACGCGGCGCGTCGCCCTGACCCGGGCGGGCCGGGACTTCCGGGCGCAGGCGCTCGCGATCCTGGCCCTGGCGGGCGAGTCCGTCGCCCGGGCGCGGGCCATCGGGGCTGGCACGGCGGGCATCATCAACGTCGGGCTGACGGGCTCGATGCTCGCCGGCCCCCTCGGGCGCTCGATCCGGATGTTCTCGTGCGCCTACGGCGACGTCGACCTGCGCATCCACGAGATGTCGCCCGACCGGCAGATCGCGGCGCTCAAATCCGGGCAGACGGACATCTCCTTCCTGCGCGCGCCGCCGCGGGACCTCGATCTCGTCAGCGAGCTCGCGTGGGAGGAGGCCGTCAGCCTCGTGCTGCCGCGGGGGCATCCGCTGGCGGCGCGGACGCTGCGGCTCGCGGACCTGAGCGGGGAGAACTTCGTGTTCCTGCGGCTCGAAGACTCGCTGTTCGCCAAGCACCTCTGGCAGTGCTGCGTGGAGGCGGGCTTCGTCCCGCGCATCTCGCACGAGGTCGTCGAGGCGGCCTCGCTCACCAGCCTCGTCGCGGCCGGCCTCGGCATCGCCCTGATCCCGGAGACCGTGGGCCGGCTGGCCCACCGGGACGTCGTCTACAAGCCGCTCCACGGTGAGACAATCCGTGCCGACGTGTATGCCCTCAGGTCGAAGACGGCCGACCCGTTGCTGGACAACTTCCTGGATGTGGTGCGCTCCGGCAGCAAGACTTCCTCTGAGTAGGAGCCCGGACGCGATCGATCGAGAAAGTCTTGACCCGATCCCCTGAGGAGAAATCAATATTTCGCCCTCGCCGGTTGACGCCCCAGCGACCGGGGCTTAAGCGGCCGGCGTCCCGCTCGGACTTCGGTGCACGGCGAGGCGGGTCTGGAGACGGCGATGGACAGGGTGCGAGCGGGCGACCTCGACGTGGCGGGGGAGCTCTACCGGTTCGTGAACGAGGAGGCGCTGCCCGGCACCGGCATCTCCCCCGACGTGTTCTGGGGCGGCCTCGGCGCCATCGTGCGCGACCTGACGCCGAAGAACCGCGCCCTGCTCGCCAAGCGCGACGCGCTCCAGGCGCGCATCGACGCGTGGCACCGGGAGCGGGTCGGCAAGCCGGCCGATCCGGAGGGCTACAAGGCGTTCCTGCGGGAGATCGGCTACCTGCTGCCCGACCCCGGGCCGGTGCAGGTCGCGACCCAGAACGTCGACGACGAGATCGCCCACATCGCCGGCCCGCAGCTCGTGGTGCCGGTCTCCAACGCCCGCTACGCGCTCAACGCCGCCAACGCCCGCTGGGGCTCGCTCTACGACGCGCTCTACGGCACCGACGCGGTCTCCGAGGAGGGCGGCGCGGTCCGGGGCGGCGGCTACAACCGCACCCGCGGCGCCCGGGTGGTGACCCGCGCCCGGGCCTATCTCGACCGGCTCGTGCCGCTCGCCGGCGGCCGCCACGCCGACGTGGTGACCTACGCGGTGGAGGGCGGCGGGCTCGTCGGCAACCTGAACACCGGCGACACGGTGCCGCTCGCCCGGCCCGACGGCTTCGCCGGCTACCGCGGCCGCGCCGGCAGCCCCTCGGCCCTGCTGCTGCGCCACAACGGCCTGCACATCGAGATCGTGCTCGACCGCACCCACCGGATCGGCCGCTTCGACGCTTCGGGCGTCGCCGACATCCTGCTGGAATCGGCGATCTCGACGATCATGGACCTCGAGGATTCGGTGGCCACCGTCGATGCGCAGGACAAGGTCGGCGTCTACCGCAACTGGCTCGGGCTGATGACGGGCACGCTCGCGACCACCTTCGAGAAGGACGGCCGCACCCAGGAGCGGCGCCTCAGCCCCGACCGGCACTACATCGCCCCGAACGGCGGCGAGGTGACCGTCCCCGGCCGCTCGCTGATGCTGGTGCGCAACGTCGGCCACCACATGGACACCGACGCGGTGCTGGACGCCGAGGGCCGGGAGATCCCCGAGGGGATGCTCGACGCCGCGGTGACCGCGATGATCGCGATCCACGACCTCAAGGGCGATTCCGGCACCCGCAACAGCCGGCGCGGCTCGGTCTACATCGTCAAGCCGAAGATGCACGGGCCGGAGGAGGTCGCCTTCGCGGTCGAGCTGTTCTCCCGGGTCGAGGCGATGCTGGGGCTGGAGCCCGACACCCTGAAGATGGGCATCATGGACGAGGAGCGCCGCACCACGGTGAACCTCGCCGCCTGCATCAAGGCGGCGGCGAACCGCGTGGTGTTCATCAACACCGGCTTCCTCGATCGCACCGGCGACGAGATCCACACCGCGATGGAGGCCGGGCCGGTCATCCGCAAGAACGACATGAAGGCCACCGCCTGGATCAAGGGCTACGAGGAGAACAACGTCGATGTCGGGCTGGCCTGCGGCCTGCTCGGCCGGGCGCAGATCGGCAAGGGCATGTGGGCGGCGCCCGACGCCATGGCCGACATGCTGATGCAGAAGGGCGCCCACCCGAAGGCCGGGGCCAGCACCGCCTGGGTGCCCTCCCCCACCGCCGCCACGCTCCACGCCCTGCACTACCACGAGACCGACGTGCGGGCGCGCCAGACCGAACTCGCCCGCCGGCCGCGCTCGGCGCTCGACGAGATCCTGGAGATCCCGCTCGCCCGCTCGAACTTCGCCCCCGACGACGTGCAGCAGGAGATCGACAACAACGCCCAGAGCATCCTCGGCTACGTGGTGCGCTGGGTCGACCAGGGGGTGGGCTGCTCCAAGGTGCCGGACATCCACGATGTCGGGCTGATGGAGGACCGGGCGACGCTCCGCATCTCCTCGCAGCACATCGCCAACTGGCTGCACCACGGCGTGGTCAGCGAGGCGCAGGTGATGGAGACCCTGAAGCGGATGGCGAAGGTGGTCGACCGCCAGAACGCCGGCGACCCGCTCTACCGGCCGATGGCGCCGGACTTCGACGGCCCGGCCTTCCAGGCCGCCTGCGACCTCGTCCTCAAGGGCCGCGCGCAGCCCAACGGCTACACCGAGTGGGTGCTCACCGCCCGGCGCCGCGAGGCCAAGGCCGCGGCCTGACCGCGGCCGGACGGGCGCCCCGCGCAGAGGTCGTCCTCCGGGGGCGCCCGCCTCAGAACGGGTTCCAGGTCGCCTCGCGGGTGAACTTGAGGTAGCCGACGCTGATGCCGAGCCGGGCGCCGACGCCGCTGCGGATCGGCACCACGACGATGCCGCCGTCGGTGACCGCGGTCATGCCGAAGCCGCCGACGAAGTAGGCCGAGCCGTCGACGCCGCCGAAGCGCCGGTAGAGGGCGCGCACGGCGGGCAGGTTGTAGACCAGCATCATCGTGCGCGCGCCCTCGCCGCCGACGTCGAAGCCCAGCGACGGCCCCTGCCAGTAGATCTTCCGGGAGCCGGAATTGCGGGTGTAGAGCGCGCCCTCGCCGTAGCGCAGGCCGGCGACGATCGCGCCCCCGCCCTCCTGCCCCAGGATGTAGCCGTTGGGCTCGCCCCAGCGGCGGCAGGCCTCCTCCACCGTGAGCGCGAGGCCGCGCGAGACGGTGCCGAAGAAGCGGTGCCCCGACTCGACGATCTCGCCGGGCCGGAAGCTCTCCGGCGGCGGCCCGTCCTCGGGCGTCACCGCCCGGGCCGTGCCCGGCAGCAGGGCGGAGAGGGCGGGGCCGCCCAGCGCGAGCCCGAGGCCCGCGCGCAGCAGGCGGCGCCGGTCGGTGCCGCGATGGTCTGGTGCCGTCATCGTTCCTCCTCGGCCGATGCCTCGGGTCCCGCGGGCCGGTCCGCCGCCCCGGGGGCCGCGCGGGCCCTTCTCTCGGCGCGCCCGATCCGCGATGGTCCCGGGGGCCGCGCGCGTCCCCGGCCGGGGACGATTCGGACCAGCTTCGGAGCACGTTCGCAAGATGGGGTTAACCGGTGGTGACCGCGGCCGAAGCGCGCCGGCGCGGCGGCCCGTCCTGATCGGGCTCTTTGCCGATCTCCTGGCCGCGCTTCTCGCCCTCCCGCTGGTTCTCCCCCCGGCGCGATCCTTCGCCGGCCCCGCCCGGGCGGAGGGGCTGCTGCTGCTGGCGCTGCGGGGCTTCGACCCGGTGAGCTACTTCCTGCCGGACGGCCCGCGCCCCGGCTCCGAGCGGTTCGAGCTGACCTGGGGCGGCCGGGTCTGGCGCTTCGCGAGCGGGGCGAACCGGGCGGCCTTCCGGGACGCACCCGAGGTCTACGCGCCGCGGTTCCGCGGCCACGACGCGGCGGGCGTGCTGGACGGGCGCCTCGTCGATGCCGACCCGGCGGTGTTCGCGCTGATCGACGGGCGGCTCTACCTGTTCCGCGACGCGCAGCGCCGGGCGCGGCTCGCGGGCGAGCCCGGCCTCGCCCGGGCGGCGGAGGCGGTCTGGCCGAGCCTGCGCGGCCTCCTGAGCGGTCCGTAGGGCGGGCTCGGTCTCCCGGCCGGAGGCTCGCGGCCGCGCGGTGCGACGGATCGCTCCGGCCCGCGCGGCGATGCCGGGGGAACCTCGGCCGCAGCGCGTCCCTTCCTGCACGTCGGACCACCACGCGGCGGGGCTTGACCTTCGGGAGCCGCCCTCGACCCGCCGCGAAACGGGACCCCAGCCATGTCCACCGATGCGGGATCAGGATCGAAGAACCCCGGAGCCGTTCAGGGCGACGCGAGCCCGCGTTCCGCGGCGATGCCGTCCAGCAGCCGTCGGCAGTTCCTGGGCGGGATCGCCGCGGGCGTCGCCGTCTCGACCGAGTCGCAGGCCGCGGCGGTTCCCGCGACCGCGACGGACGAGGCGTTCATGCGCGAGGCGATCGCCCTCGCCCGGAGCGCCGACTTCCCGTTCGGCGCGGTCATCGTCGCGGACGGCGAGGTCCGGGCGCGCGGACGCAACCTGGGCAAGCAGCAGCGGGACCCGACGGCCCACGGGGAGATGGTCGCGATACGCCGCTTCCTCGCCCAGTACGGGCCCGAGGCCCTGCGCGGAACCACGCTGTACACGTCCGGCGAACCGTGCGTGATGTGCATGGGCGCGATCGTGTGGTGCGGCATCGCGCGCGTCGTTTACGCGGCCTCGATCGCGGACATGGCGCGGCGCATCGGCCAGATCATGATCACCTGCACGGAGGTGGCGGACAAGACGCCGTTCCTGAAGGTGGACGTCACGGGCGGCGTGCTCTCCGAGGAAGCGCTGGCGCTGTTTCCCGAAAAGTAGCGGCCGGCCTCTCGGCCCCCCGCATCAGGCCTGCGCATCGCGCTCGGGCAGGGCCAGGTAGATCAGAACGCCGAGCACCGTCATGGCGAAGCGGAACGCGCCCTCCTGCCCGTTCCAGGTCTTCGACATCCACATGGCGAACCACTCGCCGCCGATGCCGAGGAAACCGGCCTGCCAGACCAGGAAGCCGACGCTGAGGCCCGCGATGGCGAACGCCTTGGCCTGCGCGAAGCGCTCGGCCGGGGCCCTCAGACGGGCCAGCATCAGGATGACGCCGAGCCACAGCAGCAGCGCGGTCAGGGCCTCCCCGGCGACGATGAGCGCGAAGGCCGCCCGTTGCAGAGCGGGGTCGGTGATCGCCCGGTCGAGGATCGCGGCGCCGCCCTCGATCGTGTCCATCGCGAGCACGTGCTGCACGAAGCTGAGGTTGGCGGCCGGGTTGACGAGGTTGTCGAGGACGGCCAGGGCACAGGTGAGGGCGACGGCGGCGGCGAGCGCCACCTTGGACAGGCGGACGACGATCATCGACGGCTCGGCACGGTCACGTCTCGCCCTCCCGGTGTCGCGTTACCGCGGGCGCGCGGCCGCCGCCATGAGAGGCACCAAGGAGGCCCTGCGCGATCCCTCGGGTTTAGCACGGCCGCATCCGGGGCCAAGCCGGTTCCGGCTCGGGCTCCCGATCCGCTCATCGGCCCGTCCCGGGGGGCGCCGTCCCGGGGGGCGACAGCGCGGTCGGGCCCCCCTGCGCCCTGAAGGCCGCGGCGTAGCTCCGGACCAGCGCCCTGTACCGCTCCAGCAGGTACGCCCGGCTGCCGGCGTCCGCGTCGCCGAAGCCCGCGTTGCGGCCCGCTTCCACCTCCGCCATGTCGATCGCGACGAGGTCATCGACGAGGCTCTCGCACTCGCCGAACGCGGCCTCGCCCATCAGCCCCGCCCGGTCCCCCGACGACAGCATGCCCCCCAGGCTCGTGTCCAGGCAGGCCTTGAGCTCCGCGAGCTTGGCGTCCGATCGCGGCGAGGCGGTCGCGGCGGCGCAGCCCAGAAGCACGGCCGCGGCGAGAACGCGGCGCAGCGCGGGCGCGCCGAACCGGGCCGCGCGCCGCACGCGGCGCTGAACGCCCGGATGCGGCGCCGTCATCGTGCGGCCTCCGCCGGGGGGCGCGCCTCCGCGGACGGCGCCTGCGCTGACCGTATCGTCACGGGACCTCCTGCCTCGAAGCGGGCGCGCCATCCGCGCGGGACCGGGCTCCGCGCGCGACGGCTCTCAGTGAGCCTCGACGACCACGGCGGTCCCGTAGGCGACGACGCCCATCATCGACTGGTCGGTGTCCGCGGTGTCGAAGCGCATCATGACGATCGCGTTGGCGCCGAGTTGCGCGGCGTTCTGGGCCATGCGGTCGATCGCCTGGGACCGGGCCTGCTCGATCAACTGGCTGTACTCGTTGATCTCCCCGCCCATCAGGCTGCGCAGCCCGGCCGTGAGATTCCCGACGGCGCCGCGGCTGTGCACCACGGCGCCGAAGCAGGGGCCCCGCACCTCGCGGACACGGTAGTTCGGGATGTTCTCGGTCGTGACGATGATCATCGCGGGCCTCCCTCGACACGGACCGGGGCGAGGACGCGGGATGCCGGTCCCGGCGGGCCATCGCTGCGCGGTCGCGTCCCTGGAACCCTGCCCGCGCCGACGCGCCCCGGCGCGCGCGGTCCGACGGGGCCGGGACGCGCCGCGCAGGTCGCATGTCCGGTCCCGGACGGCAATGCCGGCCGGCGCGGGGGAGTCCGAAAGACCTCGGCCGTTGCCGGCGCGCCGCGGCCGGTCACTTGACCATGGCGCCGTAGATCATCTGCCGCAGCAGCGCGTAGTAGTGGCCGCGCAGGCTCGGCGCCTGGAACAGGGCCACCACCACGAGCCGCTCGCTCGGATCGATCATGTAGCGCGGGCCCGTGATGCCGCCCCAGTAGACATCGCCCGGCGCCCCCGGCGTCGTGTGCGCGCCCGTCGCGAGGCGGACGGGATTCACGAGGCTCCAGCCGTAGCCCTCGTCGACGTTGTTGCGCGGTCCGCGCAGGCCGGCGAGATGGTCGGTGTTCAGCATGAAGCGGACCGTCTGCGGCGAGAGCAGCCGCACCCCGTCGAGCGCGCCGCCGTTGGCGAGCATCTGCAGCAGGCGGCCGACATCGCCGGCCGTCGAGGCGAGGCCGGCGCCGCCGGAGAACCGCTTCGGCGGCTTCCGCAGGTCGAGCCAGCCGTAGACCCACGCCAGCGGATCCTTCGCCAGCGTCGCCTGCGAGGGCTCGGCGAGCCGCCCGGCGCGCGCCTCGTCGACCTGCCAGACCGTGTCGGTCAACCCGAGCGGTTGCAGCACCTGCTCGGACACGATGCGGTCGAGGGGCTTCTGCTCGATCCGTTCGAGGAGGTGGCCGAGGACGTCGGTGGCGATGGAATACTCGAAGGTCGAGCCCGGCTGGTAGAGCAGCGGCTGCTGGCCGAGCTTGGTCAGCATCTCTTCCCCGGTCAGGCCGTAGAGGCCTTCGAGATCCTGGTCGCGCTGGTTGCGCCGCACCGGATTCAGCGGGCCGATCCACCAGTAGGTGAGCCCGGCGGTGTGCTTCAGCAGGTCCTCGATCGTCGGCGCCCGACGGGGCGCGGCCGGAGGCGGCGCCTCGCCGTCCGTCGCACTCTCGGCGCCGCCGTACACCGTCAGCGTCTTCAGTTCCGGCAGGTAGGTCGCCACCGGGTCCGCGAGCTTGAAGCGGCCCTGCTCGTACAGGCGCAGGGCCGCCGTGGTGACGAACAGCTTCGTGGTCGAGGCGATCCGGTGGAGGCTGTCCTTCTGCATCGGAGACCCGGGCGCGCGCTCGCCGAAGGCCTCGAACATCACCGGCTTGCCGTCGCGCAGGATCATCAGGACCATGCCGGGGATCTTGCCGGCGGCGATGTCGCGCTGGACGAAGTCGCCGATCGCCTTCAGCCGCGCCGCGTCGAACCCGGCCTGCCCGGCCTCGACCGGTGCGGGCGCCGAGTCGAAGGCCGCGCACGGCACGACGCCCGCGGCGAGCACGCCGAGCGCGAGCAAGCCGGCGCGGAGGCCGCGCGTGACGGGATGGGGCATGTCCTCGGCATCCTAGCTCTCGGGACGGTCTCAGGCGGACCGCTTGGGCCCCAACGTCTACCGGCATCGACCGGCCTGTAAATCGGGCCTCTGCCATCCCCGGTTTCAGGTTGCGGCCACGGTCACAACTGCCGGTGCGCGGCCGGACACGCGGCGGTCGAAACCCGGACGTTCGGGTTGCACAACCCAGGCGTGAGATCGATAGTCCCGGATCGGGTTTGAGCGCCGCGGACGCGGAGGAACCTGCCGCGGACATGAACCGGCCGACACGACCGCCTCCGTTCGAGCGCGCCCAGCCGGTCGAGGCGCTGGCGGGCACGATCGAGCGCGTCACCTTCCACAGCCCCGAGACCGGCTTCTGCGTCCTCAAGGTCCAGGCGCGGGGCAGGCGCGACCTCGTGCCGGTGATCGGCCACGCCCCGGCCATCGCGGCCGGCGAGTGGATCACCGCCACCGGGCTCTGGCACACCGACCGCCAGCACGGCCTGCAATTCAAGGCCGACACCCTCAAGGTGACGCCGCCCACCGGCGCCGCGGGCATCGAGAAGTACCTCGCCTCCGGCCACATGCGCGGCATCGGCCCGATGATGGCCAAGCGCATCGTCGCCGCCTTCGGCGAGGCCACCTTCGAGATCGTCGAGGCCGAACCGGGCCGCCTGACCGAGGTGGACGGCATCGGCAAGACGCGCGCCGCCCGCATCGTCTCGGGCTGGGCCGAGCAGAAGGCGGTGCGCGAGATCATGCTGTTCCTGCACGCCCACGGCGTCGGCACGGCCCGGGCGACCCGGATCTTCAAGACCTACGGCCACGCGGCCATCGCGGTGATGACCGAGGATCCCTACCGGCTCGCCCGGGACATCCGCGGCATCGGCTTCAAGACCGCGGACGCCATCGCGATGAAGCTCGGCCTGACCCCCGAGGCCCCGCAGCGGCTGCGGGCGGGGGTGTCGTTCGCCCTCCAGACCGCCACCGACGCGGGGCACTGCGCCCTGCCGGTGGCCGACCTCGTGACGCTCGCGGGCGATTTGCTGGGCGTGGCGGCCGATCCGGTCCGGACGGCGCTGCTCGACGTGCTGGAGACCGGCGAGGTGGTGCAGGACATCGTCGGCGACCGGGCCTGCATCTTCCTCGCCGGCCTGCACGCGGCCGAGCGGGCGATCGCCGAGCGGCTCCTGCGCCGCGCGCGGGGCACGCCGCCCTGGCCCGGGATCGACCTCGACAGGGCGCTCCCCTGGGTCGAGGGGCGGACGGGCAGGACGCTCTCGCCCTCGCAGGCCGAAGCGGTGCGGCTCGTGCTGGCCTCGAAGATCGCGGTGATCACCGGCGGGCCCGGCGTCGGCAAGACCAGCACCCTCGACACGATCCTGCGCATCCTGCGGGCGAAGGGCGTGCGGGTGCTGCTCGCCGCGCCGACCGGCCGGGCGGCCAAGCGCATGGCCGAGCAGACCGGCCTGGAAGCCAAAACGATCCATCGCCTGCTGGAGATCGACCCGAAGCACGGCGGCTTCTCGCGCGACGCGGAGAACCCGCTCGCCTGCGACCTGCTGGTGGTGGACGAGACCTCGATGGTCGACGTGCCGCTGATGAACGCGCTGACGAAGGCGGTGCCGGAGCATGCCGGCCTGCTGCTCGTCGGCGACGTCGACCAGCTCCCCTCGGTGGGCCCCGGGCAGGTGCTCGCCGACGTGATCGCGTCCGGGGCCGTGCCGGTGGCGCGGCTGACCGAGGTGTTCCGGCAGGCCGCCGAGAGCGCGATCGTCGTCAACGCCCACCGCATCAACGCGGGCCGGAGCCCCGAGCCGGGCGTGCGGGGTGCCGACAGCGACTTCCACTGGATCGAGATCGACGCGCCCGAGCCGGCCCTGGCCACGCTGGTCGAGGTCGTGACGCGGCGTATCCCGGCCCGCTTCGGGCTCGATCCCGCGCGCGACGTGCAGGTGCTGACGCCGATGCAGCGGGGCGTGCTCGGCGCCCGCAACCTCAACCGCGAACTCCAGGCGGTGCTGAACCCGAACCCGCCGACGTCGGTCGAGCGGTTCGGCTGGCGGTTCGCGCCGGGCGACCGGGTGATGGAGAGCCAGAACGACTACGACCGCGAGACCTTCAACGGCGACCTCGGCACGGTGGCGCGCATCGATGCCGAGGAGGGCGCGGTGATCGTGTCGTTCGACGGCCGCGAGGTCGCCTACCCGTTCGGCGAACTCGACACGCTGGTGCCGGCCTACGCGACGACGATCCACAAGAGCCAGGGCTCGGAGTACCCGGCGGTGGTGATCCCGCTGGCGATGCAGCACTGGACGATGCTGGCGCGCAACCTCCTCTACACCGGGGTGACGCGCGGCAAGCGGCTCGTCGTGCTGCTCGGCCAGCGCAAGGCGGTCGCCGTGGCGGTGCGCGGCGGCAGCGTGCGCCCGCGCTGGACGAAGCTGCGCGCGTGGCTGGCGGCCGGCTAATGCCCGGCGCCGGTCAGGCCCGATGCGCGTCGAGCAGGTCGGTCGCCAGCGCGGACCAGTACCCCGCCCCGAGCGCCAGGGCGTCGTCGTTGAAGTCGTAGCCCGGGTTGTGGAGCGGCCGGCCCGGGGTCGGGCCGTCCGTCCCGAGCCACGCGTAGGCGCCCGGGCAGGCGCGCAGCATGTAGGCGAAATCCTCCGAGGCCATGGAGGGCGGGATGTCGCCGTGCCGCGCGGTGATGCCCGGCACGCGCGCCGCCGCGTCGAGGGCGCGGGGCACGGCGTCGGCGGTGTTGACGGTCGCCGGGTAGCCGAACGCGTAGGCCACCTCGGCTTCGGCCCCGTGCGTGGCGGCGATCCCGTGGGCGATCCCCTTCACCAGCCCGGCGACGCGCTCGCGCACGCCGTCGCTCAGGCAGCGGACGGTGCCGCGGATCACCGCGCTGTCGGGGATCACGTTGTCGGCGTCGCCCCCGTGGATCTGCGTCACGCTCACGACCGCGGGGTCGAGGGGGGCGAGGCGCCGGCTGACGATGGTCTGGAGGGCGAGGACGGTCTCGGACGCCACGACGAGCGTGTCGATCCCGCGCTCGGGCATCGCCGCGTGGGTGCCGGCGCCGTTGACCCGGATCTCGAACGTGTCGAGGGAGGCCATGATCGCCCCCGCCCGCGTCGCGAAGGTGCCGAGCGGAAGCCCCGGCCAGTTGTGCAGGCCCCAGACCGTCTCGCAGGGGAAGAGCCGGAACAGGCCGTCATCCACCATCGCCCGGCCGCCGCCCGCGCATTCCTCGGCCGGCTGGAAGATGACGTGCACCGTTCCGGCGAGGTCGGCGCGCCCCGCGAGGTGGCGCGCCGCGCCGAGCAGCATCGCGACGTGGCCGTCGTGGCCGCAGGCATGCATCACGCCGGGGGTGCGGGACGCGTGCGGAAGGCCGGTCGCCTCCTGGATCGGCAGCGCGTCCATGTCGGCCCGGAGCCCGACGGAGGGCCCGGCCCCGCGGCTCAGGGACCCCACCACCCCCGTGCCGCCGAGGCCTTCGTGCACGGCGAACCCGCACGCCGCCAGCTCGCGCGCGACCAGCGCCGCCGTGCGGACCTCCTTGTAGGCCAGCTCGGGATGGGCGTGGAGGTCCCGGCGCAGGTGGACCATCCGGGAGACGACGTCCGCGTCGATGCGCATCGAACCACTCCTCCGGCGCCTCGCCCGTCGGGACGGACCGCGCGAACCGGCAGCCTACCGGATCACGCGGGCGGCGCGTGCATGAAGAACTGCGCGATGATCGCCGCGCCGAGGAACGTCCCCGCATTCGCCATGAACGAGACGACCACGATCCGCCATCCGAGCTGCCGGAACGCCGGGACGTCCTTGGCGATCGACAGGCCGGCGAAGGCCAGGATCGGCGTCGCCAGGGCGAGGAAGTTGAGCTTGCCCGTCAGCGCCGCGACCTCGGCGGCGTAGGGCGTGCCCGGGTAGGTCAGCGCCATGCCGATGATCGAGACCCACAGCACCGCCGGCAGCTTGCGGCCGCACAGCAGGTAGATGATCCAGCCGACCACCACGACGCCCAGGATGATCGCCATGCCCGCGATCACCGAGGCGTCCGGGACCACGCCGTAGGTGAGCCAGTTGCCGATCAGCCCGTAGGCGCCGATCAGCAGCCACGCGACGAGCGTCTCGGGCAGGCCGATGCGCACCTCCGGGTGGGCCGTCACCGGCCCGGAGGCCGCGGTGGCCGGATCGGCCTCCCGGACGGCACCGGGCCGGTTGCGGCCGAGGATCGGTTCGAGCTTGCCGTAGGCCCAGACGGTGAAGGGCAGGGACAGGAACAGGGTGAAGTAGGTCCCGATCGTGGTGGTCACGAGGTTGCTGGCGGCGGCGAAGGTCGCGACCTCCTTGGCGACCTCGGGGGTCTGCTGCGCGGCGATGGCGCCCGAGGCCGCCGCCATCATGCTCCCGGAGCCGACGCCCGCGCCCATCGCCAGGGCGAGGGGGTGGAACAGGTTCAGGCTGGCGATGAGGCCGGCCAGCACGGCGATGAACACGGCGCCGAACACCGTGCCGGTCAGGTACTCGGCGAGCACGCCGCGCCCTTCCGGGGAATCCATGCCGTAGCGCTCGCCGATGATCGCGAGGCTCGGCTCCCGGCCCACCGAGAACGTCGCGCCGATCGCCTCGCGCTTGATGCCGAGCAGCAGCGCCACGGGCAGGCCGAACACCATGGTCCCGAAGAAGTGGCCGAATTCCTGGAACACCAGCGCCCAGCCCGAGGCGAGGATCTTGGGCAGCGAGCCGCCGACCAGCAGCCCGAGCTTGGCGATGAAGATCAGCAGGGCCGGCTGGAGATAGGCGGCGGCCGCGGCCTGCGACGGGTAGGTCAGGCGCAGGGCGGGCGGCAGCCGCGGGCTCGCGAGGCCGAGCGCGCCGCCGAGCAGGAGCGCCCAGAGCAGAGGCAGCAGGACGATCTTGCCGGCGCCCATCGGGATGCTGATGTTGCCGATCGCCTCGGCGATGGCGACGATGACCAGGGCGAGCAGGAACAGCTTGGCCTTGCCGCCGCCGCCCACCGCGTCCGCGGATCCTCCGCCGTCGCGGACGAGCGCATCGCTTGCCATGAGACCTCTCCCCCTGCCCGCCGCCCGGGCGGCCGTCCTGCGTCGTCCGATGACCGCCCTCGACCCGCGCTCCTACCCGACGTAGCCGAAGGCGACGCCCGGCTGCGCGGCGGTCTCCACCCACACGCTCTTGGTCTGCGTGTAGGCCATCAGCGCCTCGCGCCCCGAGGAGCGGCCGAAGCCCGAGCGCCCGAAGCCGCCGAACGGCGAGGCGACGTTGATCGTCTTGTAGCCGTTGACCCAGAACGTCCCGGCCCGCACCGCCGCCGCGACCCGGTGGGCGCGCCCGACATCCCCGGTCCAGACCGCCCCGGCGAGGCCGTAGGGCGTGGCGTTGGCCAGCGCCACCGCCTCCTCCTCCCCGTCGAAGGGCAGGACCGCCAGCACCGGGCCGAACACCTCCTCGCGGGCGATGGCCGCGTCCGGGGCGACGCCGTCGAGAACCGTCGGGCCGAAGTAGAAGCCGCCGCTGTCCCGCAGGGCCGCGGGGCAGCCCCCGCCCGCCGCGACCGTGGCGCCCGCTGCGGAGGCGGCCTCGACCATGCCTTCGATCTTGTCGCGCTGGCGGCGGTTGTTGATCGGGCCGATCTGCGTGGCCGGGTCGGTCGGCAGGCCCACCGGGATGCGCTCGGCGGCGTGCGCCAGCCGCGCCACGAACTCGGCGTGGATCGAGCGGTGCACGAGGAGCCGGGAGCCCGCGACGCAGCTCTGCCCGGCGCCGCCGAAGATCGCCGCCTGCGCCCCCACCAGCGCGCGGCCGAGGTCGGCGTCGGCGAAGACGATGTTGGCGGACTTGCCGCCGAGTTCGAGCACGCTCGGCACGATGTTGCGCGCCGCCGCCGCCGCGATCTGCGCGCCGGCCTCGGCCGAGCCCACGAACACGACGAGGCGTGTGTCGGGGTGGGCCACCGCGGCGGCGCCGGTGGTCGGGCCGGCGCCGGCCAGCACCGAGACGAGGCCGCGCGGCATCCCCTCGGCGCGGTCGCACAGCACGCCGAGGGCGAGCGAGGTCAGCGGCGTCAGCTCGGAGGGCTTGAGCACCACCGCGTTGCCCGCACAGATCGCCGGCGCGATCTGCCAGCCGGCGGTGAAGACCGGCGCGTTCCACGGGGTGATCTGGACGACGGTGCCGAAGGGCTCGGCCCGGGTGTAGTTCAGGTGCGAGGTAGGCACCGGGATGACCTCGCCGTGGAGCTTGTCGCACCAGCCGGCGTAGTACTCGAACATCTCGGCGACCTTGGCGACCTCGCCGCGCGTGTCGCGGATCGGCTTGCCGGCCGAGAGCGTCTCCAGCTCGGCCAGCGCCTCGGCGTGCCGGCGCACCAGGGCGGCCACCGCCCACATCGCCCGGCCGCGGGCCGCGGCACTCATGCTCCACCACGCGCGCTGACCGTCGCGGGCGGCGGCCATCGCCGCCTCGACCACCGGCGGGCCGGCATCCTGAAACCCCGCGAAGACGCGGCCGTCGGCCGGGTTGACGAGGTCGAGGCGCGCGCCCGTGCCGGCCACGACCTCGCCCGCCACGAGGCTGCCGATCCGGCCGCCGGGCAGCAGGTCGGACAGGAGGGCGGCCACCCGCCCCTCGACGTCGGATCGCGGGCTCGTGGACATCAGTGCGCTCCCGTCGCGTCGCGGTAATCGGCCATGCGGGTGAAGTCGGCCCCGTCGGGGATGGCCTCGCGCGTCCCCTCCCAGATCCGCCCGACATGGGCGGAGAGCGGCAGGTCGACCGCGCTCTCGGCGGCCAGTTCGAGGGCGAGGCGCACGTCCTTGCGCATCAGCCCGGCGGAGAAGCCGCTGTCGAAGCTGTTCGACAGGATCCAGCGGGGGAACATCACCTCGCTGATCGCGCTGCGCCCGGTGGCGGTGTTGACGACCTTGACCGCCTCCTCGGCTGAGAGCCCGGCGGCCTCGGACAGCCGCATCGCCTCGCCGGTGGTGACGAGGTGGGCGGCCACGAGGAGGTTGTTGACGAGCTTGACGATGTTGCCGGCTCCCGACGGGCCGACATGCGGCGCCCGCGCCGACAGCGCCGTCAGCACCGGCTCGGCCAGGGCGTAGTCGGCTTCCGAGCCTCCGACCATCATCGTCAGGGTCCCCTCGGCCGCCCCGGACGGGCCGCCGCTGACCGGCGCGTCGAGGAGCGCGTGGCCGGCCTCGGCGAGGCGGCCGGCGAGGCGGCGCGTGGTGCCCGGATCGGAGGTCGAGGTGTCGATCACCACGACCCGCCGGTCGGTCCGGGACAGGAGCCCGCCCGCGACCGTCACCACCGCCTCCACGTCCCGCGCCAGCGGCAGCGAGAAGACCAGGGCGTCGGCCCGCCGCAGCACCGCGCCGAGCTCGGGTACGAACGCGACGCCGGCGGCCTCGGCGGCCGCGCGCCGGGCGTCGCTGATGTCGAAGCCGAGCACGTCGAAGCCCTTGCGGACCAGCGTCGCGGCCATACCGAGGCCCATGTTGCCGAGCCCGACGACGCCGACGGTCGTGATGGCCATCGCGATTCCTTCCTCCGCCGAGGACAGGTATCGGCGCCGGCCAACGTTGCCACAACAATCGAATTCCGCACGAACCGTGCGAAAATCGGCAACACGGACCTCAGGACAGGGGCCGGAACGCGACGAGGTGGTCCGCGAGCCAGCCCAGCATGCGCGACAGGGCCTCCGGCAGGCGCCGGCCGGCGCGCACGACGAGGTGGGCCGTAGCCTCCGACAGGATCACCTCGCGCAGGGGCACCGCGTGCAGGGTCCCGGCCTGCAACTCTGCCGCGACGGCGAAGCGCGGCAGGAAGCCGACGCCCATCCCGGCCCGGACGAAGCGGCGGTGCGCCTCGAACGAGGTCGTCTCCATCCGGACGACGAGCCGGAAGCCCTCGTCCGCCTCCACCCGCCCGAGCAGCTTGCGGACGCCGTGATCCGGCGGCAGGAGCACCGCGGGCTCCGCCGCGAAGCTGCGCAGCGCCACGGGGCCCGCGGCGCGCGCGAGCGGGTGCCCCAGCGGGTGCCCCTTGGGCAGCACGGCGAACAGGGGCTGGCGCGCGGTGACGACGCCGACGATCTCCGGGCGCGCGGGCGGGTTGTAGGCGAGGCCGATATCGGCGTCCCCCTGCGCCACGGCGTCGAGGATGCTGTCGGTGGTCCCGAGGGAGACCTGGTAGGCGATGCCGGGGTGGACCCGCGCGAACCCGGCCAGACCGTTGTCGAGCAAGTCGACGAGGAAGCCGCCGCCGCATTGCAGCCGGATCGTGCCCTGCTGCACGCCGCGCAGGCGCCTGAGCCTGTCCTCCAGGATCGCGGCCTCGTCGGCCTGCCGCTGGGCGTGCTCGGCGACGATGCGGCCGGCCTCGGTCGGCACCACCCCGCGCGGCAGGCGCTCCAGCAGCGCCTCGCCGCAGCCCGCCTCCATCTCGATGATCTGGCGGCTCACCGCCGAGGCGGCCACGTTCAGCGTGTCGGCGGCGGCGCGGACGGAGCCCGCGCGCACGACGGCGAGGAAGTAGCGGAGCGCGCGGTCGTTCATGGCGGGCGCGACCGTGCGCCGACGGTCTCACGGCATCAAGACGCCGCGCTTTCAGGGGCGGGCCGCCCGCCGGTCCACCACGACGGCGCCGCCCGACAGGACCAGAGCCGGCGCCCGGCGCTCGACCACGACCTCCGGCACGTGGCGCGCGTCGAAGACCGCGAGGTCGGCGCGGACGCCCGGGGCGATCACCCCCGGCCCGAGCCCCGCGACGCGCGCGGGCACCGCGGTCACGAGGTCGAGCAGCCCGGCGAGATCCGCGTCGTGCCGCAGGTCGAACCGGTAGGCCGCCAGGGCGGCGCGCTCGATCATGCCGAGGACGGAGGCCGGGTTCCAGCAGTCCCGCACGTTGTCGGAGCCGAGGAAGACCGGGACGCCGAGCGCGCGCAGGCGGGGGATCGGGGGGCAGCGGGGTCCCCCGGGGACGCTGGACAGGATCGCGACGCCGGCCTCGCGCAGGGCCTCGGCCGTTCGGCACAGACGGCTCTCGTCGGCCTCGGCCAGGGCGAAGGCGTGGCTGACCGTGACCCGGCCGCCGAGGCCGGCCGCCCGGGTGCGGGCGACGATCGCGTCGATCGTGTCGAGGCCCGCCGACCCGCCGTCGTGGAGGTGGATATCGACCGCGCGGCCGTGGCGCTCGGCGAGGCCGAAGACCACGTCGAGCTGGCCGTCGCGGTCGCCGTCGATGCCGTCCGGATCGAGGCCGCCGACCGCGTCGGCGCCCATCCGCAGCGCTTCGTCGAGGTATCCGGCCACGGGCGGGCACGCGAGGATCCCGCTCTGGGGGAAGGCGACGACCTGAATGGCGATCCGGTCCGCCCAGCGCGCGCGCAGGTCGAGCACCTGGGCGAGGTGATCGAGCCGGGTCACGTCGTCGATGTCGACGTGGGTGCGCAGGCTCGTCGTGCCGCCGCGCAGCGCGGCTTCGAGCAGCGCCGCGGCGCCCCGCTCGGCGATCGGCATCCGCACCCGGCGCCGGTAGTCCTTCTCGTCGTCGATCCGCGCCCGGATGGACGGCAGGGCGCGGTGGGGCCGCCAGTCGACGCCGAGCATGGTCTTGTCGAGGTGGAGGTGGCCGTCGGTCAGTCCGGGCAGGACCAGGGCGCCGCCGAGGTCCATCTCGGCCCCGGCCGGGGGGCCGGGCTCGTGCGCGGACCGCAGCGCGGCGACGCGTCCGGCGGCGACATCGATCGCGACGCGCCGGCCGTCGGCCAGGGTCGCGCCCGTCAGGCGGAGATCGCACGGTCCGGTCATCGTGACGCTCCCGAGTCCCTGCGGCGGCGGCGAGACGCGACGCCGCCCCTGTGGCCGGATCGTTTCCGCGACGGACGGGACGCCCCGATGATCGCACCGATCCGCATCCGGCTCCACGCCCCCTCGGACAGGTGGCGCTGGTCCCGGCCCGTCGTGGCGAGCCGGGCGAGCCTGAACGTCGCGGGCCGGACGACGCGGTCGCGCGCCCGGGGCACGGCACGGGTGGGCGCCATCCAGGGTTTCCCTCCGGTTATACCCGTATGCTCATACGGCGGATTTACAGCCGGACCATCCCGGCCCATCCGGGTTTGCCCGACACAGGCCGCGTGCGCCGAGATCGGCCCGCGCGCGGCCGTCGAGAAGCGGGCAGACCTGAGACGGGAGGCGGCCTTGGCCCTGATCACTTACGTCACGCGCGTGCAGTTCGGCTTCGGCGAGCTGCGGACGTTGAAGGGGGAACTGGAACTCGCGCGGATCGCGCGTCCGATGATCGTCACGGACCGCGGCGTCCGCGACCTCGGCCTCGTCGAGCAGGTCACGGAGATCCTCGGCGGTGCGCCGCCCGCCGTCTTCGACCGGACGCCGGGCAACCCCAACGAGGCGGCGGTCCGGGAGGCCGCGGCCGTCTTCGCGGACGCGCAGGCCGACGGCATCGTCGCGATCGGCGGCGGGTCGGCGCTGGACCTCGCCAAGGCCGTGGCCGTGGTCGCCGCGCATCCGGGTCCCCTGAAGACCTTCGCGGTCATCGAGGGCGGGGCCGAGCGGATCACGGCGCGGACCTACCCGACGATCGCCGTCCCGACCACGTCCGGCACGGGCAGCGAGGTCGGCCGCGGCGCGATCCTCATCCTCGATGACGGGCGCAAGGTCGGGCTCCTGTCGCCGCACCTGATCCCGCGGGCGGCGATCGTCGATCCCGAGCTGACGATGACCCTGCCCCCGGGGCTCACGGCCGCGACCGGGATGGACGCGGTCTCCCACTGCATCGAGACCTACCTCGCGCCGTCCTTCAACCCGCCCGCGGACGGGATCGCGCTGGAGGGTCTCCGGCGGGCGTGGTCGAGCATCCGGACGGCGACCGAGCGGCCGGACGACCGCGGGGCGCGGGCGGACATGGCGATCGCCGCCACGATGGGCGCCATGGCCTTCCAGAAGGGCCTGGGCTGCGTGCACAGCCTCAGCCACGCGCTGGGCGGCATCGATCCGCGGCTGCACCACGGCACCCTCAACGCGGTCTTCATGCCGGCCGTCCTGCGCTTCAACCGCGACGCCCCCTCGGTGCGGGAGGAGCGGAAGCTGGAGCGCCTGGCGCAGGCGATGGGCCTCGCGCCCGGAGAGACGGTCGAGGCCGCGGTCGCGGCGATGACCGGGGCCCTGGGCCTGCCCACGACCCTGTCCGGGTTGGGGGTGACGCGCGACCTGTTCGACCGCGTCGTCGCCGGCGCGCTCGCCGACCACAGCCACAGGACCAACCCGCGGGAGGCCTCGGCCGCGGATTACCGGGCGATGCTCGACGAATCCTTCTGAGCCCGCGCGGTCGGTCTCCCGGGGCTACGCCGCGAGGCCGACCGCGCGCTCGTCGCCGTCCGCGTCGTCGGCCGAGCGCTGCGGATGCCTCAGGCGCCAGCCGAGCAGGGCGAGGAGGGCACCGGGCACGAGGAGGATCGCCAGGACGGCGTCGAAGCCGATGGCGCCGACGAGCCGGCCGTAGAGGCCGCCCGTCACGCCGTCCTCCCAGGACGCCACCGTCATGCCGACGGTCGCCAGGAGGAGCAGCACGGGAACCTTGAACCACCACGGCATCGGCGCCGCCGGGCCCCGGACCCGCGGACCGGCAGCCCGGTCCGGATCCGGACCGGCCGCCGCCGCCCGAGCCGGCACGGCCGGCAGCGCGGGCCCGTCCTCGGCCATCCCGGCGACGAGCGGGCCCGGGATCGCGGCCTCGGCGGCGGCCATCAGGCGCGCCTCGTGCCGGCGCATGAACAGCCACAGCGCCACCGCGCCGAGCACCACGAGGCCCAGCAGCGCGAGGCCGACCGGCCCCATCACGTTCTCGATCGAGCGCCCGCACAGGTAGGCGCCGAACCCCATGATCGACGCCCAGGCCACGCCGCCCAGCGCGTTGAAGGCGAAGAACTGGCGCGCGTCGAGCTTGTTCACTCCCGCCAGCACCGCCGCGAAGGCGCGCAGCATCGCGGTGAAGCGGCCGAAGAACACGATCTTCCCACCGTGCTGGCGGAACAGGTACTGCCCGAGCTTGAGCCGTCCGTGGTCGAGGCCGATCAGGTGGCCCTTGCGCAGCAGCAGCGGCAGGCCCCAGCGGCGCCCGACCCAGTAGCCGGCATTGTCGCCGAGGATGGCCGCGGTCGCCGCCAGCGCCACCACGAGGCCGATGTTGAGCTGGCCGGTGCTGCCGGCGTAGGCGGCCGCGGTGAGGAGCACGGTCTCCCCCGGCAGGGGCAGGCCGGCGCTTTCCAGGGTGATGATGACGAAGATGGCGACGTAGCCGTAATGCGTGATCAGGTCGGTGATCGGCAGGTCGTGCAAGAAGCTCATCCGGCGCCCCTGTGATTCGCTGTGCGCGGCCGGTTGATCCCCGCAACGTGGCGCGACGGTGGCGCCAGGATGGTCGCTGCGAGCGGCCGCGTGCCCGGACGGCGGCGTTCGGGGTCGGCGACGAGGCGGATCGTGCGCCTGGTCCGACGGGTCCCCGGCGCTGCGGTCAGGCCGGATGGCCCGACCCGTACCGCGCGCGTCCGACCTCGGCCCGCCGCTCGCCCGGGGGGGCGCCGTAGGCGGCGCGATAGCAGCGGAAGAAGGTCGAGAGGCTGTGGAACCCGCTGGCGTAGGCGACCTCCGTCACCGACAGGTGCGCCGCCTCCCGCAGCAGCCGATCGGCCCGCGCCAGCCGCCGGGCGAGCACGTAGCGGCTGAAGCTCACGCCGCCCGGCTCGAACACGAAGTGTAGCGTGCGCACCGAGATCCCGAGCGAGGCCGCCAGGCGCGCGGGCGTCAGGTCGGGCCGGTGCAGGCTCTGCTCGATCAGCCGGTGCGCGCGGATCAGCAGGGCCTCGCGGATCGCGGCCGTGTCGGGGTCGTCGCAGCCGTCGGTCGCGCCGGGGGCAAACGGCGCGAGGGACTTCGGCCTGTCCATCGCCATCCGCTCGGCGAGGCTCGCGGCGACGAGGTCGATCGCCACCGACGCCATGCGTTCGGCCGCTTCGGGCGCGAGTTGCTCCCGGAGACGCACGAGGTCGTGCAGGAAGGACCGGGCCAGGACCGTGGTCGGCAGGTTGCCGCCCACGGTCAACCCGACGAAGTGGCGGGCCGAGCCCAGCAGGCTCTCCAGACGATCCCGCGGGATCTCGATGGCCAGGACTTCGCTCGCCCCCCTGTGCTCGATCGTCCACGGCGTGCTCGGATCGCGTATCGAGAAATCGCCGACCGAGTCCCGGATCGATCTGTCATTCTGCGAAGCACAAACGGATCCGGACAGGACCAGGCTCATGAACAACCGGTCCGGCCCGTTGATCTGCTGGCGAATCGTCTGTCGCGTCGTCGAGGCCCTCAGATCGCCGAGGGAGAATTTCGTGAATCCCAAATCTCCGACGCGCGTGCCGTCTATCGTTGCGTGAAACCTGCCATCGCCGACATAATTCTGCGACATCGGGATGAGGCGATCTTCACAGACGTCCCGCCACAGAGAAAATCGATGCTGTTCCGGCACTCCCTCAGTTGAAAAAATTCTCTGCAACCTTCGAAACCCCTGACAGCACGCAGACATCCTGTATTGGCACGAAGCTTATAGCATGGTCCCACTGGATCGGAAGCAAGCTGGCGCAGAACTCAACCAGGTAGCATATGCACCGCAACAAAACCACCTCAAGTTACTGCCTCCGAGCGCGGAGATGGCCTGCGAACTTGGGTGCCGGTACCGCGCGGACCCTGACCCGATCTTTTCATGACCGTGCCGCCCGGGAGGATACGATATGATTGCTGAGGCGGGCAGCCGGCAGGCCGGACCTGGGCGGGCGCGAAGCTGCGACAGAAGTCGCAAACCTTGGCGCGACGGCGATCCCGGCGACCACCGGGCCCGGGCCGTGGCGATCCCGCGACATCGCAGCGGGTGGAAGCCTTCCGCGGATCGCGCATAGGATCGCGGGCCCTGCCGCAGGCGCGTGAGACCGTGCGCAAGACCTTCATCGCCGAGCGCGAGGACCGCCCCGGCGCGGCGTGGCTGGATCGTTTCCGGGCGGGGCGCGCGGAGGCCGCCCGCTGGTACATCGGCGAGGGGCCGCAGGCGCCGCCGACGGCGGCCGAGTGCCGCGCCGCCCTGCGGCAGCATATGCCCGAACTGCTGCCGCGCTACGACGAGGCGTGCGGGATGGTCGGCAGCGACGACCTCGCCCACCGCATCCTCAGCCACTACCGCCCCGCCTCGCGGCCGCAAGGGTGCAGCCAGGCCGTGTGGCTCGGGCCCGACGGTCCCGCCCTGGTGCGCAACTACGACTTTCCCTTGGAGGTCGTCACCGGCCGGATCGAGCTGACCGCGTGGTCGGGGCGGCGCGTGATCGCGATGGCGCAGCGGCCCTGGGGCGGGTGCCTCGACGGGATGAACGACGACGGGCTGGTGGCGAGCTGCACGCTCGGCGGCATCGGCAGGCGCGGCGTCGGGTTCGCGATCATCCTGGTGCTGCGCTACGTGCTCGAGACCTGCCGATCCGTCGGCGAGGCGAGAGCCGCGCTCTGCCGATTGCCCGTCACGCAACTCCACAACGTGACGCTGCTGGACGCGTCGGGCGACCACGCCACGCTGTTCCTCGGACCGAACCGCAAGCCGGCGGTGACGCGCCGGAGGACCTGCACCAACCATCAGGAGCGGGTGTCGGCCGCATCGCGCTCGGCGTTGCGCGAGCGCGTGCTGACCGATGCGCTCGCCGCGCCGTCGACCACCCTGGCGACGTTGCAGGATCGGTTCTTCGAGCCGCCGCTCTACGCGCGTCGCGCCGACTTCACCACGGTCTACACGGCCGTCTACCGCCCCGCGGCGGGGCGGGTCGACTACCTCTGGCCGGGCCATCGCTGGACCCAGAGCTTCGAGCATTTCGTGCCGGGCTCGTACACCCACGATTACGGGGACCTGCACGATTACGGGGACCTGCGATGACCGTCCGGGTCGCGCCCCGAAGGCGGCTCCCGCGCGAGGCCCGAAGGATGACCGCGCCCAGGGCGCATGCGCGAAGGGTGACCGCACGAAGGGTGACCGCGCCAAGGGCGCCCGAGGCGGATCGCGCGATGCCGGGTCGACGCACGCGCGAATACCGGTATCGCCTCGGGCCGAAGACCGTCCCCGGCACAGCCGCCATCCGCCGCGCAGGTCTCGCGGCGCGAGAGCGACGGAACGACTGATTGCGTGCGCCGTCGCACCGCGATCAAATCAATATCCGCCCATCCATACCTCAAGCAGGACGCGCGCCGCGCCCTGTCAGATGGAGGGACGACAATGTTCGCGAACGCTTCCCGGACGCTCCTCGCCGCAACCGTCGCCGGCTTGGTGAGTGTCGGACCGGCCCTGGCCTTTCCCCAGGGCGGTCAGGCCAAGTTCAACCCGCACGCGCAGCCGCATATCAACCCGAACGCCCTCAAGCCGGGCGGCGTGAAGCAGGTCGGCGGTTTCCAGCCCGGCAAGCCCAAGCTGCCGCCGGTCGGGCAGCCTCCGGTCGGCGGCCCGGCGAAGGTGCCGGGCTACGGGGGCGGCTATGGCGGCGGATACGGCGGCTACGGCCCGAACAAGGGGCCGAACGGCTGGGCGATGGCGGGGGCCGGGCTCGGCATCGGGCTGGCCGCCGGGGCGGTCGGCGCGGCGGTCGCGGCCAGCGCCGACGATGGCGGCGACTGCTACGTGGTCAGGCGCCGCTACATCGACGAGGACGGCAACGTCTTCGTTCGGCGGTTCACGCGCTGCGATTGACCGGCGCGGCCGGCGGGAACACGCGGTCCGGGCGCGTCTTGCCGAATCCCCTTCCGATCACCGGTCCTTCACCCGCGTTCCGCGCACCTGCCCTGCGTCCAGCGGCATGGCTCGGCGCCGCGGCCGAGCTTAGAACATGGGCTCCTCCCAAGAGACCACTGAAGCCCGCCCGGCCTCGCTGCGGCGGGTTTTTTCGTGCGCGGCGGTGTGCCTCTCGGAAATCCGCACGGCCCATCGCGTCAGTCGCCCCGGTCGTCTCGCCCGCCGCCGGAACGGTCGTACCGGTCACCCGTGCCGGCATCCGGCGGCGTCCGAAGGTCCAGACCGGAGCGGCCGTCACCAGGACGCAGGCCCGACCGCCTCAGGGCGCCCGATTCGAGATGCCCGCGCCCGGTCTACAGGAACCGCTCATCGATGTCGGTGGCGTTGCGCCCGGCCACGGGCTGCGTCTCGTCGCCCTCGGCGAACACCACCACGTCGTCGGGACCGACATCGCGGGTCGCGTAGAAATCCCACCGCCGGTGGATCATGCGCGGGCCGCCGAAGATCCGGTAGGCGTTCCAGTAGCGGTCGTCCCGGAACCCGACGTAGTGCACGGTCCGCGCGGCCATCCTCGACCGGCCTCAGCGCCGCCGACGCGCGATCAGCCGCGCCAGACGCGGGCGCAGGGGCAGCGACAGACGGTAGGCGGCGTCCGCGAGCGGCAGCACCGGTTGCAGCCCGAACACGCGCAGGTCGACGAGCCGGCCGAGCCAGCGCCAAGCCGGCAGCGCGCGCCACAGCCGCGCGAACGCCGCCGCGCCGGATACGAGCCGCCCGTCCCCGCCGCGCACGTGGAAGCGGGCCAGCGCCGCATCGCGATCGAGGTCCGGCCCGAGGGCGGTCCGCGGCGCCGCCCGCCCCACGTCGACGAAGGCGATCCGCTCGGCCCCCGCACAGCGGCGGTAGTGTCCGATCTCGGCCCGGCACAGCGGGCAGCCGCCATCGTAGTAGACGGTCAACGCCTCTCGCATCGCGTCGGCTTCCACGGCTACGCCTCGCCCCGTGCCCGAACCGGACGCGTGCCGTGGGCGGGCACGGTCTCGGGTCGCACGCGGAGGGAACGCGCGGCGCCCGTGATCGCCGCGTCGCCGGAGTGATCGCGATCGTCGCAGATCGAGCCCCAGGGTCGGTCGCCGTCCCGACCCGCGCTCGCCCCTCGGCCAGAGCGGGCACGACGGCGCCGCGCCGGACCCGGCGCGGATCGCGCCCGGCCGGCCTCGACCGACGGCTTCCCCTCACACGACGTGGGGCGGCAGCACCAGGAACTGGGCGTGCATGACGAGCACGGCCGCGATGCCGACCGTCCAGGCGGCGTCGATGATGCGGGTCGTCGAGGTGATCGGCTTTGTCATCGTGTCCTCCTCGTCGCGGCAGCCGTGGACCGGCCGTCGGGGGGCTTATGGTTAAGCTCGGTTTCGCGATGATTGCGCCGCGTGTTGCGTGCCGGGCCCTTCACGGGTCGAAGCGATACCGGTCCTGCCGCCCCGTCTCCGCGCACCGGGCGGGGCTGAACGCCTGCACCGGCTGAGCGCGCGGCGCCGGCTCGGCGGCATCGGCGACCTCGCGAACGATCTTCGTGCGGATCGCCGTGGCGAACTCGCCGGGCTCGCGCACCGGCACCATGAAGGCGCCCGGCCCGCCGATCACGCAGTCCCGGTAGTACAGGTCGAGGTCGGGGATGTCGTAGGGCCCGGTCGGGGCCTGGATCATCAGCGGCAGGCCGTTGACGACGATGCCGGCCGCCACCGCGGCATCGCGGGCCTGGACGATGTCGCGACCGTCGTTGTTCGGTCCGTCGCCGGACACGTCGATCACCTGCCGCGTCGCGGTGACCCCCGCCTCCCGCAGCAGCTTGGCCGAGAAGTCGATGGCGCCGGAGATCGAGGTCCACACCGCCCGCCGCGGCGGCGTCAGCGCCAACCGGCCGGCGAAACCCTCCGCCTCCGCGCGCGTGCCGATGATCGTCCAGGGGACGACGACGATCTGGTTGCCGTCGCCGGCCCATTCGACGTAGGTCACCGCGATGCGGCCGATGAGGCCGAGGCGGATCGCCCCCTGAACGGCCTCGGAGCGGAAGGCGGCGACGTATCCCTCGCGCTGGACCCGCTGCTCCTCGGGCTTCATCGAGAGGGACACGTCGACGGCCAGCACCAGGGCGAGGTCGACCTCCGGATCGTCCGCCCGTGCCGGGGCCGCGAGCGCGAGGATGACGGCGGGAACGAGACGGGCGAGGCGCATGGACGGTCTCCGACGCGTCTTCAGTCTGCGCCGGTGAGCGGCCGGGGGGAAGGACACCGGCCCGGAGAACGGGGAGGCCGTCGGCCGGGGGGCCCGCGACAGGCCGTCGGCCTCGCGGGGCCTCGCCCGGGCAGCGAGCCGCGAGCGGGTCCTATTCCGGCTGGCGACGCCTGCCCCGCCCGGCCCCGGTCCCGGATTGCGACCGCTGCATGCATGCGCGATAGATCTGGGCGCCCAGGTCGTACATGGACAGCCCCTGCGGGTTCGGCGCGTTGAAGACACGGCCCTGGGCCTCGTCCCGGCACGCGGCATCCTGCGCGCTCTTGATCGGAGGTTGGGCCTGAGCGGCGGCAGGGGTGAACGACCCGGTCGCGGTGAGCGCGATCAGAGCGACGGTCGGCGCGATGAGGCCGACGGGCAGTGCGAAGCGGTGGGCGAGGACCATCGAGGCTCTCCAGCAGGATCGCCGGATGCGCCGGCGGCGTGACCCGGGCATACGCGTGCACCGACAGGTCCGGCGTGCTGTGGAACACGCGACTTCAGATCTTCCCGTTCCTCCCAACCGCCGGATTCTGCAATCCGCCAGTCTTGGCGCATCTGCCCGCCCTCGCACATGGGCGTCGCGTCGGCGCGCGCGGCCCCCGTTCGGCCATGGTCACGCAACCGCTCCGGGTTTTCCCGGAGGCTCCACCGCTCGAAGGTCGACCGTGTCGTCAAGGCTCGGCGATGAGATCCTTGATGCGCGTGGCGAGCGTCTCCAGCACGAACGGCTTGGTCAGGACCTGCACCCCGGGACGAAGGTAGCCGTTTCCCAGCACCGCGTTCTCGGCGTAGCCCGTGATGAACAGCACCTTCAGGTCCGGCCGCCGCTCACGGCCGGCATCGGCCATCTGGCGCCCGTTCATGCCGCCAGGCAGCCCGACATCGGTGACCAGCAGATCGATGCGCACGTCCGACTGCAGCACCTTCAGTCCGGCCACGCTGTCGGCCGCCTCGATGGCCGTGTAGCCCAGATCCTCCAGCACCTCGGTGACCAGCATGCGCACCGAGGGCTCGTCGTCCACGATCAGGACCGTCTCGCCCTGACCCGCGCGCTCGACCTCGGCGAGCTTGCGGGCGACGTCGTCCGCGTCGGCCTCGCCGTAGTGGCGCGGCAGGTAGAGGCAGACCGTCGTGCCCTGCGCGAGTTCGGAATAGATCCGCACCTGCCCGCCGGACTGACGCGCGAAGCCGTAGACCATCGACAGGCCGAGCCCGGTGCCCTCGCCCGTGGGCTTGGTGGTGAAGAAGGGCTCGAACACCTTGCCGATGATGTCCGGTGCCATGCCGGTACCGGTGTCGGTCACGCAGATGCCGAGGTATTGGCCCGGCGGCAGGTCGTGCTGGCGGGAGCCGACCGCGTCGATCCACGTGTTGGCCGTCTCGATGGTGATGCGCCCGCCGTCCGGCATGGCGTCGCGCGCGTTGATGCAGAGGTTCAACAGCGCGTTCTCCAACTGGCCCGGGTCGATCAGCGCCGGCCACAGGCCCGCGAGACCGACGACCTCGAGGTGAATGGCCGGGCCGACCGTGCGCCGGACGAGTTCCTCCATACCCTTGACCAGACGGTTCACGTCGGTGGGCTTGGGGTCGAGGGTCTGACGCCGGGAGAAGGCGAGCAGGCGATGCGTCAGGGCGGCGGCGCGCTTGGCCGCGCCCTGGGCGACCGTCATGTAGCGGTCGAGGTCGCCCATTCGCCCCTGCGACATCCGGGTCTGCATCAACTCCAGCGAACCGGAGATGCCGGCCAGGAGATTGTTGAAGTCGTGCGCCAGCCCGCCCGTGAGCTGGCCCACCGCCTCCATCTTCTGCGACTGCCGCAGAGCCTCCTCGGTCTTGGCCAGCGCCTCGGCCTGCCGCTTGATCGCGGTGACGTCGCGCACCGAGGAATAGATCAGGCCGTCGCGCGGCACCGCGTTCCAGGACAGCCAGACGTAGCCGCCGTTCTTGTGGCGGTAGCGGTTCTCGAAGGTGAGTTGAGCCTCGCCGCGCGACAGCCCGCTCGCGGCCCGCACCGTCGGCCCGACGTCGTCGGCATGGACGAAGTCGAGGAACGGCCGCGCCTTCATCTCGTCCTCGGTCCAGCCGAGCGCCCTCGGCCAAGCCGGGTTGAGACTGACGAAGTAGCCGTCGAAGTTGGCGACGCAGAGCAGGTCCGAGGATGCCTGCCAGACCTGGTCGCGCTCGGCCGTGCGGGCGGCGACCTGGCGCGCGAGATCGACCTCGGTCTGCTTGCGTGCGGTCACGTCCTGCACGAACACGTGATAGCCGTCGACGCGCCCGTCCTTCCCGCGGCGCGGCAGGTAGCGGATCTCGGCGATGCGGGCGCGTCCATCCCGGTGTGGCCAGTCCAGCTCGAAGGTGACGGCCTCTCCCGCCAGCGCCCGCTCCAGGAACGGCTCGCGCGCGGCGTAGGCGTCCGGGCTGAGCAGGTCGCGGACATTCCGGCCGATGACTTGGTCGGGCGGCAGGAAGAACCAGTCCTCGTAGGCCTTGTTGGCGAAGCGGTAGACGAGATCCGCGCCTATGAAGGCGATGAGCACCGGCAGCGCGTCCGCGATGAGGCGCAGCTCGCGCTCGCCGGCCTCGGCGCGCTGCTCGACCCTGCGCCGCTCGGTGATGTCGGAGAAGAAGATGGCGACCCGGTTCGCCGCGGGCTCGCCGGTGCGCAGGGCCCGCACGTCGAACCAGCGCCCGAACACGTCGGCATAGTGCTCGAAGTGCGCGGGCTCGCCGGTCAGGGCGACGCGGCCGTAGGTGTCGAACCAGTGTCGCTCCAAGTCGGGGGCGAACTCGCTCACCCACTTGCCGGCGACGTCGGCGCCGGTCTGCCGCACGAAGGCGGGGTTCGCCTCGACGATCCGGTAGTCGACGGCGCGCGCGCCCTCGAACTTCATCTCGACGATGCAGAACCCGACCTCGATGCTCTCGAACAGGGTCCGGTAGCGCGCCTCGTTCTCGCGCAGGGCCGCCTCCGCCCGCATCCGTTCGGTGACGTCGTGCCCCTCGACGAAGATGCCGCTGACCGCGCCGTGCCCGTCCGTGATGGGCTGGTAGACGAAGTCGAGGTAGCGCTCGGTGACCGGCCCTCCCGGCACGGCCTGAGCATCGAATCTGGCCCCCGTCGCCCTGTGCGTCCGGCCGGTTCGGAAGACCGCGTCGAGGAGGTCGACATAACCCTGGGCCGCCGCCTCCGGCAGGGCCTCGGCCACGGTGCGGCCGGTCACGTCGCGGTCGTCGACGGCCCGCTGGTAGGCGGCGTTGGTCAGCGTGAAGCGATGCTCGGGGCCGCTGAGCAGGGCGATGAAGCTCGGGGCCTGCTCGAACATCTGTGCGAGCGAGGCCGAGTGCGCGCGCAGGCGGCGGACCTCGGCGACGAGTTCCTCGCGGGACAGGGTTTCCACGTCAGGGCTTTGCGGCGCGGGCATGCGAGGCGGATTATCGCTTGAATGTGTCGCGCGCGAGAGGACCGCAAGCCGAGCGGGAGACGTCGCCGCGGATGCCGGACCGGATCGCAGGCGACGGCGCGATCGTCGAGGCGTGCCGCGAGGCGTGGACCTGACGGATCGCCCCGCCGGACACCGTCACCGCCATCGCGTCGCCGACATGGGCAAACCTGCCAGAGTAAGCCGCCGTCGGTCCTACTCCGCGGAGAGCGGCAGGCCGGTCTCGATCAGCCGCGCCCAGAGCGAGGCGCCGTAGGGGGCGGCGGCGTCGTTGAAGTCGTAGTGCGGGTGGTGGAGGGCGGCGCTGTCGCCGTTGCCGAGGAACATGTAGGCGCCCGGCCGCCGGCCGAGCATGTAGGAGAAGTCCTCCGCCGCCATCATCGGCGCCACCGCCCGCTCGACCTGTCCCGCGCCGACCAGCGCTTCCGCCACGCCGGCCATGAAGTCCGTCTCGGACGGGTGGTTCTCGGTGACGGGGTAGCTCATCCCGAACGCCACGGTGCCGGCCGCCCCGAAGCCCCGCGCTACCTCGCTCACCAGGGTGGCGATGCGGTCCTTGACCAGGGCGCGCACGTCCTCGGACAGGGTCCGCATGGTGCCGCGCAGGGTCACGGTCTGCGGCAGCACGTTGAACGCCTCGCCCGCCTCCAGCGCGCAGACCGAGACGACGGCCGATTGCAGCGGGTCGAGGTTGCGGGCGACGATCCCCTGGAGCGCGAGGATCACGTGGCTCGCCACCAGCACGCTGTCGACGGCGGCCTGCGGCAGCGCCGCGTGGCCGCCGCGGCCCTCGATCGTGATCGTGAACCGGTCGGTCGAGGCCATGATCGGGCCGGGGCGGATGGCGAAGGTGCCGAGCGCCTGCCCCGGGATGTTGTGCATCCCGTAGACCGCCTCGATCCCGAACCGCTCCATCAGGCCGTCCTCGACCATCGCCTCGCCCCCGCCCCCGCCCTCCTCCGCCGGCTGGAAGATCAGCACCGCGGCGCCGTCGAAGGCGCGGGTCTCCGCGAGGTACTTGGCGGCGCCGAGCAGCATCGCCGTGTGCCCGTCGTGGCCGCAGGCGTGCATCCGGCCGGGCACGGTCGAGCGGTAGGGCAGGTCGCGCACCTCCTGGATCGGCAGGGCGTCCATGTCGGCCCGCAGGCCGATCGCCCGGTTCGAGCGCGTGCCGCGCCCCCGGACAACCCCGACCACGCCGGTGCGGCCGACCCCGGTGACGACGGCGTCGCAGCCGAAGTCGCGCAGCCGGTCCGCCACGAATCCGGCGGTGCGCTCCACGGCGTAGAGGAGTTCCGGGTGGGCGTGCAGGTCATGCCGCCACGCGGCCATCTCGGGGGCCAGCGCCTGGATGCGCGCGACGACGGGCATGCTCTCGGGACTCTCGCGGCCTTGAGGTTCGGCCGGTCCAGCAAAGCCGGGGCCAGCGGGCCCGTCAACGCCGCGTCGTTCAGAACAGCAGGCCCTGATCGACGCGCTCCTGCCGCCGGGGCCGCTGGAAGGTCGTGCCCCCGTGCTGGAACGGCGGCGCGTCGAACGCCCGCCCGTCCAGGAGCTGCTCCACCGTCCGGATCTGCAGGCGCGGATGCGCGCCCCACGGCGACACGTAGAAGCCCGCATCCGCCGCCTCGCGCTGCATCGGCCTGGTGATCGGCTCCAGGGTGACGAGCCAGCCCATCGCCGCCTTCTCCCGCTGCACGGCGCCGGCGAGGTCGCGGACGTCGCCCGCGTCCACGCCCCCGGACTTGACCGAGATGAGCACGCGCCGGTGCTCGCTGCCCGGGCCGCCCTCCTGGAACGTCATCTGCCCGTCGATGCCGCGGTCCGGCCCCCGGCCCTTGGCCGACTTGCGCGCGCCCACCAGCCCGAGGGCCCAGTGCTCGAACTGGTGCCGATCCTCGCCCGCGAGCTGGCACGCGTCGACGAGCGTCGTCGGCTCGCCGACGACCCGGTAGTCGCGCCCCGATTCGAGCCCGAAACCGTGCAGGAGGCGGTACTTGATCAGGTTGACCGCCAGATGCGTGATGTCGATGCCGATCCACTGCCGCCCGAGATGCTGGGCGGCCGCGACCGCCGTCCCGCAGCCGCAGAACGGGTCGAGCACGACGTCGCCGGGCCGGCTGCTGGCCTCGATGATCCGCTCCAGCAGGGCCTGCGGCTTCTGGGTCGGGTAGCCCATCCGCTGGGTCCGGTCCGCCGGCTGGAGGCAGGGGATGCGCCAGACGTTGTCGACGGTCCGGTCCTCCTTGAGCCGGTAGATCAGGTTGCCCTCCGCGTCGCGGGCGTTCACGATCCGGCCGTCGACCTTCTTGCGCGCGAGCTGCCGCACCGGCGCGTCGCGCATCTCCCGGATCTGCTGATAGGTGAAGTCCGTCCTCACGTCCTTCACGTAGAACAGCAGCGTGTCCGTCGCCCGGGGAAACAGCCGCTTCCGGCTGTCGTGCATCTTGTTGTAGTAGTGCCAGTACAGCTCGTTGCGGAAGTTCTCCGGCCCGAACACGGCGTCCATCAGCAGCCGGAGATGCGCGCCGGCGGTGGCGTCGCAGTGGAGATAGATCGAGCCCGTGTCCTTCAGGACCCGGCGCAGCTCGACGAGGCGGGGCGCCATCATCGAGAGGTAGGCCAGCATCGGCGTGCCGCCGAGCATCTGGCGGAAGGCTTCGAGGGTGTAGCCGACCGCACCGCCCGCGTTGACCGTCCGGTCGTAGGACAGGGCCGCGGCGATGTCCCAGTCCCAGGTGTCCTCGAACGCCCTGATCTGGGCGGCCGCCTTCGAGCCGTCCTTCTCCTCGAACAGGATGTTGTAGTCGCGTCCGCTCTGGAACGGCGGGTCGAGGTAGACGAGGTCGACCGACTCGGTCGGGACATGGCGCAGCAGGATGTCGAGGTTGTCGCCGTAGTACAGCACGCTCGGCATGCACGGCCTCTCCGACGCGCCGACGGGCGCGGCCGATCGTTCGCCCTCTCGGATCGCCCGGCGGCCGGGAAGCCGGCTCCGGGATGTCCCGGAGACCGGTCTCGACCCCGAAGCGCGGTCGCCCGACGGACCCGCCTTAAGGTCAGGTCATACAAACCTCAGGTTATGATCCCGTCAAGAGCGCGCGGCCTGCGTCCTGCACCTAGCGCAGCGCTGAGGGCCGTTTTGGACCATGATTTCCTGCACATCGTGAATCGGCGGCTACGGACCCGTCCAGACTCGACCGTTCGCCCTCGTAAACCTGAGGTATGAAACAGGCGAGCCGATGCCCGCTCACAGGTCCCGGCGCCGCGGCACGGCCCGGGGCGGATCGTCGGCGGCGAGGTCGTCGAGGATCGGGCAGTCCGGCCGCGCGTCGCCGCAGCAGGCGTCCGCGAGGTGCTCCAGGGTGCGGGCCATGGCCTCCAGCGCGTCGATGCGGCGGCGCAGGTCGGCGATCTGCGCCTGGGCGATGGCCTTCACCCCCGCGCTCGGGCGCGCCCGGTCCCGCCACAGGGCCAGCAGGTCGGCGATCGTCTCGACGCCGAAGCCGAGGTCGCGGGCCCGGCGGACGAACCGCAGGGTGTGGAGGTCGGCCGGGCCGTAGTGCCGGTAGCCGGCCTCCGTGCGCGCGGCCGGCGGCAGCAGGCCGCGCGCCTCGTACCAGCGGATCATCTTGGCCGAGACACCGGTGCGCCGCGCCGCCTCGCCGATGGTGACGAGATCCGCGCTCATGCCGCCCCTCCGGCCAGCGTCGGCGCCCCGTCCGCCGCGGGCCGGCGCCCGCCCCGCGCCCGCAGGCGCAGGGCGTTGCCGAGCACGAACACGCTGGAGAAGGCCATGGCGCCGGCCGCGAGCACCGGCGACAGGGCCGGCCCACCGAACGGCACGAGGATGCCGGCGGCCACCGGGATCAGCGCGACGTTGTAGGCGAAGGCCCAGAACAGGTTCTGATGGATGTTGGCCATCACCGCGCGGGACAGGTCGAGGGCCTCCACCAGGGCGCCGGGCGAGCCCGACATCAGCACCACGTCGGCGCTCTCCACCGCGATGTCGGTGCCGGTGCCGATCGCCAGCCCGACATCGGCCTCGGCCAGCGCCGGCGCGTCGTTGATGCCGTCGCCGACGAAGGCCACCGGCCCGTGCGCCGCGCGGAGTTTCTTCACGATCTCGGCCTTGCCACCGGGCAGGACGCCCGCCTCGACCGCGTCGATGCCGAGGCCTTCCGCGACGTGGGCGGCCGCGACGGGATCGTCGCCCGTCACCATCACGACCGCGAGACCGCGCGCCCTTAGGGCCGCCACCGCGTCTCGGGCGCCGTCCTTGGCCGGGTCGGCGACCGCGAGCAGCGCCGCGTGGCGGCCATCGAGGGCGAGGTGGACGGGGCTCCGCCCATCGGCCGCCAGACGCTCGGCCCGGGCGAGCAGATCGGGATCGCCCGCGATCCCGAGCCGGTCGAGGTAGCGCGGCGCGCCGACCGCGACCGTCCGGCCCGACACCCGGCCGGAGACGCCGAAGCCGTCGACCGCCTCGAAATCCTCCGCCTCGGCCACGTCGAGGCCGCGCCCGCGCGCCGCCGCGACGATCGCGGCCGCGATCGGGTGCTCTGAGCGCGCCTCGACCGCCGCGGCGAGCGCCAGCGCCTCCGGCTCCTCAGCGCCCGAAGTCCCGAAAAAATCGGTGAGGCGGGGGCGGCCCTCGGTCAGGGTGCCGGTCTTGTCGAGGGCGACCGCCCGCACGTCGCGCAGCGCCTGGAGGGCGGTGCCGTCGCGGAACAGCACGCCGAGCCCCGCGGCCCGCCCGGTCCCGACCACCAGGGCTGTCGGCGTGGCGAGCCCCATGGCGCAGGGGCAGGCGATGATCAGCACCGCCACCGCGTGGACCAGCGCCGGCCCGAGCGCGGGAGCCGGGGCCAGGACGAGCCACGCGCCGAAGGTGAGGAGCGCCGCGGCGATCACCGCGGGCACGAAGCGGCCGGTGACGCGGTCGACCAGCGCCTGGATCGGCAGCTTGCCGCCCTGCGCCCGCTCGACCAGCGCCGCGATCTGGGCGAGCACGGTGGCCTCGCCCACCGCCTCGACCCGGATGTCGAGGCCGCCGCGGCCGTTGAGCGTGCCGCCGACGACGCGCGCGCCCGCGGCCTTGCGCACCGGCGCGGGCTCGCCCGTCACCATGCTCTCGTCCACGTGGCTGCCCCCCGCGACCACGACCCCGTCGGCGGCCACCCGCTCGCCGGGGCGCACCCGCACCACGTCCCCGGTCCGGAGCGCGGCGAGCGGCACCTCGGCCTCGGCGCCATCGCGGAGCACGCGGGCGGTCTTGGGCGTCAGGTCCATCAGCCGGGTGATCGCCTCCCCGGTCCGGCCGCGGGCGCGCGCTTCGAGGGTGCGCCCGAGCAGGATCAGGGTGACGATCAGGACGCTCGCCTCGAAATAGAGATGCGCCGCCCCCGCGGGCAGGAGGCCGGGCGCCAGCGCCGAGACCAGGGAGTAGAGGTAGGCCGCCCCGGCGCCCAGCGCGACGAGGGCGTTCATGTCCGGGTGGCCGCGCAGCAGGCCGGGGATCCCGCGCAGGAAGAACCGGCGGCCGGGCCCGGCGAGCACCAGCGTCGCCAGCCCCGCCTGGACGAGGGCGGAGACCGGGCCGTGCAGCGCCGGCAGCAGGTGGCCGGCGACGTGGCCGCCCATGTCGAGGGCGACGACGGGGGCCGAGAGCAGCGCGGCGATGACGAGGTCGCGGCGCAGCACCCGCGCCTCCGCCGCCTGCCGGGCCGCCGGGTCGGGCGCGGACGCCGCCTCGAACGGCTTGGCCGGGTAGCCCGCAATCTCCGAAGCGGCGGCGAGGTCCCGGACCGCGACGACGCCCTCGGGGTGGCGCACCGTCGCGCGGCCGGTGGCGAGGTTGACGCTCGCGCCCGTCACCCCCGGCACGGCGGCGAGCGCCCGCTCGACGCGCCCCACGCAGCTCGCGCAGGACATCCCGTCCACCGCGAGCACGGTCTGCGCCTCGGGCAGGGGATAGCCGGCCTCATCGAGCGCCGCGGCGACTTCGGCCGGGCCGGCGGGACCGCCGAGGACGAGGCCGGCGCGGCCGGTGGCGAGGTTGACCGACACGTCGCGCGCCCCGGGCAGGGCGCGCAGCGCGCGCTCGACGCGTCCCACGCAGCTCGCGCAGGACATGCCCGTGACGGGGAGGCTGAGCGGGATGGGATTTCCCGCGGCGGGTTCGGCGGATGCGGTCATGTCCGCGGATGTGGGGCTTCCCATCGTGGGAAGGTCAAGGGTCGCGGCGCGTCGGCACCTACACCGGGTCCGGCTGGTCCCGGATCTCGGCCTCGCGGCCGTGCTCGGGCAGGCTGACCCGCACGGTCGTGCCGCGCCCGACCGCGCTGTCGATGGCGAGTCGGCCGCGATGGCGGTTGAGGCTGTGCTTGACGATCGCGAGCCCAAGGCCGGTGCCGCCGCGGGCACGGCTCGACGCCACGTCGACCCGGTAGAAGCGCTCGGTCAGGCGGGGGATGTGCTCGGGGGCGATCCCCGGCCCGTCGTCGCTGACGGTCAAGACGATCCGGGCCCCGTGGCGGGGGTCGTCCTCGCGGGAGAGGCCCACCCGGACGTGGCCGCCGCCGTACTTCACGGCGTTCTCGATCAGGTTCTCGATCACCCGGGCGAGCTCGTCGGCGTCGCCGGGCACCGGGTAGGGGCCGTCCCCGTCCGTGAAGGTCACCTCCGCGCCGCGCCGCGCCGCGGGCGGGGCCTGCGCGTCGACCATCTGCCGGGCGAGCGCGCCGAGATCGACGGTCGCGGTCGGCGCCACGTGCTCGCGCAGCTCGATCCGCGACAGCGACAGCAGGTCGTCGATCAGCCGGGTCATGCGCTGGGCCTGGGCGCGCATGATCTCCAGGAAGCGCTCGCGGGCGGGCGCGTCGTCGCGGGCCGGGCCCTGGAGGGTCTCGATGAAGCCGATCAGCGAGGCGAGCGGCGTGCGCAGCTCGTGGCTGGCGTTGGCGACGAAATCGACCCGCATCGTCTCCAGGCGGCGCGCCGAGGTGAGGTCGCGCAGGAACAGGACGGCGCCGGCCCCCGACCCGTCGGGCACGGGCAGGGGGCCGACCTGCACCTCGAAGGCCCGCTCCAGGGGGATCCGGGTGGCATAGGCGATCCGCTGGGGGGCACCGGTCGCGAGCGCAGCCTCGACGGCGTCCAGCACCTCGGGACTGCGCAGGGCGAAGGAGAGCGGCCGGGCCAGGTGCAGCGCCGGCAGCAGGGCGCGGGCGGCGGGATTGGCCTCCAGCACCAGGGTGCGCCGGTCGACGAGGATCACCGGGTCGGGCACGTGGGCGAGCAGCGCCTCGGCGATGCCCCGGCGGCCCGTGCTCGCCGCCGGGCGCAGCGGCGGAGCCTTGCGGCCGCGCGCGCCGAGGAGGCCGCCGAGGCAGGCGGCGCAGAGAGCCGCGAGGATCAGCCAGAGGTCGAGCGCGCCGCCGAGCCATGCGGCGAGGCCGAGGAATCCCGCCGCGATCCCGGCGCCGGTCCAGGCCGCGCGGCTGCGCGCATCGTCGGCCATGGCGGGGGCGCCGCTACCGCGGCCCCGGCTCGTCGGGCCAGCTCTTGCCGGACGGGCCGGCCGTGCCCTCCGGCGGCCCGGCCTCCCGGGACGCGTCCTGGGCGCCGCCGGCCCGCTTCACGATCTCGTAGAGGCCGAGCATCGCCAGCGCGGTCACGAACGGGACGACGTAGTAGCAGCCGCGGAACAGCAGCAGCGAGGTCAGCACCTCGTCCCGCGGCAGGTGGGACAGGGCGAGCAGCACGGTCGCCTCGAACACCCCGATCCCGCCCGGCGCATTCGAGGCGATGCCGAGCATCGCGCCGAGCACGTAGATCGCCAGGAAGGTGGTGAAGCCGAGATTGGTCTCCTGCGGCAGCAGCACGTAGAGGGTCGCCGCGGCGGCGCAGACGTCGCCGATGCCGACCAGCATCTGCCCGATCGAGACCGAGGCGCCGGGCAGCTCCAGCCGCCAGTGCTTGACGGTGACGCTGCGCCGCTTGGCCGAGACCCAGACGAGGTAGCCGAGCACCAGGGCGAGCGCGGCGAAGCCGACCCCCTTGTTGAGCTCGATCGAGGTGAAGGCGAGCCCGGCGAGCTGCCCGGCCTCGATGATCAGGCTGAGGCCGAGCACCACGCCCATGCCGAGCCAGAACGTGAAGCCGGCGATCACCGTCAGCGCGGCGATCTTGGACGCCGACAGCCCCTGCCGGGCATAGATCCAGTAGCGGATCGTGCCGGCGGTGAGCAGCGGGAAGCCGAGGGTGAAGCTCACCGCGTAGCTCGTGAACGAGGCGAGCGCGGTGATCCGGTAGGGCACCTTGATCTTGAGCTGGCGCAGGGCCAGGGCGTCGTAACCGGTGAGGAACAGGTAGCTGATGCCGACGAACAGCAGCGCGAGGCCGAGCTGCTCCGCGGTCGCGGCCGCGAGAGCGCCCTTCACCTCCGACCACGTGACGCTCTGGACGAGCTTCCACAGTACCCCGAGCGACACCGCGACCAGGACGATGCTCGCCGCCGTGCCGATCCAGGCGTAGCGGCTGCGCAGTCCCTTGCCGCGCTTCTTGCCCGGTTCCCCGCCTGTGCGCGCGGCATCGGCGGAGGCGCCGTCGACCGGATCGGCCGGCTGGACCTCCTTCCGATGCTGTCCCTGGAAATTCATGCCGCTCGGCGTCCGCCCCTTCCGGCTGCGCGGGCCGACGGGGCCGCGAGGGCCCGTGCCGGATGTACCCGGACCGCGGCCCGTCGCCCCGCATGTAGGCCGAACGGGCGGACATGGCCAGCGACGGGGGTGCGGTTCCCTGCGGAGCCGGCGACGCGCAACCGGGGGCGCCACGATCGCTTGAGAGATTGTAGCTTTCAAGCTACGATTGGCCATGCCGACGATCCGTCAGACGCAAGACTTCGCGGCTTGGTTCGCTGGTCTGCGCGATCGCCAAGCGAAGGCCAGGATCGACGTGCGGATCCGTCGTCTCTCGCTCGGTAATCCGGGGCAGATGCGCGTGTTGTCCGGCGGCGTCGCGGAGATGAAGATCGATTACGGTCCGGGTTATCGGATCTATTTCATTCAGAAGGGCGCCGAGATCGTGATCCTGCTCTGCGGCGGCGACAAGCGGACTCAGGAGCGGGACATCGAGCGCGCTCTGGCGATGGCGCAGGAGGTCTAGCATGGCCATCGAGACCAAGCCGTGGGACGTCACCGAGCACCTTCAGGACGAAGCGTCGATCGCCGCCTACATCGAGGCGGTTCTGGAGGATGGCGACCCGTCGCTGGTCGCAGCGGCCATCGGCGATGTGGCCCGCGCCCACGGCATGGCGCAGATCGCGGCGGAGACCGGCCGCTCCCGCGAGAGCCTCTACCGGGCGCTGTCCGAGAAGGGGAACCCGCAGCTCGACACGCTGATGGGTGTGCTGAAGGCGATCGGCCTCCGGCTGAGCGTCAGGCCGGCGGACGCGTAGACCCGTTCCATCTCACGCTGCCCGCAGCAACGCCGCAGCCTCGGCCAGCCCGGCCCGGATCCGCGCGGGCACCGCGGGCGAGGTGCAGACGTAGGTCGGGCTCGGGTGCGGGATCGCCACGACGGGCAGCCCGGGGCGGAGGGTGGCCAGCGCCGGGGCCACGGCTCCGGCGAAGCGGCCGGCGAGCACCGCCACCGCGAGCCGCGGCAACAGGGCGAGGAGGGGCGCGAGGTAGGGCTCGGCCGCGCGCGCCTCCGAGCGGCGCGGGGCGCGGTTGAGGGCGCCCTCCGCGTGGATCAGCCAGGGCACCGCGTTCCAGATCAGCGTGTCGCCCCGGGCGATCCCCGATTCGTGCAGGAAGCGGAACAGGTTGGCGGCGGTGCCGTTGGCGCTGTCGCGGGTGACGAAGCCGGTGCGCAGCACCATCGGGCCCGGCGTCTCCAGGAGGAGCAGCAACCGCGCGTCCACGCCGCCGTCGAGGGGGTCGGGGTCGGGGACCGGTGCCCCCCGCTCCGCCGCGATCGTCCGGGCAAGGCTACGGATCGGCGCGATGTGGGGCGCGTCGAGGAGCGCGCGGCGCGCCGCGAGGGCGGCCGGGTCGGCGAGGCTCTTCGGCGCGTCGGGCTCAGGTCGCATGCAGGCCGGGGATCGTCTCGGCCAAGCGGTCGGGCAGGGAGCCCGACAGGCGGAACCGCTCGACGCCCTCTTCCCGCGCCAGACGCTCCCGCAACCCGGCCTCGCCGCCGAACTGGAAGCCGATCTGGCTCGTGTAGGCGGCGCAGGCCGCGTGCTTGCGCGCCTGGGCCTCCGCATCGAGGGCGACCGCGCGGACCGGCAGGTCGGCGAACAGGGCGGCCAGAGGCTCCTTCGGCGCGGTCTCGCGGACGGTGTAGGGGAAGTCGCGCCACCACAGCACCGGCGCGGCAGGGGCGGCGGCGCGCAGCGCCCGCACCGCCTGCACGTGGTCGACATGGCCGCCGACCGCCTGGGGCGCGAGGATCAGGTCCGGCCCCTCCGCCGCGATCAGCGCGGACAGGGTGGGGGCGAGGTCGGCGGCGATGCCGTCCTCCGGGCGCAGGTCCGAGAAGAGTTCGGGCGCGGAGGCGTAGCCCCGGTGCGGCGCCTCGCGGAACGGCAGGTGCCGCGGCGGCGAGATCCCCAGCGCGTCGGCCGCCGACGCGTCCTCGGCGCGGCGCAGGGCCATGTAGTCGACCTCCGGCGGGAGCCCCTTGTCGAGCTGGCAGGCGAGCGCGAAGCCCTGCGGGTCCGCCACGCTGCCCGTGAACAGCGTCGCCATGGTCACCCGCCAGCCGGCCCCGGCGAGGGCCGCGAGCAGCCCGCCGCAGGAGAAGGCGGCGTCGTCGAGATGGGGCGAGAGCGCGAGGGCGGTGGGCATGCGTTTCGGGTTTCGGCGATGGCTTCCCTCCCCCTTGCGGGGAGGGATCGAGGGTGGGGGTGGTTCAGGAGGCACCGCCGAGCTTCATCCGGCACCACTCCTGCCCCCAACCCCTCCCCGCAAGGGGCAGTGGCAAGGGAGAGGGGTAAGTGAGAGGGGAACGCGGCTCAGAGGAGATGCGGCTCGGCACGGAAGCGGCAGGTCGGATCGACGGGCAGCGTGTCGGAAAAGTCCGTCGCCGGGCGAGCGTCCCGCACCCCCGCGTAGATCCCCATGATCTGCCGGCCGACCGCGCCCCAGGAATAGACCCGGCGGCACTCCTCCAGGCCCGCGGCGGCGATGTGGCGGCGCAGATCCGGATCCGTGACCACCCGCGTCAGCGCGGCGGCCTGGGCCGGCACGTCGCCGGGATCGACGAGCAGGCCGTTCTCGCCGTCGCGCAGGCAGTCCGAGACGCCGACCGCGTGGCAGGAGACGGTTGCCAGTCCCGCGGCCATCGCCTCCAGGATCGTGTTGGAGAACCCCTCCGCGTAGGTCGGCGAGGCGAACACGTCTGCCGCCCGGTAGAGCTCCGGCACGCGGTCGTACTCGGCGTAGCCGGTGAACGCGATCCGGTCGGGACCGAAGCCCAGCTCGTCGGCCAGCGCCTTGGCCGGGTCCACGTCCGGGCCGATGCCGGAGATCGTCGCCGCGAACGGCGTGCCCTGCTCCCGCAGGATCGCCAGCGCCCGGATGAAGTCGAGCACGCCTTTCCGGCGGTCGACGCGGCCGTGGTACAGGATCCGGATCGGGCCGGCATGCGGGGCCGGCAGCCCGTCGGGCGTGCCTTGCGCGAAGCGGGCGGTGTCGACCGCGCCGGGCACGATCGTGAAGCGCGCCGGATCGGAGCCCAGGCGGTCGCAGACCTCCTCCACGAACGAGGCGCCGCCGATCAGCAGCGCGTTGGCGTGGGCCAGCACCGCGCACATGGCGACCCGGTGGGTCTCGCAGCACGAGCCGACCCAGTGGCCGTCCCCACCCTGGATCGAGACCACGCTCGGCACGCCGAGTTTCTTGGCGGCCAGCAGCACCGCCCAGCCGGTCGGGTAGCCGTACTGGGCGTGCAGCACGTCGAACGGCGCCTTCGCGTGCTCGGCGCAGATCGTCTCGACCATCGTGTCGATGTCGCGCTCGAAGTCGCCGCTCTCCTGCTCGCCGCGCTGTTCCAGGCCGATCACGGTGACGCCGGGCACCGGCGGAGGCGGCCCGCCCCCGTAGACGCGGGTGCCGAAGGCGTCGCCGCGGTACTGCGAGACCATCGTCACGTCGTGGTCGGCGCCGGAGAGCTCGCGCAGCAGGTTCTGCGCGTAGACGCTCATGCCCGATATCGCCGGGAAATAGCGGCGGCTGAGGAAGAGGATTCTCATCGGCCGATCGCCCGTTGCCCCGCCGTCATTGCGCGCGCGTCTCCTGGCCCGCGACACTGCCCGGCCCCGGGCGGCGGCAGGCGCGCAGGTAGTCCAGCGCCTGAGGGATCATCACGTCGGCCCGGTGGCTCTCGCGGGACAGCTCGACGCAGACCAGCTTGCCGAAGCCGATCGCCTCCAGCGCCGCCAGCACGCCCGCGGTGTCCATGTCGCCCTCGCCGAACGGCAGGTGGATGTGGGAGCCCCGCCGCATGTCCTCGATCGCCACCGTGCCGATCCGGTCGGCGAATTCCCGCACCGCGTCGGCCGGCTCGCGCTCGCCGGTGACGAGGCAGTGGCCGGTGTCGAGGGCGAGCCTCAAACCCGGCACGTCGAGGGCGGCGAAGTCGTCGAGCGTCTCGATCAGCATGCCGGGCTCGGGTTCCAGGCAGGGGACGACGCCCTGCCCGGTCGCGAAGGCCGCCACCTCGTGCAGCCCCTCGACGAGCCACGCCCGGGCCTCGTCGCAATCGACACCGGGCTTCGGCACGCCGGCCCAGAACGACACGGCCTCGGCCGAGAGCATCGCGCCGATCTCGACCGCGCGCTTCAGGAAGCCGATCCGGCGGGCGCGGCCCGCGGCGTCGGCCGTCACCAGGGTCGGCTCGTGCTTGGCGGTCGGGTCGAGGAGGAAGCGGGCGCCGGTCTCGATGACGCAGGCCAGCTCCATCTTCTCCATCAGGCTCGCGACCCGGCCGGCCTCCGCCGCCCAGCCGTCCGCGAACGGGTCGAGGTGGTGGATGTCGAGCGTCAGCGCCACGCCGTCGTAGCCCGCCGCCTTGATCAGTTGCAGCGCGTCGTCGAGGCGGTGGTTGGCGGCGCCGTTGGTGTTGTAGGCGAAGCGCAGCGTCATGCCGCCCGCCCCCGCCGCTGCTCCAGCCGGAACGGCGCGTGGTGCGATTCCGGCTCGCGGTAGAGCGGATAGTGCCGCCCGACGATGCGCTCGGCGAGCGCGACGTCGAACAGCGGCTGGCCGCCGAAGCGTTCCAGCGCCTCCGGGGTAAGGCGCACCGGCCGCAGGGTCTCGCTCTCCACACCGAACCGGATCAGCGGGTGGTCGCGCGCGATCAGCTTGGCGGTGTTGCGCTCGCCGATCCGGTAGTAGCTCATGGTCTCGACCTCGAGCCCCGGCACGATCGCCTTGACGACGCCGACCCCGCCGCCGGGGGGCGAGCAGTCGACGTAGAGCACGTCGAAGCCGGCCTCCAGCAGGCGGTCGCAGGCGATCTTTCCGCGGGCGTGCCCGTCGGCCGCCGTGCTGGTCGGCAGGTCCGTGAACGCCTTGGTGCTCCGCTCGGCGTAGACCGTGTCGGCGAGCACGCCCCGGAGGTCGGCGGCCGGCATCTCGATCCACTCCAGCATCGCCTGGAGGGCGCGGCTCTCTTCGAGATCCAGGCTGGGAAGAGCTTTTTGAATAAACGCGTCGACGTAGCCCGGCGGCGTGATGCTGCCGGCCATCGCCAGCGGCCCGTGCCCGAAGGTCTTGCGCACCCGCGCCGCCTGGAACTCCAAGAGCGCCTTGCGCAGGGCCCGCTCGCGGTCGGGGTCGCAGGCCTCGCCGCAGGCGGACAGCGCGATCGGCGCCGGGGCGCGGCCTGGATCCTCGTCGTAGCCGACGACGTAGAGGTTGGTCAGGCCGAACTGGTCGGTGGCGAATTTCGGCAGCGCCCGGATGCCGAGCTCCTTGAGCCGGGCGAGCAGCGCCGCGTTCTCCGGGCCGATGCCGTCGAGGTCGAGCATCACCCCCTGGTCGAGGGCCCGGAACAGCAGACCGTTGCCGTCCCGCTGCAACAGTTCGAGGACGCCGTGGCCGAGCGCGAACGGCACGTCCGGCCCGGCGCCGAGGCCGTTGGTGATCAGGTTGGTGAACGGCTTGTAGCCCTCCGACAGCTCGAAATAGTCGGTCGCCGCGATGTCGAGGGGCATCAGCACGATCTCGCCGGTCGGGTAGCGGACCGTCGGCGTCCATTCGAGGATCGTGTCGCGCCCCACCGGCGAGCCGGCGGGCAGGCACAGGGTGAGCGGGTCGGCGACCGCCTTCGCCCCGTAGACGCGGACGAGATCGGCGTAGCTGGCGCGCTCCTTCGCCCGGGGCAGGACCGCGAGCGAGGGCATCAGGTTCTCGGCGATCTCGGCGACCGCGCCGATCAGCGCCTCGTCGTCGGTGGCGCCGTAGCCGATCCCCGAGGGCATCGCGCCGACGAAGAACGGGTCGTCGAGGAACAGCGACACGAACCAGACCGGCACGCCGGTGCGGTCGAGCGGCGCCAGCGGGAAGCCGACGATCCGGCCCTCGGGCAGCACGTCGAGATAGGCGCGCACCGCGTCCGGCAGGCGCTCGGGCAGGCCCTCGATCCGGCGCGGGGCGCCGAAATGGTAGGCGCGCGGCGCCGTGAGGCGGGCGTGGCGGGCGCGGTCGTCCTGGTCGATGCTCACGTGTCCCGTCCGTTTCCCTCTCACAACACGGACGCCGTCCCGCTCGATCCCACCCTGTCCCTCATCCTGAGGTGCCCGCGTCTGCGGGCCTCGAAGGAGACCTCCAGGGAGCGCGCGGGTTCTGGAGGTCTCCTTCGAGGCTGCTTCGCAGCACCTCAGGATGAGGATCTCGATCGGATAGACCGTGGCCTCTGTGTCGTGCTTCCTTCCTCAGAGATCCCTCACGCGCGTCCGTAGGCGCGGGCGAGGAGGTGCATGGTGTGGAGATCCCGGGCAGCCGAATAGGCCGCGCGCTCTTCCGGCCGGCGCAGCGCCGAGCCGAAGGCCCGCACCTGCTCGGTGAACGGCGAGGCCTCCTCGTCGAAGGGCACCGGCGCGCTCCGGCCGCTCGCCCCGTCGATGAAGGCGAGGTGGCCGCCCGCCGTCTGGCCCATCGTGTCCTGCGCCACCAGCAGGCCGCGCGTGCCGACCACCTCCAGGCGGCGGCGGGGCAGCGCGTCGGGGCAATTGTAGGCGACGTGCAGGCTCGCCAGCGCCCCGCCGGCCGTGCGGCCGATCAGCAGGGCGCCGTCGTCGACCGCGTAATCCTGGGCGCGGCTCTGGGTGAGCGCGCAGACCTCGGCGATCGGCTCGTCGAGCAGGAAATCCACGAGGTCGATGCCGTGGGGGGCGAGATCGATCAGGGCGCCGCCGCCGGCCTGCGCCGCGTCGATCCGCCAGTTCGGCTGGCCCGCCGCCGACCAGTCGCGCCCGAGCCAGCAGGCGTAGACGATCCGCACCGCCGTGACCGCGCCGAGATCCCCCGCCGCGATCCGGGCGCGCATGGCGCGGTGGGCCGGGTGGTGCCGCTGGTCGAACGCCGTCCCGTAGAAGATTTTTTTCGACTCGACCGCGCCGGTGATGGCTTCGGCGTCATCCAGAGACGCCGCCATCGGCTTCTCGCACAGCACCGCCTTGCCGGCCTCCGCCAGCGCCTCGACCGCCGCCCGGTGCAGGTGGTTCGGGGTGGCGACGTAGACCGCCTCCACCTCCGGCTCAGCGATGAGCCCGGCGAGGTCGGGGTGCGCGCGGGCGCCCTCGCGCTCGGCTGCGGCCCGGCTCTCCGGGTTCGGGTCGGCCACCGCCACCAGCCGGTGCCCGGCCGCGCGGATGCCCGGCGCCATGTAGTCGCGGGCGACCCAGCCGTAGCCGACGATGCCCCAGCCGACCGCGTCCATCACCAGCGCTCCGGCAGGTCGACGAACTCGCGGACCCGCGCCCGCCCCGTCTCGGGGGCGTCGATCTCGCCCGGGAAGGTCAGGTGCTCCGGCCCCGGCGAGCGCGGCGGGTAGGTCGCGCGGGCGGCGTACTCGGCCTCGTAGCGCTCGGACGGCCAGTGGATGGCGTAGTCCGCCCCCTCCGGCGCGTAGAGGGGATTGAGCCGCAGAGCCGTCCCGGCCTTCGGCAGGGTCAACCCGTCGACGACCGAGCGCGGCGCCGGGCGCATGCCGGGCCCGGCGACCAGCGAGAACGCCTCGCAGGCGCGCAGGTCGCCCGGCTCGTGCGGGACCGGGGCGCGGGCCTCGATCAGCGCGCGGGTCAGCTCGGCATCGTCGTAGACCAGCGCGTCGGGGAACAGCTCGGCGACCTCGTCGGCGGTCACCGCCCGGCCCGCCGAGAAGCCGGGGCAATCGCGGTTGTGGATGTGGCTGATCGCCAGCCAGCCGTCGTCGCCCGCGGTCTGGCGCAGGCAGTCGAGGGTCTGCGGCTTGTCGTCGAGGAAGTAGAAGGCGTCGTGGCAGACGACGAGGTCGACGGGCGCGCCCGGCAGCGGCCAGTGCGGCGAGCCCGCGTCGAAGCAGACGAGCTGCGCCTTCTCCCCCACCACCCAGTGCCGGGCGACCCAGAGCTTGGCGAAGACCACGTCGGCGCCCGCCACCTTGCAGCCGCGCCGGGCGAGCTCCCGCAGGTAGTGGCCGATCCCGCAGGCGAACTCGAACACGCAGATCGGTTCGTTCCAGTGGGCTTCGAGCAGGGCGAGACCGGCGAGGAAGGTCGGGTCGCTCCAGCGGTGCAGGAAGTAGTCGCCGACCCGGCCCCAGCCGAGGCCCGCCACCGCGTCCCGGAGGGTCGCGGTGCGGCGCGCCTTGATCAGGCTGAGGATCCCGGCGGGGTCGGCGGCCGGCCCGGTCCACCAGTCGTCCTGGTCGGCGAGCAGCGCACAGAGCGCCTCGTCGAGTTCCCCCGCGTCGAGATGGGCCAGCACCCGCTCGACCAGCGCCGCGCGGCCCACCCGCAGGTAGGGGATGCCGTCGATCACCGGCCAGCGCTCGCCGGTCTCGGCGTCGCGCAGGGCGTGCGGCGCGTCGGCCTTCAGCGCGTTGCCGGTGGACGGCGATCGGAGGTCGAAGGGGATCATGGCGCTCGGGGACCGCCCGGGCAGATGGGCGCGGGAGACGGCCGGTCAAGTCGGTGGCGCAAAAGGCTGTTCCGGGGCACGGACTCAGGGGATCTGCATGTCGCGCAGGACCCGGTCGTGGAACGCCTTCACCGGACCGGCATGGACCAGCTCCATCTCGTCGAGCACCGTGCCCATGGTGATCGAGGCGGCGCGCAGGTGCTGGGCGATCTGGAGCACCCGGTCGACGCAGTCGGCGGCGTGGAAGGCCCGGCCCTCGGCGGTCGCATCGTCCGGCAGCACGGCGCGGGCGCGCTCCACGGCGTCCCGCAGGTCCCCGGTCTCGTCGAGTTCACCGAGCGCCCAGCCGGTCGCGGTCGCCATGATCGGCCCGAGATGGTCGCCGAGCAGCATCTCCCCGGTGAAGCCGGCATCCGGCATCGCCGCGTTGTGGAAGTGATGTGCCATCGCCGCCAGGAACACGGTCGCCGGGTCGGCCCGGTAGAACGGGCTGAGGCAGACGCCGTAGACGGCGACCATCAGGCAGTGCTCGGCGTGGTTCTCCGGCGGCTCCAGCAGGATCCGGGCGCGGCCGGGACAGGTCACCCCCGCCCGCGGCTGCTCGGCGAGCGCGCCGACGAAGCCCGGCACGAAGCCGGGCTCGGCGGGCTCCCGCGGGCTGAGCCGGGCGCGCAGCCGCGCCCGCAGATCGGGATCGAGGGCCTCCGTCACCGCATCGAAGCCGGACCGCAGCACGCCCGCGGCCTCCTCCTCCGACAGGCCCGCGGCGGTCAGGAAGGCCGCGTCGAGGTCGCAGAGCCGCGCGGCGGCGAGTGCCGTCGCGGTGATGTCGAGCGCCACGTCCTCCGGCGCGGCGCCCCCGGTGAGGAGCGCCCAGCCTTGGGCGAACAGCCGCTCGGCGATCGAGCCGTCGCGCCCGGCGGACCGGACGCGCTTGAGGTCGTTCAGCTCGACGAACAGCGCCCGCAGGGCGGCGGGCGCGGCCGGTCCGGGCTCGGCCATCAATGGACGCCGAGCCAGTCGAGCAGCATCGTCTCCTGCTTGCCGAAGGCGTGCTCCGGCCCGTGCCCGTTCTTCACCATCGGCGCCTTGAAGAAGGTCGAGAGCTGCTCCTGCACGCCGCCGTCGCCGCGCTTCTTGGCGAGTTCGAGCACGCGGGCGATCTCGATGACGAGCGGTGCGGCCAGGATCGAGTCCTTGCAGAGGAAGTTCACCTTCACCTGCATGCGCTGGCCCATGAAGCCGGTGATGTCGATGTTGTCCCAGGCTTCCTTGTCGTCGCCGCGCGGGCGGTAATAGTGGATGTGGACCAAGTGGTCCTCCACCGGGTAGCCGAGGATCGAGTCGAGCACCGTGCCCTTGGTGTTGAGCTTCGACTGGAGCGAGTTCGGGTCGTTGAGCGCGAGCCCGTCGCGGTTCCCGAGGATGTTGGTCGAGAACCAGCCGTCGACGTGGAGGGCCCGGGCCTTGAAGGCGGGGGCCAGCACCGTCTTCATCATCGTCTGGCCGGTCTTGCCGTCCTTGCCGGCCACCGGCACGTTCAGCTCACGCGCCAGTTCCAGCAGCGCCGGCACGTCGGCGGCGACCGAGGGCGTGAAGTTGGCGTAGGGGATGCCGCTCTTGATCGCCGCGTAGGCGTAGAGCATCGCCGGCGAGATCGCCTCGTCACTCGCGTCCAGCCCCTTCTCGAAGGCGGCGGAGGAGTTCAGCGTCGGGTCGTCGAGGTCGGGCCAGCGCTCGGTGGAGGCGAGGTTCACCACCACCACCTCGTCGAGGTTGCTCTCCTGCTGGAAGCGCCGGAGGTCGCTCGCGATGATCGAGACCGCCTCGCGGTGGCCCGAGGCGACGATGCGGTTCTTGCCGTCGATGTTCTTGCAGAACTTGGCGCTGCCGACCGCGGGCCAGGGGGTGATGCCCTTGAGCACCTGGGCGCCGTTCTCGATGTCCTGGGCGGAGAGCACGCCGTGGCCGGTGGCGGCGGAGGCGAGGTCGTCGCCGTTGAGGTCCCAGCCCGCGAACACGAGGTCCTTGTAGTCGGCGATCCCGGGGACGGCGAGGCCCGCGAGCGGCAGGCCGTCGAGACGGTTCGAGCCGGACTTGATCATCTCGATGCCGGCGATGGCGGTGGTGGCGACGGCGCCCCCCATGCCAACGAACGCGACGCCGACGCGGCGACCGGTCTGCATGCTCATCGGAAACTGGTGTCCTTGGTAGGGACGCGGGGCGCGTCGCGGGATGAAGTTTCGGCCCCCCGGGGCCCTACCTAACTGGCTCAGGTATCCTTCGTTCCAACCCCGATTGCGACATCTTGGTGCCCGTTCGCGACGATGCGGGGCAAGACGACGGCCCCCGCGTGGCCGAAAAAGGCATGGTTAACCCTTCGTTGAGGGTGCCACGGTTGGATCATCCCGCCGTCCCATTCTGGTCACGGCCGGCGCCGATAGGGCCGCCGCCTCAAGGATACCGGCCGCCAGACGCCGGACCTGCACAGGGAACATTCTGAAAAGGACCAGTGATGGGGGTTTTCCCGGAGCCGGCGCGTCGCGCCGACGACGTGAGCCGACTCGCGCCTAACGGAGATTGGGGCGCGGATCAGACCGAGGATCAGACCGTGGCGTGGCTGCCGCGGGCCGGGCGCGATACGGGGCGCCGGTCACTTCGCCGCACTTCTTCCGGCCGCCGCGGGCGCGTCGTCGCCGCGCTGGCGCTGCTCGCCGGGCTCGGCCTGCCGCAGGCGGCCTTCGCGCCCGCCGCGTTCGCGCCGGCCGCCCAGGCCCACGACCGGGTCGACCTGAGCCCGCGCGCCGCCCGCGCGCTCGCCGAGACCGCATCCACCGAGACCGCCTCCGTCGAGGCAGCGTCCGTCGAGGCCGCCCCCGCCGGGGATCCCGCGGGCTGGAACGGCCTGCCGGTCCCGGAGCAGGAGCCGGCCACGACGGCGCTCGTCGAGAGCGATCTCGCCGCCCTCCCCCGGGTGACGCAGGAGGCGGACGCCGTCCGCTTCGGCGGTCGCAGCGTGCCCCTCAAGGTGGTGGACACCATCCTCAAGGCCTCCGACGAGGCCGGGGTCGATCCCGTCTACATGATGGCGCTGGCCGACAAGGAGTCGAGCTTCGACACCGACGCCAAGGCCGCGACCTCGTCCGCGCAGGGTCTGTTCCAGTTCGTCTCGGCGACGTGGCTGGAGATGATCCGCGACTTCGGCGCCCGCTACGGGCTCTCCGAGGAGGCCGCCGCCGTGAAGGGCCGCGGCGCCGGGATCACCGTCACCGGCGGCCTGCGGGCGCGGGTGCTGGGCCTGCGCAACGACCCGCGGGTCGCCGCGCTGATGGCGGCCGAGCTGATCAAGCGCGACCGGGGGCGGATCGAGGCCCGGGTCGGCCGGCCGCTCAACACCACGGAACTCTACCTCGCCCACTTCCTCGGCACCGCCAGCGCCGGGCGCTTCCTCGCCCTGTCGAGCGAGCGGCCGGACGAGGTGGCGGGCCGGGAGTTCCGGGCCGCGGCGCGGGCCAACCGCAGCCTGTTCACCGCCAAGGACGGGGCCAAGCGCCGCCACCTCACCGTCGCGGAGCTGCACGAGCGGATCGAGGACATGATCGACCGCCGCCTGAACCGCTACCGGGGCGTGACCGCGCTCGCCGGGGCGATCGAGAGCGCCGGGGAGAGCGCTCCGGCCGACACGATCGCGGCGGAGACGACGGTCGCCGAGGCGCCGGCGGAGGCCCGCCGCGTCCAGGTCACCGAGGCGCTGCCGCCGGACGGGGTCTGACCCGGCGGCGCGGCGGCCCGCGAGAGGGACCGCCGCGCCGGGGTCAGTGGGCCGCGGGCGGCTCGCCGCCGAGCTTGACGCTCTTCAGGCTCAGCGCCAGCGGGACCGCGCAGGCGGTCAGCAGCGCGAGCACCCAGAACACGTCGATATAGGCCCAGTAGGCGACCTGGGTCTGGAGCACGCTGCCGATCCAGGCGACCGCCTGGTTCTGCGCCTCGACGCCGGCGTAGCCGTGCTCCGAGAAGTAGCGCGTCGCCTGCTGCAGGGTCTCCTGGTAGGCGGGCTCGGCCGGGTTGAGGCTCTCGACCAGCCGGCTCTGGTGGAACTGGCTGCGGTAGGCCAGCATGTTCTGGGCGAGCGACACGCCCATCGAGCCGCCGACGTTGCGGGCCACGTTGATCAGGGCCGAGGCCTGATCCGTCTGGTCCTTGCGGATGCCGACGTAGGACGCCGCGGTGATCGACAGGAAGATCAGCGGCAGCCCGGCGCCCATGTAGATCCGCGACCACGCGAAGAACGAGAAGGTGGTCGTGCCGTCGAGCCGGGTCAGGTTGTAGAGCCCCAGCGCGACGATCGTCGCGCCGGCCGCGATCATCCATTTCGGCTGGATGTAGGCCGAGAGCCGGCCGGCCGTGAACATCATCAGGACCGTGACGACCCCGCCCGGCCCGAGCACGAGGCCCGACAGGGTGGCGGTGTAGCCGTAATATTCCTGCGTGATCTGCGGGATGAACTGCGTGGTCGAGATCAGGATCGCGCCGGTGAACAGCATCACCAGGAAGCACGAGCCGAACTGGCGCTGGCCGAGCAAGCGGATGTCGAGGATCGCGTCCTTCTTGGTGAGCAGCCACGGGATCATCGCGCAGAAGGCGAGCGCGCAGACCAGCCCTGAGACGTTCATCAGGGTCGAGGTGCCGAACCAGTCCTTGCGCTGCCCCTCGTCGAGGACGATTTCCAACGCCCCGAGGAAGGTCGCCACCAGCGCGAAGCCGACCACGTCGAACCGCGCGCCCTTGCGCCGCAGCGCCCGGCGCTCCGCCTTGGCCGCCGCGCTGTCCTCGATCAGCCAGTACATCAGCCCGAGCGAGATCACGCCGATCGGACCGTTGATCAGGAAGCACCAGTGCCAGGAGGCGTTGTCGGCGAGCCAGCCGCCGAGCACCGGCCCGATCGCCGGCGCGAAGACCACCGCGACGCCGTAGAGGGCGAAGGCTTGGCCCCGCTTCTCCGGAGGGAAGGAATCGGCGAGGATCGACTGGGCGAGCGGCGCCATGCCGCCGCCGCCGAGTCCCTGGACGATGCGGAAGAACAGCAGCGATTCGAGGCTCCAGGCGAAGCCGCAGGCGATCGAGGCGGCGGTGAACACCGCCACCGACGCCATGAAGAACGCCTTGCGGCCGTAGCGCTTGGCCAGGAAGCTCGACGCGGTGAGCGTGATCGCGTTGGCGACGAGGTAGGTGGTGGACACCCAGGCCGACTCGTCGGGCCCGACCGCGAGGCCGCCCGCGATGTAGCGCAGCGCCACGTTGGCGATGGTGGTGTCGAGCACCTCCATGAACGTGGCGAGCGCCACCACGAGCGCGACCAGCCAGGGGTTGTGGCCCCCGGGTGCCTGCGCCGCTCCAGTTTGGCCCGCTCCAGCCTTGGCCACGGCTCAGCGCACCGTGACGGTGGGCACCACCGACATGCCCGGCCCGATCGACACGTCGGCGGGCCAGTCCGTCACGACGATCTTCACGGGGATGCGCTGCGTCACCTTCACGTAGTTGCCGGTGGCGTTCTGCGCCGGCAGCAGGCTGAAGGCGGTGCCGGAGCCCGGCTGCACCGAGGCGACGGTGCCGCGGATCTTGCGGCCCGGGTAGGCGTCGATCTCGACGTCGACCGGCTGGCCCGGCCGCATGTCGGTGATCTGCGTCTCCTTGAAGTTGGCCGTCACCCAGATGTCGTCGGGCACGAAGATCGCCAGGGTCTGGCCGGGCTGGGCGTAGGCGCCGATGCCGCCGGTGAGCCGCACCACCCGGCCCGCCTGCGCGGCGGCGATCGTGGTGTAGCCGAGGTTCAGCTCGGCCTGCTCGGCCTGCGCCCGGTCGCGGGCGATCTGCGCCTGGGTGGAGGCCTTCTGCGCCTCCAGGGCGCCGATCTGCTTCTGCGCCGCCACGACGCCGGCCTGGGCGCTCTGGAACGCGGCCTGACGCTGCTGGAGGGTCGAGGTCGCCGATTGCGACTGCTGGACCGAGCCGGCGCCGCGCTGGGCGAGGTCCTTGTAGCGGGCGGCGTCCTCCTGGGCGAATCGCAGGGCGGCCTGGGCGGTGTCGACCTGGGCCTTGGACGCGTCGATGTTGGCGTACTGCGCCTGGATCTGGGCGTCGACGTTCTTGATCGCCGCCTCGTCGGCCTCGATCTGCGCCCGGGCCTGGTCGAGGGCGATCTCGTAGTCGCGCTTGAAGATCTGGAAGAGCACCTGCCCCGCGGCGACGTGCTGGTTGTCGGTCACCGGCACGTCGACGAGGTAGCCGCCGACCTTGGGCTGGATCGAGATGCTGCGCGCGGCCACGAAGGCGTCGTCCGTGCGCTCGTAGGGGTGCAGGTAGACCAGCCAGTAGAAGAACACCGCGACGCCGAGCGCCACGACCGCGAGGCCGCCGAGCAGGAACGCGACGGGGTGGCGCCGCAGGACGTTCGGGCGGTCCGCGTCCGCCTCCGGCTCGTCCGCTCGGGCCTGCGCGGCGCCGCCTTCCGTCCCGCCCGCCTCCGCGCCGTCGTCCGGGCGCGCGTCCCGCTTGCGCGCGGCGGGACGACCGATCTCCAGCACATCGCGCTCCGGGCGATCAAGCTCCGGGCGGTCGCGCTCGGGCCTCCCGCCCGTCGGGGCGTCCGGCCGCGCCTCGGGATCGGCAGCCTGCCGCTGGTCGTCGAGCATGGGATTGCCGCAGTCGAAGGACGTGCGCCGGCCGCGTGGGGCGCGGCCGGGCTACGCGTGGTGCCCGCCTCGGCCACAAAAGCCGGCCGATCCGCCAAAGTTCCGTCGCGGCGGGGATCGCGCTAGGAACGGGGGCCGTACTGCCGCGCTTCGCGGCGATTCGGGTCCGGACGCGCCCGCCGGCCCCCGGAACGGACGATCCCGGGCGACGAGGTCCCGTGTCCATGACCAGCACCCAAGCGCCCGGCCCCCAGGGCCCGACGCCCGGCCCCGGCACCACGCCCTCCGGCGTGCCCCTCGTCGGGATGGCGCGCCTCGACGCGATGAGCGCCGCGCTGGCCCGCAACTGGTGGCTCGTCGTCCTGCGCGGGGTGCTCGGCATCCTGTTCGGCATTCTCGCCTTCGCGGCGCCCGCCGCCTTCGTGCTGTCGCTGGTGCTGTTCTTCGCCGCCTACATGCTGGTCGACGGGGTGTTCACGGTGATCGCGGCGATCCGCGCCGCCCAGCGGCACGAGCGCTGGGGCTTCCTGCTGCTCGAAGGGATCGTCGACATCGTCGTCGGCGTCGCCGCGGTGCTGGTGCCGACCGCCGCGGTCTGGGCCTTCGTCCTGCTGCTGGCGACCTGGGCGCTGGTCACCGGCGGGCTGATGATCGCGGCGGCCTTCCGCCTGCACCTGCATTACGGCCGCTGGTGGCTCGTCCTCGGCGGGGTGGTCTCGATCCTGTTCGGGCTCGCGCTGCTGATCAATCCCGGCATGTCGGCCCTCGTGCTGACGTGGTGGATCGGGAGCTACGCCTTCGCCTTCGGCGTGCTGCTGCTGATCCTGGGCTTCCAGCTCCGCGGACGCCACGGCGCGGCCCCGCGCCTGTAACCCGCGCGCCGTAGCCCGGGCGGACCGGTCCGGGCTAGAACGGCGCGTCGACCGGCGCCGCCGGTTCCGGGACAGGGATGACGATGACAGGCGACGCGCCGGAGCGCGCCCCGGCCGGCGGACAGGGCCCGGATCCCGGCGCGGCGCCCGACACGCGGGCGGCCGCCCGGGCGGTCCTGGGCGCGGCCGCCCTCCTCGCCCGCCAGCTCGGGGTGCTGCTCGCCGGCCTCGGGCTCGGCGCGGTCCGCCTCGGTCGGAGCGGGCTCGCCGGGGCCCGCGCGCGGCTGCGCCGGGCGGCGCCCGCAACTGGGGCCACGCCCGAAGCCACGACTGCGGCCATGAGTGCGGCCACGACCGGGGCCACGCCTGGGTCCGCGCCGGATCCGGCCCGGCCGCGCGCCCGGCGGTTCGGGCGCCGCCCGGCCCTCGTCGCGGGCGCGGCGCTGCTGCTGCCGCTCCTGCTGCTCGGGATCTACGTGCTCGCGGCGCTCGTCACCCTGCCGCCGCTCGGCAGCGCCGCCGTCGACACCGGCCAGCGGGCGCTCACCGTGGAGGCCGACGACGGGCGCCCCTTCGCCACCCGCGGCAGCTATCGCGGGCAGCGGCTGACGGGGGCCGACCTGCCGCCCCACCTCGCCCAGGCGATCGTCGCCATCGAGGACCGGCGCTTCTACAGCCACTGGGGGATCGACCTGCGCGGGCTCGCCCGGGCGGCGTGGCGCAACGCGCTGGGCGGCGGCGTGCGCGAGGGCGGCTCGACCATCACCCAGCAATACGTCCGCCTGATCGCCCTCAACCAGGAGAAGACGCTCTGGCGCAAGACGCAGGAGGCGCTGCTGGCCCTGCGCGTCGAGGCGACGATGAGCAAGGACGAGATCCTGCTCGGCTACCTCGACGCCGCCTATTTCGGGGCCGGCGCCTACGGGGCGGACGCGGCGGCGCGGCGCTACTTCGGCAAGCCCGCCAAGGCGCTGACCCTGCCGGAGGCGGCGATGCTGGCCGGCCTCGTCCGCGCCCCCTCGCAGCTCGCGCCGACGCGCAACCTCGGCGGCGCCAAGGAGCGGGCCGACGTGGTGCTCCAGGCGATGGTCGAGACCGGGGCCATCACCCAGGCGGAGGCCGACGCGGCGCGCCGGGAGAGCGTCCGCCTGCGCACGCCCCCCGAGACGCCGCCGGGCACCAACTACTTCCTCGACATGATCGCGGGGGACGTGAAGCGGCTCGCCGGCACGGACGGCGACATGACGGTGCGCACGACCCTCAACCTCGACCTCCAGAGCCTCGCCGAGGGCGTGGTCGCCCGCCGCCTCGACAAGGACGGGGCCCGCCGCAAGGTCGGGCAGGCGGCGATGGTGGTGCTGTCGAAGGAGGGCGCGATCCTCGCAATGGTCGGCGGCCGCGACTACGAGGACAGCCAGTTCAACCGCGCCACCCAGGCCAAGCGCCAGCCGGGCTCGCTGTTCAAGATGCTGGCCTACCTCACCGCCTACGAGCGGGGGATGACGCCCGAGACGACCTTCGTCGACCGCCCGGTGCGGATCGGCGACTGGGAGCCCGAGAACGACGACGGCCGCTACCGCGGGTCGGTCCCGCTGCGCACCGCCTTCGCCCTGTCGATCAACACCGTGGCCGCCCAGATCGGCCAGGAGGTCGGCATCCCCGCGGTGATCGCCACCGCCAGGAAACTCGGGATCCAGTCCGAGCTGCCGAACGTGCCGAGTCTCGTCCTCGGCTCGGGGGCGGTGAGCCTCCTGGAGATCACCCGCGCCTTCGGCTCGGTGCTGGCGGGGCGCGCGCCGCTCCAGACCTACGCGATCCACGCGATCCGGGGCGGGGCGCCGCAGCCCCTCTACGCGCGCCCGGAGCCGCCGGCCGGCCCCAGCCTCGCCGCCGAGCCCCGCGCGATGATGCTCGACTCGCTCCAGGCGGTGGTCGAGTCCGGCACCGGCCGGGCGGCGCGGGTGCCGGGCCAGATCGTCGGCGGCAAGACCGGCACCAGCCAGGATTTTCGCGATGCGTGGTTCGTCGGGGTGACCCCGGAGATGACCGTCGGCGTCTGGGTCGGCAACGACGACGACAGCCCGATGAGCCGGATGTTCGGCGGCGAGATGCCGGCCGGCATCGTCCACGACTTCATCCAGCGCGCGAGCGCCCAGCTCGCCAAGGGGCGGCCGCGCCCCTCCGCCGCCCGGGGCGAACCGGCGCCCGCCGCAAGCCCGCAGGCCCCCGTCAGCACGCAGACCCCCGCCGCGCAGACCTCCGCCGCGCAGGCCCCCGACCCGGCGGCGGCCGAGGCGCGCGGCGTGCCGTCGGTGGTCGATACCGGCACGCTGAGCTTCCGCGGCCGCGTCGTGCGGCTGCTCGGCGTCGACGGCCAGGGCGGACACCTCGCCCGCCAGCTCGCCCGCTACCTGCGCCGCCGCGAGGTGGTCTGCACCCCCGAGGGCGCCGCCGCGCGCTGCCGGATCGAGGGCGAGGATCTCGCCGCCTTGATCCTGGCGGCCGGCGGCGCCCGCGCCGCCGAGGACGCGCCCGCCGACCTGCTGGCCGCCGAGGAGCAGGCCCGGGCCGAGCGCGTCGGCCTGTGGGGGCGGTGACGGTTCTGAAGCCGCTTTTGCAGAAAGTGGTCGCCGGTTCGACGCAACCTGCGATCCGTCGAGAACCCAAGCGGGCGAAGCATGGGCGGGCCCACAGGACACGGCACTTCGGTGTTTAGCCCGGCACTCCCAACCAACCCCCTCATCCTGAGGTGCCCGCGAGAGCGGGCCTCGAAGGAGCCCTCCAGGGATCGCGCGGCCGGCTGGAGGCCTCCTTCGAGGCCCCTTGCCCCTGCAAGGGGCACCTCAGGATGAGGTGAGAGGATGGGAGAGATCAGCAGGCCGTCGCCCATCATGTACTGTCGTGTGGCGTGCCAACGCGAACCTGATTAGCCGAGCTTGGCGAGCGTCAGCGGGTCGGGCTCTCCGCCAAAGTATCTGTCGAGCGCGGCCGCGAAGGCCGGCTCCTCCGGCGCGGCCCGGCCGAACAGGGTCATGCTGGAGCGGAACTTCACGTCGTCGGGGGCGCCGAAGATCGCGCGCGCCGAGCGGCCCTCCACCGCGTTCACCGCCGCCGTGCAGGCCAGGAGCCGCGGCCCGAGCACGGGGTGGCCGAGATAGGCCCGCGCCTCGTCGAGGGAGGCGATGGCGTAGCAGCGCGCCGTCGGGCTCGCGCCGAGCCCGGAGATCTGGGGGAACACGAACCACATCCAGTGGCTGCGCTTCTCCCCAGCCCGCAATTCGGCCAGCGCCCGCTCGTAGGTGCCGGCCTGCGCCTCGACGAAGCGCCGCAAGTCGTGCGGATCCTCCACGGCGTCCTCCCGCCGATGCCGGCCGCCGGGCCGGACTCCTCGGTGACTCAAGCGCGGGCCGGTCCTGTCGTATCCGCGCCGTCTAAGCGTGGGCCCCGGCAGGGCGGGAGCCGGCCTTCCACGGCGCCCCCGCCCGCACAGCCTGGACATTCCCATATCGCCTGCGGGACAGAGCGTCGAACCGTGACGCGGTTCCCCTCCCCCTTGTGGGGAGGGGTTAGGGGTGGGGGTGGCGCAGGATCGAGCGGTCCGGTCCCTCCTGAACCACCCCAACCTCCGGCTCCTCCCCACAAGGGGGAGGAGAGGCGGATCTCGGGCAAGCCCGAGGTCCGTGGGGAGGAGAGGCGGATCTCGGGCAAGCCCGAGGTCCGTGGGGAGGAGAGGCGGATCTCGGGCAAGCCCGAGGTCCGTGGGGAGGAGAAGCCCGGCGGTCACCGTTCGCGGGATAGATGCGCGAATCCCCCAGGCCCACACAGCAAGGCCCGACACCCCATGATCGGCGCGTTCGTCTCCTGGATCGTCGCGTGGATGGTCGTCCACCCGGCAACGAGCCACGCCCTGACGGCAATCCCCGAGACCGTCGGCCTCGCGGTGGCGATGCGGGCGCTGCGCGGACCGCGCCCGGAGGCGACCGCCGCGCTCGTCGTCTCGACCTACTATTACGGCCGCGAGGCGGGCCAGCGCGAGCACGACATCCGGCACGCCGGCTGGGACGCGGTGCAGGCCCATCTCGGCGCCGAGTTCCTGTACGGCTGGTCCCTGCCGAACCTCCAGCAATGGGTCGCGCCGACCTGCGCCGCCTGGACGGTCGCCCTCCTCCTGATCCTCGCCCGCCGCGCCGGCACCCGGGCCGGGGGCGCCGTCCGTGCGTCCGCAGGCGGGCCGCCCGGGGGCTGACGGGCGGGAGAACCGGTGTAGGATCCCCGCGGCGCCCGGCCCATCGGCGGCGGGCCGCGGAGGCCGGCCCCATGCTGTTCCACGTCCAGATGACCGTGAACCTCCCGCACGACCTCGACCCGGCCCGGGCCGAGCGGCTGAAGGCCGAGGAGCGGGCCCGCGCCCTCGACCTGCAGCGGGCGGGCACGTGGCGCCACCTCTGGCGGGTGGCCGGCGCCTACGCCAACGTCTCGATCTTCGACGTGGAGGGGCCGGAGGAGCTGCACGCCATCCTCTCCGGCCTGCCGCTGTTCCCGTTCATGGACGTGCGGGTGCAGGCCCTGTGCACCCACCCCTCCTCCCTCGAAGCGGCCGGCGACCGATAGCGAGCCCGCGATGCCCTACATCATCGAGACGTTCGACAAGCCCGACCATCAGGCGATGCGCCAATCGTTGCGGGCCGAGCACCTCGCCTTCCTGGCCGAGCACGCCGGCCGGCTGCTCGCCTGCGGCGCCAAGCTGAACGACGACGGCGGCGACCGGGGCGGCGGCCTCTACATCGTCGATACCGAGGACCGGGCCGAGGCGGAGGCGCTGATCGCCGCCGACCCGTTCGCGCGGGCCGGCCTGTTCGAGCGGGTGCTCGTCACCCGCTGGCGCAAGGCGTATCTCGGCGGCACCTGCTACCTGCCCTGACGACTTGTCCTGAGGGTCCCATGCCGCAGATCCGCGTCGGCGACGTCGACCTCCGCTACGAGCTGGCCGGGCCGGAGGGCGCCCCGGTCGTCGCCTTCTCGAACTCGCTCGGGGCCACGCTGGAGATGTGGGACGCGCTGCTGCCCGCCCTCGGCGGCGGCTACCGCGCCCTGCGCTACGACACCCGCGGCCACGGCGGCTCGGCGACCCGCGACGCCCCCGCCGAGATCGCCGACCTCGCCGGCGACCTCGCGGGCCTGCTCGACGCGCTCGGCATCGGCCGGGCGCACCTCGTCGGCCTGTCGCTCGGCGGCATGACGGTGCAGGCGCTGGCGAGCGCCGATCCGGGCCGGCCGCTCAGCGCCACCCTGATGGCCACCGCCGCGCACCTGCCGAGCGCGGAGACCTGGAACGAGCGCGCCGCGACCGTGCGGGCTCAGGGGCCCGGCGCCCTGGTCGAGGCGACGCTCGGGCGCTGGTTCACGCCGGGCTTCGCGCAGCGGTCGACCGAGGCGGTGGCGGCCGTGCGCGCGCGCTTCCTCGCCTGCGACGCGGCCGGCTACGCGGTCTGCTGCGGGGCGATCGGGCGCATGGACCTGCGCCCGGCCCTGTCGGCGATCACGGCGCCGACCCTGGTGATCGCCGGCCGCGACGACCCTTCGACGCCCCCGGCCATGGCCGAGGCGCTCTGCGCCGGCATCCCGCATGCCGAGCTGGTCGTGCTGCCGCGGGCGGCGCACCTGCTCGCCGTGGAGCGGGCGGAGGCGGCCGGGGCCTACCTGCGCGCCTTCCTCGACCGGCACGCCTGAGCGCCCGGCCGGGGCGGACCCGGTCAGTGGCAGACGAGGCCGGCCTCGGCGGGCGTCATCCCCCGGGCGAGGCGCCGGCCCACGTGGAACAGTGCCTTCTCGATCAGGGTGATGGTCAGCGGGTCGCCGTCCTGCTTGGCGAAGCTATAGGCGTGGATCAGGCCGTCGCCGATCTCGTCCAGGAGTTCCGGGGAGGCGAGGCCGAGTTCCGGCGCGGGCGCGGCATCGGCGCAGCGGTCGAGGATCGCCTGCGTCGCCTCGATGGCCCGACGCGTCTCGTCGACGACGGTGCGCATCTCAGCGACCAGTTCCGGCGTCGCGTCCGTGTCGGGTTTTTCGCTGTGCATCGTGGACCCCTCTCACCGGCGAGATTGCATCCACAGGTTGCGGTTCGTCAACAGTCACACGACGACGGGTAGCAAGATCCGATCTGCATTGCAGAAAGGCCGCACTCGCCCTCGGGATGCCACTCCGAGGCGCCTCTTCGGGGACCGACCGGACAGTCGAAACCTCGACCCGTGCCGGGGCGCTCGCGACCTCGTGATGCGCGCGCGAGCCCCCGCGGATCGCTCCGCGGGGGCTGGCAGGACGATGGGCGGAGGACCGCCCGAAGGATCACTTGATCAGGGCGAGGAGCGCCTTGCCGGCCTTGGAGTTCAGCTCCTTGGCGTCGAGGGTGCCGTCGTTGTCCGGATCCGCCGCCTTGAAGCGCTCGGCCACCGCGGCGAGGTACTCCTTCTTGTCGATGGTGCCGTCGTTGTCCGGGTCGGCCTGCTTGAGGCCGGCGGCGCTGAGGCGGCCCTTCAGCTCCTTCCGGTCCAGGGTGCCGTCCGAGTCCTTCTCGAGCCGGTCGAAGGTCGCCGAGGCCACCGCCTGCACTTCCTTCAGGTCGACGGTGCCGTCGTTGTCGGTGTCGATCATCTTCACGGCGCCGGCGCCGCTCATCGGCTTGGCCATGGCGGCGGGCGCTGCGAGACCGGCGACCGCCAGGGTCACCGCCGCGAAACCACTGAGAAACCGAAGGGTCATTGCCACTTTCTCCCGAAATTGCTTCGCGATCCTCCTAGTCTCGGAACCGTCATTGCGCAAGCGCGAAAAGGCCCGGGCTGCCCCGCGCAAACGAAAGGGGCCGGCGGATGCCGGCCCCTCGGATGGTCGCGGTCGGTTCGGCCGGCTCAGTAGCCGTTGCCGCGGCGGTAGACCGGACGGTCGTCCTCGAACCGCTGGCGGCGGTAGTAGCGGTCCTCCGCATCGCGGTCGCGGCGGTACTCCTCGCGCCGGAAATCGCGCTCGCGCTCGCCGCGGGAGCGCAGGTCGATGCTGGGGCCGCCCGGGCCGACGTCGATCCGCTGGGCAGAGGCCGGCACGACGCCGACGAGCGAGGCGGCCAGGACGGCACCGGCGAGCAAGGTCTTCATGAGAACGTCCCTCATCAGGTTGCGAGCTTGGGTGGCCAACACGGTCGCGTGATGATCGTTCCCTGATTCGCTGCCGCCCCGATTCCAGTATCGGCGGGGCCGCCGCATCCTCTGCGCACCCGAGGACTGTGCGAAGTCCGTTCCGGCGGCCGCTCGGATGGTGCGGAACCCTCCGCGGGATCGGGCGAGGGTTCCGCTTGGCGCGCCTCGGCACCCGTCCTGCGCTCGCACGCTGCGCGAGCGCCGTGAGCGGACATGGACGCGTCCCCGGCGGATCGGACCGGCGACGGGATCGGGCACCGCCGCACCTGGCACGGCATCTTGCATGCAGCGTGCCTGAGCCCGGGAGGCGGCCGCTCAGCCCTCCCAGACCTGACCCGGGCGCAGCGCCAGGAACCGCTCCGGCGGGATCCCGGCTTCGGCCAAGGCCGCGGCCAGCGCCTCGACCGGCCGCTCGATCCCCTCGTCGGTGAGCTGGAAGGTGCCCCAGTGGTGGCCCAGCGCCTGCACGGCGCCGAGAAGCGCAAAGATCTCCACCGCCTCGGCCGGGTTCACGTGCTGGGGCTGCATGAACCAGCGCGGCTCGTAGGCGCCGATCGGCAGGGTCGCGAGCCGGGGCGCGCCGAAGCGGGCGCGCAGGTCCCGGAACAGCGCCCCGTCGCCGAGCCCGGTATCGCCGACATGGTAGTGCAGCCCCTGGGGCGAGGTGATCGCGTAGGCGCACCACAGGGCCATGCGCCGGTCGTTCAGGCCCCGGGCCGACCAGTGGTTGGCGGGGGTGAGGTGGACGGAGACGCCGCCGCCGAGATCCACCGTGCCGCCCCAGTCGCGGGTCTCGACGTGCATCGTGTCGTCGTAGCCGCGCAGGATCGCGTCGTTGCCGAGCGGCGCCACGACGAGGGGCTGGTGCGCCTGCCAGATGCGGGCGAGGCTCGGCCCGTCGAGATGGTCGTAGTGGTTGTGGGTGATCAGCACGGCGTCGATCGGCGGCAGGTCGGCGAACGCCAGGCCCGGCGGGTTGACGCGCTTCGGCCCGGCGAAGCGCAGCGGGCTCGCCCGGGTGGCGAAGACCGGATCGATCAGGATGTTGCGGCCGGCGACCTGCACGAGGTAGCTCGCGTGGCCGATCAGCACGACGCGCAGGGACGCCACCCGCTCCGGCGGCCTGTCGGGCGGGAACGGGCTCGGGACGTGCTTCGGCCACGGCTCGCGGCGGCGCTGGGCCTGCCAGCGCAGCACCTCCGGCAGGCCCCGGTCGGTCGGGTGGCCCGGCACGAAGAAGCGCACGCCGTCGAAATGGTCGGATTGCGGCCCGCCGTAATAGGGGTTCGACGTGCGCCGGTGCGCGGCGTAGCCGACGCCGCCGAGGGTCATCACCGTGGCCGCGCTGGCGACCGTGAGCAGGCTGCGCCGTTTCATGGCCGGGGAGATGGCCGGCCGGCGCCGCCGGTCAAGCGCGGCGGAAGGCCCCGAGCCTCCCGGCCCTCAGGCGTCCACCATCTCCGCCGCCAGCGACAGCCGCGCCCGGTAGACCACCTTGCCGACCCCGTCGCGCACGCAGGCGACGTAGTCCTGGCGCTCCACGTCCGGCAGCATGTCGCGGGCGATGGCCGACATGATCCGCGTCACCTTGGCCCGGGCCGCGGGGAGGTCCGGCAGGTCGAAGCCGACCTCGTCGCGGATGGGCTGGGACCCGTCGTGGAGGTCGATGAAGAAGCGGGGCATGGGCGGCGTCTGGGCTGGGGCGGTCCTCTCAGAGGACTACGTAGGACATGGTTAACGAGTCCTTAGGATCGGGCCTGCCTGGGCACGTCCCCCATATCCTGTCAGGGGTGATCCGACGCTCTCGGAATCCTCCCGTCGTTCCGGGGCTCGCCGCAGGCGAGAGCCCGGAACCCAGACCCGCCGGGGGATCGGGATGAGGCGGGCCGGTTCATCGGCTCGAGGAGTCGCTGCGGCTCTGGATTCCGGGCTCCGCTCCGCGGCCCCGGAATGACGGCGCGGGTTCGGCAAGCCTGCGACCCCGCCGTCACGACCGCCAGCGCAGCTCCCGCCGCTCCAGCGGGTTGGCGAAGGGGCGCCCGGCGCGGGCCGCCTCCAGGGCCTCGCGCTTCAGCCGGAAATACCATTGCCCGGGCAGGTCGCCCTGGCCGAACAGCACCATGGTCGGCTTGCGGTCGAGGCCGGCCTGGGCGTGCTGGAGCACCTGCTGGTCCTGCGCGAGGAACTGGCGCATCAGCGGCCGGGCGAGCGGCTTCAGGAGGTTGAGCGCCGGGCTGCTCCAGTAGAGGGCGTTGGTCAGCATCGTCCGGTTCGGCCCGAGCGGCGTGGCGAAGGTGTAGTTCGCCACCCGGCGCGCCCCCGCGCGGATCCGCTCCAGCCGGGCGCCCGGCAGGCGGAACTCGATCTCGACCTCGGGCGTGCCGCCGAGCAGGCGGTAGACGGGCGAACTCTTCGTGGTGCCGTGGCTCGCCATGGTGAAGCCGTGCGCCACCGGCTCGAAGGTCTTCACCTTCTCCCGCAGGCCCTTGGAGGGGCGGAACCACCAGGAATCGTGGACGAAGGCGACGTGGCCCGGATCGACGAGGCTGAGCGTCGTCAGGTCGAAGGAGGCGGCGACCTCCAGCTCGACGACGACGGAGCCGGCGGGTTCGAAATCGAGGGCCGGCACCGCGGGCACGTCGCCGCCGGAGGGGCCGAGATGCGGGTTCACCCACAGGAAGCCGGCGCTCTCCCGGATGGGAAACGGCTGGACGCGGATGCGCGAGAAGTCCGCTGCGTCGTGCTCGGACAGCGTCGGCACGTCGCGGCAGCGCCCGTCGGACGAGAACCGCCAGCCGTGGAACGGGCACATCAGCGTGTCGCCGTCGAAGGGCCCGCGCGACAGGGCCATGCCCCGGTGCGGGCAGCGGTCGCGCAGGGCGAACGGCGCGCCCTGCGCGTCGCGCCCGAGCACGATCTGCTCGCCGTTCAGCGCCACCGGGCGCAGGCATCGCCCCGCGAGGCCGCGGGCCTGGCCGACGCAGTACCACGCGTCGGCGAGCGGCTGGCGCATGGCCTCGGGGTCGAGGGCGGCCTCGTCGGCGGCGCGGGGCGCGGGCGTGATCGGGGCGTTCACGGGATCTCGGACAGGGGCTCGGTGCCGGCCCTCATACCCCGCCCCGGCCCGCCCGCGGAAGCGCGGACGGATGGCCGCAGGCCCCCCACCTTCACAAGCCGGATCCGACCCCCTAGCTTCGGGTCTCCCGCAACCAACGAAAGGAGGTGATCCAGTGTCTCATTGTCATCAGCCGCGCGCTTCGGCTTCCCGGACCTGGACCGTCGCCTCCGGCGCTTCCCTCTAGGACGCGTCAGAGACCCGATCTCGGGACAGTTCCGCCGGATCTCGCGGTTCGGCAATGGAAGGGCCACCCTCACGGGTGGCCCTTCGGCGTTTCATACGGCTTCCGGCGGATGGGTTCGGGATCGACCCTCTCCGTCCTTGTGCGCGGAGCGATCCAGGCGCGCCACGGTCTGCGAGCGCGCGCTGCCCGGGGTCGCTTCGCCTGCGGCTGGCGATGACGGCGCAGGCCAGGATCACCGGACGGTTCACCCGGACACGCTATCAGACCCGGTTTCCGTCCGCCCCTAAGCTCTGCAGCCCCCCGTCGTCCCGCCCGCGTCAGATCAGATCGTCGAGGGAGGCGATCACCGCGGCCGGGGGCAGGTCCGGGTACTCGTCCGGCAGGCCCTTGCGGTTCACCCAGACGGGGCGGAGCCCGAAGGCGCGGGCGCCGGCGATGTCCCAGCGGTTCGAGGAGCAGAACAGCACCGCCTCCGCCGGCACGCCGAGCCGGTCGAGGGCGATCCGGTAGGCGCGCGGGTGCGTCTTGAACACCTCGGCCGCGTCCACGGAGAGCGCGGCGTCGAGATGGTCGGCGAGCCCCGCCGAGGCCACCGCCCGCTCGACCATCGCCCGGTTGCCGTTGGTGAGGATCGCCGTGCGGATGCCGCGCGCCCGCAGGCGCGCCAGCGCGCCGGGCACCTCGGGGTAGGCGTCGAGATCGCGGTAGGCGTCGAGGAGTCTGTCGCGCAAGGCGCGGTCGACCGCCGGGTGCCGGGCCAGGGCGTAGTCGAGGGCCTGCTCGGTCAGGTCCCAGAACGGCCGGTAGCGGCCCATCAGGCTGAGCGTCCAACTGTATTCCAGTTGCTTGGTCCGCCAGACCTCGGAGAGGGCGGCGGCGTCCGGCCCGACCGCGTCGGCGTGGCGCGCCACGGCGGCATTCACGTCGAACAGCGTGCCGTAGGCGTCGAACACGGCGGCCTGCACGCCCGCCAGCAGGTCTTCTCCGGACATCCCGCGCTCCCTCCGCTTCGACCCCTTACGTGGAACCGGGCACGCCCCCGGCGAGCACCGCGCAAGATAACGGGTTTCGAAAGGGCGCGCCCTTTCGCGGGTGCGGGCGGAGCCCGCGAACCTGTCAGGGTTTCACCCTGACGACCCACCAAAGGGCGCGGCCCTTCGGCAACCCGGACTTCACGCCCGGCGCAGGCGCAGGCCGAACAGGTGGAGCAGGCCCGCGAGCAGGCCGCCGTAGACGGCGGCGCCGGCGATCCCGAGGAGCGCCAGCACCGCGATCTCGCGGCCGTGGGGGAGCGCGGGCACCAGCGCCTCGGCCAGCGGCTGCCCGTAGACGGCGACGGCGGCGAGCGCGACGCACGAGAGGCCGACGCCGAGCACCGTCAGCCCGAGGGTGCGCCCCGGCCGCGTCCAGCCGCGGCGCCGGGCGAGGAGAACGAGGAGCGCCAGGTTCACCCACTGGCTCACCGCGGTGGCCAGCGCGAGCCCGGTGACGCCGTAGGGCCCGGTGAGCCAGAGCTTGAGCGCGACGTTGACGAGAATCGCGGTCAGCGACGCCCAGAGCGGCGTCTTCGTGTCCTGCCGGGCGTAGAAGCTCGCCACCGCGCTGCGCACCAGCACCACGGCGGGCAGCGCCAGCCCGTAGGCGGCGAGCACCGATGCGGCGCGGGCGGCATCCTCGGCGCTGAAGGCGCCGCGCTGGAACAGGGCGGCCATGATCAGGCCGGGGATCGTCAGGAAGGCGACCGTGAACGGGGCCGAGAGCGCCAGCGAGAAGCCCGCCGCCCGGTTCTGCGCGGCGTGGGCACCCGCGACGTCGCCCGCGGCGATGCGCCGGCTCATCTCGGGCAGCAGCACCGTGCCCGCGGCGATGGCGATGACCCCGAACGGGAGCTGGTAGAGCCGGTCGGCGTAGTACAGGGCCGAGACCGCGCCGGTCGGCAGCCAGCTCGCGATGATCGTGTCGGCGAACGCCGCGATCTGGAAGCCGGCCGAGCCGACCACCGCCGGGCCGAGCACGGTGAAGAACCGCTTCAGGGGCGGGTCGAGCCGGGGCACGGCGAGGTCCGGCATCACGCCGGCCCGGCGGCAGCCCCACCACAGCAGCCCGAACTGGAGCAGGCCGGAGACGGCCACGCCCCAGGCGGCGGCGTAGGCGGCGTTCGGGAACAGGAAGGCGACGGCCAGCGCCGCCAGCATCGCGAGGTTCAGGAGCACCGGGGCGCCGGCCGCCACCGCGAAGCGGCGGTGGGCGTTCAGCACCCCCGACAGCAGCGTCACCAGCGTCATGAACAGCAGGTAGGGGAAGGTGATGCGCGTGAGCGCCACCGCGAGCTGGAAGCGCTCGCCGTCCTCGGCGAAGCCCGGCGCCAGGGCATGCACCACCCAGGGCATCAGCGGCAGCGCCACGTTCAGCAGCACGAGCTGCACGATCAGCATCAGCGTGAACACGCGGTCCGCGAAACGCTGCGCCGCCCCGGCCTCGCCGGCCTCCGCGAGCCCGGCATAGGCCGGCACGAAGGCGGTGTTGAAGGCGCCCTCGCCGAAGATCGCGCGGAAGTGGTTCGGCAGGCGGAAGGCGACGACGAAGGCGTCGGCCATCGGCCCCGCGCCCATCACCGCGGCCATCACCACATCGCGGGCGAAGCCGGTGACGCGCGAGACCAGGGTCCAGCCGCCGACCGAGAGGATGGAGCGGATCATTTTTTGGGGGGGATCGCGCGACGGACGCTCTCCCTCTCCCCTTTGCGGGAGAGGGTGGCCCGCGAAGCGGGTCGGGTGAGGGGAGCGCCGGTGCCGGAAAAGTCGCGGCGGGCGACGACCCCTGAACCGTCGCGCTGCCCCTCTCCCGACCCCTGCTGACGCAAAGGGCGCCCATTGGGCCACCCTCCCCCGCAGAGGGGGGAGGGTAGGCCAGTGATGGATGTCGCGATCGGAATGGCCGCGTCCCGCTTCCCGCCGGGTCGACCCGGCGGGGCGCATCAAGAGCCGGTTTCGGCCCGCATCTCAAGGCCCGGCGCACGCGCGCCGGACCCGAAGGCGCACATGCTCAGCGCGTCGCCTCGCCGTACATCTGCTCCACGTGCTCCCAGTTCACGAGGTTCTCGATGAACGCCTTGAGGTAGTCGGGCCGGCGGTTGCGGTAGTCGATGTAGTAGGAGTGCTCCCACACGTCGACGCCGAGGATCGGCTTGGCGCCGTGCACCAGCGGGTTCTCGCCGTTCGGGGTCTTCAGGATCGCGAGCTTGCCGTCCTTGACCGCGAGCCACGCCCAGCCGGAGCCGAACTGCCCGACGCCGGCCTGGATGAAGTCGGCCTTGAACTTCTCCGCGCCGCCGAGATCCTCGTCGATCTTCTTGGCGAGCGTGCCGGGGATGGCGCCGCCGCCGTTCGGCTTCATCCACTGCCAGAAGTGGATGTGGTTGTAGTGCTGGCCGGCGTTGTTGAACAGCGCCTGATTGGTGTTGTAGCTCGCCTTGACGATCTCCTCGACGCTCTTGCCGGCGAGGTCGGTGCCTTCGAGCAGCTTGTTGCCGGTGTCGACGTAGGCCTTGTGGTGCTTGTCGTGGTGGAACTCCAGGGTTTCCTTCGACATGTACGGCCCGAGCGCGTCGTAGGCGTAGGGCAGTTCCGGCAGGGTGAAGGTCATCGCGTCTGTCTCCGTCTGGCCGGGGGCGAGGCCGCTCGGCGGGGATCGCCCCCGGCGGGGGCCTCCCGGTCAACGGGCGGGTAGGTAAGTCGGTGCCCCCGGGTCGGCAACGCCGGGGCCCGCGCTCCGTTTTGCAAAACGGCGGCAGGGCCTTACTGTGCCGCGCGCGAAGAGGCCGGGCATCCGCCGGCCCGTGTCAGAGAGTCTCATGATCGCTGCGCTGTTCGCGCTCGCCGCCGCCATGGTCATCGGCGGCGCCGCCGCCGTGGTTCAGGGCTTCCCCTACGTGCGGCTGGAGAGCGGCCTGGCGATGGTGATCGGGGGATCGGTCGCCGCCTCCTCCGGCACGGTGCTGCTCGGGCTGGGCGTCGTCGCCCTGGGGCTGCGGCGGGTCGAGCGCGCGGCGCGGGCGCTGACGGCCTCCGCCCCCGCGCCCCTCCCGGTTCCGCTGCCGGCGCCCGCCGCCGAGGGCCGCCCGCGCCTGGCCCCGGTGCTGCCGCCGGTGCCGTCGTTCCTGGCCAACCCCGCGGCCGAGCCGCCGGCCGAGGGCGCGCGGACGCGGATCGAGCCCGTCCTCGGCGCGAGCGATCCGGAGAGCGCCCCGGAGAGCGCCCCGGAGGCCGTCCCGGCCGTCACCGTGCCCCCCTTCGCGCCCCCCGCCGCGGAGCCCGAGCTGCCGATGCCGGGCCTCGACCCGGCGGCCGAACACCGGCCGCAGCCGGAGCCCGACGCGCGGCCGGTCCCCGGGATCGCGCCCGAGGACGACCTGTTCGCCGCGCCGGAAGCCCCGGCGGCCCAGGAGCGGGCGCAGGAGCGGCTGCCGCTCGCGGCGGTCGAGCGCGCGGACGTCGGGCGCCAGGACGTCGGGCGCCAGGACATCGAGCGCCAGGACATCGAGCGCCCGGACGAGGCGCCGGCCCTGCGCACCAGCCTCGACGCGCCGGAGCCCGAGCCGGCCCCCGAGGCGGCCCCGGAGCGCACCGTGGTCGGCCGCTACAGCTCGGGCGGCAACACCTACGTGATGTACGCCGACGGCGCGATCGAGGCGGACACGCCGCGCGGCCGCTTCACCTTCGCGTCGCTCGAGGAGCTGAAGGCCTTCGTCGAGGGCGGCGGCGAGGGCGCCCGCGGGGCGGCCTGAGTCCCGTCGGCTTTCACCTGCCCGGCCTCAGGCCAGCGGGTTGAGGCTGGCGTCGCGGGCCGGCAGCGGCGCCCGCATCGTCAGGGAGAACCCGTCGGGGGCGTAGTCGGTCGCGACCTCCGCCTGCACCTGGGTGATCAGCACCCGTTGCAGCAGGCGCGAGCCGAAGCCCTGGCGCCGGGGCGGCTGCACCGGCGGTCCTCCGGACTCGCGCCACGAGAAGCGCAGGGTCCCGGCCGGCCCCCCGGATTCCAGCGACCACGCCACCGCCACGCGCCCCACCCGGTTCGACAGTGCCCCGTACTTGGCCGCGTTGGTGGTCAATTCGTGGATCGCCATGCCGATCGGCACCGCGACCTCCGAGGGCAGGTCGATCGGCGGCCCGTCGAGGGCGATGCGCCCGTCGGCGCCTCCCCCCGCGTCGACCTCGGCGTAGGGGCTGAGTTCGTTGACCAGCAGGCCGGTGAGCGAGGCCGTCTGCCACGTGGCCTCGGTCAGCACCGAGTGGGTGTGGGCGAGCGACTTGATGCGCCCGACGAACGCCTCGTAGAAGCTCTCGATGTCGGTCGCGGTCCGCGCGGTCGAGCCGACGATGGCCTGCACCGTGGCGAGCGTGTTCTTCACCCGGTGGTGCAGCTCGCGGATCAGCAGCGTCTGCCGCTCCTCGGTGATCCGCCGGTCGGTCACGTCGGCCACCACGCCGATCAGGCGGCGCGGCAGGCGGTCCGGGGCGTCGCGCTCGAAGCGGCCGGCCATGTCGATCGTGCGCCACGCCCCGTCGCTCTTGCGCCGGATGCGCCCGGCGATCTCCAGCGGCCGGTCCTCGCGCAGGGCCGCCGAGATCGCCTTGCGCACCGCGGCCCGGTCGTCGGGGTGGAGGATGTCGTTCAGGAACTCGTTCTTGCCGATGGTCCCGTCCTCGGGGGCGTGCCCGAAGATCTCGTACATCCGCTCGTTCTCCCAGAGCGCCTGGTCGTCGAGCATGTGCCACTCGAACACCCCGAGCTTGGCGAGCTTGGTGGCGGCGCGCAGGCGGTGGTCGCGGGCGGCGATCTCGTCGCGGGCCACCACCCGGGTGGTGATGTCCTGCACCACGCCGACCATGCCGGCGGGGGCGCCGTCCGGTCCCGGCGCGGCCTGCCCGCGCACCCGCACGATCGCGGTGCGCTCGCCCACCACCACCGGCGTGTCGAAGCTGTAGGGCTGGCCCAGCGCGATCGCCTCGCGCACGCGCTGGGCGACCCGCTCGGCCTCGATCAGGCTCGGCCGCAGGGCCGCCCAGGTCACGGTGCGGCCCGCGGGGCGGCCGAGGATCTGCGCGGCCCGGCGCGACAGGGTGAGGAGCCCGCTCGCCCGGTCCCAGCGCCACTCGCCGAGCCCGGCGGCCGCCAGCGCCTCGCGGTTCGCCTCGGAATGGGCCGCCGCGTCGGCGTCCACCGCCTCGACCGCGAGGGTCGTCCCGGAGCGGCGCACGCGCACGTCGAGGGCGCCGCCGTCGGCGCAGCGCCATGTCTGGATGCCCGCCTGCACGGCGCCCGCCTCCGCGCCGGCCAGCTCCGCGACCGGCCGCCCGGCCAGCGCTCCGTCCGGCCAGCCGAGGAGCGCGTGGAGGGCCCGGTTGCCGGCCGCGAGCCGGGTGCCGTCCGCCGTCAGGACGGCGAGCGCGACCGGGGCGTCGTCGAAGGCGGCGCGGCGCGGGTCGTCCACCGGATCCTGGTCAGCCCTCTCGTCCAATCGCACAATCCTCGGACGCGACGCGCGCGCAGCCCTCAATCACCGGAGGCCGCGGGCGCGGCAGGATGGCGCCCGAGCGTGGCCGTTGCAAGACGGCGGAGCCGGGACGGTGCGCCGCGGGGGCGCCATCCCCCGCTCAGCGCGGCCGGCGGGCGAATTCGAGGTAGGTGGGCCGGCGCCCGGCCGCCACCGCCTTGGCCTCGTAGCGCGTGCCGGGCCAGCCCGGGAAGGGCTGCGTCCAGTCCCGCGCGGTCCGCGCGGTCCAGCGCAGGGTCGGGCAGCGGAGGGCGCGCGCCAGCGTCCAGCCGGCGTAGTCGTCGATGTCGCTGGCGAACCGGAACAGGCCGCCGTCGGCCAGGACCCGGGCGATCTCGCCGAGCGCGGCGTCCGACACGAAGCGGCGCTTGCGCTGGCGCCGCTTGGGCCAGGGGTCGGGGTAGAGCAGGTAGACCCGCTCCAGGCAGGCGTCGGGCAGCCGCGCCAGCAGGGCGGTCACGTCCTCGTCGCGCACCCGGACGTTGCACAGGCCGCGGGCATCGACCTCGGCCAGGAACTTCGCCACGCCGTTGACGAACGGCTCGGCCCCGATGAACCCGACCTCGGGATGCGCGGCGGCCTGCGCGGCGAGGTGCTCGCCGCCGCCGAACCCGATCTCCAGCCAGATCTCTTTCGGACCTTCTCCGAGGTCGGGGAACAGCGTGCGGGGGTCGAGGGCATCGTCGCCCGGCGGCAGGGTGATCCGCAGCCGCGGCAGCATCTCGGCGAGGCGTTGCTCCTGGAGGCCGCGCAGCCGCTTGCCCTTGCGCCGGCCGAAGAAGGCGCGCTCGGGCGCCTCGCCCTCGGGCCCGGGATGTTCGCTCGTGGAGGACATGGAACGCAGGCCAGGGCATCATCCCGAAAGGTGGTCACCGGCTTTCGGAAAAGATGATGCGAAGACAAAGGGCCAGCGCATCGTCCTGGATCCGATATCCAGGACGATGCGCTAGGAACGCGGAATGACCGATGCGCCGTCCGGCGGAAAAGCCGCGTCGCCGAAGAGGCCGCGCCCGGCACGGCCCCGTCTCCCTCCCCCACGGAAGAGGGAGGGAGAACAGGCGCAAAGGATACGCCTCAACCTCGAAGCCGGGCGCTCAGACGGCATCCGGCTGAAGGGTTCGGGATCGACGCTCTCCGTCCTTGCGAGCGGAGCGAAGCGATCTAGGGGCGCCACCGTCTCAAACCGCGCGCTGCCCTGGGTCGCTTCGCCTGCGGCTCGCGATGACGGCGCGGGCCCGGATCACCGAACGGTTCACCCGGAAGCGGTATCAGGAGTCTGAAACAGCCTCAGGCGAGGGCCGACTTCAGCTTGCCCGCGAGGTCGGTGCGCTCCCAGGAGAAGCCGCCGTCGGCCTCCGGCGCCCGGCCGAAATGGCCGTAGGCGGAGGTGCGGGCGTAGATCGGCTTGTTCAGGCCGAGCGCCGTGCGGATGCCGCGGGGCGACAGGTCGAGGGCGTCCATCAGGACCGTCTCCAGCCGCTGCTCGTCGACCTGACCGGTGCCGTGCAGGTCGACGTAGATCGACAGCGGCTTCGACACGCCGATCGCGTAGGCGAGCTGGATCGTCGCCCGCGCGGCGAGGCCGGCCGCCACCACGTTCTTGGCGAGGTAGCGCGCCGCGTAGGCGGCCGAGCGGTCGACCTTGGTCGGATCCTTGCCGGAGAAGGCGCCGCCGCCGTGCGGGGCCGCGCCGCCGTAGGTGTCGACGATGATCTTGCGGCCGGTGAGGCCGCAATCGCCGTCGGGGCCGCCGATCACGAACTTGCCGGTCGGGTTGACGTGCCAGACGGTGCCCTCGTTGATCCAGCCCTCGGGCAGGGCGTTGCGGATGTAGGGCTCGACGATGGCGCGCACGTCGGCCGAGTCGAGGGACTCGTCGAGGTGCTGGGTCGAGAGCACGATCTGCGTCGCCTCGACGGGCTTGCCGCCCTCGTAGCGCACCGTGACCTGGCTCTTGGCGTCGGGGCCGAGCTTGGCGGCGTCGCCCTGCCGGGCCTTGCGGGCGTCGGCGAGGTCCTTGAGGATCTTGTGGGCGTAGAACAGCGGCGCCGGCATCAGCTCCGGGGTCTCGTCGGCGGCGTAGCCGAACATGATGCCCTGGTCGCCCGCGCCCTCGTCCTTGTTGCCCGCCGCGTCCACGCCCTGCGCGATGTCGGCCGACTGCGCGTGCAGGTGGATGGCGATGTCGTTGTTCTTCCAGTGGAAGCCGTCCTGCTCGTAGCCGATGTCGCGCACGGCCTCGCGGGTCAGCTCTTCCAGGTCCTTGAAGGTCACGGAATCGGGGCCGCGCACCTCGCCGGCGATGACGATGCGGTTCGTGGTGGTGAGCGTCTCGACGCCCAGGCGCGCCTCCGGCATCGCCGCGAGGTAGGCGTCGACGACGGTGTCGGAAATGCGGTCGCTCACCTTGTCGGGATGGCCCTCGGAGACCGACTCGCTGGTGAACAGGTAGTTGGAACGCGGCATCCTGGCCCCCGGGGCGCACGGGCACGTCCGCGAGAGGCGCGGCGTTCGACCCGGTTATCGGCGCGGGGTTGTCGCACCGGCCCCTGGGAGGGTCAAGATGAATGGACGAACGGATCCGCTAAAACGGACGAAGCGTCCGAGAAATCGCACCCGCTCGCGGCTGGGACGGCCTCAGCGGTTGAGCTTGCGGTCCAGCGCCTGGATGGCGGCGGCCACGTCGCGGCGCGCCTCGTCCGAGAAATTCTCCGTGATGTGCCGGCCGACGATCTCGGCGAGACCCTGGAGGCCGCCCTCCGGGAACGGCTGCTGCGGCCCCTCCTCCATGCCCCGGGGCCCGGCGTCGTCGGTCCGGGGCATGCCGCTGAAGAAGTATTCCATCGGCACCCGCGTCATGCGGGAGAAGATGTCGAGGTGGACGGCGCTGATGCGGTTCGTGCCCTTCTCGTACTTCTGAAGCTGCGCCGCCGACATGCCGAAGCTGCGCGCCACCTCCCGCTGCGTCAGAGACGCCTTCCGGCGCTGCTCGGCGATGCGCTGCCCGACATAGACGTCGCGCTGATCGGTCTTCTGGCCTGCCATCGATCGAGACTCGTCACCCCCGTGACCCAGACCGCGCGCGGAGCGCGGACGAGCTTGCCCGCGAAAGCTTAACCGCAGCTCGATATATTGTCACGGGTCGGCGCGCGCGGAGACGGAGGATCTCCGACGATTGTGGCGTCCCCGGCAGGGCTCGAACCTGCGACCCCAGGTTTCATACCACTTCGGCTTTCGCCGCCGCGCGGTGCGCGTTCGTGGCCTGGACTATCCCTTCACCGTGGGCTCGGGGCCCGGAGGCCCGGCCGTTAGGTGCCGCCCGTCTAGTCTCTACACCTTCCCGGAGGCGCGAGCCCCCGGGCTTGGCTCGGGATCGGCAGGGCGCCGACGCCTCGCGGCGGCGGCGCCGGGAGCGTTCCCCGACTTTGAGCGGATCCGCCGCGCGGTTTCCCGGCGCGGCGCCCAATTTGCGTTTAGGAAACCTGTGCTCTGTCCAACTGAGCTACGGAGACGACCCGGCGCTCTTAGCATCTTCGCCGAGCCCAGCCAACCGGCGCCTCGGGCCGGATCCGCGGCCAAGTCCTTGGCGCGACGCGCTCTCTCGTGCCGGGCCCGGATCGACCGACGACGGCCTATCCGGCGAAGCGGCGCTTCCAGTCGAACCGTTCGAGCACGATCCGCCGCCCGGGATCGCCGTCCCAGCACGGCGCCAGCCCCGCGGCCTCCAGGGCCGACACGACCAGCCGGGCGACGTGCGCCTTCTCGGGCACGTCGCCCCGGATGTGGTCGAAGGCGATCCAGAGCGGGGCGCCCTCGACGGCGCGCTCGACGTCCTGGGCGTGGTAGAAGCAGTAGCCGAGGAACCGGTCCTTCGGGACCCGGGCCAGCGCCTCGGCCGCCTCGACATGGCCGTCGGCCACGGTGAAGCCGGCGTTGTGCAGGGCGAGGATGCCCGCGTCCGCGAGCGCGGCGAAGGCGACGTCGAGCCGGTCGCAATCGGTCGTGGCCGGCCACGACGCCTCGTCGGCGGCCTTGCGGGCGAACTCGGCGGCGGCGAAGGCGTGCAGGGCGTCCTCGTCGAGCTCCGGCTCGTCGAGGAGGAGGTCCGCGATCAGGTCGTCGGCCTCGTCGGGACCGGTGAAGCCGGACCAGACCGCCACGCGGATCACGTGCCGCTCGTCGTCACCGATCTCCGCCACCGGATGCGCCCTCGACCGAGCCCGCGGGCCGGGCGGACGGCAGCGTATCCCCCGCGGAAGGTGCCGTCGAGGCGGAGTGTGCGGCTTGGCGCGCGGGCCCGGGCCCGGCATGATCGCCCCGATCGGACGGTCACGGATGGCGGACGATCACGGATGTCGGGCGGTCACGGATGGCGGCACCCGCGCGACGGCTGGCGGTTCTGGCGGCGGCGCTCGCGGCGCTCTCGGCGCTGCCATGGGCCGCCGCGTCCGCCCCGCTCGGGCCCGCGGCGTGCCGGGCCGGGCCGGCGCGGACCGAGACCCTGGCCGAACTCGGCCCGCGCGGGGAGCTGCGCTTCGCCGCGGGCGGCCGGGCGATCCTCGATTCGCTGCGCTGGCCCGAGGACGCGGCGGGCGCGGCCGCGCAGGAGCGGCTCGGGGCCTTCCGGGGCCGCCGGATCCGCGTCGTCCCGCGCGGGGCGCCGGACCGCTGGGAGCGCGAGCGGGTGGACGCGCAGACGGAGGACGCGCAGGCGGAGGACGGCGACGCGGATCTCGCGGGCGACCTGATCGCCGCCGGCCTCGCCTACGCCGATCCGGGGGAGGCCGACGCCCTGTGCCGGCCGGGCCTGCGCGCCGTCGAGGCGGGGGCGCGGGCGCGGCGCCTCGGGCTGTGGGAGCGCGCGCCGCCCTCGGTGGAGGACGGGCCGGCCCTGCGGGCGCTCGCCGGCCGCTTCGCCGTGGTCGAGGGCCGGGTGCGCCATGTCGGGGAGCGGAGCGCCCGCACCTACCTCGACTTCGCGCCCCGCGGCGCCGACGGGCTGACGGTCACGGTAACGAAACGCACTTGGCGAATGATGGCGGCCCGTGGTTTGAGTGCCGACACGCTCGAAGGGCGCCGGGTGCGGGTGCGCGGCCTCGTCGAGCTGTGGCGCGGCCCGACGATCGAGGCCGCCACGGCGGAGGCCGTCGAGCTGGTGGACGAGGCGCCCGGGGCGGCGCCCTCGGAGTCGCCCGCGCCCGGGGCCTCCGGGCGGGAGCTGGGGTTGCGGCGCTGATCCGATGGACGGGACACGGGGGCAGATCGGGGGATGTCGGGGGGCCTGGGTCGCCCTCCTCGTCCTCGTGCTCGGCGGCTGCGCGGGCGAGCAGACCGGCGCGGTGCTGGCGCCCGCCGCCGTGCGGGTGCCGGTCGAGGCGCCGCGGGTCACCGGCCGCGATCGCGCGGGCGACGCCGACCACGCCAAGCTCGTGGCCGCGTTCGGCGGCGAGGCCCGCGCCCCGGCGGTGACGCGCCTGCTCACCGAGATCACCGACCGGCTCGTCCGGGCGAGCGACCGGCCGGACCAGGCCTACGCGGTGACCCTGCTCGACTCCCCCGTGGTCAACGCCTTCGCCCTGCCGAACGGCCGGCTCTACGTCACCCGCGGCCTCGTGGCGCTGGCGAGCGATTCCTCCGAGGTCGCCGCCGTGCTGGCCCACGAGATGGCCCACGTCACCCTCAACCACGCCAACGCCCGCAGCGAGATGGAGCTGCGCTCGGCCCTCGTCAGCCGGGTGGTGGCCGACGTGCTGAACGACCCCGACACGGGGGCGCAGCTCAAGAACCAGTCGCGCTTCGCGCTGGCCCGCTTCTCCCGGGAGCAGGAGCTGGAGGCGGACGCGGCGGGGGTGCGCACGCTGGCGGGGGCGGGCTACGACCCCTTCGCCGCCGGCCGCTTCCTGACCGCGCTCAACCGCGCGACCGGGCTGAAGGCGGGGACCGGCACCGCGGCCGAGCCCGACATGCTGGCGACCCATCCGGGCACCGCCGAGCGGGTGGTCCTCGTCACCCGCGCCGCCCGCCGCAGCGGGGCGCCGGGCCTCGGGACCGACGACCGGACCCGCTACCTCGCCGCGGTGGACGGGCTCGCCTACGGCGACAACCCCCGCGACGGCGCGGTGCGCGGCCGCCGCTTCCTCCATCCCGGCCTCGGCATCGCCTTCGAGGTGCCGGACGGCTTCACCCTGGAGAACACCCGCTCGGCGGTGCTCGGCACCACCGGGGAAGGCAGCCGGCGGCTGCTGTTCGACCAGATCGAGGCGCGGGACGGCCAGTCCCTCGACGCGGTGCTGAAGGCGACCTGGAACGACCCCGTCGACCCCGCGGCCTCCGAGACGCGCGAGCTGAACGGGCACCCGGCCGCCTTCACCCTGTCGCGCGGCAAGGACTGGACCTTCCGGCTCGCGGCGATCCGGCTCGGCGACACCACCTACCGGATGATCATGGCCGCCAAGGGTGCGGTCGACCCGGACCCGGCCTTCCGCCGCTGGACCGCGAGTCTGAACGCCGTCGCCCCCGACGAGGCCGCGGCGCTGCGGCCGACCCGCCTCCAGGTGGTGCAGGCGGCCTCGACCAATCCGGACGAGCTCGTCCGCCGCATGGCGGTGCCGGACCGGGCGCTGGACCGCTTCCTCGTCCTCAACGGGCTGGAGCGCGGCGCATCCCTCGTGCCGGGACGGGGTTACAAGATCGTGGTCGAGTAGGGGCCGGGCGCCCCGGGGAGAACGCCGTGATCCGCTTCTACTACAACCTGTCGCCGAACCCGATGAAGGTCGCGCTCTGCCTGGAGGAGCTGGAACTCCCCTACGAGCCGGTCCCGGTCGACGTGCGCCGGGGCGAGCAGTTCGATCCCGGCTACACCGCGCTCAACCCGAACGCGAAGTTGCCGACCCTCGTCGACGGCGACACGACGGTGTTCGACTCGAATGCCATCCTCCTGCACCTCGCCGAGACGACCGGCCGCTTCCTGCCCTCCGGCGGGACCGCCCGCGCCGAGATGCTGTCCTGGCTGATGTTCGTGGCCACCGGCATCGGCCCGTACTCGGGCCAGGGCGTCCATTTCCGCCACTTCGCCCCCGCCGATGCCGGCGCCTACGCCCGCGAGCGCTACGCCTACGAGGCGCGCCGCCACTGGGGCATCCTCGACGCGCGGCTCGCCGACCGCGCCTACGTGCTGGGCGAGGCCTACACGATCGTCGACATGGCGGCCTGGGGCTGGGCGCGGATGGTGCCGTTCGTGCTCGGCGAGGGCGCGTTCGCCGAGTTGCCCAACGTCAAGCGCCTGCTCGACACGATCAACGCCCGGCCGGCGGCCCAGCGCGCCGAGGCGCTGAAGGGCCGCCACGCCTTCAAGGCCGAGATGGACGCCGAGGCGCGGGCCAACATGTTCCGGTTCATCAAGCCGGCGGGCTGACGGGGCGCACGAACGCGCGGGGGCGAAACCGTCCCCGCATCATGCCGATGCGTCGTTGACTTATATACGTCCCTGACTTACGATCGTGGTGTGGCGCTCCCGTTGCACACCATCGTCGAGACGCCGGACTATCTGGCGGACGCCAAGCGGGCCGGCATGACCGAGGCCGACCGCGACCGGGCCGCGGATCTCTATGCCGAGTCTCCCGACTACGGCGATGAGATCCGAGGCTCGGGCGGCGTGCGCAAGGGCCGCTTGGCCGGGCGCGGCAAGGGCAAGTCGGGCGGTTTCCGGATCGTCTCGATCTACCTTGGCGCCGCGCTTCCCGTCTATCTCATCGCCGTCCTCAGCAAGGGGGACCGCGAGACGTTCACCGATGCGGAGGTCAACCAATTCAAGACCATCACGACCGCTATCAAAGCCAAGTTCCGCGGGCGGAGCCGGAATTGATGGCCTCGTCGCCGCGACACCCAGGCTGCCGAGGAGGGGCATCCGCGATGACCGACAGCTTCACCCGCATCATGGGCGGGCTCAATAGTGCGCTCGCCCACGCGCAGGGCACGCCCCCTGAGGGCACCCGGGTGCGCGTCCCGAGGGACCTCGACGTGGCCGCGATCCGGGCACGGACGGGGCTGGCGCAGCCCGCCTTCGCGGCGACCATCGGCGTCTCGGTGGGGACGCTCCGGGGCTGGGAACAGCGGCGGCGCCAGCCCGACGGGCCGGCGCGCGTGCTCCTGGCGATGGTGGAGCGGCGTCCCGGCGTGGTCGAGGAACTGCTGGGCGAGGACGCCTGAGGCGGTGCAGTCCTCGCGCATCGTCCTGGGTACCGGATCCAGGACGATGCGCTAGACCTCTGATTTGCATCATCTTTTCCGAAAGCCGGCGACCACCTTTCGGGACGATGCTCTAGAACCGCACCGCCCGCACCCGCTTCACCTGCGGGATCGCGGCGATGTCGGCGAGCACCGCCTCGGGGACCGGGCCGTCCACCGCCACGAAGGCGATGGCGTTGCCGCCCTCGCGCTCGCGGCCGAGCGCGAAGGTCGCGACGTTCACCCCGGCCTCGCCGAGCACGCTGCCGAACCGGCCGATGAAGCCCGCCTTGTCGTGGTTGCGCACGTAGAGCATGTGCGGCGCAAACGCCGCGTCCACGGCGATGCTCCGGATCTCGACCACCCGCGGCTTGCCGTCGTGGAACACCGTGCCGGCGGCGTCGCGGGGCATGTCCTGCGCGTCGACGGTGATCCGCACCACTGATTCGAACGTGCTGTGGCCGCCCTCGCGCTTGATCTCGTCGATCACGATGCCGTGCTCCCGGGCGATGGCCGGGGCCGAGACCATGTTCACGTCGGGCAGGAACGGCCGCAGCACGCCGGTGACCGCCGCGGCGGTGAGCGCGCGGGTGTTCATCTCCGCGACCGCGCCCTCGTAGGTCACGCGGATGCCCGTCACCGGCGCCTCGGTGAGCTGGCCGAGGAACGAGCCGAGCTTCTCCGACAGCTCCACGAACGGCCGCAGCCGCGGCGCCTCGTCGGCGCTGATCGCCGGGAAGTTGATCGCGTTGGAGATCGCCCCGTCCACGAGGTAGGCCGACATCTGCTCGGCCACCTGGAGCGCGACATTCTCCTGCGCCTCCGCCGTCGAGGCGCCGAGATGGGGCGTGCAGACCACGTTCGGGTGCCCGAACAGCGGGTTGTCCAGCGCCGGCTCGGTCACGAACACGTCGAAGGCCGCCCCCGCCACCTGGCCCGAATCGAGGGCGGCGCGCAGGGCCGCCTCGTCCACGAGGCCGCCGCGGGCGCAGTTGACGATCCGCACCCCGGGCTTCGTCCGGGCGAGCGCCTCGGCCGAGAGGATGTTGCGGGTCTTGTCGGTGAGCGGCACGTGCAGGGTGATCACGTCCGCGCGCGCGAGGAGCTGCTCCAGCTCGACCTTCTCGACCCCGAGCGCCACGGCCCGCTCGGCCGAGAGGAAGGGGTCGTAGGCGATCACCTTCATGCGCAGGCCGATGCCGCGGTCGGCGACGATCGCGCCGATGTTGCCGCAGCCGACGACGCCGAGGGTCTTGGCCGTCAGCTCCACGCCGAGGAAGCGGTTCTTCTCCCAGCGTCCCGCCTGCGTCGAGGCGTCGGCCTGCGGGATCTGGCGGGCCAGCGCGAACATCATCGCCACCGCGTGCTCGGCGGTGGTGATGGCGTTGCCGTGGGGCGTGTTCATCACGATCACGCCCCGGGCGGTGGCGGCGGCCACGTCGACGTTGTCGACGCCGATGCCGGCCCGGCCGATCACCGCCAGCCGCTCGGCGGCGGCGAGCACCTTCGGGGTGACCTTGGTGGCCGAGCGGATCGCCAGCCCGTCATAGGCGCCGATCTCCCGGATCAGCGCGTCCCGGTCCTTGCCGAGATCGGGCCGGAAATCGACCGCGACGCCGCGCTCGCGGAAGACGCGCAGCGCCGCCTCGGACAGGGCGTCGGAGACGAGGACTCTCTTTTGGGACTGTGCGGGCATGCGTGGGCCTCCGCGGCCTGGAAGGCGCGCGATCACCGCGCGTCCTCCCTCCCCCTTGCGGGGAGGGGTAGGGGTGGGGGTGGTTCAGGAGGGATCGGAGCGGTGCCGTCTGCACCACCCCCACCCTCGATCCCTCCCCACAAGGGGGAGGGAAGTGGCCCTCTTCAGGCGGCCTTGGCGAGCAGTGCCGCCTTCTCTTCCGCGAACGCCCAGTCGAGCCAGGGCGTGAGCGCTTCGAGGTTCGCGCGCTCGACGGTCGCCCCGCACCAGATCCGCAGGCCGGCGGGGGCGTCGCGGTAGGCGGCGATGTCGTCGGCCACGCCCTCGTGCTCCAGCCGCTTGGCGATGCCCTTGGCCACCGCCGCCACCGCCGCGTCGCCGCGGGCGAGCACGTCCGCGTCGGCGATCACGAGGCAGACGCCGGTGTTGGACCGCGTCGCCGGGTCGGCGGCGAGGTTGTCGATCCAGGGCGTGCGCGCCACCCAGTCGTGCAGGACGGCGGCGTTGGCGTCGGCCCGCGCGTGCAGCGCCGGCAGGCCGCCGAGGCCCTCCGCCCAGGCCAGCGTGTCGAGGTAATCCTCCACCGCGAGCATCGAGGGCGTGTTGATGGTCTCGCCCTGGAAGATGCCCTCGATGAGCGCGCCGCCCTTGGTGAGCCGAAACACCTTCGGCAGCGGCCAGGCGGGGGTGTAGCTCTCCAGCCGCGCCACCGCGCGGGGGGAGAGGATCAGCATCCCGTGCGCGGCCTCGCCGCCCATCACCTTCTGCCAGGAGAAGGTCACGACATCGAGCTTGTCCCAGGGCAGCGCCTGCGCGAAGGCCGCCGAGGTCGCGTCGCAGATCGTGATCCCCTCGCGGTCGGCGGCGATCCAGTCGCCGTCCGGCACGCGCACGCCCGCGGCGGTGCCGTTCCAGGTGAAGACCACGTCGCTGGTCTTCGTGTCGATCGCCGCGAGGTCCGGCAGGGTGCCGTAGGGGGTCTGGTGGATCGTCGGGTCGATCTTGAGCTGCTTGAGCGCGTCCGTGACCCACTCCTTGCCGAACGCCTCCCAGGCGGCGACCGCCACCGGGCGCTCGCCCAGCATCGTCCACATCGCCATCTCGACGGCGCCGGTGTCGGAGGCCGGCACGATGCCGATGCGGTAATCGGCGGGCACCCGCAGCACCGAGCGCGTCTGGTCGATCGCCCGGGCGAGCTTGGCCTTGCCGAGGGGGGAGCGGTGCGAGCGGCCGAGCGCCGCGTCGGACAGCGCCTGCGGGGTCCAGCCGGGGCGCTTGGCGCAGGGACCGGACGAGAAGTGGGGCACGTGCGGGCGCGCGTGGGGTCGAGCGTTCATCCTATCCATCCTTCCAGATGGGCGCTCCTCGTTGGGGAGGAGTGTCCCGCCGACCCGCATGCGCCGGATCGGGGGCGCGAGGCAAGCCCCCCGGCCCGTGTCCGGGGTTGCAGAATCGCCGCGCCGTCGCGCCTGACCCCGGTCGGGACGGCGCGGCGCCCGGGCGGACAACCGTCGATTAAGCCCGGGGCTCTAGCCTGAACGGCGTACCGCGTTGCGTAGAGGTACGGTCATGACTGTCGACGAGGCCGTCGTTCTGGCGGCCGGAACTTTATTGGCCGTGCTGCTGGCCGCCGCATCCCGCCTGCGGCGGGGCGTGCGCCTCGACCGGCCCGCGCCGCAGCCCCTGCGGCGCGACGCCCTCGGCTTCGACGCCGACGGCCCGGTGCTCGATTTGGAGCCGGCCTGAGGCGCGTCGGCAACCAGCCTACCTCACCTCCCCACAAGGGGATCAGGAACGGAGACGAGGGGACGCGCGGGGTTCCGAGAGCCGGGGACGAGTCCGGCGCGCCGATCCGTTCACGGATCGGGACGATCGTCGCCTCTATCCAGATCCGGGCGCCGCTCGGCCGTGATGGCTTCCGCCTGCGCCCGCCGCCAGCGGGCGATCGCCCCGTGGTTGCCGCCGCACAGCACGTCGGGGATCGCCCGGCCCTCCCAGTCCCGCGGCCGCGTGTAGTGCGGGTATTCGAGCAGCCCGCCCTCGAAGCTCTCCTCGACGCCCGAGGCGGGCTTGCCCATCACGCCGGGCAGCAGGCGCACGCAGGCGTCGAGCAGCGTCAGAGCCGCGATCTCGCCGCCCGAGAGCACGTAGTCGCCGATCGAGACCTCCTCCAGGTTCCGGCCGGCGATCACCCGCTCGTCGACCCCCTCGAACCGGCCGCAGACGATCAGCACGCCCGCCCCCTCGGCGAGCGCGCGCACCCGGGCCTGCCGCAGCGGCCGGCCGCGCGGCGACATCAGCAGGCGCGGGCGCGGGTCGTCGGGCGGGGCCGCGGCGTCGATCGCGGCGGCGAGCACGTCGCAGCGCAGCACCATCCCGGCGCCGCCGCCGGCGGGGGTGTCGTCCACCGCCCGGTGGCGGCCGAGGCCGTGGTCGCGGATGTTGCGGGCCTCGCAGGTCCAGTCGCCCCGCGCCAGCGCGTCCCCCGACAGCGACAGGCCGAGGGGGCCCGGGAACATCTCCGGGTAGAGGGTGAGCACCGTGGCCCGCCAGCCGTGTCCGTCGTCGCGCGTCATGGCGCCTGATGGCGCGGGCGTGCCCGCCCGGTCAACGGCACGGGCGCCGCGGCCGGCCTTCGGGTATGGTGGACCGATGATGATCCGCGCCGCCCTCGCCCGCCTCGCTCCGGCCCTCCTCACTTCGGCCCTCTTCGTTCCGGCCTTCTTGGCCCTCGCGCTGCCCGCCGCCGCGGCCGGGCCGCTCGGGCCGCCGGGCGAACCGGCCAGGAGCTTCCCGAAGCCGGACCGGCCGGTGGCCGAGATCGTCGCGCCGCAATGGGCGGTGGAGGCGGACCGGGACAAGGCCGACGAGTTCGGCCAGATCTCCCGGGCGATGGGCATCAAGCCCGGGGAGAGCGTGGCCGATATCGGCGCCGGCAACGGCTACCACGTCACCCGCCTCAGCCCGCTGGTCGGCCCCACGGGGCGGGTCTTCGCCGAGGACGTGACGCCCGCCTACCTCGCCGACCTGGAGCGGCGAGTGAAGGGCCTGGGGAACGTCACGGTGGTGCGGGGCGCGGCCCACGACCCGCGCCTGCCCCCGGCCTCCCTCGACGCGGCGATCCTGGTGCACATGTACCACGAGATCAGCCAGCCCTACGGCCTGCTCCACAACCTCGCGCCGGCGATGAAGCCCGGCGGGCGCGTCGGCATCGTCGACGCCGACGACATCCCCTCGCGCCACGGCACGCCGCCGGCGCTGCTGCGCTGCGAACTCGCCGCCGCCGGCTACCGCGAGATCGGCTTCCACCCGCTCACCGGCGATGTCGGCTACCTGATGGTGTTCGCAGCCCCCGCGCCGGACAAGCGGCCGAAGCCCGGGGCGATCCGGCCCTGCCGGGACGCGGCGACGCGGGCGAAGCGGTAGGGCGCCTTCACCCTTTCTCAGACAACGGGTGCGAGGATCGCGGGCAGACCGCCCCTCGCGCAGGCCCTCGCATGTTCCTCGAATTCTGGCTGGATCAGCCCCTCTGGACGGGGTTCGTCCTGCTGACGATCCCGTTCGTCGTCGTCAGCCTCACCCTGTGGCTGATCACCGTCCTGCGCGTCACGCGGCCGGCGATGCTCTGGGCCGGCACCGGCATGGTCCCCACCTACTTCGCGGTGTTCTCGACGCTGCTCGCCCTGCTCACCGGCTTCGTGGCTAACGACGCCTGGGAGCGCCAGCGCGCGGCGTCCCGGGTGCTGCAATCCGAGCGCGCGAACGCGCTGGCGATCCACGACCTCAGCCTCGCCGCGGTCTCCGACATGAAGACCATCCGCACGGGGCTGGCGGAGTATCTCGACGCGGTGATCGGCGTGGAATGGTCGCGCATGAGCGAGGGCGCCTCCGCCCCCGAGGCGGGCCGGCGCCTCGGCCGCCTGCTCGCGACGATCGCCGATCCGAAGATCTCCGCCGAGGCGGGCGCGGCGACCCACGCCGCCCTCCTCAACGCGGCGATGGCCCTGCGCGCCGACCGCGGCGAGCGGCTCGCCCTCAGCGCCGCCTCCGCCGACGACACCAAGTGGCTCACCCTGCTGATCCTGGCCGCCCTGACGCTCGCCGCGCTCGCCCTCGTCCATGTCGAGCGGCCTCCGGCCCAGTTCACCGCGCTCACGCTCTTTTCCGTGGCGATGGTGGCCACGCTCGGCCTGATCGCGCTGCACGAGCGCCCGTTCGACGGGCCCCTCGCCAAGAGCGCCGAGCCCCTGCGCATCGCCCGGGCGGCGATGGAGGTCGCCCCGTGACGCGTCGAGCCGGCCTCGGCGAGACCGGCTCAGCCCGGATCGTCCGGCGGCCGCTCGCCGGGGGCGGCGAAGAAGTCGTCCGGCAGGGCGACCGTGACCCGCCGCGCCGGCAGGTCGAGGGCCGGCACGAACGCCTTCGTGAACGGCAGCAGCGCGGTGGCGCCCCCTGATACCGGGCGCAGTTCGAGGAGATCGCCGCCGCCGTAGTTCGGCACCGCGACGACGGTGCCGACGGCGTTGCCGTCCGCGTCCACGGCGGTGGCGCCGATCAGGTCCGTCGAGAAGAACTCGTCCGCCTCCTCCGGGCTGCCGAGGCGGGCGCGGGGCACGTAGAGGGCGAGGCGGTTCAGCGCCTCGGCGGCGGTGCGCCCGTTCACCCCCTGCACCCGGACGATCAGCATGTCCGGCGCGGCCCCGGGGGCGGGGCGCAGGTCGCCGAGCGTGACCGCGCGCCCGTCGGCGGTGACCAGGGGGCCGTAGCCGCCGATGCCGCGGGGCTCGGCGGTGTAGGATTTCAGCCGGACCTCGCCGGACAGCCCGTGCGCGCGCCCGAACTCGCCCATGAGGACGAGGTCGGGGTCGGCGGGCTCGGGCGGCGGCTTCGGGACCGGGGCCCGGGCCGAGGTGGCGGCGCCCGGCGCGATGGCGCCGGAGCCGGTGCGGCCGCGGCGGCCGCCGTCGCGGGGGGAGGGACCTGCGGGGCGGCGCGCCATGGCCCTCGCCTCAGGCGGCGTCCTCGGCCGGCGCGGCGGCCTTCTCGGCGCGCTTGGCGGCGCGCTCCTTGGCCTTGTCGCCCGGCTCCGCCTTCTGCGGGTTGTTGCGCGCCGGGCGCTTGGCCAGCCCGGCCTGGTCGAGGAAGCGCAGGACGCGGTCGGTCGGCTGCGCGCCCTTGGCGAGCCAGCCCTGGATCTTGTCGGTGTCGAGCTGGATGCGGGCCGGATCGTCCTTGGCCTTCATCGGGTCGTAGGCGCCGACCTTGTCGATGAACCGGCCGTCGCGCGGCGCCCGGGCGTCGGCCACGACGATGCGGTAGTACGGGCGCTTCTTGGCGCCGCCGCGGGTCAGTCGGATCTTGAGCGACATTGTTTGCTACTTTCCTTGTTGCTCGATCTTGGATTCGTGGTCCGCTTTGATCGATTGGTGATGCCGAATGACCTCTTTGACCACAAAAGCCAAAAATTTCTCGGCGAAATCGGGGTCGAGCTTGGCATCGACCGCGAGTGTGCGGAGCCGGGCGACCTGACGGGCCTCCCGGTCCGGATCGGAGGGGGGGATCCCCTTGCGGGCCTTCAGCTCGCCGACCCGCTGCGTGCAGCGGAAGCGCTCGGCGAGCAGGTGGATCAGCGCCGCGTCGAAATTGTCGATGCTGTCGCGCAGGCGCGCGAGTTCGGGATCGATGGCTTGGCCCGCCAGCACGCTCATTTCTTCTTCCCCGGCAGGAAGCCGCCGAGACCCGGCAGCTTCGGTCCGCCCAGGCCCGGAAGGCCGGGCATCTTGCCGGGCAGGCCGGGGAGCTTGCCGCCCCCGAGGCCCGGCGGCATCGGCGGCAGCTTGCCGCCGAACTGCTTCTGGATCTCGGCGATCTGCTCCGGCGTCGGCTCGGGCATGCCGGGCGGCAGCCCCGGCATCCCGCCGGGCATGCCGCCCCCGCCGCCGAGCCCGAACATCGACCCGAGCGCCTGCCCGATCCCGCGCTTGCCCGAGCCCATCGCCTTCATCATGTCGGCCATGGTCCGGTGCATCTTGAGGAGCTTGTTGATCTCCTCGACCTTCACGCCCGATCCCGCGGCGATGCGCTTCTTGCGGGAGTTCTTGAGGAGGTCGGGGTTCTTGCGCTCCTGCGCGGTCATCGAGGAGATGATCGCCCGCTGGCGCTTGAACATCTTCTCGTCGAGGTTGGCGCCCTCGACCTGCTTCTTGATCTGGCCCATGCCGGGCAGCATGCCCATCAGGCCGCCGATGCCGCCCATCTTCTCCATCTGGGCGAGCTGCATCGAGAGATCCTCGAGGTCGAACTTGCCCTTGCGCATCTTCTCGGCGGTGCGCAGGGCCTGCTCGTGGTCGATGGTCTCGGCCGCCTTCTCGACCAGCGAGACGATGTCGCCCATGCCGAGGATGCGGTTGGCCACGCGCGCCGGGTGGAACTCCTCCAGCGCGTCAACCTTCTCGCCGGTGCCCACGAGCTTGATCGGCTTGCCGGTGACCGCCCGCATCGACAGCGCCGCGCCGCCGCGGGAATCGCCGTCCATGCGGGTGAGCACGATGCCGGTGACGCCGAGGCGCTGGTCGAAGGCGCGGGCGGTGTTCACCGCGTCCTGACCCGTCAGGGCGTCGGCGACCAGCAGCACCTCGTGCGGACCCGTGGCCGCCTTCACCTCGGCGGCCTCGGCCATCAGCGCCTCGTCCACCGTGGTGCGGCCGGCGGTGTCGAGCATCACCACGTCGAAGCCGCCGAGGCGGGCGGCCTCCATCGCCCGGCGGGCGATCTGCACCGCCGACTGGCCGGCGACGATCGGCAGGCTCTCGACGCCCACCTGTCGGGCCAGCACCGCGAGCTGCTCCATCGCCGCCGGGCGGCGGGTGTCGAGGGAGGCGAGCAGCACCCGGCGCTTCTCGCGCTCGGTCAGCCGCCGGGCGATCTTGGCGGTGGTGGTGGTCTTGCCCGAGCCCTGGAGGCCGACCATCAGCACCGGTACGGGAGCCGGGGCGTTGAGGTCGATCGTCTCGGCGTCGGTGCCGAGCATCGCCACCAGCTCGTCGTTGACGATCTTGACGACCATCTGGCCGGGCGTGACCGACTTGAGCACGACGGCGCCGACCGCCTTCTCGCGCACCCGGTCGGTGAAGCCGCGCACCACCTCCAGCGCCACGTCGGCTTCGAGCAGGGCGCGGCGCACCTCGCGCATGGCGGCGGTGACGTCGGCCTCGGTGAGCGCACCCCGGCGGGTGAGCCCGGAGAGGATGCCGGAGAGGCGGTCGGAGAGGCCTTCGAACATGCTGTCCCGGGATCCGCCGTTACTGTTCCAGGCCGGCGCGCGACACGCGGCGCGCCTGGAGGCCGGCCTCGAAGGACTGGATCGCGCGGGCGAACTTGTCCCGGCAGCCGGGATTGCAGAACCCGACCACGGCGCCGTTGTAGAGGGTCAGCGAATCGGCGGCGATCGGCTTGCCCGACCACGGGCAGACCTCGTTCACCGCGTCCTCGATCTTCAGCGCGTCCTGCACGTCCGGACCGTGTGTGTGGTGGCCTTGCGTCATGCGGATGCCCCCGGGGTTCCAGTCCCGCCGGGGCGGATCGGCCAACGCCCATCGCGCCCGAGGGCGCACACGCGCTGTCGGGCGTTGGCCTCCGGCCTCTCGGACCGGTCGGCGGGGTCGGCGATCTGCTCGCGATCGGGAGGCCGGGGCGTAGCCGCCGCTCCGGGGAAAGTCAATTTTCCCGCCGCCGGTGGCGTCCGGAGGCGGCCGGCGCGGGGGCGGACCGGCCTTTTACCGAACGTTAAGCATGTTCCGATTCTCTGGGCTCAGCACCTGCCCCAGGACGACCGCCGATGTCGGAACCCGCCCGCTCCCTGCCGCCGATCGAGGCCGGCCGCCCCGCTCCGGGCCCGCTCCGGGACTGGCTCGCGGCGATGAAGGCCCACGCCGCCCCCGCTGCCGAGCCGGAGGCCCGCCCCGAGATCCGGTCCGAGGCCCGCGAGCCGGCGAAGCCCGTCCGGGCGGCCGAGCCGGCGTGGTCCCCCCGCCTCGTCCAGACCGAGGAGGCGCCCCGCGCCCCGGCCGCCGAGGACGCCGACGTGTCCGAGCTGATGGCCGAGAACCTGATGCTCAAGGCCAAGCTCCGCCTGGAGGACGAGCGCCGGGGCGAGCTGCAGGCGGCCCTGGCCGAGCAGATCCGCGAGCTGCGCCGCCACGTCGAGGAGGAGATGGGCTCGCTGGAGGACATGCGCGCCGAGCAGGAGGCGCTGCTGGCCGAGCGGGACGCGTCCCGCGCCGAGCACGAGCGCCTGCGCGCCGACCGCGACGCCCTGCGGGCCGAGCGCGACCGCGCCATCGCCGACCGCGAGGGCTTCCGCGCCGAGCGGGCGGCGCTGGCCACCGAGCGCGACGCCCTGCGCGAGGAGCGCGACCTGTGGCGCGCCCGCACCGAGGCGCTGGCCCAGCCGCTGTTCCAGGGGCAGCGGCGCTGAGATTCGACGCCGCCTCCGTCCTCGCGCGCGCGGCGACGCGATCCGGCAGCGCGATGCCACGTGGCCGCGCGCAGTCCCGGGTCGCCTCGCTTTCGCGCGCGTCGATGTGCGTGCCCAGAGGCGGCGTGGCGCCGGACTCCATCCGTGCCTTGACCTGGCACAAGCACAGCCCCCGCCCAGCGACGGATTCTTAAGCGTCCCGGTGTTGAATCAACCTCAACACGAACGGGAGAGTTTGCGCGTGCGTATCGACGGTTCCTTCACGATGATCCGCGCCGGGGGCCTCGCCCTCGCCGCGGCCCTGGCGATCGGGGCCGCCCCGGCGGTCGCCCGCGACCAGACTGGCGCGATCGTCACCGGCCTCGCGGCCGGCGTCGTCGGCGGCGTGGTCGGCAGCGCGCTGGTCAACGGCGGCAACCCGCCCCCGCCGCCGCCGGAGTACCGCCCGCGCCGCGTCCTCGTGGAGGAGCCGGAGACCATCGTGGTGCGCGAGCGCCGCGGCCCGATCTGCCACTACGAGCGCCGCAAGGAGTGGCTCGGCGACGGCGAGTTCACCTACCGCCGCGTCGAAGTCTGCGAGTGATCTTTTCGGACTCGGGTCGCTGACGTGAACCGGCGCCGGGCCCCCCCCCCCCCGGGGGGGGGGGGGGGGGGGGGCCCCCCCCGCCCCACGCCACCCCCACCCCCG
>NZ_JAUYZI010000020.1 GCF_030700245.1 Methylobacterium amylolyticum
CACGGCTCAAAGGTCGTCGGTGACGACGCGGCTTTGGTGCTGTTCTCCGGCGGGCAGGACTCGGCCACCTGCCTCGCCTGGGCGCTGGACCGCTTCCGGCACGTCGAGACGCTGGGCTTCGACTACGGCCAGCGCCACCGGATCGAACTCGACTGCCGTGGCCGCCTGCGCGACGGGCTCGCGCGCCTCGATCCCGCCTGGGCGGGCCGGCTCGGCGAGGACCACACGCTCGCCCTCGACGCGCTGGGGCAGGTCTCCGAGACGGCGCTGACCCGGGAGGCAGCGATCGGCTACGAGGCGTCCGGCCTGCCCAACACCTTCGTGCCCGGCCGCAACCTCGTGTTCCTGACGTTTGCCGCGGCGCTCGCGTACCGCAGGGGCCTGCGCCACGTGGTCGGCGGCATGTGCGAGACCGACTATTCCGGCTACCCCGATTGCCGCGACGACACGATCAAGGCGCTCCAGGTGGCGCTGAACCTCGGCATGGAGCGCCGCTTCGTGCTGCACACGCCGCTGATGTGGCTCGACAAGGGGCAGACGTGGCGGCTCGCCGAGACCCTGGGCGGCCGGGCGCTCGTCGACCTGATCGTGGAGGCGAGCCACACCTGCTACCTCGGCGAGCGGGGCACGCGCCACCCCTGGGGCTACGGCTGCGGGACCTGCCCGGCCTGCCGCCTGCGCGGCGACGGGTTTTCGCGCTTCACGGCCGGGGCGGCCTGAGCCGCGTCATCGATCGGCTGGCCTGAGCCCGTCGACCAGCAGCGCGAGCGTGCCGCGGAACGCCTCGGGGCTCGCGAACAGCCGCTCCATCAGCAGCGCCCCTTCGAGCGTCGCCACCACGTGGCGGGCGAGCAGCGCCGGGTCCGGCCCGAGGCGCACGCTGCCGTCCGCCTGCCCCTCGCCGAGCACCGCGGCGAGCCACGCGAGGTGGTCGGCGAAGAAGCGGGCGACGTCGCCGCGCAGGCGCTCGGGCAGGGCCTCGCCCTCGATCGCCAGCGCCGCGCACAGGCAGCCGAGCCCCTGCTCGACGCCCCCGAGATAGAGCCGCCCGTAGGCCTCGATCCGTCCCGGCCCGTCGGGGATGCCGGCGCGGATCTCGGAGAGGGCCGCCGCGTAGCGCGTCGCGTAGGCCTCCACCAGGGCGGCGCCGAGATCGGCCTTGGTCGGGAAGTGGTGGTGGATGCTGGCCTTGCGGATGCCCACCGCTGCCGCGAGGTCGGCGTAGCTGAAGCCGGCATAGCCGCGGCCCCGCACCAGGGTCTCGGCCTGAAGCAGCAACTCGGCGCGGGTGTCCCTCATGGCTCCTCGTGCTCGCGCGAACGTGCGGCCCGTCGGGCGCATCGTGGCCCTCTGCGCACGGTGTGCCACTTGACGCCGCAAAAATCTACCTACTAAATGGTTGGCAACGAGAGAGGGAGGTTTCGGCATGACGGCCCGCGCCGTCCGTCCGGGCACATCCACCGGCCTGTCGCGACGCCACGCCCTGTTCGGAGGCCTGTGCCTGTGCTGCCTCGGCACGGCGAGCCTGTCGGCCGGCGCCTACGCCGAGGCGTTCACCCTGGACGAGGTCGGCCCCGGCGTGTTCGTCCGCAAGGGCCTGATCGCCGACGCCACCCCCGAGAACGCCGACGCCATCGCCAACATCGGTTTCATCGTCGGCCGCTCCGGCGTGCTGGTGACCGAGTCCGGCGGCAGCCTCGCGGACGGGCGCTGGCTGCGGGCCGAGATCGCCAAGCGCACGGACAAGCCGGTCACCCACGTGGTGCTGAGCCACGTCCATCCCGACCACGTCTTCGGCGCCGGCGCCTTCGCGGGCGACGAGCCGGTCTTCATCGGCCACGCCAAGCTGAAGAAGGCGCTCGACGCCCGCGGCGCCTTCTACCGGCAGCGCCTGATCGATCTGCTGGGCGAGGCGGCCACCGGGCCGGTGGTCTACCCGACGCTGGCGGTCGCCGACACGGCGCAGGTCGATCTCGGCGACCGCACGCTCACCTTCACCGCCCACGGGCCGGCGCACACGACCTGCGACCTGTCGATGATCGACTCGGGCAGCGGCCTGCTGTTTCCCGCCGACCTCCTGTTCGTGGACCGCATCCCCTCCCTCGACGGCAGCCTCAAGGGCTGGCTCACGGAGGTGGAGCGGCTGAAGGGCATGGGCCCGAGCCGGGCGGTGCCGGGCCACGGCCCGACCGCGGTCGACCTCGCCCCCGCGCTCGCCGCCCTCACCGGCTACCTGACCGCGCTGCGCGACGGCACCCGCGCGGCCATCACCCGGGACGTGCCGATCGACAAGGCGGTGGCGAGCGTCGCCGCGGACCAGCGCTCCAAGTGGGCACTGTTCGACACCTACAACGGCCGCAACGTCACCGTGGCCTACCAGGAACTGGAATGGGACTGAGAACCGTTCACCGCCCATATCCCATCCTCGACCTCATCCTGAGGTGCCGCGTCAGCGGCCTCGAAGGAGGGCTCCAGGGATCGCGCGGCCGGCTGGAGGGCTCCTTCGAGGCCTCCGCTGCGCTTCGGCACCTCAGGATGAGGTGAAGACTTGGAAGAACGATCGGACAGGTTCTGAAATCGGGAGACACGTCATGAGATCCGCCCTGCTCGCCCTCGGCCTGACCCTGTCGGCCGCCACCCTCGCCGGGCCCTTGAGCCCCGCCCACGCCGCCGGCGCCTCCGACACCGATCAGGAGCGGACCGCGCGGTGGCAGGAGATCGCCAAGTCGATCTTCGGCGATCGCCAGATCGAGAAGACCGACACCCTGGTGAAGATCGACGCCCCCGCCCGCGCGCTGGACGCGGCGCTGGTGCCGATCACCCTGACCATGCCGGAGCCGGGCAGGATCAAGGCGGTCTCGCTCGTGATCGACGACAACCCCGCCCCCTACGCCGCCAAGTTCGAGTTCGGCCCGGCCGCCGACCCGTCCGAGCTGAAGCTGCGGGTGCGGGTGAACAACTACACCGACATGCACGCGGTGGTGGAGACCGCCGACGGCAAGCTCTACGAGGCCAAGCAGTTCGTGAAGGCGTCCGGCGGCTGCTCGGCCCCGATGGGCATGAGCGACGAGGAGGCGATGCGGGGCATGGGCGACATGCGGATGAAGTTCGCCGAAGCCCAGCCCGGCAAGCCGGTGGAGGCGACGCTGATGATCCGCCACCCGAACTTCTCCGGCATGCAGATGAACCAAGTGACCCGCGACTACACGCCGGCGCGCTACATCGACAAGCTGACGGTCTCGGAGGGTGATCGAAAGATCTTCACCATGACCGGCGACATCTCGATCTCCTCGAACCCGGTGATCAACTTCGGCTTCAAGCCGGACGGCAAGCCGCTCCAGGTCGCTGCCAGCGACAACCAGGGCGGCCGCTGGACGCACAGCTTCACGCCGCCGAGCCCGACGAACTGAGCATGCGGCCGCTTCCCACCCTCGGGCGCGCGGCGGCGCTCGCCGCGGCCGCCCTCTGCCTCGCCGCGGCCGAGCCCGCCGATTCCCCCGTGAACGTGCCGGAGCCGGCCGGGCTCTATGCCGGCCCGCAGCGGGGCTACACGCCGCCGACCCTCAAGGGCGCGCAGGTGGTGGACGCGGCTGCCGTCGCCGCGCTGATCGACGGGCCGGACAAGCCCGTGCTGATCGACGTGGCGATGCGCGACCGCAAGCCCGCGGGCTTCCCCGAGGGCCGCCCGTGGCTCCCCGTGCACCCCTCGATCCCCGGCGCGGTCTGGCTGCCGAACGCGGGCGCGGTGCCCCTCGCGCCGGAGCGCGAGGCCCTGTTCTACGCCCGCGTCGCCGAGCTCACCGGCGGCGACACGGCGCGGCCGGTGGTGGTGTTCTGCCACGTCGAGTGCTGGGGGAGCTGGAACGTGGGCAAGCGCCTCGTCGAGAAGGGCTACACGGGAATCCGCTGGCTGCCGGGCGGCGTCGAGGCATGGCAGGAGACGCACGACACCGCCAACCTGCGCGAGGATCCCGCCTGGGCGGCGACCGGGCAGGGGGAGCGGTAGGTCCCGCCGCCGCGAGGTGGCGGGCGGGGCACGCGATCCTGTCCCTGTCGGTCCGAAGCCGGCCGGTCCGCTCGGGGCTTGGCGGGTTTGCTTGGCAGGTTCGCTTGGCCAGTTCGCTCGGCCGGTTCACAGGCGATCATCGGTTCGAGTTCCGCGTGCGGCGGTCAGGCATGCCGAGATGCGGCTCACCGTCCACCACGGAAGAGCCGCGGCCCTTCCCCGTCCGTTCTGAGCCGCCGGGCCGGTCTCTCAGCCCGCCGTCACCGGGACGAGGCCGTGGCGCAGCATCAGCGCACGCATCGCTCCCGGGTCGGCGTGCCCGGAATTCACCAGATCAGCGGTCTCCTGGAAATACTCGGGTCCGAGAACGCCGGGCGTGAGGATGCTCAGGAAGGTCGCCGCATCGGCGGTGCGGTTGGCGAAGCCGTGCACGACCCCGCGCGGGATGAAGATGGAAGCGCCGACGCCGACATCGACGTCCCGCCGGTCGACCGTCCACGTCGTGGTCCCGGAGAGCCCGTAGACGGTCTCGTCCCAGCCCTCGTGGTAGTGGGGGATGGGCATGCCGGCCCCCGGCTGCGCGGTGGTCGTGAACACGTCGAGACTGTCGTTCGTCCCGTGCCGGTCCTGCAGGAAGCGCAGTTCCAGGCCGGCAAAGCGGATGGCCGTCGGCATGATCGCCTCCTGACAGGGGCCTGGACCGGACGCGGACATCAGGCGTGGCCGGACGCCGCCGCGATCCGGGAGAGATAGGTGGAGACCGCTCCCGGCTCCGTGGCCGCGCAGGCGAGATAGCCGTCCGGGCGCACCAGCGCGATCGTGCCCCCGTGAAGGGCCGGACGGATCTCGGGATCGACCAGATCGCCGAACGCCTTCTGGAGCGCGGCGACCGCCGCGGACGGCTCCGCGCACAGGGCGAAGCGCGGTGCCGATCCCGAACCGACCGGGGTCTGCCCGGCAACCGGCGCGACGCGCTCGCCGGGCCGCACCACCCCGTGCACGCCCGGGCCGTTCAGCGGACTGTCGGCGTAGTGGATCGCGACCTCCGACATGGTGTCGGCCACGCCGTGGGCGACCCGCGGGAGACCGAGCAGCAGGCGCCCGACCGCGTTGCGCACACCTTGCGCCACAGGGTTCTTCAGGGTGGCCACGCTGGTCAGCCGCTCGGCCGCCTTCAGCACCTCGTCGCCGACCCCGCTGCGCTCCGGGCTGTAGCTGTCGAGCAGCGTCTCGGCGGCCCGGCCGTGCACCACCAGCGCCAGCTTCCAGGCGAGGTTGACGGCGTCCTGCATGCCCGTGTTCATGCCCTGGCCGCCCGCCGGGCTGTGGATGTGCGCCGCGTCGCCGGCGAGGAACGCCCGCCCCCGGCGATAGGAGGCGACCTTGCGCCCGTTGATCCTGAAGCCCGACAGCCAGACCGGATCGAACAGGCGCGTGCCCGCGGGACCGCGCCGGTCGACCAGCGCCTGCACCTGTTCCAGGGTCGGCACCGGCGCGGCCTGACCTTCGGTGTAGGGCAGGTCGCCGATGATCCGGTAGCGGCCGGGCCGGATCGGGAAGATCAGCAGCACGCCGTCCCGGTGCCAGTGGATCGACGCGTCCCCGTCGGGGCGCGGGTAGCCCGTCATGTGCACGTCGGCGAGGAACCAGTCGCTGAGCAGGGTCTCGCCCGCGAACGGCATGTCGAGGGCGTGGCGCACGGCGCTGTGGGCGCCGTCGCAACCCACGAGCCAGTCCGCCCGGACCGCTTCCGTGCTGCCGTCCGCGCGCCGCAGCACCGCGCCGATGCCGTCGGCACCCATCACGAACGCGGTCGCCTCGGTGCTGCGCGCGACCGCGACGCCCTGCTCGGCCAAGCGCTCCTCCAGCAGGCGCTCGGTCTCGGATTGGGGGATGGCCAGGGCGTAGGCGTGGACGCTGGGGATGCCGTCCATCGCGACGCGGCCGACGACGTCGCCGCCCGCCACGAAGGTCACGCCCTTCACCTTGAACCCCGCCTCGACGAACGGGGCCGCCCCGCGGGCGCTGCCGCGATCGAGGAGTTCGAGGGTGCGGCTCCACAGCACCATCGCCTTGGACTTGTCGGTGCGGTGCATCGCCGTGTCGACGATGCGCACCGGGACGCCGTAGCGCGTGAGTTCCGAGGCGAGCGTCATGCCGACCGGACCGGCGCCGACGATGAGAACGGACTGTGTCACGGGTCGTCTCCGGGTCGGGTGGACATGCAAAGGGATGTGGGTGCCCTGACGTCGGCTAGAGCGCTCTCCGCCGAAGTGGATGCCGGTTCGGCGAAAGAGAGCGCGTCAAAACAAGGACTTAGAGTCGAGCACGATTGCAACGCGATCGGGAACGGCTCTAGGCCGGTCGGTGCCCCCCCGCCAACAGGTGCAGCGCGGTGGCGAGGATGCCGGCGGCGCGCTGCTTGCCGTCCGGCCGTCCCGTCGCGAGATCGATGACCGCTAGCCCGACCGAGAGGGCGTGGAGGAAGCGGGCAGGCTCCTCCGCGGCGGGTACGCCCCCGATCCGCGCCAGGAAGGACGCCCCGCGCGCGGCGATGCCGTCGGCCAGCTCACGGACGAGTTCGCGCAGGCGGGGCTCCTCGTCGCCGGCCTGCACGAGCGCCATGAGGACGCGGGTGTTCTCGTGCCGGGTGACCGACGCGGCGATGGCTCGGGCCGCCTCTTCCGGCGTGTGGAGCGCGGCCAGCGTGGCGTCGACGGCTGCCAACGGGCGGTCGACGGCGACGCGGCCGACGGCGGCCAGGAGGTCGAGGCGGGTGGGGTGGTCGTAGGTGATGTGGCTCTGGCGCAGGCCGGCCCGGGCGGCGACGCGGGGCCGGGTGAAACCGGCGTAGCCCTGCTCGCGCAGGGTGGTGAGGCCGGCTGCGACGAGCTGCTGCCTGCGGTCATGCGCGGGCCCCTCTTGGTTGGTCGACATACCAGCGCGCGCCGCGTCGATACTGTCAAGAACGACGCCCGGCCGTCCTGTGGCATCACCCGGCCGCTGAAGCGCGACGCGCGCGTCGCGCCGGAGGATACCCCCACGAGGGGGGAGGATACGGGCGCGCGGAGCGCGCACGAACGGCCGTCGGCTCCCAGGGCTGCCGCACCGGCCTCCGGACGGCGAGGTCGAGCCGGCACCGGGCGTGGCCCCGCGCCGCCGCGCCCGACGATCGGGCACCGCCCCTGACATCCGCGTCCCGCCGCCCCGTCCCGCCGCTGTCCCCGTCCCTGGGCCGTTGGTATAACGCCTGCCCCGGCCGGAGCCGGGGCGGACGGCGTGAGGGAGCGGCGATGTCCCAGGTGATCCAATCCCGCCGCCTGCGGGCGGTGGACATGGCCAAGCGCAAGGCCGAGGGGCGCAAGATCGTCGCGCTCACCGCCTACCACGCGCACACGGCCGGCATCGTCGATGAATTCTGCGACTTCATCCTCGTCGGCGACTCGCTCGGCATGGTGATGCACGGGATGGAATCGACCATCCCCGTGACCCTGGAGATGATGATCCTCCAGGCGCAGGCGGTGATCCGCGGCACCAGCCGGGCGCTCGTCGTCGTCGACATGCCGTTCGGCTCCTACGAGGCGAGCCGCGAGCAGGCCTTCCTCAACGCCTCACGCGTGCTGAAGGAGACCGGGGCCGGGGCGATCAAGATGGAGGGCGGCGCCCACTTCGCCGAGACGGTGGCCTTCCTCGTCCAGCGCGGCGTGCCGGTGATGGGCCATATCGGGCTCACCCCGCAGGCGGTGAACGTCATGGGCGGCTTCAAGGTGCAGGGCCGGGCGCCGGACGACGAGCGCCGCCTGCTGGAGGACGCCCGCGCCATCTCCGAGGCGGGCGCCTTCGCGATCGTGCTGGAGGGCATCGTCGAGCCGGTGGCCCGGACGATCGCCACCTCGCCCCGGGTCACGGCGGCGACCATCGGCATCGGCGCCTCCGCCGTCTGCGACGGGCAGATCCTCGTCCTGGAGGACATGCTCGGCCTGTCCGAGCGGACCCCGAAATTCGTGCGCCAGTTCGGCTCCCTGCGCGGCCACATCGAGGGTGCGGTGCGGGCCTATGCCGAGGAGGTCCGCGCCGGCCGCTTCCCGGCCGAGGACAACACCTACGGGGTGCGCTGAGGCTCAGGACCCGCGCTCGCGCGCGGGCGGGCCCTTCTGCCCCTTCAACGCGGCGAGGTAGGCGCGCAGCAGCGCCGCCCGCCGGGGGCGGAAGCTCGTGCCGGCCGCCCGCGCCTGCGCGATCCGGTCGGCCCGGAAGGCCCGGAACGCCTCGCGCAGGCCGCACCACGCCAGCACCGCCATCGCGCTGTCGAGGTAGACGATGGCGAGCGGCAGGATCGTGCGCTCGGTCACCGCCCCCGCCGCGTCGGCGTAGCGGATCGTCACCGCCTCCTCGCGCCAGCAGCCCTCGCGGATGGTGGCGAGGTCCAGGGTGGCGGGGTAGCGCGCGGCGAAGCGGTGGACCTGCGAGACCGCGTGGACGAGGTGCTGCTCGCCCGCGTCGGGCAGGGTCGCGGCGACCTTGGCGAGCGCCGAGGCGGCCGCCCGCGCCAGCGCCGGGTCGCCCATCTGGCGCACCTCGGCGAGGCCGAGCACCAGCGCCTCGATCTCCAGCCGGTCGAGGGTCTGGGGCGGTAGCGCCCCGTCCTCGATCAGGCGGTAGCCGTAGCCGCGCTCGCCCTCGATCCGGGCGCCGGCCGCCCGCAGGCTGTCGATGTCCCGGTAGACCGAGCGCAGGGAAACGCCGGTCTCCTCGGCGAGACGCGCCGCGGTGAGGGGCGCGGGCAGGACCCGCATCGCCTGGAGGAGCCGGAGGAGCCGGTCGGTCCGCGCCATCGCCCAACCGCCCTCGCCCAACTGACCTCGCCCAACTGACGGAATCTGGCAGGTGGGCGGGGCTATAACACCGGCCGTCCCCCGGCGACAGGAGCCCCGAGCCGTGATCACCCTCTACCATTCCCCCAAGACCCGCTCGACGCGGATCGTCGCCCTCCTCAAGGAACTCGACGCGCTGGAGGCGGTGCGGATCGCGGTCGTCACCACCGCGCGCACGGACGGGTCGGGGGGCCGCGACGCGCGCAACCCCCATCCCGAGGGCAAGGTGCCGGTCCTCGACCACGACGGGGTGCTGGTGCGGGAATCGAGCGCGATCGTGCAGTACCTCGCCGAGCTGTTCCCGCAGGCCGGCCTGAGCGTGCCCCCGGGCGACCCGCGCCGGGGGGCCTATCTCGGCTGGCTCGCGTGGTACGCGGGCGTGCTGGAGCCGGTGATCCTGTTCGAGGCGGCGGGGCTCTCGCACCCGCTGCTGAGCGCCACGTTCCGGGACAACCCGACCGCGCAGGACCGGCTCGCGGGCGCGCTCACGCAGAGCCCGTTCCTGCTGGGCGACCGCTTCACCGCGGCCGACCTGCTGCTGCACTCGCCCTACGCGTGGTTCGGCAAACCCGGCGTGCCGGCGATCGACGCCTGGGTCGACCGCTGCGCCGACCGGCCGGGCGCGCGCTACGCGACCGCCTTCGACGCGGAGCATGCGCCGGGCTGAGGCGGATGCCGGGAAAGGATGCGGGCGCCTCTCCTCCCCCTTGTGGGGAGGAGGTGGAGGTGGTGCCGGATCGAGCGGGGCGGTGCCTCCTGCACCACCCCCACCCCTGCCCCTCCCCACAAGGGGGAGGGCAAGCGCGTCGTGGTTCGCCGCTCACCCCAGCCGCCGGGCGGACAGGCGCAATCCCGGCGCGGGCCGCTCCAGCAGGACCTCGCGGCGGAAGCGCACCAGCCGGGCCGGGCGCCCGGCGGTGCCGCTGGTGAGGCTCTCGGTCTCCTCCACCAGCCCCTGGGCCGCCACGAGCCGGCGGAAGTTCTGCTTGTGGAGCTGCGTGCCCGACAGCGCCTCCACCGTGCGCTGGAGCTGGAGCAGGGTGAATTCCGGCGGCATCAGCTCGAACACCACCGGGCGGTACTTGATCTTGCCGCGCAGGCGGCCGATCGCGGTGGCGAGCACCCGGCGGTGGTCGAAGGCCATCGGCACGCCGGTCGGATCGCCCGCGATCGCCGGGCCGGCATTGCCCCGCGCCTCCGGGATCAGCCCGGCCTCGAACAGCAATTCGTAGCGCTCCAGCACCCGCTCCTCGTTCCAGGTGCCGCCGTTCAGGCCGAAGGTCAGGCCGAGGCGGTCGAGGCGGCGGCGGCGCAGGGCGGGGTCGCCGGCCGACTCCGCCCAGGCCACGAGCCGCGGCGCGATCGCGTCGAGCTGCGGCGGGCGGCCCGCCCGGAAGTCCTCGTAGGGCAGGTAGCGGTACCAGTTGTGCCACGCGGCCTCGGCGAAGCCCGCCGGGCGCTCCTCGCGCACCAGGGCGAGGTAGGCCACCGACAGGGCGTGCGCCTCGGGGGCGCCGTCGCCGCCGGAGCGGTCGCGGTCGCCGAAGGTGTAGAGCTGCTCCACGTAGCCGAGGCGCTGGTGGGTCTGGCGCTCCACCCAGGCGCGCAGGCCCCGCTCCAGGGTGGCGTGCTCGGGCACCAGCGGCCCGGCGGGCAGGCCGTCGCCGCGGCCCGGCGCCTGCTCGGGCACGCGGATCGTCAGCGCGCGCGGTTCCCCCTCGGTCGCGGCGACGATCACCGCGACGAGGCCCACGGAGGAGCGGTCGGGCAGGGCCTGGGCCGGGATCCCGTCCTTGACGCCGTCCGCGGCGCCGTCCCTGGCCCCGGCGCGGACCCCCTCCGTACCGTCCGTCTGCGCCCCGGCGACCGACATCCCCTCGCGGATTCCTCCCTGCGGCGCGCCCGAAGGTCCCGGGCGACCCCTCTATAGGCGCAGGGGAACGGCGCCCGTCAACGCGGCGGGTTGGCGGCCCGGCGTTCCCGGCGGGGCGGGCCCGACCCGCCGCGGCGCCACCGCAACGCTCTTGTGCGGCCCATATTTTAGAGTCAATCTAATTCCAGAATGCCGATTCATCCCGAATCCTGCCGCTGGTGGCAGCTCACCCCCGTGCAGCGGGCGATGCTGCGGCGGCTGTGGCGCGACGGCCCGCTGCTGGCGCCGAACCCGTGGGAGATGCGGACGGTGCGATCCCTGGCGCAGCGCGGGCTCCTGCGCAGCCGCGGGCGGGCGGACGCCGCCGGCACGTGGTTCCTGACCGCCCGGGCGCTCCGGCTGATCGAGGGGGCGGCGCCGGCGCGCGAAGCCTGACCCCGGCGCCGGGCCGGCGCCCCGCATTGACTCCCCGCCCGGCGCCGGGCTTCACCCGAGAAGAACACGCGCGCGGCGGGCCGGATGGAGCGGAGATCGGAGACGGGGCGGGGCGGGTCGGTCGCCGAGGTCGCGCTCGCCTTCCTGCGGCTCGGGCTCACCGCCTTCGGCGGACCCGCCGCCCATCTCGGCTACTTCCGCGAGGCGCTGGTGCGCCGCCGCGGCTGGACGGACGAGGCCGGCTACGCCGACCTCGTCGCGCTGTGCCAGTTCCTGCCCGGCCCCGCGTCGAGTCAGGTGGCCTTCGCCCTCGGGCTGATCCGGGCCGGGGGGCTCCTGGGCGGACTCGCGGCCTGGGCCGCGTTCTCGCTGCCCTCGCTCGCCCTGATGACGGCCTTCGCCGCCGGCGCGGGGGCGCTCGGCGGCCCGCACGGGGCGGCCCTGCTGCACGGGCTGAAGCTCGCCGCCGTGGCGGTGGTGGCCGAGGCCGTCCGGGGCATGGCGCGGAGCCTCGCCCCGGACCGGACGCGGGCGACGATCGCCGTCGCGGCGCTCGCGGCGACGGCGCTGGCGCCGGGCTCCGGCGGGCAGGTCGCCGCCATCGCGCTCGGCGCCGCCGCGGGTCTCGCCCTGTGCCGGGAACCGGCGACGGGGGAGGGGACCCGCGCCCCCGTGCCGGTGTCGCGGCGGGCCGGCGCGCTGGCGCTCGCCCTGTTCGCGCTCCTGCTCGTCGGGGCCGGGCCCCTGGCGGAGGCCCTCGGCGCCCACATGCTCGCGGTGTGCGCCGCCTTCTACCGGGCGGGGGCCCTGGTGTTCGGCGGCGGCCACGTGGTGCTGCCGCTGCTGCGCGCGGCGGTGGTCGATCCCGGCTGGGTCGAGCCGGGGGCGTTCCTGGCGGGCTACGGGGCGGCGCAGGCGGTGCCGGGGCCGCTGTTCAGCCTCGCCGCCTACCTCGGCGCGGTGCTGCGGCCGGGGCCGGGCGGGATCGCCGGGGCGGCGCTCGCCTTCGCGGCGCTGTCGCTGCCGGGCCTGCTCGTGGTCTACGGCGCCCTGCCGTTCTGGGGGCGGCTCGCGGCCCGGGCCGATGCGCGGGCCGCCCTGCGCGGCGCCAATGCCGCCGTGGTCGGGATCCTCGCCGCCGCCCTCTACGATCCGGTCTTCACCGCGGCGGTGGGGAACGCCCGCGACCTCGCGCTGGCGGCCGCCTGCTTCATGCTGCTCGCCGTCTGGCGGACGCCGCCGTGGTGCGTCGTCGCGCTCGCGGCGCTGGGCGGGCTGGCGCTCGCCGGCGGGTGAGGGGAGGGCTCCCCGCCGACGGGGCGCGCCCGACACCTCCCGCCCCTGCACCGATCCGCCGATCGCCCGGAGCGGTTGATGCCCGCCCACGCGCTCCTCCCCCTCGCCGGGCCCTTCGCCGGCCCTCTCGCCTTGCCCCCCGTCCTCGCCACCGTCTTCACCGCCGGCTGCGTGGCGATCCACAAGGCCGGGCGCCACGCCGAGCGCGTGACCGAGACCCTGGGCCTGCTGTTCATCGTCTGCGCTTTCCTGTGCGTGCTGCCTGTGCGTGCTGGCCCTGCTGGCGCGGGAGACCGGGATGCCCCTCGGCGGCGCGTCCGCGCCGCAACGCGACCGCGTCGCGGGCGGCCACGGGCCGTGGCCCTTCTTCTGATGCCCGAGGGCCGGGATCGACGCGCCCGTGTGTGCCGGGGCACGGCGGCCGGAAACGCGCGCGCTTAGGTCGTCCTCACGCCGCGAGCGCAGCCGCGGACCCCGAAGGAGACCTCCCATGACTCGCACCGCCAAGATCGTCCTGCTCGCCGGCCTCGTCGTCCCGAGCCTCGCGCTGCTGGTCGGCGCCTACGTCCACGTCGCGAGCCTCGCCCTGCCGACGCACTTCGTCTGAGGCCGGCGGGCCCCCGAGGCGGCCGATCCGATGAACCGGGCGCCGTCTCGGGCATTGCCCTCACCGGGAGGAGCCGATGCCGAGCGACGACGCGCACGAGCCCAACGCCGAGCCGGCGAGCTACGAGCCGAAGACCGTGAACCTCGAACCGCCGGACGCCGCCGCCTACTGGGCGCGCCGGTTCCAGGTGCCGGTCGAGCAGCTCCACGCGGCGGTGCGCGCCGCCGGCCACGAGCCGGCGCGGGTGGCCGCCCATCTCGGCCTGCCGTGGCCCTACGAGGCCAGCGGCATCGTCTGAGGGTGCGTCTCTAAGCAGGTTTCGCCGAAGTGGTTGCCGGTTCGGCGTCGAAAACCTGCGATCCACCAAGAATCTAAGCGGGTGAAGCGTTGGCGTGCCAACGCGAACCTGCTTAGGGCGAGGCCCGGTCCCGGCGGAAGGCGCCGAGCAGGCGGGTCAGGCCCTGGATCACCGGGCGGGCCTCCGCCCCGGGCTCCGCGGGCTCGCCCTCCGCGGCCAGCCCCAATTCGTGCAGCGCCTGGGCCAGCAGGGGCGGCCACGGGACGTCGTGCTCGCGCAGCAGCCCCGCCGCCTTGGCCAGCGCCCGGCTCTGCGCCTCGGGCACCGGGCGGCCGGTGATCTGCGCGTCGAGAACCTGCTCGGACAGGACGCCCACGAGGCGCAGCACCTCGGACAGGCCCGCCTCGTCCCCGGCGCCGTCGGTGTCGATGCGCGGTTCGGTCATGGCTTCCTGACCCGTCTGACGCCCGGCTCGTCGCCGTCGGTGAAGGCGATGCCCGCGGCTTCCAGGGCGCTCCTCAGCTTCATCAACGTCTGGACCCGGGTCCGCACGACGCCCTCCCCGGGCTCAAGCCGCTTGATCGTCGGCACCGAGACGCCGGACGCCTCCGCCAGCCGCTCCTGCGACCAGCCGAGGAGCGCGCGGGCCGCGCGGAGTTGGGACCGATCCATGATGCCCTTCGGACCGTGCGTGATGGCGAAGGCATCGGCGATGCGACCGGGACCGCCTCTGATCCGAACGGTATCGGATTGGCCGGAAAAAGCAACTGGCGCGTGTGCCCGCCCGTGCCGCCGCTCCGAGCGGGAACGCGGGGGCCGCCGCGAGGTTTGCCGGGAAACCGCGGCCCCGCGGCGGTGGCAGGAGGTGGACATGGCCGGGACCGACGCCCAGAAACCCGGGGACGAGGCGCCCCCCGGCGCGCCCGGAACCGGGGAGAACCTGTGCCGCCGCTGCGGCGGCACCGGCCGGCAGGCGGCGGAGCCCTGCCCGGATTGCCGCGGCACCGGCCGCGTCACCACCGGCATCGGCGGCGGGTAGGCTCCCGGCCTCAGGCCGTCGCGTCCGACCCCCCAAGGTCGACCACGACGATCTCCGGCGGCGCGCCGAGCCGCAGCGGCACGCCCGCCACGAAGTGCGCGCCGAGCCCCGCCGAGACGATCAGGTGGCGCCCGCCCTCGACCACGTGCCCCTGGGCGTAGCGGGTGCCGTAGCGCGACGGGATCCAGGGCGCGAAGCCGAGGAGCCGCACCTGCCCGCCGTGGGTGTGGCCGGACAGGGTGAGCGCCACGCGCGGGTCGAGGCCGGCGGCGAACAGGTCCGGCTCGTGCGCGAGCAGGATCACCCGGTCCCCGGGCGGCACGGGCGCGAGGATCCGCGCCAGCACCGCCAGCCGGTGCCGGTCCAGGGCCCGGGGATCCCGCGGCGCGCCCGGCACCTCCTCGCTCTCGATTCCGGCGAGCCACAGCCCCGCCGCCGCGTCGAGGGGCACGGCCGCGTTCTCCAGGACCGGGAGGCCCGCCGCCCGCAGCGCCCGCTCGGTCCGGGTCGGCCCGTGCCCGCGGCGGCGGGCCGCGCGGTCGTCGCCCCAGTCGTGGTTGCCCTGGATGGCGTGGACGCCCAGCGGCGCGGAGAGGCCGCGCAGCAGGCCGGCCACCGTCTCGACCGGTACGCCGCCCCGATCCTGCGAGCCGTAATCGCCGAGCAGCACGGTGAGGTCGGGCATGAGCGCGTTGGTCCGCGCCACCACGGCGGCGATCGCCGCCTCGCCCATGCAGCGCGGGTGGGCGTGGAAATCGGTGAGCACGGCGATGCGCAGGCGCGTCCCCGCGGGCCAGCCGGGCAGGTCCGGGCGGTAGGCCGCCACCCGCACCCGGTGCGGCTCGACCGCGATGGCGTAGCCGGTCCCGGCCAGGCCCCCGGCCGCGGCGAGCGCCGCGCTCAGGGCCGGCTGGGACAGCAGGGCGCGGCGGCTCAGCATCCGGGGCTCCGGAGCGAGCGTTCGAACGGCGCGTGAGCGCGACGAGGCATCCGCATGAATCCTGTTTGGCCGACCCCGGTTACCGGCCCGTGACCGATCCCCTGGAACGCGCGAACCAACGCGGCCGTCGCGTGTATAATCGACGTGTATAACCCCCTGGGCCCGACTGGGACCCGGGCCAGGGAGCGTCACCGGCACATGCATCCAGAACGGGTCGTCCAAGCCCGCGCCCAAGCCCTCCGCCGCGCACTGCCGCGCGCACCGGCCGCTCCCGCTTTCCGATCCCCGCCCGCGACCGTCCCGCGCCGGCTCTCGGCCGCCGTCGCCGCCCCCGGCCGGGGCTACTGGGCGCTGGCCGCCGCCCTCGCCGCCGCGGACGCGGTCTGGGCCTGGGCCGCCGGCATCGCGATCGAGCCGGCGGGGATGGCGGCCGCGGCGGGCATCGTGGCGGCGCTGCTCGCCGCGGCCGCGCTCCTCGGGCCGGTCAAGTCGGAGCCGTGCCTGCGCGGCATGGCGCTGGGCACCGCCTTCCTCGTCGCCTTCACCGTGCCGGCGGCCCTGCTGCACACCCTGGCCGCGGGCCTCGACCGGCCGCTGGTGGACCCGATCCTCGCCCGGGCCGAGGCGGCGCTCGGCTTCGACTGGCCGGCCTACGTCGCGGCCCTCGCCGGGCACCCGGACCTCGCCCGGGGCCTCGCGCTCGCCTATCACACCAGCGGCCCGCAGGTGGGTTTGGTGGTGATCGCGCTGGCGGGCACCCGCCGGCTCGGGCGGCTGTGGGCCTTCGCGCGGCTGTTCGCGCTGACCCTGCTGTGCGTGATCGCCGTCTCGGCGCTGTGGCCGGCGCTCGGACCCTACGCCCACTACGCGCCGCGGATCGTCCCGTCCGGGGAACTGGAGACCGCGGGCGCCCTGTGGCACCTCGAACCGGTGGCGCGGCTGCGGGCCGGGACGCTCGACCACCTCGCGCTCTCCGACCTGCGCGGGCTCGCGGTCTTCCCCTCGTTCCACGTCTGCCTCGCGATCCTCACCGCCTGGGCGCTCGCGCCGGTGCCGGTGCTCGGCCCGCTCGCCGCGCTGCTCAACGCCGCGGTGATCGTCGGCACGCTCGGAGCGGGGGGCCACTACCTGCCGGACCTGATCGCGGGGGCCGCGCTGGCGCTCGCGGCGCTGGCGCTCCGGGCCGCCGGGCGGCGGACGTCCGGGTTCCGGAAGGGCGAGCCCTTCCGCGGGTGCCGGGTGGAACCCTGCGATGTCAGGGCTCTGCCCTGACGACCCGCCGAAGGGCTGCGCCCTTCGGAATCCCCGATCGGACGCGGCTGCTCTATAGGGGCGGGATGAGCAACGTGATCCGCCCGACCTTCGGCCGCCGACCCGAGCCCGCCGCCCCGGCGCCCGAGGCCGAGACGGTCCAGCTCCTGCGCGTCTACGGCACCGCCGCCGGCCACGGCGTCGCGCTGATCCGGCACGAGGCCGGGCCGGAGGGGCCGGCGCTGCGGATCGTGGTCGGCCCGGACGGGTCCGACACGGTGGAGGCGGTCGCCGTCCTGCCGGACACCCCCGAGGGCGAGGCCGACGCCGAGCGCACCGCCCTCGCGATCCTGCGGGCGCTGGCGGTGGTCGAGGGCGCCGAGGAGGAGCCGGACCCGGCTTGAGCGGCCCCGCGCGCGCGGGCGTCTCCCGGCGCGCGCGCCGGTCTCAGCGCGCGCCGGTCTCAGCGCTCGCGCCAGGCCTTGGCGACCTGGTCGGCCAGCGGCTTCGTCAGGTAGCTCAGCACCGAGCGCTCACCGATCTGCATGTAGGCCTCCGCCGGCATCCCGGGGATCAGGCGCAGGCCGCCGAGACGCGCGCGCTCCTCGGGGCTGATGCGGATGCGCGCCGCGTAGAAGCTCGTCCCGGTCTTCGGGTCCTGGGTCACGTCCGCCGACAGGCGGGACACCTCGCCGGCGATCTCGGGGGTGGTGCGGGCATTGAAGGCGGACAGGCGCAGCATCGCCGGCTGGCCGACCCGGACGCTGTCGATGTCCTGCGGCTGGACCCGCACCTCCACCACGAGCTGGTCGTCGTCGGGCACGATCAGCATCGCCGGCTCGGCGGGGGTGACGAGGCCGCCGATCGTGTGGACGGTGAGCTGGTGCACGGTGCCGGCCTGGGGGGCGCGCATCTCCACGCGCTTGAGCTGGTCCTCCGCCGCCACCCGCTTCTCGGCGAGTTCCGACAGCCTGCCGCGGATCTCGGCCAGATCCTTGCCGACCTCGGTGCGCATGTCGCCGTCGATCTGGAGGATCTGCAGCTCGGTCTCGGCGATCTTCCCCCGGGTCGCGGCGGTCGAGGCGGTGAGCTGGCCGCGCTCGCCCTCCAGCCGCACCGCGTCCCGCTCCAGGACCGTGACGCGGGAGAGCGGCACGAGGTTCTTGGCGTAGAGGTCGCGCACGCCCGAGAGCTCGGTGCCGATCAGGGCGACCTCGCGCCCCTTGGCCGCCGCCTGCTCGGTCAGCCCGGCGACCTCCTGGCGCAACTGGGCGATCCGCTCGCGCAACTGCGCCTTCTGCCCCTCGCGTCCGGCGCGGCGGGCGGCGAACAGGCGGGTCTCCCCGTCGATGAGATGGGCCACGTCGGGCTCGGTCGGGGCGCGGGCGAGGAGGCCGGGCGGGAAGGCGACCTGCCCGGCGCCGTCGCGCTCCGCCTCGTCGCGGGCGCGCCGGGCGTTCAGCTCGTCGAGCGCCTTCAGGACCACGTCGAGGTTGGCCCGGGTCTGGGTCTCGTCGAGGCGGATCAGCACGTCGCCCGCCCGCACCCGGGCGCCCTCGCGCACGAGCAGGTGCCCGACCACGCCGCCGGTGGGGTGCTGGACCTTCTTGACGTCGGACTCGACCACGAGCTGGCCCGGGGCGATCACCGCGCCCGCGATCATCGTGTGGGTGGCCCAGCCGCCGACCCCGCCGACGAGGGCCGCCGCCAGGGCGAGCGCGAGCGCGAGGTGGCGGCCGATCGAGGCGCGGGCGTCCGAGCGGGCCGGAGACGCCCCTCCAGCGGGCGGCAGGGCGAGGGATGCGGACATCAGGCGCTCTCCTGGAGCGGCACGGCGGCGGGCCGCGGCGGCAGCTCCGCCGGGCCGGCGGCGGCCGGGCGCAGCACGCGCTTGAACACCTCGTCCTTCGGCCCGATCACCTGTACCCGGCCCTCGGCCAGGATCAGGACGCGGTCGAGGGCGGCGAGCGCGCTCGGGCGGTGGGCGACGACCACGCAGATGCCGCCGCGGGCGCGCACCCCGAGGATCGCCTGGGTCAGGGCGTTCTCGCCCTCCGCGTCCAGGTTGGCGTTCGGCTCGTCGAGCACCACGAGGAACGGGTCGCGGTAGAGGGCGCGGGCGAGCCCGATCCGCTGGCGCTGGCCCGCCGAGAGGCCGGCGCCGCCCTCGCCGAGCGGCGTGTCGTAGCCCTCGGGCAGGCGCAGGATCAGCTCGTGGACGCCGGCGGCCCGGGCGGCCGCGATCACCGCCTCGGCCGGGGCCTCCGGCTCGAACCGGGCGATGTTCTCGCCGATCGTGCCCGCGAACAGCCCGGATTCCTGGGGCAGGAAGCCGACATGCCGCCCGAGCGCCTCGCTCGACCACTGGTCGAGCGCCGCCCCGTCGAGCCGGACCTTGCCGCGGGTGGGGACCCAGACGCCGACCAGCGCCCGGGCGAGCGACGACTTGCCCGACGCCGACGGCCCGATCACCCCGAGCCCCTGGCCCGCCGCGAGCGTGAAGGTCGCGTCCTGCACCGCGAGGCGGGCGGTCCCGGGGGGCGCCACGGCGAGCGCCTCGACGGCGAGGCTCGCGGCCGGCGCCGGCAGCCCGTGGCGGGGCGCGGGCGCGGGCAGGCGCGCGAGCAGATCCGCGAGCCGGGCCCAGGCCTGGCGCGCCTGGACGAAGCCCCGCCAGTTGGCGATGGCGAGGTCGACCGGCGCCAGCGCCCGCGCCACGAGGATCGAGGCGGCGATGATGACGCCCCCGGTCGCCTGGTTGTCGATCACCAGCCACGCGCCGAGCGCCAGCACGCCCGATTGCAGGGCGGTGCGGAACAGCTTCGCGGCCGCGCCGAAGCCCCCGGCCGCGTCGGCGGCGCGCCGGCTCGCCTGCCGGTAGCGCCGGTTCACGTCCCGCCAGCGGTCGGAGATCCGGCCCTGCATGCCCATCGCCACGAGCACCTGGGCGTTGCTCCGGCCGGCCTCGGCCAGCCGGCCGCGCTGCGCGCCGAGCCCGGTGGCGGCGCGCGCCGGCTCCCGCGCGGCCCAGTCGGTGGCCAGGGTGACGGCGACGAGGAAGCCGGCGCCGCCGACCGCCGCCCAGCCGATCAGCGGGTGGAACAGGAAGCAGACCGCGAGGTAGACCGGCATCCAGGGCAGGTCGCACAGGGCGGCCGGCCCCATCCCGGACAGGAAGGCGCGGATCCGGTCGAGGTCGTGCAGCGGTTCGAGCCCGTCGCCGGCGCCCTTCAGCGGAGCCCGCACCACGAGGTCGAACACCCGCCCCTCCAGATCCTCGTCGAGCGCCGCGCCGACCCGGGCGAGGACGCGGGCGCGCAGGGCCTCGAACAGCCCCTGGAAGGCGTAGAGCGCCAGCGCCAGCACGATCAGGCCGACGAGCGTCGGGATCGAGCGGCTCGGGATGACCCGGTCGTAGACCTCCAGCATGAAGAACGAGCCGGTCAGGGTGAGCAGGTTCACGAGCCCGCTCATCAGCGCGACCCCGAGCAGGGCGAGGCGGCACCGCGCCAGAACACCGCCCAGTTCGCCCGCCTCGCGCCGCATCGTCACCGTCCCGGACCGTGCCGGGAACTGATGTCCCGCCGGCCAATCTTAGACATCGCAATCGTGGCGAGATTTCCATCGCCGCCTGCACGGGTCGAGCCGCGCGCGGACGAGCGCGAATACGCGAGGGTCCGGGCCGGCGCCGCGGGTCCGGCTCCGCTCAGGCCGCGATCAGGATCAGGGCGATCGCGATGTTGGTGACCTGGTGCAGGAACTGGTCGAAGCCCATCAGCCACCAGAACCGCGCGTCGGTGACCGCGAAGCGCGTCCGCTGGCCGACCAGCGCCTTGCCGCGGTCGACCGCCCCGTGGATCACGAAATCCGCCGGGGCGAGCCACCACAGGCCGGGCTTCACGGCGAGCACGATCAGCAGGGTGCCGAGCGCGTGCAGGCCGGCATGGGCGGCGAGCGGCGCCGGCCAGCCGCGGACCCGCTCCTTGCCCTGCGCCATCCAGCCGGTCTGGAGCAGGAAGTCCGCCCCGAGATGCTTCACCTCCAGCGCCAGCAGCAGCAGGGCGAAGGCCCCCACGGGAACGGGCGTGTCGAGGGACACCATCGCGGCCTCGCTCCTCCGGTTGGCCTTCGCCGCGCCTCGCTCGACGCGGTCGGATTCGTGACGGGAAAAAAATCACTTCGCCGACGCGACGTACACCCCCGCCCAGTCCGGCGGGGGCGGCGCGCGCTCGAATTCGGCGATGCGCGCTGCGTAGAGGTCGTAGAGGCGGTCCAGCCGCAACGCGCGCGCCGGCGCGCGGCAGGCGTCGAGAAGGGCCCGGGCCTCCGCCCAGTCCCGCGCGCGGTAGGCGGCGAGCAGGGCGCCGTGCCGGGCTTCGAGGAGCCGGAACGCCTCCGAGGCGCGGGTCTCGGCGTCGCCGACGAGCGCCGAGACTCGCTCGGCCTCTGCCTTGCCCCGCACCCGGATCAGGTCGATCTCCAGGATCGCGAAGCGCCCCGCCACCGCGGCGGCGGTGGAGGCCCCGAGGATCGTCTTGACGCCGTAGAGCTTCGACTGCCCCTCCAGCCGCGAGGCGAGGTTCACGGTGTCGCCGAGCACCGAGTAGTCGAACCGCAGGTCCGAGCCCATGTTGCCGACGACGCAGGGACCGGTGTTGATCCCGATGCCGATGTCGATCGGCAGCACCGGGTGGCCGCCGGACTCCGCCTCGGCCTTGCGCAGGGCGTTCAGCGCCTCCATCCGCGCGATCATCGCGAGCGCGGCGGCACAGGCATGGGCTTCCTGGTCGGGGTCGTCGAGCGGGGCGTTCCAGAACGCCATGATCGCGTCGCCCATGTACTTGTCGATGGTGCCCTGCGCGTCGAGGATCGCGTCGCTCAGCGGCGTGAGGAAGCGGTTCATCAGCGCGGTCAGGCCGGCCGGATCGTCCTTGTAGAACTCCGAGATCGCGGTGAAGCCGCGCACGTCCGAGAACATGATGGTCATGGTCCGGTCCTCGCCGCCGAGCCTGAGCTTCTCCGGGTTGGCGGCGAGCTGCTCGACCAGCGCGGGGGAGAGGTACTGCCCGAAGGCCGCGCGGATGCGCTGCCGGCCCATCTGCTCGCGGGTGTAGTTGGAGAACATCAGCACCGCGTAGACGCCGAAGCTCGCGAGCAGCGGGAAGGTCGGGTCCTGCAACGTGTTGAACTGGGTGAAGCGGAACCACGTCGCGGCGGCGATGAACAGCGCCACGAGGCCGCCGAGCACGAGGAGCCGCAGCGCCCCGAGCACCGGCGCCAGGACGACGATGCCGAGCGAGATCACCACCGCCTCGGCGATCTCGAGGAGCACCGCGTAGCTCGGATAGGACAGGGTGGCGCGCGAGAGCACGTTCTCCAGCACCTGCGCCTGCACCTCGACGCCGGGGATGCTGCGGTCGATCGGCGTGGTCTTGTTGTCGAGGAGCCCGATCGCCGAGGTTCCGACGAACACGATCTTCTGAGCCACCCGGGCCGGATCGAAGCTGCCGTCGAGGACGGTGCGGGCGGAGATGAAGCGGGCGGGATCGTGGGCGCCGAAGTGCAGCCAGACCGCGGCGGAGGCGTCGGTGGGGATCTCGAAGCCCGGCAGCGCGACCGCGCGCACGCCCCCCGCATCCGCCCGCACCAGGATCGTGCCGGAGCCGGTCAGCACGCGCAGGGTCTCCAGCGTCACGGAGGGGACCATCCGCCCCTCGGCGATCATCACCAGCGGGACCCGGCGCACGAGGCCGTCGCGCTCGGGGATGATGGTGAACAGCCCGCGCCCGGCGGCGGCGGTCTCCAGGACCGGCAGGTTGTGGAGGAGGCCGGGAAACTCCGCCAGGAACGCGGAGGGGTCGGGCCCGCGGACGGCGAAGCCGGTCTGCGGCACGGCATCGTCGCCGGTCGTCGCCTGGGCGAGGGCGGTCTGGCCGAGGACGACGCGGGTCGCGCCGACGGCCTGCGCCAGGGTCGCGTCGTTGCTCGGCAGCGTCTCCAGGGCGTCGGCGACCCCCGCGTCGAGGGGGCGGATGGTCCGCGCCATCAGCCCCGGCGAGAGCCGGTCGGGCTCGGGGAAGACCACGTCGAAGGCGATCACCGCCGCCCCGGCCTGCGCCAGCCGGTTCACCAGCTCGGCGACCCGGGTGCGGGCCCAGGGCCACTGCCCCTCGGTGCGCAGGCTGTCCTCGTCGATGTCGACGATCGCCACGGGCCGGAACCCGTCGGCGCGGGGGCTCAGGGTCTGAAGCGCGTCGAAGGTGCGCAGCCGCAGCAGCTCGACCGGGACCGGGTCGAGGAGGCGGATCATCACCAGCGCCGCCAGCACGAGCAGGGCCGCGCCCCGGTCGATGCCGATGCGGCGCAGGAGCCCGCGGCGCGGGCGCGGCGCGCCGGCCCTCGGGACCGGCTTCGCGGTCTGGCCGGCGGCCTGATTGGTGGCCTGGGCGGAGGCCTCAGGGGCGGGCTCGGCCCGGGGGGAACGGCGGCGGGGTCGGACGAACACGGTCGCGGCGCGTCCTACAGGCCGTGAAGCGCCGTGAAGAGGGTGTGCGGGATGGTGTCGTGCCAAGCCGCGTGCGCCACGGGGTGGTCGCCGTCGAAGCCGTCGGATCCCGCCGCGGCCTGGGCGGGGAGGCCGGCCGCCGGAGCCGCCGCGAAGGGCGGGGCGGCGGGGTGATCCGCGGCCGTCGGCGCGGCGTGGAAGCGGAGGTGCGGGTCGACCGCGTCGAGCCACGACGACCACGCGTCGCCGGTCGCGGCGCCGGGCGCCGGGATCTGCAGGAAGCCGAACTGGTCGTGCTGGGCGTCGAGGAGCGCGTGCGCGGGGGCCGGCGCGGGGACCTGCGGGAATGTGAGCTGCGGGAAGTCGAACGCGTCGTGCGCGCCCGTCCGGTCGTGCTGCGCGTCCGCGGCGTGGGTGCCCCCGGGCTGCCCGCTCTCCGCCGGCCGCGACGGCGCGGGGGCGGCCTGCTGCGCGGCCGCGCCGGGACCCGCCGCGTGGGCGGCCGGCCCGCCGCTCCCCGCGGCATTCGCTTCGCCCGCCGTCCCGGACCCGCGGCCGCCGTCGTCCGGCGGCCCGTGCGGGGCGGCGCGGTCAGCGTGGTCCGGGCGATCAGCGTGGTCCGGGCGATCACCGTGGTCCGCGCCCGGCCCGCCCGCGGCGGCGATCCCCGCGACGGGCGCGCCGCTCGAACCGCCCGCCGCAGCCTCGGACGCGTGCGATGCGGGCTCGGGGGACGCGGGCGCGGGGGACGCGGCGGCGTGATGCGCCTCGCCCGGCGACGCCGCGCGTCCGGTCGCGGCGTGCGCGTCCGCGGCCTGGCCATCGTGCGGGCCGGACGGGGCTGCCGCGTGCTCCGACCCGTGTTCGACCGTCTGCGTCGCCGCCTGAGGCGCCGTTCCCTGGACCGATCCCTGGGCGGCGGGCGCAGGCACGTCGGCGTGGGTGCCGCCCGACCCGCTCGACGCCTGTGCGGTCGAGACCGGGCTCGTGCCGGCCGGGGCCGCCGCGTGGACGGTCTCCTGGGCCGCCGCCGGCGCGATTCCGGAGCTCGATCCCTGGTTCGTGCTCTGGGTGGTCGCGGACGGGGATGCGTGGGCGCTGCCCGACCCGCTCGACGGCGGCGCGGCGGCGGTCGTGCCGGTGCCGACCGGGGCCGCCGCGTGGCCGGTCTCCTGGGCTGGCGCGTGGGTCGCTCCCGACGGCGTCCCCTGGCTCGATCCTTGGCTCGATCCCTGGCTGGTGACCGGGCTCGATGCCGGCGTGGCGGAGGTCTCGGTGTGGGCGCCGCTCGACGCCGGCGCGGGCGCGGCCGAACTCGGGCCGGCCGCCGCGTGGCCGGTCTCCTGGGCCGCCGCCGGCGCGATTCCGGTGCTCGATCCCTGACCCGTGCTCTGGGTGGTCGCGGACGGGGAGGCGGGGGCGCTGGCCGACCCGCCCGACGCCTGCGCGGCGCCCGCACTCGTGCCGGTGCCGCTCGGGGCCGCCGCGTGACCGGCCTCCTGGACCGGCGCATGGGCCGCCCCCGATTGCGCCCCCGACTGTGCCGCAGATTGCGCCCCAGATTGCGTCCCAGATTGCGCCCCTTGGCCTGTGCCCTGGCCGGCGGCGGCCGCGATGGAACCGACCGGTGCCTGCGTCGCGGCCGCGGGCTGTCCGTGGGCTGCGCTCTCCGCCGGGCTCGGGGTCGCGGTCTCGGATTCCGCCGCGTGGTGCGTCGCCGGTTGCGGCGCGTGAGCCTGCGCCGTCTGGGCGGTCGAGCCGTGGCCGCTTCCCGCTGCGGTCTCGCCTGACGGCGCGGCCTGCCCCGGCGTCGCGTGGGCGGGATCCGCCGGAGCGGCCTGCGTGGTGCCCGCCGCCAAGGCTGTTCCGGAGCTGGCTGCTCCGGAACTGGCTGCCCCGGAGTTGGCCGCTTCGGAGTTGGCTGCCCCCGAGGCCGCGTGGCCCGCGGGAGCCGCGTGCCCGGTCTCGATCGTCCCCGCGGGGGCCGGACCGGGGCCGGCGGTGGCGGTCGGGTGATGCGCGCCCGGAGCGGGGGTGGCCGCGGATGCGGTCTGGCCCGCGGCGGCGTGATCGGCGCTCTCCGCCCGCGCCGGGGACCCGCCGGGCGCGGCGACCGGGTCCGGGGCGACACGCTCCCGGGTCGGCCCGGGCTCGCCGGCAGGCTCGGGCTCGGACTGGGCCGCGGGTTCGGCCGCGCGGTCGGCCGGCTCGTGCGCGCCCGCGTGGCCGGTATCGGCGGTCCCGTGCAGGGAGAGGGGGCCGGACGCCGCGGACGCGGCGGGAGCGGCCCGCGCGGTCGCGGCGTCGGCGGCGCTGGGCAGGCGGCGCTCGCCGAGGGCGAGGGTCCCGTCCATCAGGGTGCCCGCGGCCCCGGCCGTCCCGGAATCCGGCAGGCCGAGGACGTGCCCCATCTCGTGCATCACGACGGTGAGCAGGTCGTAATGCCCCGCCGCCGCCTGGGACGGATCGGTGAGCCGGGCGGTCCCGGCGGCGTTGGCGGCGTGGGGGAACTCCGCGTCGTCCAGCGGCGTCGGGTCCACGTACCAGCCGGCGCCGGCCGCGTCGGCGTCGATGGTGACGCGGCCGGCGGCCTCCTGGCCGAGCGCCGTGCCCGAGAGGTCCGCCACGGCGAAGGAGGCGGCGGTCAGCAGCGCGATCTGCGACGCGGTCGCGCCCGCCGCCCGCCAGTCGGCGATCGCCGCCGCGACCATGCCGTCGAGCTGCCGCTGGGTCAGGGCCGTCACGCCGGGCGTCGCGGGCGAGCCCTGCACGCCGCCGGGGCCGGCGCTCTGCGAGGGCGGAGGGCCGATCGTGTAGTTGCCCGAGACGGTGGAGGTCCCGTCGGTCAGGGTGAAGGACAGGCTGGCGCTGCCGGCCGTCTGCGCGTGGTAGGCGATCTGCCCGGCGTCGATCTCCCGCTGGGTGAAGGTCGTGACCTCCGCGGTGCCGGTGCCGTCGGTCCGGGTGAAGTAGCCGAGGCTCCCGGAGCCGGTCCCGGACATCGCGTAGCGGAGGTCGGCGGCGGCGGTGTCGGGATCGGTCGCCCCGAACGCCGCGGCGCTCAGGGTCACGGTCCCGCCCACCGCCGCGCGGATGGCGTGGGTGCCCCCGGCCGTCGGCGCGTCGTCGATGCCGTTGATCGTCACGCGCACGGTCGTGGCGGCCGAGGCCATCCCGTCGCCGACGCCGACGGCGTAGGTCGCGGTGACGCTCTCGCCCTGGCGCAGGAACGCCGCCGCGCTGCTGGGCAGCGCGAAGGACCACGTCACGGTCCCCGCGCTGCCGGCGCTGCTCTCCCCCGTCACCGCCGCGGTCAGGGCGGTGCCGAGCGCCGTCTGCAAGGCCGTCACGGCCTCCGCGCTGGCGCCGCTGCCGGACGCGGAGACCGTCACGTGGTCGAGATGGGCCGTCGCGGTGTGATGGTCGCCCGCGTCGGCGTCCGTGAAGCCGACCGCGCCGGTGGCCTGCAGCGCCGTGACCGGGGTGACGGCGCCGTTATAGGCCTGGAAGACGTAGACCCCCGGGCTGCCGGTGTTGCCGGGAGCGGTCGGCAGGGCCTGGAGCTGCGCGGCGTTCCCCGATTGCGGCAGCTCGTAGAAGTTGACCCCGTTGCCGGCCGCGTAGCCGGCGCGGGCCACCACGGCCCCGCTGGCGTCGCCCGTCGTCCAGTTCACCGCCTCGTAGCGGTAGACGATGTCGAAGTCGCCGTCGCCGCGGCCGACGAGCTGGACCTGGAAGGCGTTCGCCCGGTCCGTGTGCTGGGCGTAGTAGCCGACATCGTCCCAGGTCACGGTGAGGGTGTGCCGGTCCGCGTCCAGGTCGAGGTAGACGCGGTCGGAGCCCGTCGAGGTGCCGCCCGGCGTCGCCGCCGTCGCGCCCCCGCGGGTGTCCACGTCGGCGAAGAACGGCGCGATGATCGCGGGGCTGGCGGCGGTGATCGGGCTCGGCCTGTAGCTGCTCGACGCCGCGCCGAAGGTGATGTTGCCGTTGTTGTTGACGTAGAGCGACGTGTAGTACGTCCCGAAGAAGTTGAGGCCGTTCGTCCCGAACACCGCCCGGATGTCGATGGCGCCCGACGAGTTGTCGTCGCCGATGTCGAGCACGGTCTCGCCGAAGCCGCCCGTCCCGCCGAGTCCGTTGACGAGGCTGCCGGCCGCGCCGCCGGCGGTCCCGCCTGAACCGGCGCTGCCGGCGGCGAGGGCGCTCTGGCCGGCCGACAGGGGTTGCGGCGCCGCACCGCTCGCCGGCGTCAGCACCGTGGCGGTCCCGCCTCCGCTCGTGATCGACGGCGCGTCGTTGATGCCGGTGACGAGGATCGCCAGCGGCGCCGTCGAGCGCGTCCCGTCGGCGGCCTGGGCGGTGATGCTGAACACGTCGGTCGCCTGCTGGCCCTGGGCCAGCACCGCGGCGTGGTCGGCGCGGTAGACGTAGGTCCCGTCCGGGTGCAGCGTCAGGGTGCCGTACTGGCCCGGCAGCGTCGCGCCACTGCCCGCCACGCCCGTGTCCGGACCCGAGGCCGGCCGGGCGGACACGACCTGGGCGCTCGATCCGCCCGTTCCCGGGCCGCCCGTTCCCAGGCCACCTTGCCCCAGGACGCCCTGGCCGGACCCGTCGGCGGCCAGGACCTGGCCCTGCGTCACCGAGCCCGACTGGGGCTGGAGCGCGAAGGGAGCCGGGGGCGGCGCGGCGGGTTGCTGCGGGGCCGGCTCGGGCGAGGGCCCCGGCGCGGGGAGGGGGGCCGGCGCGGGGACGGCCGGCTGCGGCGTGGCGGCGGGCTGCGTCGGAGCCGGCTCCGCGACCACCTGGACGACGGCCGGTGCCGCGGCCGCAGGTGCCTGGACGATCGCGGCCGCGGGGGCGACGGCAACGACCGGGGCGACCGCAGCCGTTGGGGCGACCGCGGGCGCCGGGACGACGGGCGACGGCGCCGCGGCGGCGGGCAGGGGGGCCGCGGCGCTGGCCGTCACGACCCCGCCGGGGAGGTCCGTGCGCGGCGGCTCGCTGCCCGGCTCGGAGGGCGGGCTCTGGACGGGGCCGGGGCCGGGCGGGGTGCCGGGGGCGGACGGGCCGGATTCCGGACCCGCCGGCAGCCCCGGGGCCGGCGGCTGCATCTGGCCGGGGGGCGGCAGGACGAGGCTCGGGGCCGTGCCCGAACTCGTCCCGCCGCCGGTGCTGGGCCCGGTATAGACCGGCAGGCGCGGCGCCTCGGCCTGGGTCTGCTGCATGCTCTGCACGAGGGTGCGCTCGTGCGCCATCTCCTCGGCGCTCTTCGGCACCTGCTCGACGCGGGCCTCGGCCGTGCCCGTCGGGCGCACCACCACCGCGGTCTTCGGGTCCGAGACGGTGGCCAGCAGCCGGGTCGGGTCGTCGCGGTCGTAGATGTCGAACCGGCCGGTATGCTCCTGCGGGTTGTCGCCGGTCGCCGGCTCGGTGATGACCGCGTAGCTGGTGGTGCCGTCCTCGGCGATCACCGAGGCCCGGACGGCGGTGCCGCGGATGCCCATCGTCGCCACCGGCGTGCCGACCTTCATGTCGCCGGTCTTGGCGACCTGGCCGGCGACGAAGCTGAGCGAGCCCTGGACGAGGTTGATCAGGCTGCGGTTGTCGGCGCCGCCGGGCTGGTAGACCAGCTCGTTCAGCACCATCCGGGCGTTGCCGGCGAGGCTGAACAGCGAGCCGTCGAGGAACGCCACCGCCAGCGCCGCGCCCCGGTCGGTCTGGACGACGTCGCCCTTGTAGACGAGGTCGCCCGCGTGCAGCGTCACGGTGACGCCGTTGCGCACGACCGCCGCGCCGCCGCTCAGCGTCTGGACGCGGCCGATGGCGCCGCTGGCATCCGTGGCCGGCGCGGGCCCCGCCTGCGCCACCTGGACCCCGTGCGCGGGCCGGGCCAGCGCCTCGATCACGTCGTCCGGGAGGGAGGCCCCGTTCGGGGCCACGAGCTTCGGCCGGTGCTGCGCGGAGAAGTAGTCGGGCACGACGAGGCGCTGGCCCTCGCCGGTGATCACGAGATCCGCCCCGTCGCGGACGTAGTCGCCCCGGAAGATCAGCCCGGCATCGTCGACGCGGACGATCCCGTCCGCCGCCTGCCCGCCGACGGGACCGAAGGCGAAGCCGTCGGCGCGCATCCCGGCGAGATCGAACAGCGGTCTCAAGGCGCCAGTCCCACTCAGGCACGCGGCGGGACGTCCCGGCGGCCTTGCATCGCCCGTGATCGCATCAGGGCGACGAACCTATCGTACCGATTGCAGGCCCGATTATGGCAGCGGGCGCGCGCCGCCAAGCGGGCAAGCGATGCTAGATTGTATTGCGGCGATCCGATGCATCGCCGCAACAGGTTTCCGGCGGACGAGCCCGTCGTGCGGCCCCGCGCGGCTCTCCCGTCCGGCGGGCCGGGCGGCCGCGGTCACAGGTGCTTGAGCCCGAAGCTATCCAGGAGCGGCAGCAGCTCGTCCCGGGCGCGCAGGCGGTGGCGGTGGGCGCAGGCCTGCGCCTCGGCCGGGTCGCCGCGCCGGATCGCCTCGACCAGCGCCCCGTGCTCGGCCACCGAGGCGCCGAGCTCGCGCCGCAGCCGCAGCGTCAGCATGCGGGCGCGGTGCGACTGGTCGTTGATGGTCTGGATGATCCGGATCATGCGCCCGTTCCCCGCCCGCTCGACCAGCGCCCGGTGGAAGCCGGCATCCGCCTGTCCCCAGGCGGGCAGGTCGCCGGCCCGCCACGCCGCGTCCATGGCCTCGGTCTGCGCGGCGAGTTCCGCCGCGGCCGCCGCGCGCGCCGCGTCGGGCAGGGCGGCGAGCAGGGCGGCGGCCCGCCCCTCCACCGCGACGATCACGTCGTAGATCTCGCGCATGTCCTCCGGGGCCAGCGCGCAGATCAGCACGCCGCGCCGGGGCAGCACCCGCACCAGCCCGTCCTCCTGGAGGCGGATCACCGCCTCGTGGACGGGGGTCCGGCTCATGCCGAGCCGCAGGGCGATCTCCTGCTCGGAGGCCTGGTAGCCGGGCGCGAAGCTCGAATCCTGGATGGCCCGCTTCATCGCCGCGTAGGCGTCGTCGACCAGCGACGGCCGCCGCTCGGCCTCCGGATCCTCGGCCTTCGTCCCCGCCGCCGAACGCCCCCGCGCCATCGCCCGACCTCCCGTGCCCGATCCTTCGTATCAACTTCCATGCAAGCTGCAATACGGACTTGACGGGGGACGCGTCGCGGCCTAGGCAATGCAAACTTGCATGCAAGCTGGCACACATAGGCCGGCGCGTGCCGGGCACCCCGGTGGGCATCCCAGGAGGAAACGATGGACGGTTCGCTTGAGAAAGCGACCATGCGCCGAGTCATGTGGCGCTTGGTCCCCTTTATCTGCCTCCTGTACTTCATCGCCTTCATCGACCGCGTGAACATCGGCTTCGCCGCGCTGACGATGAACAAGGACCTCGGCTTCTCCTCGGCCGTGTTCGGCTTCGGGGCGGGGGTGTTCTTCTTCGGCTATTTCCTGTTCGAGGTGCCCTCGAACATGGTCCTCGACAAGGTCGGCGCCCGCCTGTGGATCGCCCGGGTGATGATCACCTGGGGCCTGATCTCGGGTGCCTTCGCCTTCGTGCAGGGCGAGTACAGCTTCTACATCCTGCGCTTCCTGCTCGGCGCGGCCGAGGCCGGCTTCTTCCCGGGCATCATCCTGTACCTGACCTACTGGTTCCCGACCCGCTACCGCGCGGGCGTCGTCTCGCTGTTCATGGCGGCCGCGCCGATCTCGGTGGTGCTCGGCTCGCCGATCTCCAGCGCGCTCCTGGGGATGGAGGGCATCCTCGGCCTGCACGGCTGGCAGTGGATGTTCCTGATCGAGGCCGCCCCCGCCGTGGTGCTCGGCGTCGTGGTGCTGTTCTACATGACCGACCGCCCCGAGAAGGCGCGGTGGCTCACCGACGACCAGCGCGCGTGGCTGGTCGCCGAGATGAACGCGGAGCACGCCCGCAAGCAGGTCGTGGCCAAGCACGGCGTCCTGGCCGGGATGACCGACATCCGGGTCCTGGCGCTGGCGCTCGTCTACTTCGGCACCTCGGCCGGCCTGTACACGCTCGGCATCTGGGCGCCGCAGATCATCAAGAGCTTCGGCCTGTCGACCATGGCGGTCGGCTTCCTGAACGGCGTGCCGCCGACGATCGCGGTGGTCGCGATGATCCTGTGGGCGCGCCACTCGGATAAGACGCGCGAGCGCACCTGGCACGTGGTCATCGCCTGCCTCGTGGCGGCGGCGGGCCTGATGCTGGCCGGCGGCGCGTCCTCGACCGTCGCCGTGATCGCCGCGCTCAGTCTCGTCAACGTCGGCATCAGCGCGGCCAAGCCGCCGCTCTGGGCGATGCCGACGATGTTCCTGTCCGGCTCGGCGGCGGCGGTGGGCATCGCCACGATCAACTCGATCGGCAACCTCGGCGGCTTCGTCGGCCCCTGGGCGATCGGCTGGCTCAAGGACCAGACCGGCGGCTTCACGGCCGGGCTGGTGTTCGTGGCGGCGCTGCTCGTGCTCTCCGCGGTCGTCACCCTGATCGTCGCCCGCGCGGGGCGCCGGTCCGAGACCGCCGACGCCGTCGCGCACTGACATTCCCCGAATCGACGCTTCCCGAAGCCCGACGCCCCTTCAGCACGGAGACCTGTCATGACGAAGACCTACACCATCGCCGCCATCCCCGCCGACGGCATCGGCATCGAGGTGATCGCCGCCGGGATCGAGGTGCTCGACGCGCTGGCCGAGAAGAACGGCACGTTCAATTTCAAGTTCGATCATTTCGACTGGGGCTCGGACTACTACAAGCGCCACGGCGTGATGATGCCCGCCGACGGCCGCGAGCAGATCAAGGACCACGACGCGATCTTCTTCGGCGCGGTCGGCGCCCCGGACGTGCCCGACCACATCACCCTGTGGGGCCTGCGGCTCGCCATCTGCCAGCCCTTCGACCAGTACGCCAACGTCCGCCCGACCCGGATCCTGCCCGGCATCACCAGCCCGCTGCGCCACGTCACGGGCCCGGAACTCGACTGGGTGATCGTGCGCGAGAACTCCGAGGGCGAGTACGCGGGCGTCGGCGGCCGGGTCCACCAGGGCCATCCGGAGGAGGTCGCCACCGACGTGTCGATGATGACCCGCACGGGCGTCACCCGGATCATCCGCTACGCGTTCAAGCTGGCGCAGTCCCGCCCGCGCAAGCTTCTGACCGTCGTCACCAAGTCGAACGCCCAGCGCCACGCGATGGTGATGTGGGACGAGATCGCCGCCGAGGTGGCGCGGGAGTTCCCCGACGTGACCTGGGACAAGATGCTGGTCGACGCCATGACCATGCGGATGGTGGGCAAGCCCGAGAGCCTCGACACGATCGTGGCGACCAACCTGCACGCCGACATCCTGTCGGATCTGGCCGCCGCGCTCGCCGGCTCGCTCGGCATCGCGCCGACCGCCAACATCAACCCGGAGCGCAAGTTCCCGTCGATGTTCGAGCCGATCCACGGCTCGGCCTTCGACATCACCGGCAAGGGCATCGCCAACCCGGTCGCGACCTTCTGGACGGCCTGCCAGATGCTGGAGCACCTCGGCGAGAAGCCCGCGGCCGACCGGCTGATGCGGGCGGTGGAGCGGGTGACCGCCGACCCGAACCTGCACACCCCCGACCTCGGCGGCAAAGCCACCACCCGGCAGGTCACGGACGCGGTGATCGCCGCCATCCGGGGCGACAACGCGTAGCGCTCGCGGGCCGCGCGTCCGAACCGGCGCGCGGTCCCGGCGGTTGGTCCGGCGTCCCGCCCCAGGGAGGTCCCGATGGAGGCCCCGATGCCCGACCTGCCCGTACCCGAGACCCCGAGCCCCGACGGGTCGGATCCGCCGCCGGCCGAGCCGATGACCAACGCGCCGATCCCGCTCGCCGAGGACGAGCCCGGCGTCGGCCTGTCGCGCCCGAACGACGAGCCCGACGACCCGGCCCGCGATACGGGCGACGACGCGGGCGAAGGCGGCCGCGTCCTGTGACTCCGCCGGGCGCGGGCCGCGTAGGGCCCTCTGCTCAGGGCGGCGCGCGGCCGGCCCGCTCGTAGGCGTCGCCGTCCGGCTCGCCGGGCGCGTCCGCGTCGGGGTCCGGCGGCACCTCGGCGTCCAGGCGGCGCACCATCTCGCGGGCGACCTCGCGCTCGCCCAGCACGATGTGGTCGGCCCCGTAGCGCTGGAGATGCGCGACGCCCGCGTCGGAATGGGCGCGGGCGATGATCGTCAGGTCGGGCCGGGCGGCGCGGCCCGCCTCGATCAGCGAACTCGCCTCGAACGGGTCGGGGATCGCGCTGATCAACCAGCGGGCCCCGGGCAGGTTGGCGGCCCGCAGGAGGTCGGCCTCGCCCGCGCTGCCGGCGAAGGCCTCGATCCCCTCCGCGCGCAGGCGCGCCACCGTCTCGGCGCGCTCCTCGATCACCAGGAACGGGATGTCCCGCGCCCGCAGGCCCGCCCCGATCAGCGAGCCGACCCGCCCGTAGCCCGCGAGCACCGCGTGGTCGCTGAGGTCCGTCGCGGCGCGGATGGGGGGAGCCGGCGCGGCGGGGACCGGCGCCCGGCCCTCCCGGGCCGAGAGGCGCGGTGCGATCCGGTCGAGGGCGGAGAACAGCAGCGGGTTCAAGAGGATCGACAGGATGGCGCCGGCCAGGATCAGGTCGCGCCCGGCCTCCGGCAGGAGCCCGAGGCCGACGCCGAGGCCGGCGAGGATGAAGGAGAACTCGCCGATCTGCGCGAGGCTCGCGCTGATCGTGATCGCAGTGCTCAGGGGATGGCCGAAGGCCCGCACGATCAGCAGCGCGGCCACCGACTTGCCGAGCACGATGACGAGGACGGTGGCGGCCAGCGGCCCGGGTTCCCGCAGCACGATCGTCGGGTCGCACAGCATGCCGACCGAGACGAAGAACAGGACGGCGAAGGCGTCGCGCAGGGGCAGCGTCTCCTGCGCCGCCTGATGGCTGAGGGGGCTCTCGGCCAGCACCATCCCGGCGAAGAAGGCGCCGAGCGCGAACGAGACCCCGAACAGCTCGGCCGAGCCGAACGCCACCCCGAGCGCCACGGCGAGCACGGCGAGGCGAAAGAGCTCCCGCGAGCCGGTATGGGCGGTGTAGTGCAGGATCCACGGGATCACCCGGCGGCCGACGAGCAGCATCAGCCCGACGAAGGCGGCGACCTTGACGAGCGTCCAGCCGAGCGCCGCCGCGATCCCGTCCGGCCGCAGCCACGCGGCGAGCCCCCCGGCCTCGGGCGCCGGCGGCGTCTCCGCCCGGCCGCCGAGCAGGCCCGAGACGGCCGGCAGCAGCACCAGGGCGAGGACGGTGGCGAGATCCTCGACGATCAGCCAGCCCACCGCGATGCGCCCGCGCTCGGTGTCGAGCAGCCGGCGCTCGCGCAGGGCCCGCAGCAGCACCACGGTGCTCGCCACCGAGAGCGCGAGGCCGAAGACCAGCCCGGCGCCGAGCGGCCAGCCGAGCCAGGCGGCGAGCCCCATCCCCAGGAGCGTCGCCACCGCCATCTGCCCGACCGCCCCGGGGATGGCGACCGCCCGCACGGCCAGGAGGTCGGCGAGGGAGAAGTGCAGCCCGACCCCGAACATCAGCAGGATCACGCCGATCTCGGCGAGCTGCTGCGCGAGGCCCTGGTCGGCCACGTAGCCCGGGGTGAACGGCCCGATCAGCGTGCCGGCGACGAGGTAGCCGACGAGGGGCGACAGGCGCAGCCGCTGCGCCAGCACGCCGAAGACGAAGGCGAGGCCGAGGCCGGCGACGACGGTCGCGATCAGCGGGGTATGGTGAGGCATGGTCTCCTGCACGGTCGGTGAGCCGCCATCATGGGCTGCGCGCCGCGGCTGGCCAACCGGCCGGGCCCCGAGAAAGCCGCCGCACGGCGGCGCCGGGCCTGGGAGGCGGGACATCCCCGGCCCCCCATGCCCGCGGCGCCGGCCGTGCGATGGCCGGAGAACGCCCGCCATCCCCGCCCGCCCCACCCGGCTCGCCGGCGATATCCGACGACGGCTCCATCCCGGCCCGGAATGATCCATCCTGCGCCGTTGCGCCCGCTGCCCGGTTGGGCTAGAGGAAGCGGAGGCCTGCACCCGTAGCTCAGCTGGATAGAGCGTTGCCCTCCGAAGGCAAAGGTCACACGTTCGAATCGTGTCGGGTGCGCCAATCTTCTCAATGACATAGGCGGCACGTATGCCGGTGGTCTTCTCGATGGTGTCACCGAGGTGTCACCGGGGGCGGACCGTCAGGCGATCCGGTGCTGCGGCCGCGACGGCCTTTCTGCTCGCGTTCGGCGGGGCATCGGCGCTGGCGCAGGTCCAGCAGGAGCGCTTCAGCTACCCGGTCGGCCTCGACCCCGACGGCGACAACTTCCTGGCCCTGCGCAGCCTGCCGAGCGGCACCGCGGGCGTGCGCGTCGCCCGGCTCGGTCCGGACACCCTGTTCACCGAACTCGGCCGCCAGGGCGGCTGGGTGAACATCCTGCTCCCCTCCGGCCAGACCGGGTGGGTCAGCGCCCGCTACGTCGGCTGCTGTCGCAGTGCCGGCGTCGCCCCGCCCGCTCCGGTCGCCCCCGCGGCCGCATCGTCCTGCGACGACCTCTGGTACGAGCGCAACGCGGTCTTCAAGGCGGCCGGATACTGCTTCCGCTCGCCGCGCGGGATCCGCACCTTCGGCAACGCGGGCTGCCAGTTCGACGACGAGGCCGACGTGCCGCTCTCCGCGCGCCAGCGCGAACAGGTCGCGCGGGTGCGGGCGACGGAACGTCGGCTCGGCTGCGCGCCGTAGGGCGAGGACCGTTGCCGATCCCCACCGGGATCCTGTTTATCCGCGCGCTGTTCACGCTTGCCCTGGCGGTGGCCGGGTGGTGGGTGGCCGGGTGGTGGTCGGATCCGGGCGCGCCGCCGCTCGGCCCGCGGTTCGTCGCCGAGCTCACCGAGGGCGGACTCTGGACCGGGCCGTTCCTGTTCCTGATGGCGGTCGGCGACGTCACACGGCGCGGCCAGCAGACCGTTGAACACCGCTGCCGGGCCCATCGTCAGGCCGCCAGCATCGCGAGCGCCAGCAACCCCAGCACCAGCCCGCCCTGGAGCAGGCAGGCCGCGCGGTAGAGCCCGAGCGCCCGGGCGATGTCGTCGGGCCCGGCCTCCGCCCGGCCGTCGCCCATGTGGGCGTCCGGGACGGTGACGCCGCCGTAGACCCGGGGGCCGGCGAGCCGCAGCCCCAGGGCGCCGGCCATCGCCGCCTCCGGCCAGCCGGCATTGGGCGAGCGGTGATGCCGGGCGTCCCGGGCCATCGCCCGGAGCGCGCCGCGCGCGTCGGCGCCGCGCATCGCAGCGGCCCCGGCGATCAGCAGGCCGGCCAGCCGCGCCGCCGGCACGTTCACGCCGTCGTCGAGGCGGGCCGCCGCCCAGCCGAAGGCGGCGTGGCGCGGGGTGCGGTGGCCGATCATGCTGTCGGCGGTGTTGATCGCCTTGTAGAGCGCCCCGCCCGGCAGGCCGAAGGCACCGATCCAGAAGGCCGGCGCGACGATGCCGTCCGAAAAATTCTCGGCGAGGCTCTCGATCGCCGCGCGGCACACCGCCGCCTCGTCGAGGGTCTCGGGATCGCGCCCGACGATCATCGCCACGGCCCGGCGCCCGGATTCCAGCCCGCCGCTCCGCAAGGCCGCCTCCACCGCGGCGACATGGTCGTGCAGGCTGCGCTGCGCCGGCAGGCTCGCGCAGAGGAGGGCGAGCAGCAGGGTGGCGGGGAGGGGGCCCAAGGTCGGGCTCATGAGCCCGGCGAGCCACGTCGCGCCCAGCGCCGGCGCGGCCACCGCGGCGAGCAGCAGCGCCAGAGCCAGGACGCCCGCGCGCCGGCGGCGGCGCTCCGAACCCCGGTTCAGGCCGCGATCCAGGGCGGCGATCAGGCGGCCGATCCAGGTGACAGGGTGGCCCAGCGCCCGGTAGAGCGCGTCCGGATAGCCGGCCGCCGCCTCGATCCCGAGGGCGAGGGCGAGGATCGCGAGCGTCTCGGGCGGATGCATTTTTATTCGAACTCGGTGTCGAGCCTGGACGAGATCGACCACGGCGGCGATCTCGGGCGGATTCGGGACGCGTTTCCGGATGCGCCGGAGCCGTGGATCGACCTGTCGACGGGGATCAACCCGGTCCCCTATCCGCTGCCGGAGATCGAGGCCAGCGCCTGGACGCGGCTGCCCGCCGCCGCCGACGGGCTCGCCCTGCGCGCCGCCGCCGCGGCGGCCTACGGCGCGCCGGACCCTGAGCACGTCGCCGCGGCGCCCGGCACCCAGATCCTGATCGAGACCCTGCCGCGCCTCGTGGGCCCGGCCCGCGTGGCGGTGGTCGGGCCGACCTACGCCGAGCACGCGGCGGCCTGGGCGCGGGCGGGGCACGCGGTCGAGGCGGTGACGGGCATCGACCGGGTCGGCGCGGCGGAGGTCGCGGTGCTCGTCGACCCGAACAACCCGGACGGGCGCACCCACCCGCTGCCCGAGCGCCGGGCGCTCGCCGAAGCGATGCGGGGCCGCGGCGGCCTCCTCGTCGTCGATGAGGCGTTCCTCGATTTCGAGCCGGTCGCGAGCCTGTGCCCGGAGGTGGCGCCGGGGCTCGTGGTGCTGCGCTCCTTCGGCAAGAGCTACGGGCTCGCCGGGATCCGCCTCGGCTTCGCGGTGTCCGACCCGGAGACGGTGCGCCGGCTCGGGGCGGCGCTCGGGCCCTGGGCTGTGTCGGGTCCGGCGCTCGCGGTCGGGACCGCGGCGCTCGGCGACCGGGGCTGGCGCGAGCGTGCGGCCCGGGACCGCGCGGCGGACGCGGCCCGCCTCGACCGGATGATCGTCCGGGGCGGCGGCCGCGTGGTCGGCGGCACCAGCCTGTTCCGCACCGCCGACTTTCCGGACGGGCCGGATCTCCACCGCCGGCTCGGGGCGGCGGGGATCGCGGTCCGGCGCTTCTCGGACGCGCCGAAGCGGCTGCGCTTCGGGCTTCCCGCCGACAGGGCGGCGTGGTGCCGGCTGTCGCGGGTGCTGAAATAGCCTCCCGTACGGTTCCGGTCGTGAGACTGCGTGTTCGCCCCCGCCGTCATGGCGAGCGGAGCGCGGCGATCTCGGGGCGGCGCGCTCGCCGGGCTCGCGCGAGCCCGGGTCGCCTCGCCTGCGGCGCGCCGCAACTGCGTCGACGACGGCGGCGGTTACGTCACCACGCTCGGCTCCGCCCGGCCGGTGCGCGGCGCGATCTCGCCCAGCGCCCGCGCCGCCGCGACGACCGGCGCCAGCACCTCGGCCACCGGCCGCTCCAGCCGGTCCGGCGCTGCCTCGTAGCGCTCGAGATAGACCCGCAGCGTCGCTCCCGCAGTGCCGGTGCCCGACAGCCGGAACACCACCCGCGCGTCCTCCGCAAAGCCGATCCGGATGCCCTGGCGCTCGGTGAGCGAGCCGTCCACGGGATCGCGGTAGGCGAACTCGTCCGCCGCCGAGACCGTGAGGTCGCCGACCCGCGTGCCGGGCAGGCCGGGCAGCTTCTCGCGCAGCGCGTCCATCAGGCCGGCGGCGGCGTCCGCGTCCACCTCCTCGTAGTCGTGGCGGGCGTAGTAGTCGCGCCCGTAGGTCCGCCAGTGGGCGCGCACCAGCGCGTCGGCGCGCTCCCCCGTGGCGGCGAGCACGTTGAGCCAGAGCAGCACCGCCCACAGGCCGTCCTTCTCGCGCACGTGGTTCGAGCCGGTGCCGGCGCTCTCCTCGCCGCACAGGGTGATCAGCCCGGCATCGAGCAGGTTGCCGAAGAACTTCCAGCCGGTGGGGGTCTCGAAGGCGCGGATGTCGAGCGCTGCCGCGACCCGGTCGGCGGCGCGGCTGGTGGGCATCGAGCGGGCGACGCCGGCAAGCCCCCCCGCGTAGCCCGGCGCCCGGTGGGCGTGGGCGGTGAGCAGGGCGAGGCTGTCGCTCGGGGTGACGAACAGGCCGGGCGCCACGATCATGTTGCGGTCGCCGTCGCCGTCCGAGGCGGCGCCGAAATCCGGCGCGTCCGGGCCGTGCATCAGGTCGAACAGGTCGCTGCAATGGACCGGGTTCGGGTCCGGGTGGTGGCCGCCGAAATCCTCCTTCGGGACCGCATTCACCACCGTGCCCGCGGGGGCGCCGAGCATCCCTTCGAGGATCGCGGTGGCGTAGGGCCCGGTGACCGCGCTCATCGCGTCGAAGCGCATGCGGAAGCCCGACGCGAACAGGCGCCGCACCGCCGCGAAGTCGATCAGCTCGGCCATCAGCGCGGCGTAGTCGGCCACGGGGTCGATGACCGCGACCGTCATGGCCCCGAGCCGGGTCTCGCCCACGGTGTCGAGGTCGAGGTCCGGCGCCTCCACCAGGGTGTATGCGGTCAGCGCCCTGGCCCGGGCGAAGATCGCGTCGGTGACCGCCTCCGGGGCTGGACCGCCGTTGCCCGCGTTGAACTTGATGCCGAAATCGCCGTCCGGCCCGCCGGGATTGTGGCTCGCCGACAGGACGATGCCGCCGACCGCCCCGTGCTTGCGGATCACGCAGGAGGCGGCCGGGGTCGAGAGCAGGCCGCCCTGGCCGACGAGCACCCGCCCGAATCCGTTGCCGGCAGCGAGCCGCAGGGTCGTCTGCACCACCTCGCGGTTGAGGAAGCGCCCGTCGCCGCCCACCACCAGCGTCGCGCCGGCCTTCTCGGGAAGCGTGTCGAAGATCGCCTGGACGAAATTCTCGACGTAGTGGGGCTGCCGGAAGACCGGCACCTTCTTGCGCAGGCCGGAGGTGCCGGGCTTCTGGTCGGGGTAGGGCGTGGTGGCGATTTTCGTCGTGGAAGCCATGCCGTTTCCATTCCCAGTCTGGCAGCACGCACGTTCGCAGTCGTCCCGACCGTGACCTCATCCTGAGGTGCCGTCGCGCAGCGGCGGCCTCGAAGGAGGGCTCCAGGGATCGCGCGGCCGCTGGAGGATCCTTCGAGGCCCGCTCGCGCGGGCGCCTCAGGATGAGGTCGCGGGTGGGAGAGTCGGTCTACTCCGCAGCCTGCCGGGTTTCGTAGCCGAGCCGCGCGTTCAGCTCGCGGATCAGCTCGACCGCGGCCTCGGCGATCACCGTGCCCGGCGGGAAGATCGCCGAGGCGCCGGCCGCCCGCAGGGCGTCGTAGTCGCCCGGCGGGATGACGCCGCCCACCGCGATCATCACGTCGTCGCGGCCGGCCTCCGCCAGGGCCGCCTTCAGCTCCGGCACCAGCGTCAGGTGGCCGGCGGCCAGCGAGGAGACGCCGACGACGTGCACGTCGTTCTCCACCGCCTGCCGGGCGGCCTCGGCGGGCGTGGCGAACAGCGGCCCGATATCGACGTCGAAGCCGAGGTCGGCGAAGGCGGAGGCGATCACCTTCTGGCCGCGGTCGTGCCCGTCCTGGCCCATCTTGGCCACAAGGATGCGGGGGCGGCGCCCGTCGGCCTCCTCGAACGCCTCGACCAGCCCGCGCACCTCTTCCACCACCGGCGACATGCCACCCACCTCCCGCTTGTAGACGCCGGAGATCGAGCGGATCTCGGCGCGGTGCCGGCCCCAGGCCTTCTCCAGGGCCTCGGAGATCTCGCCGACGGTCGCCTTGGCCCGGGCGGCGTCGACGGCCAGCGCCAGCAGGTTGCCCGCGCCGTCGGCGGCCTGCGTCAGGGCGTCGAGGCGGGCGGCGACGTCGGCCTCGTCGCGCTCCGAGCGCAGGCGCTTGAGCTTGTCGATCTGGAGCCGGCGGACGTTGCCGTTGTCGACCCGCAGCAGCTCGATCGTCATGTCGTCGTCGGGCCGGAACTTGTTGACGCCGACGATGGTCTGGCGGCCGGAATCGATCCGGGCCTGGGCGCGGGCGGCCGCCTCCTCGATGCGCAGCTTCGGGATGCCGGCCTCGATCGCCTTGGCCATGCCGCCGAGCCCGTCGACCTCGCGGATGTGCTCCCAGGCGCGCGCCGCGATGTCGGCGGTGAGACGCTCCACGTAGTACGAGCCGCCCCACGGGTCGGCGATCCGGGTGGTGCCGCTCTCCTGCTGGAGGAAGAGCTGGGTGTTGCGGGCGATGCGCGCCGAGAAGTCGGTGGGCAGCGCCAGCGCCTCGTCCAGCGCGTTGGTGTGCAGCGACTGGGTGCCCCCTTGGGTCGCCGCCATCGCCTCGATGTTGGTGCGGGTGACGTTGTTGAACACGTCCTGCGCGGTGAGCGACCAGCCGCTCGTCTGCGAGTGGGTGCGCAGCGCCAGCGACTTGTCCGATTGCGGGTCGAACGCCTTCACGAGCTTCGCCCAGATCAGGCGCGCGGCCCGCATCTTGGCGATCTCCATGAAGAAGTTGGTCGAGATCGCCCAGAAGAACGACAGCCGCGGCGCGAACTGGTCGATCGTCAGGCCAGCGGCCAGCCCGGCCTTGATGTACTCGACGCCGTCGGCGAGCGTGTAGGCCAGCTCCAGGTCGTTCGTCGCGCCGGCCTCCTGCATGTGGTAGCCGGAGATCGAGATCGAGTTGAACTTCGGCATGTTCTTCGACGTATAGGCGAAGATGTCGGAGATGATCCGCATCGATCCCTTGGGGGGATAGATGTAGGTGTTGCGGACCATGAATTCCTTCAGGATGTCGTTCTGGATCGTGCCCGCCAGCTTCTGCGGCGGCACGCCCTGCTCCTCGGCCGCGACGATGTAGAGGGCGAGGATCGGCAGCACCGCGCCGTTCATCGTCATCGACACGGTCATCTCGTCCAGCGGGATGCCGGAGAAGAGCGTGCGCATGTCGTAGATCGAGTCGATCGCCACACCCGCCATGCCGACATCGCCCGAGACGCGCGGGTGGTCGGAATCGTAGCCGCGGTGGGTGGCCAGATCGAAGGCCACCGACAGGCCCTTCTGCCCGGCGGCGAGGTTGCGCCGGTAGAACGCGTTCGAATCCTCGGCCGTGGAGAAGCCGGCGTACTGCCGGATCGTCCAGGGTTGGGTGACGTACATGGTCGGGTAGGGCCCGCGCAGGAACGGCGCCACGCCCGGATAGGTGTCGAGGAACTCCAGCCCCTCCCGGTCCTCGGGCCCGTAGCGGCCCTTCACCGGGATGTCCTCCGGGGTCATCCACGGCTCGGGAAGCGGGGGGAGGGCGACCGCCAGCGGCGCGCCGGCCCAGGGCACGGCGGCGAAATTCGGGATGCGGCTGGTCATGGCGCTGACTCGTCGTGGCGTCTTGTCCCGTCATTATAGACGGGCACGGGGACCGGGCTACTCCCCCGGGCGCCCGGCGCGGGGCCGCCGCAGCAGGGCGACGCCGGCCGCGACCAGCATCAGCGCCATCCCGTACCACGTGATCGCGTAGACGAGGTGGTTGTTGGGGAACGCGATCACCGTCAGGCCGCCCCGGGGCAGGCCGCCGGGGTTCGGGGCGTCGTCGGCGTCGACGAAGTAGGGGGCGACGCTCCGCCCCACCGGCCCGAGCCCCCGCGCGGCGGCGATGGCCGCGACGTCGCGCGAGTACCAGCGCCCATGCGCCGGGTCGTTGGCGCGCAGGAAGGCGCCGCCGGGCTCGGTGAGGCGCAGGAGCCCCGTCACCACACTCTCCCCCGCGACCTGTCCCGCCTCCCGGGTCGCCGGGTCCCGGCGGTCGGACGGCACGAAGCCGCGGTTGACCAGAACCAGGCTGCCGTCGTCCCGGCGCAGCGGCGTGAGCACCCAGTAGCCGCCGCCGTACTCGGTGACCGCCTGGACGAGGGTCTCCCGGTCGTGGAGGAACGTGCCCGACAGGCGCACGTGCCGGTAGGCGTCGTCGGGCGAGACGGGCGCGTCGGCGGCGGGCGCGGGGCTCGCGGGGGCGTGGACCCGGGCATCGACCCGGGCGATCAGGTCGAGCTTCCACGCCCGGCGCTCGACCTGCCACGTGCCGAGCCCGAGGAGGGCGAGGAAGGCGAGGACGACGCCGAGGACGAACACGGCGCGGCGGAGCGGGGAGGGGGGCGGCGCCTCGCCGGAGGCGGGCGGCCCGGTCACGGGCACGGACGCCCGAACCGGGCCGCGTCGGCGCGCCGCGGCGTCCGGACGGGTCTCACGCGCAACGCTTCACTCTTCAGGGTGGGCCGCCCGGCGGAACCGGGCCGGCCTCCGGGATCAGGGCATCTTGTGCAGGACGTCGCCCGCGGACATCGGCATCATGTTCTTGTTCAGGTGGTGCATCACCCACACCGTGCCCGAGAGCATGATCACCACCAGCGTGACGGTGAAGATCAGCGCCATGAAGGTCCAGCCGCCCTCGGACTTGGTGTTCATGTGCAGGAAATAGACGACGTGCACCACCATCTGCACGCCGCCGAGCGCCAGCACGACGAGGGTGGTGACGAGGCTGTTGTCGAGCACGTTGCCCATCACCAGCCAGAACGGGATCACCGTCAGGATCACCGACAGGACGAAGCCGGTCATGTAGCTCTTGAACGAGCCGTGGCCGCCCTCGTTGTGGGCGTCGTGCGCGTCCTGGCCATGCGCATGCTGGCCGTGCGCGTGTTGGATTTGCGCGTCGGCGTGGGCGGCGGGCGAGCTCATTCGAGCACTCCAATCAGGTAGACGACCGTGAACACGCCGATCCAGACCAGATCGAGGAAGTGCCAGAACATCGACAGGCACATCAGCCGCCGCTTGTTGGCGACGACGAGACCGTACTTGTGGACCTGGACCATCAGCGTGACCAGCCAGAGGATGCCGAACGAGACGTGCAGCCCGTGGGTGGAGACGAGGGTGTAGAACGACGACAGGAAGGCGCTGCGCCAGGGCGGCGCGCCCTCGTGGAACAGGTGGACGAACTCGCGGATCTCCAGGGCGACGAAGGCGACGCCGAACAGGCCGGTGATCGCCAGCCAGATCTGGGTCTTGCGCTGGTCGTCCCGGTCCATCTCCAGCATCGCGAAGCCGTAGGTGATGGAGGAGAACAAGAGCATCGCGGTGTTCAACGCGATGGCGGGCAGCTCGAACAGGTCCTTCGGGGAGGGGCCGGCCGCGTAGCTGCGGCCGAGCACCCCGTAGGTCGCGAACAGGGTCGCGAAGATGAGGCAGTCGCTCATCAGGTAGAGCCAGAACCCGAGCATGGTCGAGCCCTCGGAGTGATGGCCCTCCTCGTCGGTCACGTAGAAGACCGGCGCCGCGGCGCCGGGGGGAGCGGTCTCGCCGTGCATCATCGGATCAGGCCATCTCCAGGACGCGGGACCGCTGCCCCTCGGTCCGCGAGACCTCGTCGGCGGGGATGTAGAACTCGCGGTCGTAGTTGAACGTGTGGTGGATCGCGACGACGAGGATCGCGGCGAACGACACGGCCGCCAGCCACCAGACGTACCAGACCATGGCGAAGCCGAACACGAAGCTCAGGCCGGCCAGGATCGCGCCGGTGGCGGTGTTCTTGGGCATGTGGATCGGCCGGTAGCCGGTCAGCGGCCGGCTGTAGCCGCGGTTCTTCATGTCCCACCACGCGTCGGAATCGTGGACCACGGGCGTGAAGGCGAAGTTGTAGTCCGGGGGCGGCGACGAGGTCGACCATTCCAGGGTCCGGCCGCCCCACGGGTCGCCGGTGAGGTCGCGGAGCTGCTCGCGGCGGCGGATCGAGACCACGAACATGATGATCTGGGCGGCGATGCCGAGCGCGATCAGCCCGGCGCCGAGCGCCGCGATCACGAACCAGATCTGGAGCGACGGGTCGTCGAAGTGCTGCATGCGGCGGGTCACGCCCATCAGGCCGAGCACGTAGAGCGGCATGAAGGCGACGTAGAACCCGCTCACCCAGAAGCACAGGGCCACCTTGCCCCAGAACTCGTCGAGCTTGAACCCGAAGGCCTTGGGGAACCAGAAGGTCACGCCGGCGAACATGCCGAACAGCACGCCGCCGATGATGACGTTGTGGAAGTGCGCGATCAGGAACAGGGAGTTGTGCAGCACGAAGTCGGCCGGGGGCACGGCGAGCAGCACGCCGGTCATGCCGCCGATCACGAAGGTGACGATGAACGCCACGGTCCACAGCATCGGCACGTCGAACCGGATCCGCCCACGGTACATCGTGAACATCCAGTTGAAGATCTTCGCCCCCGTCGGGATCGAGATGATCATCGTCGTGATCCCGAAGAACGAGTTCACGTCGGCGCCCGAGCCCATGGTGAAGAAGTGGTGCAGCCACACGAGGTAGGCGAGGATGGTGATCACCACCAGCGCGTAGACCATCGAGGTGTAGCCGAACAGGCGCTTGCCGCAGAAGGTCGAGGTGATCTCCGAGAACACGCCGAAGGCGGGCAGGATGAGGATGTAGACTTCCGGATGACCCCAGATCCAGATGAGGTTGAAGTACAACATCGCGTTGCCGCCGAGGTCGTTGGTGAAGAAGTGCATGCCGAGGTAGCGGTCGAGCGACAGCAGCACGAGGACGGCGGTGAGGATCGGGAACGCGGCGACGATCAGGATGTTGGTGCACAGCGACGACCAGACGAAGATCGGCAGCTTCATCATGGTCATGCCCGGCGCGCGCATCTTCACGATGGTCGCGACGAGGTTGATGCCCGACAGCGTCGTGCCGATGCCGGCGATCTGGAGCGCCCAGATGTAGTAGTCCACGCCGACGCCGGGGCTCATGTCGGCCCCCGAGAGCGGCGGGTAGGCGAGCCAGGTGGCGCGGGAGAACTCGCCGACGAACAGGGACACCATCACGAGGATGCCGCCGGCCACCGTCATCCACAGGCTGAAGTTGTTGAGGAACGGGAAGGCGACGTCGCGGGCGCCGATCTGCAGCGGCACCGCGTAGTTCATCAGCCCGGTGACGAACGGCATCGCAACGAAGAAGATCATGATCATCCCGTGGGCGGTGAAGATCTGATCGTAGTGGTGCGGCGGCAGGTAGCCCTGCTCGGAGCCGAAGGAGATCGCCTGCTGCGAGCGCATCATGATCGCGTCGGCGAAGCCGCGCAGCAGCATGATCGACGCGAAGACGCAGTACATGATGCCGATCTTCTTGTGGTCGATCGACGTGACCCAGTCACGCCACAGCGGACCCCAGAACCGGTAGTAGGTGATCAGCGCGAGCACGGCGACGCCCATCACCGCCACGCCCGCGAACGTCCCGATCAGGATCGGCTCGTGGTAGGGGATCTGCTCGATCGTGAAGCGGCCGAAGATGAGCTGCTGCAGATTGATGTTGTCGAACATGGGATCGGCCCGTTCAATGCGTCCGCTGGCGACCGCCGCGTCTGATGTCCGTCACGTCTTCGAGCCGTGCCCGGCCCGGTCGGGCCGGCGGCTCCCCTCACCCGGCGGGCCGCGCCGCGGCGCGACCGCCCCATCCGAGGGGCCCCGGGCGTCGTCCCCTCACTCGTTCAACTGCTTCGGCGCGATCTGATCGGGCCGGTCCTGGCCGACCGGCTGCTCGCCGGAACCGCGGGAGTCGGGGTTGCCCATGTCGGGGCGCGGCTGCATGCCCTGCGGCTGGGTCTGGCTGTGCGGCGGGCTGCCCGAGGCCGGGGCGGTGGCGCCCGGGGGCTCGTTGCCCTGCGCGGCGAGCGCCTTGTCGTAGCGCAACCGCTCGTAGTTCGCCTCGGCCTCGGCGCCGGTGGCGCCGCCCTGCGCGTCGATGCGCATCATCTCGCTCATGCACATCTGGCCCGGGAACGGGCACAGGTCGAGGATGCGGCGGTAGAGCCCGTCGGCGTAGGACTTGTAGAGCCGCGCCGGCTCCGCCTCGCTCGGACGGGCGAGTTCGGTGTAGGTGTCCTGCGAGAGGTCCTTGCCCTCGGCCTTGGCCTTGGCGACCCACGCGTCGAAATCCGCGTTCGACAGGCCGCGGAAGGCGAAGAACATGTTCGAGAAGCCCGCGCCGCTGTAGTGCGCCGAGCGGCCCTCGTAGTCGCCCGCCTTGTTGATCACCGCGTGGAGCTTCGTCTCCATGCCCGGCATCGCGTAGATCATGCCCGCGAGCGTCGGGATGTAGAACGTGTTCATCACGTTGGTGGCGGTGATCTTGAAGGTGATCGGCCGGTCGACCGGCGCGGCGAGTTCGTTGACGGTGGCCACTCCGTATTGTGGGTAGAGGAACAGCCACTTCCAATCCATCGCGACAACTTCGACCTGCAACGGCTCGACGCCGGCGGGCAGCGCGCGCTTGGCGTCGATCCGGGTCAGCGGCCGGAACGGGTCGAGGGTGTGGGTGCTGATCCAGGTGAGCGCCCCGAGCGCGATGATGATCATCAGCGGCGCCGTCCAGATCAGCACCTCGAGCTGGGTCGAGTGGTGCCAGTCGGGATCGTAGACCGCCTTCTCGTTGCTCGCGCGGAAGTGCCACGCGAAGAACAGGGTGCAGGCGATCACCGGCACGATGATCAGCAGCATCAGGCCGGTGGAGGCCAGCACGAGGTTGCGCTGCTGCTCGGCGACGTAGCCCATCGGCTGCATCACCACGAGGTTGCAGCCCCCGAGCAGCGCCAGCAGCGGCAGGGCGAGGAAGGGCAGAGCGCGCGCGCGGCGGGCCCGGGGGCGGGCGCCGCTGTCGTGTCGGGGGGCCGGATCAGTCACCGCGATCGTCTCGTCATCCCGCGCCGCGCGGAGGCGGCGCCGTTGTCGGGGGCCGGGGAGGGCGGCGCGAGCGCGCCGCAGGACGGGGAGCGCCTACATCTGCCGCATCTCGGAGCGATCGATGAACAGGGCCGCCAGGGAGCAGACCGCGCCGGAGAGCAGGTAGACGCCCACCATCGCCAGCCCGTAATCCTGCGACAGGTACAGGGCTACCAGCGGCGCGAAGCCGGCGCCGATCAGCCACGCGAAGTCGGAGGTGAGCGCCGCGCCGGTGTAGCGGTAGCGGTTGCCGAGCCGGGCGGTCACCGCGCCGGAGGCCTGGCCGTAGGCGAGGCCCAGCAGCATGAAGCCGGTGGTGACGTAGATCGTCTGGCCGATGGCGCTCTCGCCGAACAGCAGCGGCGCGATGATCGAGCCGATGGCGAACAGGCCGATCAGGCTCGCGCTCATGATCAGGGCGTTGCGCCGGCCGATCTGGTCGGCGATCAGCCCGGAGGCCGCCACCGCGCCCGCGCAGATGATCGCCCCGGAGAACTGCACCATCAGGAACTCGCCGGGCGAGCGGTCGGTGTTGTTCAGCGCCAGCCACGCGATCGGGAAGATCGTCACGAGGTGGAACAGGGCGAAGGCGGCCAGCGGCACGAAGGCGCCGAGCACGACCTCCCGGGTGTGGTGCCGGAACAGCTCCAGCACCGGCACCGGCTTCAGCCGGTCGAGGTCCATCATCCGGGCGAACTCGTCGGTGGCCACGAGGCGCAGCCGGGCGAACAGGGCGACCACGTTGATGGTGAAGGCGCAGTAGAACGGGAAGCGCCAGCCCCAGTCGATGAAGTCCTCCGGCGACAGGTTGACGATGAAGAACGAGAACAGGGCGCTGGCCACCATGAAGCCGATCGGCGCGCCGAGCTGCGGGATCATCGCGTACCAGCCGCGCCGCTCCCGGGGGGCGTTCATGGCGAGCAGGGAGGCGAGCCCGTCCCAGGCGCCGCCGAGCGCCAGACCCTGGAGGATGCGCAGGATCGCCAGCAGGTAGACCGCGCTGATGCCGATCGTCTCGTAGCGCGGCAGGAAGCTGACCGCCGCGGTGGAGCCGCCGAGCAGGAACAGGGCGGCGGTGAGCTTGACGCCGCGGCCGTGCCGCCGGTCGATCGCCATGAACAGGGCCGTGCCGAACGGCCGCGCGACGAAGGCCAGCGCGAAGATCGAGAAGGCGTAGAGGGTGCCCTTGAGCGGATCGACGAACGGGAAGAACACCTTCGGGAAGACCAGCACCGAGGCGATGCCGAACACGAAGAAGTCGAAGTATTCGGACGCGCGCCCGATGACCACGCCGATGGCGATCTCGCTCGGCGCGACCTTGTGGTCGCCCATGGCGCGCTGGGCGTCGCGCTCGAGCCCGGTGCTCGATGCCGTGGAGGTGTTGGAACTCATCGTCCGCTGCCGTCCTCGTCGCCCGCGCGGCAGGCCCTGGCCGCACCCCTGACAGTCGCCGCGTCATGCTGCATGCGCAGGCGTACCGCAACCTTCGCCCGACGCAAGCGGGCCGTGCGCGACGCGGTGACACTGGGCGGCGCGCGTCGCCCGCGACGATCTGTCGACACGTTTCGGGGCCTGCGCCCGTCGAGGGGGAGACGGGTCAGGAAAAGGGCCGCGACGAAGCCAGACCTCGCGGGCGCGGACCGGCCCGATAGGGCCGGATCGCGCGTTCAAACCCTGTAATGGGCCGAATTCCGTGACAGATTGATGTTGTAGTACGGGTCGGCGCGCAGTTGCGGCCCCCAGCGGTCGAGCATGGTCAGCACCTCGCCCTCGAAGCGCTTCTTCTTCTCGGGGGTGTCCTCGGCACCGCGGCTCTTCGACTCGTGGTGGGTGAGCCGGGCGAACGGCGTCCAGACGATGCGGTAGCCCGCCGTGCGGATCTTCAGGCACAGGTCGATGTCGTTGAAGGCGACCTTCAGCGCCTTCGCGTCGAAGCCGCCGATCTCGGCGAACACCGCCGCGCGGGTGGCGAGGCAGGCGCCGGTCACCGCCGAGACCTCGTGGGCGAGCGTCATCCGGCAGAAGTAGCCGGGCTCGGCGTCGGGCACGCCGAGATGGCTGTGGCCGGCGACCCCGCCGATGCCGAGCACCACGCCGCCGTGCTGGATCGTCCCGTCCGGGTAGAGCAGCTTGGCGCCCACCGCGCCGATCTCCGGGCGCACGGCGTGGCGCACCATCTCCGTGAGCCAGTCCGGCTCCAGCACCTCGATGTCGTTGTTGAGGAACAGGAGCACCGCGCCGGTGGCGGCGGCCGCCCCCCGGTTCGACAGGTCGGAGAAGTTGAACGGCCCGGGCACGGCCACCACCCGCACCCGGGGGTCGTCCCGGTAGCGGCTGAACAGGGCCGCGGTCTCGGGCTCGCGGCTGTCGTTGTCGAGGATCACCACCTCGATGTCGGGGTAGTCGGTCTTCTTCGTCAGCAGGCCGTCGAGGGTCACGGCCAGGAGTTCGGCCCGGTCGCGGGTGGGGATGATCACCGAGACCCGCGGCGGCGGCGCGGGCAGGGGCCGCACGAGGCGGTTGAAGCCGTGGGGCCCGCGCTCCGCCCGCCCGCCCCAGGGGGCGACGACCTCCTCCAGCGCCCGCAGGCGCGCCGCCTCGGCCCGGGCGAGCGCCCGGTCGGAGAAGGTGCCGGAGCCGCCCGCCGCCCGCCAGTGGTAGAGCACCAGGGGGATGTGGCGGACCCGGGCCGGGTCCAGGCCGTCGGTGAGCCGCAGCAGCAGGTCGTGGTCCTGGCTGCCCTCGAAGCCCGGCCGCAGGCCGCCGACCGCCCGCAGCGCGTCGGTGCGCGCGGCGGTGAGGTGGTTGATGTAGTTCTGCCCGTAGAGCAGCTCGCGGTCGAAGTCCGGCTTGAAGTGCGGCTCGAACCGGCGCCCGCGCCCGTCGATCTTGTCCTCGTCGCTGTAGATCAGCACGAGCTCGGGGTCGGCGCGCACGGCGCGCGCGACCTCGTAGAGGGCGTCCTCGGGCAGGGCATCGTCGTGGTCCATGAAGACGCACCAGGGCCCGCGCGCCGCGTCGAGCGCGTCGTTGGTGGCGCGGGCGATGTGGCCGTTCTCGGCCCGGGTCAGCACCCGCACCCGGGGATCCTCCGCGGCGGCGCGGGCGAGGATCCGCCGCACCCGCGGGTCGGTCGAGGCGTCGTCGACGGCGCACAGCTCCCAGTGCGGGTAGAGCTGGGCCTTGAGGGAGGCGAGCGCCGCCCGCAGCACCCGCGGCGCGGGATCGTGGACCGGCATCAGCACCGAGACCAGCGGCGGCCCGGGCCACGCGGCGATCTCGGCGCGGATCGCCGCCAGCTCCGGCCCGCGCCGGGCGCGGGTGCGGGTCCAGCGCTCGTAGCCCGACTCCCGGCGGTGGCGCAGGGCCCGGTCGAGGAAGCCGCGGGCGCGGACCCGCTTGCCGAGCGCCCGCCAGTAGAGGGCGGTGAGCGCGATGCCCGGCTCGCGCAGCAGGGCGCGCAAGGCGAGGCGCGGCCGGGCGAGGCGGCGCACCGCGATCCGGCGCAGGGTCGCGGGCGCCCGGCCGGCGAGCGTGGCGACGCGCAGCTCGGCCACGTCCCCGGGCAGCCGCCCGGTCCAGGCGAAGGCGCCGCCGCCCAGCGTCTCCTCCGGCAGGGGCGGCCCGGGCCGGCCGTCGGCGCCGACGAGGCTGAGCGACAGGCCGGCCTCGCGCGCGGCCGGGTCGTCGGCGAGCGCCACCTCGATCCAGGCGCCGCCGAGGCCGGAGAGGTCGAGGCGCAGGCCGTCCGCCCCCGCGCGCAGGGTGAGAGGGCGGCGGGGACCCGCCCCGACCAGGAAGGCCGCGGGACCCGACATCTCAGGCGGCCCCGCGAGGGGCTGGACGCGCGACCGCACGGGCGGCCTCGATCGTCTGCGGCGCGGGAGGTGACATGTCGCGATACCTGACAGGGAAGGGGCGGCCGCGGCCCATAGCGCATTTTCCCCGGCGCATGCACCGCCGCCGCACCGATGCACCGCCGCCGCACCGATGCGGCGCGCCCCGCCCTCGGCGCGCCCGGCCGATTCTCCCGCTTGCGCCCCCCGGCGGCAGCGGCTATAGCCCCGCCGCACCGGAGCCCGCGCGGTTCCGGCCCGGGCGCGTAGCTCAGCGGGAGAGCACTACCTTGACATGGTAGGGGTCACAGGTTCGATCCCTGTCGCGCCCACCACGTTCTCAACGACTCGGCAGGCGTTGTGACGTGGCCCCACCCGGTGCGGAAGCACTGCGGAAGCAGCGAGATCCAAATCGTCATACTCGCTATCCTCGGCTTCGTACCACAGCCGGGTTTCGCGCGGTGTTGTGGTGGAGGTGAGCCATGACGCACGTGACCTGCCACCGCGTAGGCGACGAGTTCGGACATGGGGTGGGAGAACTCGGTTCCGGCCGCCGCCCGGACAACCTCGCGCGCACCCGCTGTCGCGTGGCCGGCGCGGTCTCGGGCTCCGTCGAGACGAGCCTGGAAAGCTAGGCTGTACTGTCCGAGATCGTGGGTCAGCCCGGCCAGGAGTGCCGCTCGGCGGGCTCCGAACTTGCCCGCGCGCGACGCAGCCCCGTTGGCCCCGCCGTTGAGGTGATCCGGCAGGGGTTGCCAGTCGGCGCGGTCCGAGCGGTCGGTCGAGTGGGCATAGAACATCGGGCGACGCTCCCAGTCGACCCAAGGCGGCGCAGAACGCTGAATCTACGGCACCGATCGCGGAGCCCGCAGGCAATAGAGTTGCCCAAAACCCAAGGATTCTAACGTCCGGGAAGGGTCAGCATGTACCGTGGTTGGGCCGCGGCATCACGATCAGGATGACCCGTTCACTCCCCAAAGCCCAAAACAAGGCAGCATACAGCGCTGACTGTGGGAGACACGTCTGTGAGCCAGCTCGGAAAATCCAGCCCAGTGCTTGAAAGCCCTGGCGCGCCCTACGGGAATCGAACCCGTGTTTTCGCCGTGAAAGGGGTACTAGCCAGACAAACGGGGACGTTCCGGGACGTGCCCGGATGTTGCGTTATCAGGCACTTAGTGTGATGGTGTCCGAAGCGGTCCCGGTTTGTTCGCTCACGTATTTTGGGCCAAACTTGGGGTCATTCGAGGTCGCCGATGGCCCGCACACTTCGAGAGGCAACCCTGGACACCCGCGCCGCCCGGCTGCGGCTGGCGCCATCCCGGAAACCGTACTGGCGCAGCGTCGAGGGCGGCCTGCAACTCGGGTACCGCCGGGGCGATAGGGGAGGGGTGTGGCGCGCCCGGCGGTATGTCGATGGCCGGTACCTCGAGACGACGCTCGGGGTGGCGGACGACGAGACCGACGCCGACGGCGTGAAGGTGCTGACCTTCCGCCATGCCCTCGCGGCCGCGCGGTCCTGGTGGCAGGCCGAGGAACGCCGGGAGCTCGGCGCGCCTGAGCAGCGCGCCGGACCCTACACGGTCGGTGCCGCGCTGGACGACTATCTGAGCCACTACGTCGCCAAGGGAGGCAAGAGCGAGAACGCGACCCGCACCGCGGCCGAAGTCCACGTGCGACCCGCCCTCGGCGCGATCGTCCTCGACAGGCTGACCACGCGAAAGGTCCGCGATTGGCACCACGCGCTCGCCAACGCTCCCCGCAGGCTCCGCACCCGGCTGGGCGAGGCACAGCAGCTCGCCGAGCTCGATGACGATCCCGAGGCGGTGCGCGCCCGGCGCGCCACCGCCAACCGCGTCCTCACCATCCTGAAGGCCGCGCTCAACCACGCCTTCGCCGAGCGGCACGCCAGCACGGATGCCGCGTGGCGGGCGGTGAAGCCCTTCCGCGAGGTCGACGCGCCCCTCGTCCGGTTCTTCACCGAGGACGAATGCCGGCGGCTGGTGAACGCCGCCGAGCCCGAGTTCCGGCGCCTCGTCCAGGGCGCGCTGCTGACCGGCATGAGGTTCGGCGAACTCGGCCGTTTGAAGGTGTCCGAGGTCAATCTCGACGCCGGCACCGCGACCGTCCGCCGGGGCAAGGGCGGCAAGGGCCGCCACGTGGTGCTGACGGACGAGGCTCGAGATCTCTTCCGCAGCCTGATCGCCGGCCGGCCGGGCTCAACTCTGGTCTTCGCTCACGATGACGGCCGGCCGTGGGGGATGTCCCACCAGATCAGACCCATGACCGAGGCCTGTCGCCGCGCCGGCATCGTGCCGGCTGCTGGCTTCCACATCCTCCGCCACACGCATGGCAGCGCGCTGGCGATGAGGGGCGTGCCCATGCAGGTCATCGCACAGCAGCTCGGCCATGCCAACACGCGAATGACCGAAAGGCACTACGCGCACTTGGCGCCCAACTATGTAGCCAACACCATCCGGGCCAATTTCCCTATCCTGAACCTCGGCGGGGGATCGAACATAGCTGACCTCGGACGGCCGGCAGGTGCGAGGACCGCCTGATGCCGGTTGAGCAGATCAGCGAGCCGGGCGCAGATTGGGTACCGCTTCACCAGGCGCCGTTCCGCTTCTTCCCGAACTTCGCGCCCACCCCTGACGAGGTTCGTCGTGAGCTGCTTGGCCGCCTCACACGGGTGCTCAGCCGGCTGCAGGTGAACTTCCGGTGCTATGAAGATCCTGACTACGTCGTCGTATGCGAAGGGGAGGGGCTTTACCTCAGCATCGATGCGGATGGCGGCACGTTTGATCTGTCGTCGCGCATCCACGACAACCTACCGATAGTGTTCGGTCGGCCGCATGCGTTCCTCGGTTCGTATGATGATCCCGAGTTGAGCAGCTATAAGGTGGATGAAAAGGAAGCGTTTCGAGAGATCGCTCGGTCTCTAACCGATACTGCATCGTACCAGCTCGCCGCGGCACTGAAGACGCAGGCAGGACGGGTCATGGCTCGCGTTGGATCTCTGGTGGCTCCGTTCCAACACATTCCCCTCGATGCGTGGCGCGGCTTTAAGCCTGTCCTGCGTGATGCAGATGCCGACGTCGAAGATCACATGTGGGATGCTATCGGAACTGACGGCACAAGACTGTTCTCCATCTTCGTCGCCCCACACGCCCGGCTGGCGGATCCTTCGCCGGCGTCCAGCAGCGCCGCAGAGCGAGACTGCTTCCGGTGGCTAAAGGGGCTGATGCAGCATTCAGATCAGAGGACGAATACCAAGGACGCACTGAGGGCGGAGGCTCTAGGAAAGTTTAAGGGCCTATCAAAAGTCGGCTTCAACCGAATGTGGCACGAGGCTATCGAGAACACGGGTGCCTACGCGTGGAAGGATGGAGGCCGTCCCTCGAAATCCAAAACCCTAATCCCTGACGCAATTAATCACTGAGGGGTTTTTTCGGCCGGGTGCAGGAATCACTATCGTCCTCGGATTTCAGCAAATCCGAGGAGGTACAGAGATGTTTGAAACAGGGGCCGAGCGGATCGACACGCTCGCCAAGCATTCCCCGCTGAGCCGGAGTGCGATCTACACCGCTATAGCCGATGGCGAACTCACCGCCCGTAAGCACGGCGGCTGCACCATCATACTCAAAGCAGACTGGGAGGCCTTCTTGGCCAGCCGACCCGTCATGGAGCGCAAGCCTCGTAATGAGGGCCGCCCATGAGCAACGAACGCGCACTTGAGATCATCGAGCGCGGTATTGAGGCTATGGCAGCCTACGGCCCTGATGCCACCCTCGAAGATATTATATTTATCAACATTAGGAGGGGTGAGGCATGGGCTGCGCGCTGCTGGGTTCATCAGCGTAAAAGACGAGGACCATTCTCCGGCCGCATAACCTCCGATCGAATTTGGTGTGAGTTGGTCTGCATGGCAGCTAAAGAAGCCGGAGATTGGAAAGTCGATGAAGAACAGTATGGCCTTGATGGCATCAAGCCTCGCTCTAAAGCTGCCATCAAGACAAGTGAAGCGCTCGTGGTTTGGTTTGTTTTAAAATTTACGGATATTGCTTTCGCAATAGACGATGATGCTTGGAATACCCTGGACGCTTAGGAGGCAACGATGTCCGCAAAAATCAATCAGACCGTCAAGATCCTTGTCGAAGCACAAGAGTCGCTCGCAGGGATGAGCACTGAAGAGAGGATGCTTGTGGGAGAGCGATTGGTTGTCGCCTTACGGAAGGCAGGCACTCTTCAGCGCCAAGCATTCCAGCATGAGAGCTACGGACAGGAATGCGAGGTCGTAGCGGGAGCGTTTCAGCTCACCATCAATGCCTCATTCAAGCCTCTCCAGAACAGCGGGCCGGGCGCCGACGTCTCGCTGGATGAATGGCTCGGGGGATCTGATGGACGATAGCGGCCTCCCTCTATTCAGCGGCATTCCCGCCATCGAGCCCCCGCCATCGAGGAAGCGCCGCCCTGAGCGGCGCACCCTCTTGGCCGAGCTCGTACCGGTTCACGTCGAGCCACCGGCGCCGCCGGCGGCGGGCAGCGCGGTACTGCTGCCGTTCCCGCCCTCCCGCGACCAGCGCCTGATCGCCGACCTTGCGAAGGCCTTCATCAGCCTGCGCCGGCGCCACGGTCGCCTATGCCGGGCGATGCTCCTCGACAAGCGCTTCCGGCCGATCGCCACGAAGTTGCGGCGCATGGGTGTCCAGGCGCCGGACGTCGAGGCCGAGCTGGCACGGCTGGAGAAGGCCGTGGCCCGTGTGGTCTGGATCCACGACGGCAGACCCGACTGCAGCTCTGGCGGAGGGTCGGCCGCGTGAAGGGAGATGATGTCGAGGCGGCCAGGGCGATCGATAGCACTGCACCTGAGGCCGAACCGCGGCGGGTACGTGGGCGCCTCCTCCGGCGTGATCTCGTACGAGGGCTTCAAGTACCAGGTCGAGAGCGCCGCGCGGGATCCGCGCACCCGGGCGATCCTGCTGGACATGGAGAGCCCCGGGGGCGAGGCGGTGGGCGCCTTCGAGGCGGCCGCCGCAGTGCGCGCCGCCGCGGCGACGAAGCCGGTCTGGACCTTGGTGAACGGGCTGGCGGCCTCGGCCGCCTACGCGATCGCCTCCGCCAGCACCCGCATCGTCTCGATCCCCACGGGGATCAGCGGCAGCATCGGCGTGGTGCTGGCACACTTCGACTACAGCGAGATGCTGGCGAAGGAAGGCATCAAGCCGACCTTCATCCACGCCGGCGCCCGCAAGGTGGACGCCAACCCCTATCAGGCGCTGCCGGAGGCCGTGCGCGAGCGCCTGCAGGGCGAAGTCGGCCAGTTCTACGACCTGTTCGTGGAGACGGTGGCCGCCGGCCGGCCGGGCCTGACCGAGAAGGCGATCCGCAGCACCGAGGCCGGCACGTTCATGGGCGCCGAGGCGCTGGAACTCGGCCTCATCGATGCACTCGGCACCTTCGAGGACGTGCTCGCCGATCTGAGCGCGGGCGGCGGGTCCGTGGCCCAGACGCGACCCGTGGCGGCCGGCCCGGGTGCCACTTCCCCCACCCCTGCGGTCCCGTCCGCCCGTACCACCATGGAGACACCTGTGACCGACACCGAGGCCGATCAGGTCCGCGCCTCCGAGCGCGCCCGCTTCGCAGCCATCCTGAATTCGCCGGAGGCGAAGGGGCGGGAGGCGCAGGCGAACGAGCTCGCCTTCAACACCAGCCTCAGCGCCGAGACCGCGGTGGCGATCCTGCGGACCGCTCCCCGTTCCAGCGGCGACCTCGCCGGCTTCGTCGCCGCCAAGGAGGGGCGCACCGCGCTCAGCCTCGATCCCGAGAAGCAGGCGAAGGGCGGCGGGAACGGCGACGAGACGCTCGACTGGGACGAGGTGATCGCGAGTGAGAACGCGAAGGTCCCAGGCTACCGGAAGGGCGAACGGTGAAGCGCCTACTCAAGAACCTGTTCGCCCTTGCGGGCCGCGAGGATGCGACCGTGCTGGAGATCGGGCCCGGTTTGCCTGAGGCTGAGGCAGAGCTGGCCGCAGCGCATGAGAGGCAGCAGGCGGCGGAGGCGACCTACAAGGCCGGCCTCCTCTCCGTGGACGAGGCCGGCCTGCTCGCTCTCGATACGGCGCGCCGCGATGCCAACGTGAAGGTTGACCGCGCCGAAGCCTTGGTGGCCGCCCTGAAGGAACGGCTCGCCGCCGCCCAGGCTCGCGAGGCGGAGGCGGAGCGGGTCGCGAGGCACGAGGCAGCCCGGCGACAGGCCGACGACGCCGCGGCGGCGCTCTCCGAGATGTACGCGCATCTCGCAACCGGCATCGTCGACCTGATCGAGGGCATCGCCCGGGCCGAGGCGGCCGTGCAGGCGGCGAATGCTGACCTGCCGCGTGGAGCCGAGAAGATCCCTGGTGTCGAGCGGCGCATCCGCAGTTCCCCCGTGTTCCCGGAGGAACTCCTGTCGGAGTCGTTCGAGGACCGGTGGGTTCTCGTGGGTCAGGTACGACCGGGGGAATTCGATCAGGATCGGGTTGTCACGTCCACGCGCGACCGCGGCCTGCTGCCGACCCCGGGGTTCCCGAATGGCCAGGGTCGGCCGGTCGAGCGACGCCGGTTCCGGGTGCAGAAATTCCTCCCGGCAATCGGCGGGGAGCCCGCGAACGCCCTCGCCTCGAGCGTGCGCCTCCCCGGGTTGCTCCACGGGGACGCCACGCTGTTCGAGCCGGTCGAGCGCGACGCTCACGGCCTGCTGGACCCGGTCTACGTTCTGCGGGCCATCGAGAAGCGCCGCAGGGTGGCGCCACGTGGGGAGCCCACGCGGGCGGTCAATGAGCGGCTGATACCGCTCGACGCAACGCCGGTCCCGGCCACGCCGCAGACTGATCACTTTCAATCCTTCGGCTCGCGGTTCCCGGAGGATCGTCAAGCCTCCGGGCGGTTCCCGGCCGGCCAACGCTGATCGCCGGGCGCCCTGCGCGTCCGGCTCGACATCCGGGGCACCTTGTGACGGCGCCGTGGTCACGTCGAACAACGGGAACTTCGTCTCCGCGCCCCGGCCACAGCGTGGAATGGACGGTCAAGGCGAAGGCGACCACAATAAAACGAGGTAGCGATGAGAGCAAAGGTCACAATTCTTGGACGAATGTCGGCCGGCCAATCATTCGAAGTGATCGCCTCGCAGGATGTCACGCTCGGCGACGAGCCCGTGCCGGTCACGCCGGCCGTACCGACATCCGCGGCCGGCCTGGAGCTGCAAGTCCGGGTGGCCTTGGCCGAGGGCGTCCACTTCGCCTCGGGCCGTTGGCTCGATCCAGCGGCTTTGCCGGCGCGGAAGGCGGCCTCCGATGACGGCGATCCGCCGGAGGACGACGGGCCGGCCCCATTTGTTGTCGGGATCTACGGCCTGCACGGCGGCTCACACCGCGACGCGCCGTTCCTGACAGGGGGATCCATCGTAATCGCGCGTCTCGGCGTGCGGCTTACCCCGCGGGGAGCCACATGCATCGGCACCCGCTGATCGACGTTCGGCACGTGCACGGCGACCACGTGGCTGAGGGCACGAGGCTGATCCTCGCGAACTGGGTGGGCCAGCCCGCTCCGCCGGCCCCGGCCGGGACCGCGCCGCACGCGCGGCCCGCGGCCTCGGGACCGCAGCGGTACCGCGGCATCCGCGGAGCGCAGTCGTGAGCGGCAGCGCTGGCACGCCCGAGCCCGCGCCGCCCGCCGGCGGCTGGGCCGATCTGACCGTCGCTGTCCTGGCCGGCGGCGCCCCTGTCGCGGTGATGCGCCACTCCGACTACGTGAGCATGCCCGACAAGCTGAGCACCGGCGCCCTGGAGAGCGCGTTCCGGCTGAAGATCGGCAAGGAGTTCACCCCCGAGATCCGGCGCCAGCTCGACGCGATCAACAGCGACAAGGATCTGCTGGGCGATCAGGGCCGCTACACAGCGGCGGTCGTGCGGGCGACCGGAGGCATCCTCGGCAAGGACAAGAAGGGCCGGGTCCGGGCGAGCGATGCGAAGACGGCCGCCAAGGCGGCTGGGGACTTCTACCGGATGAGCGCCGGCAACGTCGATGTCGAGCGCCTGCTCGACGATGCGATGTCGCGGAACATGACGCTGGCGCAGCTCAACGCTCTGCTGACCGACAAGCACGGCGGCAAGGGTGCGATCACGCAGCGGCAGTGGGACGAGTTCAAGGTCGCCCGCGGCGAGATCAAGAAGGCCGGCGACGACCCGAACTACGCGAAAACCAGGGCAGACTACGTGTTTGCCGGGGTCGGCGGGTCGGTCGAAAATTTGAAAGGCTCCTTCGAGAACTTGGTTCTTCAGATCGGCGAAGCCAACGCGGGCCTGATCAAGTGGACCGCGGATCTCGCCGGCAACGGCCTCGACTTGTTCTCCAAGCTACCGAAGGGCCAGCAGCAGATGTTGAGCCTCGGCGGGGGCGCGGCGGCGATGGGCAGTGGTGCCGTTGGCGCGCTGGTGCTGACGAGCAAGCTGCTCGGGCTCGGCGGCGGCGGCGCGGCGCTCAACGGCTCCGCGGCGGCGCTCACGAAGTCGGCGGCGCTGCTCGATGCGGCGGCGATCAAACTGGCAGGTGGGGTTCCCGGCGCCGGGCCGGACAAGCTCAAGGATGCGGTCAAGGCCGCGCCGCTGGCCGGCTTCGGCCTGGGCGGCGTCGTGGTGGGCTTGGGGGCCGGCGCGGCGGTAGCGGGTATCGCCACCGCCGACCAACTGCCCAAGATCGCTGCGAAGGAGGGCATGGGCGCCATCGATCCCGGCACCGGCGAGAAGCTGGAGATGGAGATCCCGAAGACGACGCCGTGGCTGCGGAACTGGCTGACCGGCAAGCCCGCAGAGGAGGCCGGCAAGGCGATCGGCGCGGAGGTCGGCAAGGGCATCGTCGCCGCGCCGCTGCCGCCGCCGCGGCCGGACGCCTTCCGGCCGATCACGGATCGTGCGGGCGAGGCGGGCACCGAGGCGGGTCAGAAGGCCGGCCAGGGCGTGGCCGACGGCGTGCAAGCGAAGGCTCCGGAGGTCGAGGCGCAGGGCAAGTCCCTGTGGCAGCGGCTGAAGGACACGATGGCCAATCCGATCTTCGTGCCGATCAGCTTCGTCCCCGGCGAGGGCGGTGGCGGTGGCGGCGGTGGCGGCCTGATCCAGCGCGCCAGCTTCGGCGGCGGTGGGGGCGGCGGCATCGGCGGCGGTGCGGGCGGCTTCGTGCGCCGCGCGAGCCTCGGCGGTGGCGGCGGTGGCGACGGTCCGCCGCCCGGCGCCGGCGGCTCGGGCCGGATCACCGGCCCGTTGGCCAAGGCCCCGACCGAGGGCCTGCGCGGCGATGTCCGGGCCTACGTCCGGGCGGCGGCCATCGCGCGCGGCATCGACCCGAACGTGGCCGAGCGCGTGGTCAACCAGGAGAGCGGGTTCAACCCGCACCGCAACAATATCACCTCGAAGGAGCATTCCTACGGGGTGATGCAGCTCAACACGATGGGCGGGCTCGGCGCGGTCGCGCTGCGCAAGGGGCTCGACCCGCGCGATCCGAGCCAGTGGCGCAAGCACATCGACTTCGGCCTCGACGTGGTCAAGCGCGACGGCTGGCGCCAGTGGTACGGCGCCCGGGATGTCGGGATCTCGCGCTGGCAGGGCATCGGGCGGAATGGGCTGACCGTGCCGGACGCGCCAGCCGGCGGGTTCGGCGGCGGCGCGGGGGCACGAGGCATCGGCGCCCATGTGGCGGAGTTCGGCAAGCATGTGGACCGGCTCGCCGACATGAACTTCCACGGCCGGGTCGACGTCGCCCTATCAGGCGGCGGCGGCCGGGTGACCGGCTTGCGTACGAAGGGCCGAGGTATGACCGCCGACATGGGGATCACGATGCCGGACCTGAAGCGAGGCAGCGACGACGACTGGAGCTGACCGTGCCCGATCCCAGGTGCAGCCCGCCGGGTGCCGCTGCGGGCGCGACGCGCGTCGGCAGGGCCGGCCCCGAGCCGGACCCTGCCGACGGCAGCGCCGCGGCTCGACCGGGCGCGGAGCCCCAGCGCCGACGCGGCCCGCCAGCGGATCACCCCCTTCTCCGGCGCAACACCCGTTGCGTCGTTCACGGGATAGATGAGGCGTTTCTGGCGAAGCTCTCCACGCCGGACCCGCGGAACGTCACCGCCTACATCAGCCGGACGCCGACCGCCCCGGTGAAGCGGCCGCCGTCCTCGCGCACCCTGGCGCGGATGCGCGAGAAGGCCGACGAGGCGGCCCGGAACGCTGAGGCAGCCCGGACGCTGCGGGCGCAGGTTCAGCCTGGGCTGAGGCCGCCGCCCGGTCGGCTGTTCGACGTAGACGTAGCCGGGATGGTGCTGCGCGGGCCGCTGGGCGGTATCGGCACGTCAGAGCGGATGGTGCGCACGCTCCACGTCCTGACGCACGGCGGCCGCCACCCGGCCGCCGTGCTGGTGGTCGCGGGCGGGTGGCGCGATGAGCCGGCGCTGATCGAGGCGCTGAGGGGGTTGCGCCCGAGGTTGGCGGCTGTCGGGCTACGGCTCGATCGCCGGAAGGCTGGCGTCAGGATGGCGAAGGAGCGAGCGGCTTGATCATCAACGCTCGCTGAACAGACCAAGGCCTGGACCGGAACGGCATCATGCCCGGCAGATCACCGGGCCGCACGCGGCGGTGGTGAGGCAACAGCGGCAACTGGCCGTACGGGTCAGTAGTCCCGAAGGCCAAGGCACTGACGTAGAGCCCATCGTGAAACTGAGCGAGCGCAGCGACCACCGATCGCTCATCTGTGTTGAAGCGGTAGATGAATTGGTCGTCAGCGTGGTTGCGACGTCCCTGCCGTAGTCCTGCCTGGACGGGCATGATCGAAAGCAGTGCCTTCGCCGTATCCGGCGCCAGTCCCGCGTTCAGGTATGTGCCGCACATGACGAAACCACCAATGGGCAGTGGATGGCCGCAGTGGTGGCGGTACAGGGCCATAGCCAGCTTCGCAGCGAAGACGTCGAGGTAGGCGCGCAGCAGGGGCCCGCTTTGCCGCATGACGATCATCGGCCGGCGGATCCCGCTGGGCGTGCGCAGCCATTCGACGGAGCGCTGCCGGGGATCGAAGAACTCGTTGAGGAAGCCGGGCGCTTGGGCCTCCAGCATGCCGCTGCGCTCCCGCGCCTCTACGATCTTCCAGTCGTCCTGATCGTAGCGGGGACTGAGGCGCGCGATGAAGCCCGCTACGAGATCCGCGGCGCTGGTGCCGTTGTTGCAGGCTGCGCACCCGGCGAACATCAGCCCGTACGGCCTGATCCGTCCCCGGAACATGGAGATGGGCGGCATGTGCTCGACCGACGTGGGCGGCGCGGCGCAGTAGATGCACCGCTCCTCGACCGCCATGATGTCGGCCTTGCTGGGGTGGCGCATCGCTCCTCACACCAAGACGGGGCGGGCATGGATACGGCCAACCCACAGTGCATTGCCAACAATAAATCGTAGCTAATTGAGAGCGTAAGCGATAACGCCGATCGCTATTCAGCCTTCTTAATGCTGGCAATGCTTTTTCGATCAAAGGCTATTTTACTTCCATTAACATCAAGGTTTAGGTTAGACGCTGACCCCAATATGCTGGACGCAAGAGCCTCAAGGGGCGAATATTCAGTGTTGTCGGCAGGGCTCGTTTCAAACAGGTGCTTAGTGATACCCATCAGAAGGGCATCAGGCATCTGTTCCCCTTGTATACCCTTCCATTCAAGAGCAGCCTCGACCGCCCAACTGGCACGATTAATGTCTATTTCAAATTGCTTGGTCTGAAATTGTGCGTCAGCATGCTTGTCGAACCACCTGTTCATCCATGACACATACAGCCCTGCAGTGGTCAAAAATCCGAAGGTGAACACTACCGATTTGATTGCGCTGGTAATTGCCACGGTTCCAAATACATCGTTCGAACTTACTCCCCAGACATATAAGGACCAAGCCGTGCCGACGAATGTCGAAACAATGAGAACGATAAAAACTAAGTGTATGGGCCAACGGAGGGACCTAGTGTCTCTAGAAACCGAAAATGACGCCTGCCGCTTTTGCAGCGTCGTCAGCAGTTCACCTCGGATAGCTCGGCGAGCGTGGGTGTTGGTGCGGTCGTCTAATGCCTTTTGTTCTTCTAATAGTTTGGTCCGCTCTAATTCAAGCTGATCCTGCTTTGCGGCAAATTCAGCTTCCAGTTCTGAGCGCCTAGCGTCGACATGATCGTTGAGCGCCGCATTGCGTGCATCAAATCGCTCTGTCATCTCGACGAAGTATTCGTTAATACGAGCGATCTGTTCCGTGCTTGACGCCTCGATCTTTGAGATGAGTGCTAGGTGAGGCTCAATTAGCTTCGACTGCGGCTGCCCGAGTGCACCAGCATCCAATTGATGCTTCTTTACAAATCTACCGATCTCAATATTGCACTTTAACGCCGTTTCCTCGTCCGGCGGAACTTGTTGGCTTTGATTGTGGGAATAATAATCGCCTATAGACAATACTATAGTCGCGTAAAATGGATGGGGAGACTGAGATCCATTTTCGCCAGTTGCAATAGAATAAGTTGTCAAGTCTATCTGAAATCCATGCCCGCCGGTGCTGGCTTTTTTGATAAGCCCAGCGTCTTCCTTTATAAACGGGCCGAGACGATTATCATCAAGTTTTACTGTGCCTCTAATTCCCGTGATTTGAAAAGTCACTTCCCTTTGGGTGATCTCGCCCAAAATTTCGAATAGATCTCGAATTCTTTTATCTGTTATACCACTTAATGCTCTCACTGCTGTTGCTGGCATGGATTTACCCGGCTTTCACCCCGGGGGCATAATGCCGCCTTCTGATATGATCCTGCAACTCAGAGTTCGTCCGTCACGTCCTGCGACAATGGCTAGACGGGGCGTCGGGACGGGCGTGCGATGAAGGACCGAGGTTCAACGCGGTGGCCCAGAAACGCAAAAACCCGCGCACCTTGCCGGGTGGCGGGTCTGCGTTTAGTTCTGCCTGTGGAGCCTGAGAACTCCCGTGACGGTCCCTTGCCGGGGATAGCGTCACAGCCACAGAGCGGAAATCCAGGCCTTGCCGGGCTTCGATCCCGCTATTCGAACGTGCCGCACATAGTCGTGCGACGCGACCGGTGAAACTATGCCGGGAGTGCCACGGCACCGCAAGGGGAAACTCGGGCGGCGATACAAGAGCCTTCGGGTGAAGGCCGTGGCGCACGTTCTCTGTGGCGTGTTCTCAGACTCCCGGCGCCAGTCCCGATCCGGCTGGTGAGGTTCCTCCCGTGGCAGGGAGGATCCCCGGCCCTGAGAAGCCGGTCCCCACAGAGACCGAACCTATGAACCTCTACACCCCTGTGCTGCCCTCATGGGCGGCCGCGCACGCGCTGGAGCGCGCGCGCCTTGCGAGCCTGCGCGCTCGCATCTCTCAGCAGATCGAAGCTGACCTCGACCGGGTCGACCGCTGCCTCGTCATCCTGAACGCGCTGGACGGCGACCCCGACCTCGAGCCCGGCGCCGACGTCGAACTGACCGCTGCTGAGTGGACAGGCCGCGGCGCCCAGCGCTTCAACGTGGGAGAGGCGGCATGAGCGGCCCGGCATCACGCCGCGGCTTCCTGCGCGGCCTCACCACGCTCCCGCTCATCGGCGGCGGCGTGACCCTCATCGGCCAGCCGACGCACGCGGCCACGCCGATCACGCCCGGGTTGCTCGCGACCTACTCGAACTGGCTCTACCACGAGCGCATGTACCTGATGCACGCCTCAGGGTGGGGCGGGAGGGCCCCGGGATCGGTCCCGTGCGTCACCCCGGCCGACGATTTCCATCATCAGGATGGCCAGGACCTGGAGACGGCCATGCGTCAGACCCAGCAACGTGCGGCCGTCATCCTGGCGGCAGCGGGCTGCCTGCTGACCGACGCCGCGGCGGAGAAGCAGTGGGCCAGCGCCTTCCACCCGATGGCGTAGGCTGCGGCTGGGCAAAGACGCTCGTCCCAGCGAGCCGATCGTGACGTCGGGTCCCGGCCGCTTCGAGCGGTCCGGGGCCCCGCGCCGGGCACGCCGGCATCATGAGCATGCCGGCGCTCTCCCGATCAGCACACGAAGACCTTCTCCGGCTCGTCCTCCATACGGCGCCCTTCCGGGTCTTCCGGGTCCCGCAGGTCGGCCTCCACGATCACCGCGTCCTCCGTGAGCCGCACCCGCACGTTCGGGACGCCGGCGGCACGCATGGCCCGGATGGCGCGCGCGATGTGGGCCTGGGTGACGCGGGCGGCGGTTCTGGGCATGCAGTGGCTCGCTTCAGCATGGGCGAGCGTTCAACTGTAGGCTTCCGGCCGCGCGGGGGGGCGTGCTCAGGCCTATGCCCGCCAGCTATGTGGTGAGATCCGGCGGCTCAGGCGGGCAGGGGCTTTCCAAGCGGACCGATGTCAGCCGCGGTCACTTCCCTTGGGCGCCTTGCCGCTCGGAGACGCGCCGGAAGGCTGATTTGAACCGGGCCGGCTGGCGTTCATCACACGCTGAGCAAAAGCCTGCTTTGAAGGCGTCCAGGATGAGGTGCGGGTATCCGCCTTATCCGCGAGCGCCATCATTCGCGACGGTGGCCGTGGGCTGGTCATCCCGCTCTCCTCGCGAAGGTTCACTTTCCGGTTCTAGCCGCTCGAGACGCTTGAGGGAAGCGAGATAGGTGGCCTCAAGTTCCGAAGCGAGAGACGCAAACGCGACGCCCTTAGGTCCAGTTTGTGGCGCCGTCGGAGCGAGAGCGTAGCCCCGCTCATCCTTTCTAGGTACGAAACTAAACAAATCTAGAAATCGACTTGGAGATACCCCCACGAATGCATCGAACTTGACAGCGTTTGGGTCTGCCTCCCTATCTTCGTCTACTTGTATAGCTCTGCGATAAAGCTTCTTTGCTCGGCTTTTCGGGTATGGTTCTATGTACACCACCCTTGAGATGCCCGCGGCCACGACGTGCCGGGCGCACATATGGCAGGGGAAAGTTGTACAGAAGAGAATTGCCCCCTTGACGCTAACGCCCCTCATCGAAGCGTCGCAAATTGCAGCCATCTCGGCGTGCACGATGCGACCGAACTCTAGGAGGCTGGCAACCATTGTGCCGGCCAGAGGTCGCGTGCCCTCGAAAAGGGCTCTAGTGGCTAGCGTTTCCGGTGTTTCATCGGCAATATCTGCATTTAGCCAACCCGCCTTCTTGAGTTCCTCAAAAACATCGGAAACGATCTCCATTTTTGTGTTCGCGGCTGAGTCGTATCCAATTTTGTAATCTCTATAATCCAGGTCGGTATTTGCTACATCATCCCAATTTACACCGCCACCAGCTCTTGGAACTTCATTGCAGCCGGCAGCTAATATTTCGCCGCGCTCGGTTGCAATGATGGCACCGACCTGTCGAGAGAGGTCGGCTGATCGTTGAGCAGTGGCCTTCGCCTGAAACATTAAAAATTCGTCCGAAGTCGGGGTAATATATGGCGCCCCAAAAACCAGCTGCACGAACCTACGGGCGTCGGTCCGAAGCTGTGGGCCCGCCTTGAGGAAAAAATCGGCGAGGGGAAATACATCTTCAAGTCTTTGGCCCGTATTGCTTGATCTTTCTTTTTGATCAATATCGATAAGTGTGGACGCGTCATCCACATATGCATCCTCATTCAGTATTTGCCTACTGCGGGCAATCTTGCGGCATAAATTTTCGATCCTGGCTTGCCTGGGTTCATATACAGAAATTAGATAGGAGCGCTGACCAAACAGCTTCCTTATCATCTCAATTTCTTCGCTTCTTTTAAGAGAGCTTATTATAAAACACTTTCCTTCTGCGGGAACCGTAACGTCTTTGTCTGCATTGCAATCGGCGCGATGGCTTTGAATTGCTCCAAGAGCCAATATGGCGACGGCTTCATTTGCTTTCATCTTTTTTCTTATCTCGTTGCCAGCATCCATGCCGGCACGAATGCGCTGATCTTCTGGGACTATATCAGAAAGATGCTCGAAGCCCGGAAGTTCGGACATTAGTTGACTTAATCGGATCGGCACCGGCTCATAGCCAACTGATCTCAGCTCGCTTGAAATGGCGTCAGTTACTTCGCCGGTATCAGTTCCAACTGCGGCGCAAAGACAAAATACTAACTCGGGCAAAAGCCGCTTGTCCGCTGCTTCGGGCAAAGCCATCGCACCGGCACTCGGCATCCTCGTGATCTCCTACTCAAGGGGTTTGAGGCGGTCCTGATGTTCAACTTGCCCGGTACCGTCAGCGTCATGCTCTTTGGATGCCGGTGAGGGGAGAGGGCCCGGTCAGGAACCCTTTGCGCCACACACCCGCGTGACGGCGTCGCCGCTGTCATCGGGCCGCGTGTTGAAGCCGATCGGCATAGTCGGCGCGGCCTCCCGGGCCGCGTTGATGAGGGCCTCGAACACCGGCAGATGCCGCGGCCAGCCGCGAATGCCGGCGCCGATCACGAGGCAGTCGTAGGAACCCGACGTGAGCATCTGCTTCAGCATCGGGCCGGCCTGGTCATCGGGCCGCACGAAGAACTGCTCGGCCGCCCAGCCGCGGTTGCGCATATCCTCCAGCGCGACCGCGATCCCGGCGTGGATTTTCTCGGCGTTCAGCCCAGGCGGCAGGGCAGGGTCAGAGAAGTCGACCGCCTCCGGCTCGTAGCCCACCATCAGCACGCGCATCGGCCCCTCCCCACGGCAGCGGATCGAGGCTGTCGCTCTCGCGAGGTAGGGGCGAGGGGCGCGGCCTCAAGCCGCGACCCCAACCCCGCGTGGCCGAAAACCGCCGCAGCGCTTTTTGGGCCGAAGTTGGGGTTATTGGGCCGCCGCGCCAATAAAATCCGGCTAAAGCATTGATTTTATTGGCGCGCCCTACGGGAATCGAACCCGTGTTTTCGCCGTGAAAGGGCGACGTCCTGGACCGCTAGACGAAGGGCGCTCGGGCGGGGCCCGGGTTCTATAGTCGGCCGGGGGCCGCCGGGCAACCGCCGGGGCGGGGCAAACTGCGCTTTGCCAACCTGCGCTTTGCCAACCGGCTCTTTGACCGCGGGGCGCGGGGCGGGCAAAGGAGGCGGATGCCGCAGACCCCGCCCCGCCTCACCCTCGTCCTCGGCGGGGCGCGCTCCGGCAAGAGCGCCTACGCGGAAGGCGTGATCGAGGCCTGCCCAGGGCCGTGGCTCTACCTCGCCACCGCCCAGAGCTTCGATGCCGAGATGGCCGAGCGCATCGCCCTCCACCGCGACCGGCGCGGGGCGGGGTGGCGCACGCGGGACGTGCCCCTGGCGCTGCCCGAGGCGCTCTCCGAGGCGCAGGGGCCCGTGCTCGTCGATTGCCTGACCCTGTGGCTCACCAACCTGATGCTCGCCGAGGCCGACCTCGCCGCCGCGAGCGAGGCGCTCGCCGCGGCCTGCCGGACGGCGCCGGGGCCGGTGGCGCTGGTGGCCAACGAGGTCGGGCTCGGGATCGTGCCGGAGAACGCGCTCGCCCGCCGCTTCCGCGACGAGGCTGGGCGTCTGCACCAGCGGTTGGCGCGGCTCGCCGACCGGGTCGTGCTCACCGTGGCCGGCCTGCCCCTCGTCGTGAAACCGGGAGCCACGCCATGACCGACGCCTCCGAGACCGATAAGACCGATACCCCCGAGACCCACACGCCCGACGAGGCGGAGCGCCACCGCGCCAAGATGGAGCGGCGCAAGGCGGTGCAGGACGCCGAGGTGGCGGCCAAGACGATCGAGAAGGGGCTGCTGATCGTCCATACCGGCCCCGGCAAGGGCAAGACCACGGCGGCGCTCGGGCTGATGCTGCGGGCGCTCGGGCGCGGCTGGCGGGTCGGCGTGGTGCAGTTCATCAAGGGCGGCTGGGACACCGGCGAGCGCCGCGCGGTCGCGGCCTTCGGCGACCGGGTGGTCTGGCACACGCTGGGCGAGGGCTTCACCTGGGAGACGCAGGACAAGGCCCGCGACGTCGCCGCCTGCCGCCACGCCTGGGAGGTGGCGCAGCGGCTGATGGCCGACGCGAGCATCCGCCTCGTGATCCTCGACGAAGCGAACATCGCCCTGCGCTACGACTACCTCGACCTGGCCCAGGTGGTGGAGACCCTGCGGGCGCGCCGGCCGGACCTGCACGTCGTCGTCACCGGCCGCAACGCCAAGGCCCCCCTGATCGAGGCCGCCGACCTCGTGGTCGAGATGGGCAGCCTCAAGCATCACTTCGCGGCCGGCGTGAAGGCGCAGGAGGGGATCGAGTTCTGAGCCCGCGTCCGACGAGAGCCCTGATGATCCAGGGCACCGGCTCCGATGTCGGCAAGTCGCTGATCGTCGCCGGGCTCGCCCGCGCCTTCACGGAGCGGGGTCTGCGGGTGCGCCCGTTCAAGCCGCAGAACATGTCGAACAACGCCGCCGTGACCGCCGACGGCGGCGAGATCGGCCGCGCCCAGGCGCTCCAGGCCCGGGCCGCGCGGGTCGCCCCGTCCGTTCACATGAACCCGGTGCTGCTCAAGCCCCAGAGCGAGGTCGGCGCGCAGGTGGTGGTGCAGGGCCGGATGGTGGCGACCGTCAAGGCGCGCGACTACCAGGCCTGGAAGCCCCGCCTGATGCCGGCCGTGCTGGAGAGCTTTTCGCGACTTCGCGCGGAGGCCGACCTCGTCCTGGTCGAGGGGGCGGGCTCGGCCTCGGAGGTGAATCTGCGGGCCGGCGATATCGCCAATATGGGCTTTTCCCGCGCCACCGACACGCCGGTGGTGCTCGTCGGCGACATCGACCGGGGCGGGGTGATCGCGAGCCTCGTGGGCACGAAGGCCGTGATCGACCCGGAGGACGCGGCGATGATCGCCGGCTTCCTCGTCAACCGCTTCCGGGGGGATCCGAGCCTGTTCGCGGACGGGATGCGGCTGATCGCGGAGAAGACCGGCTGGGCGGCGCTCGGCCTCGTGCCGCATTTCGCGGACGCGGCGCGGCTGCCGGCGGAGGACGTGCTCGGGCTCGCGGGCTCCGAGCGGGGGGCCGGCGCGCTGACGATCGCGGTGCCGGTGCTGCCGCGCATCGCCAATTTCGACGACCTCGACCCGCTGCGGGCGGAAGCGGGCGTCGCGGTGACCCTGGTGCGCCCGGGCGAGCCGATCCCGGCGGAGGCGGCCCTGGTGCTGCTGCCGGGCTCGAAGACCACGATCGACGACCTCGACGCCTTCCGCGCGGAAGGGTGGGACGTGGACCTCGCCGCGCATGTGCGCCGCGGCGGCCGGGTTCTGGGGCTGTGCGGCGGCTACCAGATGCTCGGCAGGACGCTCGCCGACCCGCACGGGATCGAGGGCGCCCCGCGGACCGTGCCCGGCCTCGGCCTGCTCGACGTCGAGACGGTCATGAGCCCGGACAAGCGCCTGGAGGCGGTGACCGGCATCAGCCTGCCGGACGGGGCGCCGTTCTCCGGCTACGAGATGCATATCGGGGAGACGCGCGGGCCGGACGCGGGCCGGCCGCTCCTGCGCCTCGCCGACGGGCGCGCGGACGGGGCCGTCTCGGGCGACGGGCGCGTCTTCGGCACCTACGTCCACGGCCTGTTCGCCGACGACCGGCAGCGGGCCGCGTGGCTCGCCCGCCTCGGCGCGGCCTCGGACGGCGCGTCCTACGAGGCCGGGGTCGAGTCGGCGCTCGACGGCCTCGCGCGACACATCGCGGCGCATGTCGATTGCGACCGGCTGCTCGCCCTTGCACGTTGAGCACGGGGGGCTCAATCCACACGTGCAAGAGGGTCCGTCCCGCGCGGACGCACCCGACAAGAACGCGCGAGGATACGCCCGATGGCGATGCAGCCGCCCCCCAGCCAGGACCCGGCCGCCGGGACCCCGGTCGACGCGTTCGGCGAGAGCACGGTCCGCACGGTGACGCTGCGGCTGATGCCGCTGCTCGGCCTGATGTACCTCATCGCCTACATCGACCGGCAGAACATCTCCTACGCCAAGCTCCAGATGGTCGGCAGCCTCGGCCTCAGCGAGACCGCCTACGGGCTCGGCGCGTCGCTGTTCTTCCTCGGCTACTTCCTGTTCGAGGTGCCGGCCAACGTCTTCCTGGAGAAGGTCGGGGCCCGGCGCTGGTTCGCGCGGATCATGTTCACCTGGGGCATCGTCACGATCCTGCTCGGCTTCACCACGAGCACGGCGATGTTCTACACCCTGCGCTTCCTGCTCGGCGTGGCCGAGGCCGGGTTCTTCCCCGGCGTGCTGTTCGCGATGACCCTGTGGTTCCCGCAGGCGCACCGGGCGCGGATGATCGGCTGGTTCATGATCGCCTCGGCCTTCGCCAACGCGATCGGCGCGGCGATCGGCGGGGCGCTGCTCGAACTCGACGGGATCTGGGGCCTCCAGGGCTGGCAGTGGGTGTTCCTGGCCACCGGCCTGCCGGCGGTGATCCTGGCGGTGATCGTGCTGCGGATCCTGCCCGACGGACCCGCCACCGCGCCCTGGCTCAGCCCGGAGCAGAAGACGTGGCTCACCCGCACCATCGAGAGCGAGCGCGCGGACGGCGGCCACGCCGACCACGGCAACCCCTTCGCCGCGCTCCTCGACAAGCGGGTGCTGATGCTGGCCGGCGTCTACATCGCCTTCCCGCTCTCGGCCTACGGCCTGAGCTACTGGCTGCCGACGGTGGTGAAGAGCTTCGGCGTGTCGAACCTCGCCAACGGCTTCATCAACATCATCCCGTGGATCATCACCGCGGCGGCGCTGTGGTGGGTGCCCCGGCACGCGGCGCGGACGGGGGCGAGCGGCAACGCGCTGACCTGGCACGTGGTCGGCCCCGGCCTGATCGCCGCGGTGGCGCTGGCGCTCAGCGTGGTCCTGCCCGGCGCGGCGGTGAAGTTCGCCTGCCTGTGCGTGGCCGCGGCCGGCACCTTCTCGGCCCAGCCGGTGTTCTGGTCGATGCCCGGCTCGTTCCTGAAGGGCGCCTCGGCGGCGGCCGGGATCGCGGCGATCAACTCGGTGGGCAACCTCGGCGGGTTCATCGCGCAGAACGTGGTGCCGTTCATCCGCGACCAGACCCAGAGCAACCTCGTGCCGATGTTCTTCCTCTCGGCCTGCCTCGCGGTCGGCTGCGCGCTGATGTTCATCGTGCTGACCGCCCTGCGCCGGGACGCGGCGCGGCGCGCGGTGCCGGTGGGGGCGGCGCGCCCGGCCTGACGCGGCCCGGGGGCTCTACCGCACCAGCGCGCGGGCGGCGGCGTCGAGCCCGTCCAGGGTGAGGGGGAACATCCGGCCGCCGAACAGGCGGCCCATCATGCCGATCGACTGCGTGTAGCCCCAGTGCGTCTGCGGCACCGGGTTCAGCCACGCCGCCTTCGGGAAGTGGTCGAGCAGCCGCTGCATCCAGGCGGCGCCCGGCTCCTCGTTCCAGTGCTCCACCGAGCCCCCCGGCACCGCGATCTCGTAGGGGCTCATGGACGCGTCGCCCACGAACACCACCCGGTAGTCGCTGCCGTAGGTGCGGATCACGTCGGCCAGCGGCGTGCGCGCCGCGTGGCGGCGGGCGTTCTCGGTCCAGACCGATTCGTAGACGCAGTTGTGGAAGTAGTAGTGCGCGAGGTGCTTGAACTCCGAGCGCGCCGCCGAGAACAGCGCCTCGGCCTGCTCGATGTGCCAGTCCATCGAGCCGCCGACATCGAGGAACAGCAGCACCTTCACGGCGTTGCGCCGCTCCGGCCGCATCCGCACGTCGATGTAGCCCTGCCGGGCGCTGGCGCGGATCGTGCCGTCGAGGTCGAGCTCGTCCGCCGCGCCGGTGCGGGCGAAGCGGCGCAGGCGGCGCAGCGCCAGCCGCAGGTTGCGCGCGCCGATCTCGCGGTCGTCGTCGAGGTCCTTGAAGTCGCGCCGGTCCCAGACCTTCACCGCGCGGAAGTTGCGGTTGCCGTCCTGGCCGATGCGGATCCCCTCCGGATTGTAGCCGTAGGCGCCGAAGGGCGAGGTGCCGCCGGTGCCGATCCATTTCGAGCCGCCCTGGTGGCGGCCCTTCTGCTCGGCGAGCCGCTGCTTCAGGGTCTCGAACAGCTTGTCCCAGCCGAGCGCCTTCAACTCGGCCTTCTCGGCGTCGGTCAGGTACTTCTCGGCGAGCTTGCGCAGCCACTCTTCGGGGATCGCCGCCGGCTCCACCGCCTCGCCGACCGTCTCCAGGCCCTTGAACACGGTGCCGAACACCCGGTCGAACCGGTCGAGATGCGCCTCGTCCTTCACCAGCGCGGTGCGCGACAGGAAGTAGAACTCCTCGACGCGCTTCTCCGGAAGGTCCCGGTCGAGGGCGCCGAGCAGGGTCAGGTACTCCTTCAGGGTGACGGGGACCTTCGCCTCGCGCAGGCCGGTGAAGAACTGGAGCAGCATGGGCCGACACCACGCCAGGGCGGGGCGCGGGTCAAGTCCGCGCCCGTCCGCTCCCGCGGGGCGGGCCGCGCGCCGGCAGAGTCTCCGGGTCGCGCGCCGCGTTCGGGTGCATCGACTGGGCATAACCTGTCGAAGCTGTTGATAATCGCCTCGTTCGGCCGCGGACGGTCACAGAAATCAGCATCCGCATCGCCCATGTGATGGACATCGGGCGCATTCCGGCGCCGCACCGGCAAGCGAGGAGACCTGCGATGGCGGTCGCCCTGCGGAATCTGGCCGCGTTCAAGCGCTTCCTCGGCAAGCCCGGGGCGACGATCCAGGTGGTGCGCAACACCTTCGTCGACCGCCAGTCCGACGCGACCCGGGCGGCCTACGCCGCCAAGGGCCTGTACGCGCCGCGCACGGTCCAGGCGCTGTCGCGCAAGGCGGCGGTGTTCACGCTGCGGGGCCATCCCGGCAGCGTCTGGCTGTACTGGGACAAGGGCAGCCGCGGCTGGCGCTTCTCCGGGGACACGGTGACGGTGCCGCTCGTCACCGGGCTCGGGGCGCCGGACGAGATCGTCTACCGTTGCAGCTTCGCCCCGGGCTTCGAGCCGCGGCCGCCGCGCCGGGCGGCCGTTCCGGAGGCGGCCGCGGCGCCGGCCTGAGCCCCTCCCGCCTCGTCCGCCGCCCACAGGTGCTGGGCGGCGTAGGCGCGGAACGGGCGCCAGCCCTCGGCCCGGGCGAGCAGCCCCGCCGGGCTCGGCCGGCCGGCGCCCCGATCCAGCGCTCGCAGCAGGCCGACATCGCCGACCGGCAGCGCGTCCGGCAGCTTGAGCGCGCGCATGGCGATGTACTGCGCCGTCCAGGGACCGATGCCGGGCAGGGCGGTGAAGCGCAGCACCGCCGCCTCCAGGCTCTCGGCCGGGGCGAACAGGTCCGGATCGGCGAGCGCGGCCGCGGCGAGCCCGCGCACGGCGGCGCCGCGGGACCGGGGCATGTTGAGGGCCAGCGCCACGTCGGCCTCGACGAGCTGCCCGGGCTCCGGGAATAGGTGCGTCAGGCCCGGGGCGGGATCGGGAGCCGGCGTCCCGAACGCTGCGACCAGCCGGCCCGCGAGCCGGATCGCCGCCGCCACCGACACCTGCTGGCCGAGGATCGCCCGGCAGCCGGTCTCGAACGGGTCCCAGGCGCCGGGCAGGCGCAGCCCCGGCCGCGCCGCGACGAGCGGAGCGAGGTCCGGGTCGCGCCCGAGGACCTGCCCGACCGCGGCCGGGTCCGCGTCGCAGTCGAACACCCGCCGCAGCCGGGCCGCGACCGCGGGCAGCGCCTCCGGGCCGGGGCCGGAGACGGTGGCGACGAGGCCGTCGCCGCTCGGGGCGACCGTCAGCCGGCCGGGTCGGCCGCCGACGCGGATGGTGCGGGCATAAGCGCCGCCCGGGTCCGGCACCTCGACGCCGGGGATCGCGCGCACGGCGAGGAAGGCGCGGATCGCCGGCCAGTCGTAGGGCGGCCGGCAGGGCAGGGGGAGGACGTGGCCGCCTTCCGGATCGGGCATGGGCGCGAGGGCGACGAGGCGGCGGAGGCGGCCCGCGTGCCGCCTCCGATCACGCACCGCGGCGCACGCGGCTCAGCCGCGCGCGTCCACCGCCACGTAGTCGCGCCGGGGCGCGCCGACGTAGAGCTGGCGCGGGCGGCCGATCTTCTGCATCGGGTCCTCGATCATCTCCGCCCACTGCGCGATCCAGCCGACGGTGCGGGCCACGGCGAACAGCACCGTGAACATGTCGGTCGGGAAGCCCATCGCCTTCAGGGTGATGCCGGAGTAGAAGTCGATGTTCGGGTAGAGCTTCTTCTCGATGAAGTACTCGTCCTTGAGCGCGATCTGCTCGAGCTGCACGGCGACCTCCAGCAGCGGGTCGTCGTTCTTGCCGAGCTCCTTCAGCACTTGGTGGGTGGTGGCCTGCATGATGCGGGCGCGCGGGTCGTAGTTCTTGTAGACCCGGTGGCCGAAGCCCATCAGGCGGAACGGGTCGTTCTTGTCCTTGGCCTTGGCGACGTACTTGGCGACGTTCTCCGGCTTGCCGATCTCCATCAGCATCTTCAGCGCCGCCTCGTTGGCGCCGCCGTGGGCCGGCCCCCACAGGCAGGCGATGCCGGCGGCGATGCAGGCGAAGGGGTTGGCGCCCGAGGAGCCGGCCAGACGCACCGTCGAGGTCGAGGCGTTCTGCTCGTGGTCGGCGTGCAGGATGAAGATCTTGTCGAGCGCTTTGGCGAAGACCGGATTGACGACGTACTCCTCGCACGGCACCGCGTAGCACATCCGCAGGAAGTTCGAGGTGTAGTCGAGGTCGTTCTTCGGATACACGAAGGGCTGGCCGATCGAGTACTTGTAGGCCATGGCCGCGAGGGTCGGCATCTTGGCGATCATGCGCATGGAGGCGATCATGCGCTGGGTCTCGTCGGTGATGTCGGTCGAGTCGTGGTAGAAGGCCGAGAGGGCGCCCACGCTCGCCACCATCACCGCCATCGGGTGCGCGTCGCGGCGGAAGCCGGTGAAGAACCGGTTCATCTGGTCGTGCACCATGGTGTGGCGCGTGACCCGGTAGTCGAAATCGGCCTTCTGGGCGGCGGTCGGCAACTCGCCGAACAGCATCAGGTAGCAGGTCTCGAGGTAGTCGCCCTGCTCGGCGAGCTGCTCGATCGGGTAGCCGCGGTAGAGCAGCACGCCCTCGTCGCCGTCGATGTAGGTGATCTTCGACTCGCACGAGGCCGTCGAGGTGAAGCCCGGGTCGAAGGTGAAGGCGCCGGTCTTGGCGTAGAGCTTGCTGATGTCGACGACGTCCGGCCCGATCGTGCCGGATCTCACCGGCATCTCGATCTCCTTGCCGTCCACGGTGATGGTGCTGGCTGCGCTCATGGAACGTGGACCCTTCTCAAGCGACGTGGCGGATGCCGGCCCCGAGCCGTCCGAGGCGGCCTCGGACAGGAGCGTCCCGCATTTTGCTGCGGGTGCTCACGGATACCGGTTACGCAAACGGCGGTGCAACAGCAACGCCCGCGTGCGCCGCCCGAGGTGACAACCGTCCCGAACCGCCAAGCGAAAACCGGGCCGCGGGTTCCGCACCCGCGCCCCGCGTCACGAGCGCACACGGTTCCGTGAGGCAGATTAATCACTTTTCATGAAACGGATTGGCAATGCTGTCGATTGTCCCGACAGATCCGAGGGAAACACGAAGATAGCTGCAATTTTCGGTTGCTAATCTCGGACGATGGGGAATTTTGCCATGACACGACTGAAGACTCTCGCGGCTGCTCTTGCCGCAACGACCCTGCTCGCCGGTGTCGCCGAGGCCGCGGACAGCGCCGCGCACCCGGCCGGGACGCCCCCCGCCATCAGCGCGCAGCAGAAGCAGGTGGACGCCGCCGTCGGCAAGCTCTCGGTCGACGGCATCGCCGCCTACCGCGACGTCCGCCTCGCGCGGCTCGCGATCTACGAGGCCAAGCCCGACCAGGCGCGGATGTTCGTGAGCCACGCCCAGTCGGCCCTCGACAAGGCCAAGACCGACGACGCCACCTTCATGAAGGCCGAGGCCGACCTGAAGTCGCCGGCCGGCATGGGAACGGCCGCCAACATGGCGGGCAACGACGGTCCGAAGGCGGACGCGGGCAAGGATGCCAAGGCGGACACCAAGGCGGCTTCGGGCAAGACGGCCTCGACCCAGCCCACGAAGTGGATCCCGGTCGACGCGCAGCTCGTGCTGGCCGACGATTTCGTCGTGAAGAACAAGGATCAGGCCAAGGCGATCGACGAGGCCAACCAGCATCTCAAGGCGGGCGACCGCAAGGGCGCGATCGAGCGGCTGAAGCTCGCGGGCATCGAGGTCGACTTCACGATGGCCGTGGTGCCCCTCGACAAGACCGTTCAGGGGGTCAACGACGCCGCGAAGCTGATCCAGGACGGCAAGTATTACGAGGCCAACTCCGCGCTGAAGGGCGTCGAGGACGGCGTGCGCTTCGACGTGATCGACGCGACCGCCGTGCCCCAGGCCGCCAAGACGGCCAAGACTGGCACCACGGCCGCCTCCGAGGCGAGCGGCACCGCGGCGCCCGCCAAGGCGCAGTGAGGCGGCGCGCCGGGAGAGCGCACCGACGGCCCCGCGCCGCGATGCCGGCGCGGGGCTCATGCCGCCGACCCGATCCCCGTCCGACCCGGTCCGACGGATCGCCGCGCGATGCGGATCGGACGTCGCTCAGGCGCCGCGCGGTCCGGCCGATCCGCCCGCCGCTTCGATCACGCGGCGGGCGGATCGGCGGTCTGGTCGCCGAGCCGGGCGAGGCTCTCGGTCCGGCCGAGCACCGCCATCACGTCGAAGAGCGGCGGCGAGGTGGTGCGCCCGGTGAGCGCGGCGCGCAGCGGCTGGGCCACCTGGCCGAGCTTGCAGCCGGCGGCCTCGGCATGGGCGCGCACCGCCCCCTCGGTCGCCGCCGCGCTCCAGTCGGGCAGGGCCTCCAGCGCCGGCAGCACCGCTGCGATCCGGGCGCGGCCCTCCTGCGAGAGCAGCGCCCGCGCCTTGTCGTCGGGCTGGAGGGGACGCGCCGCGTAGAGGTAGTAGGCGCTGTCGAGGAGTTCGATCAGCGTCTTCGCCCGCTCCTTGAGGCCGGGCATGGCGAGCGTCAGCTTGTCCCGCAGGTCGTCCGAGAGCGGCGCATCGAGCCCGCGCGCCGGCCCGACCCCCGGCAGGATCGCCTCGATCGCGGCCACGAGGTCGGCGTCGGCGCTGGCGCGGATGTAGAGCCCGTTGAGGTTCGACAGCTTGGCGAAGTCGAACCGCGCCGCCGAGCGCCCCACCGCCTTGAGGTCGAAGGCGGCGATCATCTCCGCGGTCGAGAACACCTCCTGGTCGCCGTGGCTCCAGCCGAGCCGCACGAGGTAGTTGCGCAGGGCGCTCGGCAGGTAGCCGAGGTCGCGGTAGGCGTCGACGCCGAGCGCCCCGTGGCGCTTGGACAGCTTCGCCCCGTCCGCCCCGTGGATCAGCGGGATGTGGGCCATGGCCGGCACGTCCCAGCCCAGCGCCTGGAAGATCTGCGACTGGCGGGCGGCGTTGGTGAGGTGGTCGTCGCCGCGGATCACCTGCGTGACGCCCATGTCGTGGTCGTCGACCACGACGGCGAGCATGTAGGTCGGGGTCCCGTCCGAGCGCAGCAGCACGAGGTCGTCGAGGTCGCGGTTGGCCCAGGTGACGCGGCCCTGCACCGCGTCGTCGACGGTCGTCTCGCCCTCGGTCGGGGCGCGCAGGCGGATCACCGGCTTGACGTTCGCCGGCGCCTCGGACGGGTCGCGGTCGCGCCAGCGGCCGTCGTAGCGCGGCGCCCGGCCCTCGGCCCGGGCGGTCTCGCGCATCTGCGCCAGCTCCTCCGCGCTCGCGTAGCAATGGTAGGCCCGGCCCGCCGCCAGCAGCCCCTCGGCCACCTCCCGGTGGCGGGCGGCGCGGGCGAACTGGAACACCACGTCCCCGTCCCAGTCGAGGCCGAGCCAGGACAGGCCGTCGAGGATCGCGTCGATCGCCCCCTTGGTCGAGCGCTCCCGGTCGGTGTCCTCGATGCGCAGGAGCATCCGGCCGCCGTGGTGGCGGGCGTAGAGCCAGTTGAACAGGGCGGTGCGCGCCCCGCCGATGTGGAGGTAGCCGGTGGGCGAGGGGGCGAAGCGCGTGACGACGGACATCTTGTTTCGGGCTGGAGGGCGGATCGGCGGAAACGGCGCGTTCGGGTGGCGGGCGGGGCGCCGGCATCACGGGCCCGCGGGGCGGGTCACGGGACGGACGCGGGACGTGTGACGGGGCGTGTCATGGCGTGCGGCCGGAGTCCACGCCCCTTCTGCGTCCAGGTCCTCGGGGCGGACCGTCCGGGCTCGTCCCCGCGGCTGTAGCACGCCCGGTGCGATGCGTTAAGAAACCCTGTCCGGCGGCTCGCCCGGACCGGCACGGCGGCGCGGCATGCAACGGATCGGCGCGAGGACGGCGGAGGGCGCGGTCGCCCCCGTCCGCGCGCGCCCGGCCCCGCTCTCCGCATTCTTGCCGACGCTCCTGTCTCCGCTCCGGGACGGGCTCGCCCGGGATCTCGCCCGCGAGGCCGAGCAGCGCCGGCTGTTCCCCTGGCTCGCGGTGGCGTTCGGGGCCGGGATCCTCGCGTTCTTCGCCGCCGCCGACGGGCAGCCCTGGCTGCCGGCCCCCCTGCTCGCGGCCGCCCTCTGCCTCGCCCTGACCCCGCGCCTCGGGACGCGCCCCGCCATCCTCGCCCTGACGCTGGCGCTGGCCGCCGGATTCCTCGGCTTCGCGGCGGCGGCGTGGCGCGTGCATCGCGTGGCGGCGCCGGTCCTGGCGCGCACGACGATCGCCCCGCTCACCGGCCTGATCGAGGCGCTCGACGAGCGGGAGGAGGGGGCCAGGCTCGTCATCCGGGTCGAGAGTCTGGGGGACTTGGCGCCCGAGGTCCGGCCGCTGCGGGTGCGGGTGTCGTTCCGCAAGGCGCCCCCGCTCCGGCCCGGGGACGCGATCGCGGCCAAGGCGCGGCTGCTGCCGCCCCCCGAGGCGGCCCGGCCCGGCGGCTACGACTTCGCCCGCGACGCCTACTTCCAGGGGATCGGCGCGGTGGGCTCGCTCGTCGGGCCGATCACCGTGCGGCCGGCCCCCGACGCGCCCCTGCGGCTGCGGCTCGCGGCAGGGCTGGACGCGGCGCGCAACGCGCTGACCCGGCGGATCGCCGAGGGCGGGGGCGGGCAGGCGGGGGCGGTGGCCGCCGCCCTGGTGACCGGCAAGCGCGGGCTGATCGCCCCCGGCACCAACGACGCCCTGCGGGCGGCGGGCATCTACCACGTGGTGTCGATCTCCGGGCTGCACATGGTGCTGGCCGCGGGCGTGGTGTTCTGGCTGGTGCGGGCGATCCTCGCCCTGGTGCCGCACTGCGCCCTGCGCTGGCCGATCAAGAAGATCGCGGCGCTCGCGGCGATGGCGGGGGTGACCGCCTACTGCGCCTTCTCGGGCTGGGACATCGCCGCCGAGCGCTCGCTGGTGATGACGCTGATCATGCTGGGCGCGATCCTCGTCGACCGGCCGGCCCTGTCGATGCGCAACCTCGCGCTCGCCGCCTTCGTCGCGCTGGCCCGGGAGCCCGAGGGGCTGCTCGGCCCGAGCTTCCAGATGTCGTTCGGGGCGGTGGCCGGGCTGATCGCCTGCGCGCGGCTGATCGACGGGCGCCTGTTCGCCCGGGAGGGGGCGGGGCGGCTCGGCCGCGCGCTCGCGCTCGGCCTCTCGGCGGTCGCGGGCACGCTCGCCACGACGCTGGTCGCCCAGGTCGCCACCGCGCCGTTCGCGACCTACCACTTCCAGACGCTGCAACCGTTCGGGCTCGTGGGCAACGCGCTGACCCTGCCGCTGGTCTCGCTGGCGGTGATGCCCTGCGCAGTGCTGGGCGTGCTCGCCTACCCCTTCGCCCTCGACGGGCCGGTCTGGTGGCTGATGGGGCGGGCGGTGGCCGGCATGCTGGCGATCTCGGAGTGGATCGCGGGCTTCGGGCGGGCCAACGTCGTCGTGCCGGCTTTCGGGACGGGGGCGCTGGCGCTGCTCGCCGCGGCTCTGCTCCTGGCGACGCTGCCCGTCTCGCGCCTGCGCCGGCTCGCGCTCGCGCCGGCCGCGCTGGGCCTCGCGCTTGCCGCCCTGCCCGCCCGCTACGACGTCTACGTCGACCGGCAGGGGAGCGGCGCGGCGGTGCGGGGCGCGGACGGGCGGCTCCAGGCGCTGGGCCGGCCCTCGGCCTTCGTGCTGGAGCAGTGGCTGCGGGCCGACGGCGACGGGCGGCGGGCCTCCGCCGTCGCCGAGGCGGGGGCGCGCTGCGACCGGCTCGGCTGCACCGCCCGGCTGCCGGACGGGCGCGCGGTGGCGCTGGTGCGGGACCGGCGGGCCTTCCCCGAGGACTGCGCCCGGGCGGCCGTGCTGATCACCCCGCTCAGCGCGCCACCGACCTGCGCCGGCCCGCTGGTGATCGACCGCCGGGCGCTCGCCGCGCACGGGGCCACCGCGCTCCGGGCCGGGCCGGACGGCTTCACCGCCGCCTACGCCCGCGCGTCCCCCCGGGCGCCGCCGTGGCGGGAGCGGCCGGAACAGGCGGTCGTGAAGCCGGCGGATCCGCCGACGGAGAGCAACGAGGGGGAGGGGGGGCCGGAGGCGTCGGGCGACGCGTCCCCCGCGCCGCTTCAGTAGCGGCGCACGAGGCTGACGAGCCGGCCCTGGATCCGCACCCGGTCGGGGCCGAGCACGCGGGTCTCGTAGGCGGGGTTGGCCGCCTCCAGGGCGATCGACGAGCCGCGGCGGCGCAGGCGCTTGAGCGTCGCCTCCTCGTCGTCGATCAGCGCGACGATGATGTCGCCGGTGTTGGCGGTCTCCTGCTTGCGGATCACCACGAGGTCGCCGTCGAGGATGCCGGCCTCGACCATCGAGTCGCCGCGCACCTCCAGGGCGTAGTGCTCGCCGCCCGACAGGAAGTCCGGCGAGAGGGTGACGGCGTGGCTCTGGTTCTGGATCGCCGCGATCGGCGTGCCGGCCGCGATCCGGCCCATCACCGGGATGGAGACGGCGCGCAGCGCCTCGGCGGCCACCGCGGGGGGTGGGGCCGGGGGCTGCTTGGCGCGCCCGCCCTCGACCACGCTCGGGGTGAAGCGGCGCGGCTCCGGGGCGGCGGGCTGGGCGGCGGCCTGCGGGCTCTGGCCCAGCGTCTCCGGCAGGCGGATCACCTCGATGGCCCGCGCCCGATTCGGCAGGCGGCGGAGGAAGCCGCGCTCCTCCAGGGCGGTGATCAGCCGGTGGATCCCGGATTTCGACTTGAGATCGAGCGCGTCCTTCATCTCGTCGAAGGAGGGCGGCACACCGCATTCCTGCATGCGCTGCTGGATGAAGCGCAGGAGATCCAACTGCTTGCGCGTGAGCATCGGCGGGCGACTCGCGGTGATGCGGTGAAACCGCAGAAACAAATCACGAACAGGTTAAACGTTCCGCACCTGTTCCGCAAGTGTCCGGCCACGCTTCGGCTGGATCCGGTTCCGGTCGCCCGTCCGCGCCTCGTCCGGGCCGGGGATTCTCACTCCGCCCGCCGGGGTCGGGGATCCGGCGGGGGAGAGGCCGCCGGGCGGCACCGCCCCCGGTCCGATCGGATCCTCCCATCCCTTCATCTCCTCATCCCGAGGCACGGGGTGGGAAAGCCCGATCCCGGACCGCTGCGGCGCGGACCGGGATCGGGGAGGCGGCCGGCGTCAGGCGGCGCGCACGGTGGCGAGGAAGCGGTGCACCTCCACCGTCAGCCCCTCGGACTGGCGCGACAGCTCGGAGGCCGAGGCCAGGACCTGGCTCGCCGCCGCCCCGGTCTCGTCCGAGGCCTGCGCCACCCCGGCGATGTTGCTCGTCACCTCCGCGGTCCCGGTCGAGGCCTGCGCCACGTTGCGCACGATCTCCTGCGTCGCCGCGCCCTGCTGCTCCACCGCCGCCGCGATCGTCGTCGCCACCGCGCTGATCTCGCGGATCTGCCCGGTGATGCCGCCGATCGCCGCCACCGCGTGGCCCGTCGCCGCCTGCACCTTGCCGATCTGCTCCGCGATCTCCTCGGTCGCCCGCGCCGTCTGGCCGGCGAGCGCCTTGACCTCGCTCGCCACCACCGCGAAGCCGCGCCCCGCCTCGCCGGCCCGCGCCGCCTCGATCGTCGCGTTGAGCGCCAGCAGGTTGGTCTGGCTGGCGATGTTCGAGATCAGCCCGACCACGTCGCCGATCCGGGCGACCGCGCCGTTGAGTTCCTGCACGAGGTGGGCCGTCTGGTCCGCCTCGCCCATCGCGCGCTGGGCCAGCGCCGCCGAGCCCTGCACCTGCCGGCCGATCTCCTGCACCGAGGCGCCGAGTTCCTCGGCCGCAGCCGCCACCGTGCCGACGTTCGAGGCCGCCTCCTCGGCCGCCGCGGCCACCGTGGTCGACTGGCTGGCGGTCTCGTTGGCGGTGGCGGTCATCTGCTGGGCGGTGGCCTGCAACTCGGTCGCGGCCGACGACACCTGCCCGACGATGCCGCCGACCGCGCCCTCGAAGCCGTCGGCGAGTTCCAGCATCGCCTGCTTGCGCGCGGCGGCGGCGGCCGCGTCGGCGATCTGCTTGCGCTCGGCCTCCTCGGCGGCCTTCCGCGCCACCATCGTCTTGATGGCCTCGACGGCCCGGCCGACGGCGCCGATCTCGTCGCCGCGCGCGGCTTCCGGGATGGCCGCGTCGATCTCGCCGCCGGCCATGCGCCGCAGCACCCCGACGAGGTTGGCCAGCGGGCGGGTGACGCCGAACACGACGATGCCGGCCGCCAGGGCGAGCGCCGCCAGCAGGCCGACCGCCGCCGCGACGATCAGGACCAGCGTCGACCGGTCGGCCTGCGCCTGCGCCCCGGCCTTGGCCGCCGCGAGTTCCCCCGTGAGCAGGTCGATCCGGGTCTGCGCGGCCTCGCGCACCTTCGCCCGCAGCGGCGTGCCTTCCTGCTGGGCGATCCGGCTCGCCGCCGCCCGGTCGCCCTTGAGGGCGAGGGCGTTCGACCGGTCGACGATCGCGAAGTAGCCCTTCATCAGGTCGCGCAGGGCCTGGTTGGAAGCCTTGCGCTCCGGGGTGTCGGCGAGGGCGATCAGCTTGTCGACCGCGCCGTAGGCCGTGGCGACCGCCGCATCGTAGCGGGTCCTGAAGTCGTCCAGCCCGCGCTCGTCCACCGCGAGGATGATGTTGCGGTTCTGGATCGTGGCCTCGCCGACGTAGACGCGGAGCTTGAGGACGTTCTCCAGACGTGTCGCCTGGACCTCGACGAGGGTCCGCGTGCGGCCCGCGAGGTCGTCCAGGGCGCCGCGCGCGTAGGCCACCAGCCCCACGGCGACCAGGGCGATGATCAGCAGCGGGATCGCCGACTTCAGCAGCAGGGAACTGTTGCGCAACACTCTCGTCATCGTCCCGTCTCCGTCGCCTCGGGCCATGCCCCGGGCAAGATTGACGAGGAACCCGGTCCTGCCCGCCCCCGGCAGGCACGGCCCGTCGGCTCCTCACGGCGACATGGAGTACGGGACGAAGATTAAATAAGGCTCGCCTCGTGACTGATTTCGTCAGATTCAGCCGGCGGATGAGGCTTTCGTTCTGTTGACTTCTCCCGCGCGCATCACAACCGGAGACTGAATTTTTCCGTCAAGGTTGCGTCGGTGAAGCGGAGGCGACACCGCTGCTCGGTGCCGTGCATGGGGCCGGTCGTCACGCTTCCGGAGAGAACACCCTCTGTGTCGATCCAATCTTGCGGCTGCGGCCGCAAAACGTCTCGACAGGTCCGCGAAATGCAGCCTTGAATAGGCAGGCGGAGACAGAACGATGTGCGGCTCGGACCCGCGATACGGGCTCGGTCGGGATCGGCTCTCTCCGCCTTCGCGAGCGGAGCGACGCGACCCCGCGGCGCCACGTCCTGTGAGGTCGCGCGGCCCTGGGTCGCTTCGCCTGCGGTTCGCGATGACGGCGCGGGCCCGGATCGCCGAACGGTTCAGACGGACACGACGTCCCGCGGCCTGCCGGATCGGGGCGCGGAGGCGCTCCGGCCCCGGGGCGGGGCGCCCTACTCCTCGTCGTCCGCGTCCTGATGCCGGCCCTTGAGGCGGGCGAAGACCGAGTCGGCGTCGATCCGCTCCTCGCGGCCGCCGCGGGGCGCATCGTCCTCGTCGGGCTCCGGCTCGCGGGCGGTGGAGACCTCGGTCGGCAGCAGGGAGGCGCCGCCCTCGGCCGCCAGCGCCGCCGGGCGGTCGGCCGCCGCGCGCTGCACCTCGAAGTCGAGGGCGATCTGGGTGGTCAGGCCCAGGGTCACCGGGTCCATCGGCTGGAGCGAGCCGGAATTCCAGTGGGTGCGCTCGCGGATCTGCTGGATCGTCGACTTGGTGGTGCCCACCAGCCGGATGATCTGTGCGTCCTTCAGCTCGGGGTGGTTGCGCAGCAGCCAGAGGATGGCGTTCGGCCGGTCCTGGCGGCGGGAGAGGGGGGTGTAGCGCGGGCCCTTGGTGGTGCGCTTCACCTCCGGCAGCTTCACCTTCGAGACCGCGGGCTTGAGCTTGTAGTGCGGCGCCTTCTGCGCCTTCTCGATCTCGTCGCGGGTGAGCTGGCCGGTGGAGACGGGGTCGAGCCCCTTGATCCCGGCGGCGACCTCGCCGTCGGCGATGCCCTTCACCTCCAGCGGGTGCAATTTGCAGAAATCGGCGATCTGCTCGAACGCCAGGGAGGTGTTCTCGACCAGCCACACGGCGGTGGCCTTCGGCATCAGCGGGCCCTGGGACATGCTCTCACGCGGCTCCAACCTGGCGGAACGGGTCGGGCCGGGAATCGGGCCGCGGGCTCCGGATCGCACCGATCCGGACAGGTCCCGTGTCACGCTCGAATAAGGGGATGGCGGTATATAGGCCCGGGCGGGGAGGGGCGCAATCGCCGAGACGGCCGGGACGCCGATCCCGCCCGGACGGAAGGCGGCGTCCGCCCGAGCCCCCGGGACGATCCCCCCTTCACGCCCCGGCTGCGCGGCCGGTCCACACTCCGCCGCATCCTGCGACCGGGCAGACGGCGCTGCCGATCGACGGGGTCGGCCCCCGGCTTCACACGGCGTTTTGTGGACACTGCCCGCAGGGCCTCTCCGCCGTTCGCGCCCGGATCGGGAAATCTCGATCCGGGCGGAGAGGAAGATGGCGTCCTGCTCGAGGGACGGCGCGGCTCTCCGCGAAATCCCGAAACAATCAGCCCAGCAGCTTGTCCAGGGTGATCGGGATGTCGCGCACCCGCATCCCCGTGGCGTGCCAGACCGCGTTGGCGATGGCGCCGGCGGTGCCGGTGATGCCGATCTCGCCGACGCCCTTGACGCCGAGCGCGTTCACCACCGCGTCGTCCTCGTGGACGAGGATCGCCTCCATGGCCGGGATGTCGGCGTTCACCGGCAGATGGTACTCGGCGAGGTTGTCGTTGAGGAAGCGCCCGGTGCGCGGGTCCATCTCCGCCCGCTCGTGCAGGGCGAAGGACAGGCCCCAGATCATCCCGCCGTAATACTGGCTGCGCACGAGGCGCGGGTTGATCACCCGGCCCGCCGCGAAGGCGCCGACCAGCCGGCTCACCCGGATCTGGCCGAGGTCGGGGTCGACCTTCACCTCGGCGAACACGGCCCCGTGGGCGTGCATGGCGTAGGATTTCTGGGCCGCCGGGTCGGCGCCGGCCTTGCCCGTGCCCTCGATCCGCGCCCGGCCGGCGCGGGCCAGGATGTCGGCGAAGGACTCGCTGCGGCCCGGGTCGTCGCGGCGGGTCAGGCGCCCGTTCGCGGCGGTGACGCCCGCGTTGCCCGCCCCGTAGAGCGGCGAGGCCGGGTCGGCGGTCGCCAGCGCGGCGAGCTGGGCGACCACGTCCCCCGCGGCGGCGTGGATCGCGTTGCCGGCGGTTGCCGTGTGGCCCGAGCCGCCGGCGATCCCGGCGCTCGGCAGGTCGGACGAGCCCATCCGGAAGGTCAGCGCCTCCATGCCGATGCCGAGGCCGTCGGCGGCGATCTGGGCGAGCGCGGTCCAGGCGCCCTGGCCCATGTCGAGGGCCCCGAGTTCGACCGTGCCGGTGCCGTCGGCGCGGATCTCGGCCCGGGCCTGCCCCTCGAAGATCAGCGCCGGGAAGGTCGCGGTGCCGACGCCGGTGCCGACCAGGAACCCGTCCCGGTCCCGGGTCTGGCGCGGCTTCAGCGGCCGCCCGGCCCAGCCGAACGCCTCGGCGCCACGACTGTAGCACTCCCGCAGGGCCTTGGAGGAGAACGGCTTGCCGGTGATCGGCTCGACCTCGGCGTAGTTGGCCAGCCGCAGTTCGAGCGGGTCCATGTTCAGGTCGTGGGCCAGCTCGTCGAGCGCGCTCTCGATCGCCACGCTGCCCGAGGCCTCGCCGGGGGCGCGCATGAACAGCGGCGTGCCGGTATCGAGCCGCACCGCCTCGTGGCGGACCGCGATGGCGGGGCTGGCGTACAGGGTGCTGGTGACGCGCCCCGCCGGCTCGAAGAAGTCGTCGAAGCTCGACGAGGCCGTGAGGATGTGGTGGTCCAGCGCGGTGAGCTTGCCGCCCGCGTCGGCGCCGAGGCGCACCGTCTGCCGGGTCGGGCCGCGATGGCCCATCGGGCCGTACATCTGCGCGCGGGTCGGCACGAGCTTGACCGGGCGGCCGACGAGCTTGGCCGCCATGCAGGCCAGCACCTGCGGGCCGGCCGGCACGCCCTTCGAGCCGAAGCCGCCGCCGAGATAGGGGCTCTCGATGTGGATGTCGGAGGGCCGGATGCCGAACAGGGCGGCGAGCCGGCCTTGCGCGATGGCCAGCCCCTGCGTCGGCATGTGCAGGGTCAGCCGGTCGCCCTCCCACTGCGCCACCGCCGCGTGCGGCTCCATGGCGTTGTGGTACTGGGCCGGCGTCTCGTAGGTCGCCGCGATTTTCTGGGATGCGGCCGCGAGCCCGGCATCCACGTCGCCCTCACCCTCGGAGGCGGGGGCGCCCACGCCGACCGAGTCGGGGGTGAACACCTCGCCCGCGTTGAGCCCGATGCGCGGCGTCTCGGCCGCGTAGGTCGGGGCGAGCAGCCGCGCCCCCTCGGTCGCCGCCTCCAGGGTCTCGGCGATCACCACCGCGACCGGCTGGTTGGCGTAGCGCACCCGGTCGTTCTGGAGGACGTCGAGGCGGAAGGTGAAGGGCACGTCCTTCAGGTCCGGGTCCTTGGCGAGCTTCGGGGCGTTCTCCGGCGTCATCACCGCGACGACGCCGGGATGGGCCTCAGCCGCCGCCACGTCGAGGCCGGTGACGCGGCCCCGGGCGATGCGGGCGACGCAGAGCGCGGCGTGGAGCGTGCCGGGGGGCAGGTTGTCGGCGGCGAAGCGGGCCTGTCCCCGCACCTTGAGCGGGCCGTCGCGGCGGGTGAGCGGCTGGCCGATGCTGGAGCCGTGGCGGGTGTCGCCAGTGGGCGTGGATGGCGCGGGCACAGACGTCGCGGTCATGGGAAAGAACCTCAGACGATGCCGAAGGGGGAGGCGGGCAGGGCCGGCACGCGGGCGGGCGTGCCGGCGGCGGCGAGCGCCAGCGCCCGGGCGGCCACCCGCCGGGCGAGCTCGATCTTGAAGGCGTTGGCCTCGCCCGAGGGCTTGGCGTCGGAGAGCGCGATCTCCGCCGCCCGCGCGAACGCCTCGGGGGCGGGGGTCTGGCCGGCGAGCGCGTCCTCGGCCTCGCGCACCCGCCAGGGCTTGAGCGCGAGCCCGCCGAGGGCGAGCCGGGCGCGCCCGATCCGCCCGCCGTCGAGGGTCAGCGCCGCGGCCGCCGAGACCACGGCGAAGGCGTAGGAGGTGCGGTCGCGGACCTTGAGGTAGCGGGCGTTGCCCCGGAACCCCGCCGCCTCCGGCGGCAGCAGGATTGCGGTGATCAGCTCGCCCGGCTCCAGCGCCGTCTCCCGCTCCGGATGGTCCCCCGGCAGGCGGTGGAAGTCGGCCAGCGGCACGGTCCGGGTGCCCCCGGGGCCTTCGATCTCGACGACGGCGTCGAGTGCGGCCAGCGGCACGCAGAAATCGGAGGGGTGGGTGGCGATGCAGTGCGCGCTCCAGCCCGCGACCGCGTGGAGGCGGGTGGGATGGCCGAGCGCGGCGCAGCCCGAGCCCGCCGCGCGCTTGTTGCAGGGGGAGACCGCGTCGGTGAAGTACGGGCAGCGGGTGCGCTGCATCAGGTTGCCGCCCACCGTCGCGGCGTTGCGCAGTTGCGCCGAGGCGCCGGCGAGCAGCGCCTCCGCCACCATCGGGTAGGCCTTGGCGAAGGCGGCGTCGTGGGCGAGGTCGCTGTTGCGCACCAGCGCGCCGACCCGGGCGCCGCCGTCGGGCAGCATCGCGATCCCCGACAGGCCGGGCAGGCGGGTGATGTCGACGAGGTGGGCCGGCGTCTCCACCCCGCCCTTCATCAGGTCGACGAGGTTGGTGCCGGCCGCGAGGTAGGCGGCGCCGGGCTTTTGCGCCGCCGCGATTGCCCCGGCGATATCGGAGGCGCGGGTGTAGTCGAAGCGGATCACGCGGCGTCCTCCTGCGGCTGCGCGCGGCCGGCGGCGTCGCGCGACGCCCCTCGCGACGCCTCTTGCACCGCTTCCAGGATGCCGGCGTAGGCGCCGCAGCGGCAGAGGTTGCCGCTCATCCCCTCGCGGATGCGCTCGGGATCGGTCCCGGCCCGGCCCTCGCGGATCAGGCCGACCGCGCTCATGATCTGGCCCGGGGTGCAGAAGCCGCACTGGAAGCCGTCATGGGCGATGAAGGCCGCCTGCACCGGGTGCAGCGCGTCGCCCTCGGACAGGCCCTCGATGGTGGTCACCTCGGCCCCGTCGAGGCTCGCGGCGAGCTGGAGGCAGGCGTTGATCCGCCGCCCGTCGACGAGGACGGTGCAGGCGCCGCACTGGCCGCGGTCGCAGCCCTTCTTCGCGCCGGTGAGGCCGAGCCGCTCGCGCAGCAGGTCGAGGAGGGTGACGCGGGGATCGTCGAGGTCGATCGTGCGGGGCTGCCCGTTCAGGGTCAGCCTGAGGGGGATGGTCATGCAGCGGTCCCGGCTCTCTTAAGCTGGAACCGTTACAACTAGACGGCGGCACGGACCGGGCGAGCCCCCGGGTGGGGACGATGTGCGCGATCTCACGTCGCGGATCGGGCGGTGCTCGTCGCGGCGCCTTCGTCCGCACGCCGGCCGCGGAGCCGTGTCGCCGCCGCCTTAACAGATGGTCGTGCAGGCCCCGTTCCTGCTAACGTGCGGCTTCCGATCGTGCGGCTTCGCGAGAGAGGTGGGGCGATGGACGTCTCCGTCGGAGAGCGCTGGGAAGACTTCATCGCGCGCGTCGTGCGCGACGGCCGCTACGGCTCGGCCAGCGAGGTCGTGCGCGAGGGCCTGCGCCTCGTCGAGGAGCGGGAGTCCCGCCTGACGGCACTGCGGCGGACGCTGGATGCCTCGATCGCCGCCGGCGGTCACGCGGGCGAGGCGGAGATCGACGCGGCGCTCGACGCGACGGCGGCCGAGCTGGAGGCGCGCGGCTTCCGCGCATGAGACGTGCGGTCTTCCTCGCCGCTGCGCGGGCCGACCTCGTCGACATCCTCGTTCATATCACGGAGAGCAGCGGCAGCATCGCGACGGGTCGGGCCGACGTCGAGGAATTGCGGGCCCAGTGCCACAAGCTCGCCGGACTTCCGGGAACCCTGGGACGTGCGCGGCCCGAGTTGCGGCCGGACGTCCGAAGCTTTCCCTACCGCCATCACATCCTGTATTTCCGCTACGTCGGCGGCGCGTTCGAGGTCGTGAACATCCTGCACGCCCGCCGCGACGTGGCGGATCTCTTCTCCGGCGGCGACGCGTTGCGTTAGCGCCCGACCGCACCCCGCAGCGCGGCCACCAGCGTCTCGACCGCCTCCTGCGCCGCCGCGCCGAGGTCGATCTCGGTCTCGCCGGCCGTGGCGAGGCCGCGCGCCTCCAGCTCCTTCACGCCCTCCGGGTCGGCCTCGTGGCCGGCGCCGTCCCGGCGGATCACCGAGGTCACGCGCTCGCCGCTGACGAGGCGGTGATAGGCCGCGAAGGCGAGGATCGAGAGCGCGTGGTCCGAGAGTCCCGCCACGTCGTGTCCCTTCACGTCTTCGGCCATTGCCCCTCACCCTCTTCAATCGTCAGTTGTCCGTCGGCAGTCGAGAGAGCGAACGCGCCCCCGCCCGCGAAGGTCCCGGGACGGTCCCGGGGCAGACGAAAGGCCGCGGCGTCGCCTCGGCGGGCGCATCCTGCTAGGCTCGGGCATCATGAGTGCCGTACCTGAACAGGCCCGCGTGGAGCCGAGCCCGACGGACCCGAACCCCGGCGCGCTGCCCCCCGCCGAACTCGACTTCCGCCTGCGCCAGCAGGCGATCCTCTCCGAGTTCGGGGTCGAGGCGCTGCGCGGCACCGACGTGGACCGGCTGCTGCAGCGGGCGGCCGAGCTGTGCGCGCAGGGCATGGGCGCCGAGTTCTGCAAGGCGCTGGAATACCTGCGCGGCGAGGACACGCTGCTGGTGCGCGCCGGCGTCGGCTGGGGGCCGGAGGTGCTGGGGCAGGCCCGGGTCGGCGCCGACCTCGCCTCGCCCGCGGGCTACGCCCTCAAGACCGGGCGGCCGGTGATCTCGAACCACCTCGCGCAGGAGACCCGGTTCCGCACGCCCCAGCTCATGGCCGAGCACGGCATCCGGCGGGCGATCAACGTGCTGATCGAGAACCGCGACGGCGCCTTCGGCGTGCTGGAGGTGGACGACACCCGCGAGGGCGTGTTCGCGGAGGCCGACATCGCCTTCATGCAGGGCTTCGCCAACCTGCTCGGCGGGGCGATCGAGCGCCAGCGCACGGAAAGCTTGCTGCGCGCCGCGCTCAGTCGCCAGGACCTGCTCGCCCGGGAGATGAGCCACCGGGTGAAGAACAGCCTCGCCATCGTCGCGAGCCTGCTCGCCCTCCAGGCCCGGGCCGCCGACAGCGAGGCGGTCCAGGCCGCGCTCTCCGACGCCCGCAGCCGGGTCGAGGCGATCGCCGGCGTCCACGACCAGCTCTGGCGGCAAGGCGATAAAGTTGCGGAGGGGGAGGGGGTGCCGGGCGAGATCGACCTCGCCCCCTTCCTGGAGAAGCTCGTGGCCAACCTCGCGAGCGGCGCGCCGGGCCACCGGCTCGTCTGCACGGCGGAGCCGCAGCGGATGTCCGCCGACCGGGCGATCCCGATCGGGCTCCTCGTCAACGAGCTCGTCACCAACGCCCTGAAATACGCCTACCCCGCCGAGACCTTCCCGGACGGCGGCGAGATCCGGGTGCGGGCCGAGCGCCACCTCGACGGCCTCGCCGTCGAGGTGGGCGACGACGGGGTCGGGCTGCCGGCGGGCTTCGAGATCGGCCGCGCCTCCCGCAGCCTCGGCATGCGCGTGGTCGGCAGCCTCGCCCGCCAGCTCGGCGGCAAGCTGGCGACGCCGCCGGAGGGGCGGGGCGCCCGCTTCCGCCTGGAGGTGCCGCTGGAGGGGTGAGGCGCCGTCCCGCCCCCACGCCCCGCGATCGGGTAGATTCCGAAACAGAAACCGGGCAAAAGTGGCAATTCGCTTCGTGCGGGGCCGGGGAGGGGTGCGTGGTGCGACGGCGGGCCATCCTGTCCGCGGGGCTGGTGCTCGGCGCGGCCGCCCTCGGCGCCATCGCCCTGACCGAGACGGGCGCGGGCCTGCGGGCGGGGGCTGCCCCGGCGATGATCGCCCCGCTGCTCGCCGACCTGCGCGCCCGCCTGCCCGCGATCCCGTTCGCCCGCCCGCCCGAGCCCGAGCGGGGCCCGCCCCCGACCCGCACCGCCGTGGAGGACGGGCGCACCGTGGTGCGGCTCACGGGCCCCGAGCGCGCCCGGATCGGCCTTGTCACCGCGACCCTGCCGGCGACCGCCCACCGCCAGGAGCTGACCGCCTACGGCAGCGTCCTCGACCTCGCCCGGGTGACCGAGCTGACCAACAGCTACGCGGGCGCGCTCGCCGCCCTCCAGACCGCCCGGGCCCGGGCCGAGGTCTCGGCGAGCGCGGCGCGGCGGGCCCGCAGCCTCGGCGTCGCGGCGATGGCCGCCGCCCAGATCGAGGCGGCGGAGGGCGCCGCGCTGACCGACCAGGCCGCCGTGACCGCCGCCGAGTCGCAGTTGCGCACGCTCGCCGCCACGGCCCAGCAGGAATGGGGGCCGGTGATCGGCCGGGCGATCGTCGCGCGCAGCCCCCTGGTCACCCGGCTGATCGAGCGCGCCGAGTTCCTGATGCAGGTCACCCTGCCGCCGGGGGAGGGGCTCTCCGCGCCGCCGCGGGACGCCTTCGCCGAGGTGCCGCCGCAGAGCGCGCGGGTCGCCCTGAGCCTCGTCTCGCCCGCCACCCGCACCGACCCGCGGGTCCAGGGGCAGAGCTTCTTCTACCGCGTCTCCGGCGACAGCGGCCTCCTGCCCGGCATGAGCACCATGGCCTTCCTGCCGGCCGAGCGGGAGGCGCGGGGCGTCCTCGTGCCCGAGGACGCGGTGGTGCACGGCGAGGGCGGCACCTGGGTCTACCGGGGAGTGGGGGAGGGCGGCTACGTCCGCCACCTGGTCCCGCCCGACGCGCCGATGTCGGCCGACGCCTTCGTGGTCGGGGATCTGGCGGACGGCAGCGAGATCGTGCTGCGGGGCGGCCAGGCGCTGCTCTCCGAGGAGATGAAGGCCCGCATCCGCGTCGTGGGCGACGACGATGACTGAGCAGGTCCCGGATGAGGCGGGCCCGGCCGGGCCCGTCTCCGGCCCCCAGGCGGCGCTGGTCGGGTTCGCGGTCCGGCTGCCGCGGGTGGTGCTGGCGCTGGCCGCGGCGCTGCTCGTCTTCGGCCTCTTCGCCCTGCGGGACGCCCGCTACGACGTCTTCCCGGAATTCGCGCCGCCGACGGTGACGATCCAGACCGAGGCGCCGGGCCTCGACCCGGAGCAGGTCGAGGTGCTGGTCACCCAGGCGGTCGAGGTGGCGGTCGGCGGCCTGCCGGGGCTGGAGACCCTGCGCTCCTCCTCGATCCAGGGCCTGTCGGTGATCACCGCCGCGTTCCGGGCGGGCAGCGACGTCGACCGGGTGCGCCAGCGCGTCGGCGAACGCCTCGCCGCCCTGGCGGGGCGGCTGCCGCAGGGGGTGATGCCGCCGGCGATGACGGCGCTGACCTCCGCCACCTCCACGGTGCTGCTGGTCGGGCTGACCTCCGACACCCGCGACGCGATGGACCTGCGGGCGCTGGCCGACTGGACCGTGCGCCTGCGCCTCCAGGCGGTGCCGGGCATCGCCCAGGTCTCGGTCTACGGCGGCGCGGTCCGCTCCCTCCAGGTGCAGGTGCGGCCCGACGACCTGATCCGCTTCCAGGTCGGCCTCAACGACGTGCTCGCCGCCGCCCGCAAGGCGACCGGCGTGCGCGGGGCGGGCTTCGTCGACACCCCCAACCAGCGGGTGGTGCTGCGCACCGAGGGGCAGGCGCTCACCCCCGAGGCGCTGGGGCGCACGGTGCTGGTCAACGAGGGCGGGGCGAGCGTGGTGCTGTCCGACGTGGCCACCGTCACCGCCGCGCCGGAGCCCGCCATCGGCGGGGCGCTGGTCGACGGCAAGCCCGGCGTGCTGCTGATGGTCGGCGCCGGGATCGGGGTCGACACCCGCGCGGTGACGGCGCGGCTGGAGGCGGCCCTGGAGGAGCTGCGCCCGGCGCTGACCCGCGAGGGCGTGTCGTTGCGCCCCGACCTGTTCCGCCCGGCCAACTTCGTGGACGCGGCCAACGGCAACGTCATCCAGGCGCTGGCGCTCGGCGGGGCGCTGGTGGTGATCGTGCTGCTCGTCTTCCTCGCCGACTGGCGCAGCGCCCTGATCAGCGCGGCGGCGATCCCGCTCTCGCTGATCGCCGCCGCGCTCAGCCTCCAGGCCTGGGGCGAGAGCCTCAACACCATGACGCTCGGCGGCCTCGCGCTCGCCATCGGCGAGGTGGTCGACGACGCGGTGATCGGCGTCGAGAACGTCGCCCGCCGCCTGCGCGGGGCAGGGGAGGGAACAGGAGGCGGGGCAGGGGAGAGGACGGGTCGGGGCGGGGCGGCCCGGATCGTCCGCGACGCCATCCTGGAGGTGCGCGGCTCGGTCGCCTACGCGACGCTCGCCGTGCTGCTGATGTTCCTGCCGGTGCTGGCGCTGACGGGGGTGGCCGGGCGCCTGTTCGGGCCGCTCGCGCTCGCCTACATCGCCGCAGTCCTGGCCTCGCTCCTCGTCGCGCTGACGGTGACGCCGGCGCTCGCCCTGCTGCTGCTCGGACGGGGCGGGGCGGCGCGCGCCGCCGAGCCGCCCGCGGTGCGCTGGAGCCGGGCGCTCTACCTGGGTCTGCTCGCGCGGATCGGCCGGGCGCCGCGCACGATCATCACCGGAAGCGTGCTCGCGACGCTCGCCGGCGCCGCCCTCCTCCCGACGCTGGGCGCCGCCTTCCTGCCCGACCTCAAGGAGGGCCACCTGATCCTGCACATGGCCGCCGCCCCGGGCACCTCGGTGCGGGAATCGGAGCGGCTCGGCGCGCTGATCACCGGGGACCTGAAGGCGATCCCGGGGGTGCGGGCGGTGGCCTCGCAGATCGGCCGGGCCGAGGCCGGGCAGGACACGGCCGGCCCGCACTACAGCGAGATCCACATCGACCTCGACCCCGGCCTCGACGGGGCCGGCCAGCGGGCGGTCGAGGCCGGGATCCGCGCGCTGATCGCCGGCTTTCCCGGGGCGGCCTTCTCCCTGAAGACCTTCCTGACCGAGCGGATCGAGGAGACGGTCTCGGGGTTCACCGCGCCGGTCGTCGTCAACGTGGTGGGCAACGACCTCGACCGGATCGAGGCCGCCGCCCGCGCGGTGGCCCGGGAACTGGCGGAGGTGCGGGGCGCGCGCGACGTGCAGCAGGCCTCCCCCGCCGGGCTGCCCCAGGTGACCGTGGCCCTGCGCCCGGCGGACCTGCGCCACTGGGGCCTCGACGCGGTGGACGTGCTGGAGGCGGTCCGCACCGCCTACCAGGGCGACGTGGTCGGCCAGACCTACCGCGGCAACGCCGTGTTCAACGTCCTCGTCATCCTCGACGCGCGGGCGCGGGGGCGCCTGAGCGCGGTGGGCGACCTGCCCCTGCGCACGCCCGGCGGGCGCTACGTCCGCCTGTCGCAGGTCGCCGAGGTCTACGAGAGCGCCGGCCGCTACCAGGTGCAGCACCTCGGCGCGCAGCGGGTGCAGGCGGTGACCGCCAACGTCGAGGGCCGGGACGTGGCGGGCTTCGTCGAGGCCGCCCGGCGCAAGATCGCCCGCGAGGTGCGGCTGCCCGAGGGCGTCTACGTCGCCTTCGCCGGGGCGGCGGACGCGCAGGCCGCGGCGCGGCGCGACCTCCTGGTCCACGCCGCGCTCGCCGGCTTCGGCATCGTGCTGCTGCTCGCGGTCGTCACCGGATCGGGGGCCAACCTGCTGCTGGTGCTCGCCAACCTCCCCTTCGCCTTCGTCGGCGGCGTGGCGGCTGCGGCGCTCACCGGCGGCGTGCTGTCGCTCGGCTCGATCGTCGGCTTCGTCACCCTGTCGGGCATCTCCCTGCGCAACAGCGTGATGATGATCGCCCATTACGAGCATCTCGTCACGGTCGAGGGCCGGCGCTGGGACGCGGCCACCGCGGCCGACGGCGCCGCCGACCGGATGGTGCCGATCCTGATGACCTCCCTCGTCACCGGGCTGGGCCTGCTGCCGCTGGCGCTGGGGGCGGGCGAGCCCGGCCGCGAGATCGAGGGCCCGATGGCGCAGATCATCCTCGGCGGCCTCATGAGCTCCACCCTGCTCACGCTCGCGGTGCTGCCGGTTCTGGCCCTGCGCTTCGCCCGGTTCCGGGGCGGGGAGGGGGGTGGCAAGGGGCGTGGCAAGGGGCGTGGCAAGGGGAACGGGACGCGGGCGGGCGAGGGGACCCGGGCCGCGTGAGGCGGGCTCCCTCCTCCGCGCGGGCCGAGGCGTCGCGTCTTTGGCGACGACCCGCCGCGTGATGTACGATCCGTGCCGCGCTCCCCGGCGGACCGGTTGCCGTCTCGACACGTCGCATCCGGAGCGCCGGAGGGCTTCATGGCGGACCCCGTCCAGCGATCGTCCGCGCTGACGATCGCCGCGTTCGACAGCTTCGTCGCCGGGCAGCGCGACGATCGCGACTGGGAGCTCGTCGACGGCGAACTGGTCATGATGACCAACCCGACGGAGAACCACGAGCAGATCGCCGGCAATGTCGGCGCCCCGCTCAAGCTGGCGATGGATGCGGCGGGCTGCCGGAGCTACCAGGGCGGGATGCGCGTCCAGCGCTCGGATGACGGCCGTGGCCGCGACAAGACGAAGCCCGATATCGTCGTCCGCTGCGGTCCGCGGCAGAACCAGACCTACGTGACCGATCCGGTCGTGGTGGTGGAGGTGCTGTCGCCGTCGACGATGGATCACGACCGCGGCGGCAAGCTCGCATTCTACAAGTCGCTCCCGACCCTGCGCCACATCGCCCTGATCTACCAGGACCAGATGCGGGTCGAGCACTATCGGCGGGATGAGGCCGGGTGGACGATGGAGGTCCTCGTGGCGCCGGGCACCCTGCTCCGGTTCGAGGCCGTCGACTTCGAGATCGACCTCGACCGCATCTACTTCGACGTTCCCGTGCCCCGCGCAATCATCGGCGCCGACAATTCCCGGTAGCGGCTCGTGCTACCGACAGAGGCGGTGGGGCAGGGCAGTCGAATCGGCTCCGGTCGCGTTCCCGACGCCTTCCTGCAGGCCCGGGCCGGTGCATTTCGACCGTCGTTAAAGCCGTTCCAGCCCCCGGTCCGGCGTTCGCATAAGATATATTATGGAACCTGAACCTCTGGCCGACCGGGTGAGGGGAGTTTGCATTCCAATCTGGCATGCCGGATCGCCGGCCTCCGGCAGGTCCGGCCCCGACGCCGGCATGCCACGGCCCGAACCCCGTCGCCCCGCCGCGGGTCGCCGCACCGGATCCGTCGCAGGCCGGCCGCATCCCGGGTGAGGGCGGTCCGGGCCCCCTGCCCCGCCGCCCGGTCACACCGCCCGTCACGCGGCGCGGCCGACGAGCCGGCGCACGTCGCCGACCACCCGGCCCCCGGCCGCCCGGCAGGCGATCTCCTCCGACAGGCGGCCCCGCCGCACCCGGATCGCCGCGGGCGGCTCCAGGCCGTCGGCGCCGTCGAGGAAGCCCGCCGCGTCCATCGGCGCGTCGCGGCCGCCGCCGAGGCCGCGCCACCACAACACCGCCTTCTCGCGGGCGTAGCCGCTGCCCCCCGGCTCCAGCCGGACGCGCCAGACCCCGTCCGCACAGGCACCGTCCGCCCAGGTCAGCACCACGTCGAGCCCGTCCGCGGCCGCCTCCAGGCGCCAGCCGGTGACCGGGCGCCAGTCCTCGGCCCGATCCGGTCCGTCCGGGGCAGGGCCGTCCGGGGCGGGGCCGTCCGGGGCGGGGCCGTCCGGGGCGGGGCCGTGGGGAACCGGGTCCCGCCCGAACACGGCGTCGGAGAGGATCGGCAACGCGTCCTCGGCGGAGGCCTCGTGGCCGGGCTCCCGCTCCGTCTCCGGCTCGGTCCAGCACGCCTCGCAGGTGGAGGCGTTGAGGGCGATCAGCGCCCCGCAGCCGGGGCAGGGCTTGGCGCGCAGGCCCCCTGCCCCACCCCGGACCTCGGCCGCGGTGCGGACGGTGACGGCGTCGACCGGCCCGTGCATCCGCACCAGCCCGGCATAGTCGAGGATCAGCGCGTCGGCCTTGCCCGGCGCCCGGCGCAGCGCCCGCCCGACCTGCTGCACGTAGAGCCCGGTGCTGCGGGTCGGCCGCAGCAGGGCGACGAGGTCGACCTCGGGGGCGTTGAAGCCGGTGCCGAGCACGCCCACCGACGTGAGGCAGCGGATCGTCCCGGCGCGGAACGCCGCCACGATCCGGTCGCGCTCCCGCCGGCCGGTGCCGCCGTCCACCGTCTCGCAGGAGAACCCCTCCGCCCGCACCGCGTCGCGCACCGCGGCGGCGTGGGCGAGCCCGGCGCAGAAGGCGAGCCAGGAGCGGCGGTCCCGGCCGTACTCCGCCAGCTCGGCCACCGCGGCCCGCGTGATCCAGGCGCGGTTGACCGCGGCCTCCAGCTCGCCGGGGATGTAGTCGCCGCCCCGCCGGCCGACGCCCGTCACGTCGAGCTGCGTCAGCGTCGCCTTGGAGACCAGCGGCGCGAGGTAGCCGCGGCGGATCAGGTCGCCGGTATCGGCCTCGTAGGCGATGCCCGAGAACAGCCGGCCCGGGCCCTGGTCGAGCCGCCCGGAATCGAGCCGGTAGGGGGTGGCGGTGAAGCCCGCCACCCGCATCCCCGGGGTGAGGGCGCGCAGGCCCGCGAGGAAGCGGCCGTAGCGGGTCTCGGCGGCGCGCGGGATCAGGTGCGCCTCGTCGACGATCACGAGGTCGCGGGGGCCGATCCCCTCGAGCCGGTCGGCGACCGACTGGATGCCGCAGACCAAGACCTGCGCCCCCGCCTCCCGCCGCCCGAGCCCGGCGGAGAACACGCCGGCCGGCGCCTCCGGCCAGTGGTTCGTCAGCTCGCAAAAATTCTGGGCGACCAGTTCGCGGCTGTGGGTGACGATCGCCACCCGGGCGAGGGGGTTTTTTTCGAGCGCCTCCCGCGCGAGCGCCGCGATGACCAGGGCCTTGCCCGCGCCGGTGGGGAGCACGACGAGGTGCCCGGGGGGCTCCGCCTCCCCTCCCCCCTCCCGCGCCGACGCCTCCGCCCGCGCCCAGGCGGCCCGGAGCGCGTCGAGGCTCGCGCGCTGGTAGTCCCGCAATCGCAGCATGGCGGGCGTCTACCCGGCCGGACCCGCCCTGTCCGTGGCCCGGGAGTCACGGCGCGGCGAGAGTCACGGCGCGGAGGCGTCACGGCGTACCCGCCTCCGCCCGCCGCACCAGCAAATAAATGTCCATGATCCAGCCGTGCCGGGCGCGGGCCTCGGCCCGGACCCGGCGGATCTCGTCGGCGACGGCGCCGAGGCGGCCCGCGACCAGGATCTCGTCCGGGCTCCCCAGATAGGCGCCCCAGTGGACCGTCAGGTCGGGGTCGAGGCCGGCGAAGGTCGGGTCGCCGTCGAGCATCACCACGACGCTGTCGACGCCGGCCGGCCAGCCGGCGGCGAGGCGGCGCCCGGTGGTGATCTGCACCGCGCCGCCGATCGTGTTCAGCGGCACGCCGTGGCGGGCGGCGAGCACGCTCACGCTCGACAGGCCGGGGACGATCTCGCAGGTGAGCGCCAGCCGCCCGCGCGCCCGGATGCGGTCGAGGATGCGCAGGATGCTGTCGTAGAGCGCCGGGTCGCCCCAGACCAGGACGGCGCCGACCTCCCCGGCCGCGAGGCTCTCCGCGAACGCCGCCTCCAGCCGCTCCGCCCGCTCGGCGTGCCACGCGTCCACGGTGGCGGCGTAGTCGGCCGGCCGCCGCGCGCGGGGCGGGTCGGCCACCGTCACCAGCCGGTAGGGCTTGCGGATATGCGCCGCGCAGATGCGGGTGCGCACGGTCACGAGGTCGGCGGTCTCGGCCCGCTTGTCGAGGACGAACACCGCGTCGACATCACGGAGCGCCCGCACCGCCTGGAGGGTCAGGTGCTCGGGATCACCCGTGCCGATGCCGACGACGCGGATCTGTTTCGGTTCGGGCATGCTCCGCCGCCATCTCGCGCCCGGCCGCGCCGGGGCTCAGGGCGTATACAGCCTCAGGCGTCGGCCGGAAGCCGGACTCTCAAGCGAGCCTTCATGCGCGCCTTGGCGGCCCGGGCGAGAAAACCGGAACGGCTCTCGCCGGCCGCCTCCGCCGCGCGGTCGACCTGCCGCAGCAGCCCCTCCTCCATCGAGATGGTGACCCGCACCACCCGTCCCGGAAGCTCGACCTGGACGAGGCCGACCATGGCCCCCGCGCTGTCGGCGCGGAAGTCCGGATCGGCCTTCAGAGCGTCGAGCGGGCGGGGGACGGGAACCGGATCCCCGTCCGCGATCAGGCCGTCCACGTGGAAGGCCAGCATGTCCGCCGCCTTGCGGTAGAGCGTGTCGAGATCGCCCGCCACCGTCGTCGCGCCGGGGAAGTCCGGGAAGGAAGCCCCGTAGGCACCCGCCTCGGTATGGATCAGCATCACGACGTGGACCATCGCCTCGCGTCCTCTGCCGGGCGTCACCAAGCCCACCCCGCCTGCCGGTAGATGCTGCGGAGCGTGCCTGTCGGGATTTCCAGCGTGCCCATGTCCACCGTGACCTTGCCCGGCTTGGTCGGATGCTTGAACTGCACGTGGTCGCCTGGACCCTTCCGGTAGATGTCCCAGCCGTCTGCCCGGAGTGCGCCGATCACATCGCGTGTCTTACGGCTGCGCGGCGACCTGGGCATCCGGCCGTCCTCGACGGACGCCATCCTGGCGCCCGTTCAGTGTGTAAAGATACGCATCGTGGCGTGCTGTTCAATGCCGGGTTGGAACCGACCTTGTACAGCGGCTACAGCCCGCACGATCGTCAGGGTGATTGCGCATGGGGCTCTCCTGACGGTCCGCCCCGGCCGGCCTACGGCGCCTGCCCCAGCAGCTCGGCGATGCGCGGCGTCGCCTTGATGCCGGTGCCGGTGAGCACCGCGACGACCGTCTCCCCGGCGCCGATCGCGCCGCGGGCGGTCAACCGGTCGAGGGCGGCGGCGGCCATGGCGCAGGTCGGCTCGACGTAGAGGCCGGCGGCGGCGAGGTCGCGCAGCCCCGCCTCGATCTCCGCCTCGGAGGCCGCCACCGTCCCGCCGCCGGACCGGCGCAGGGCGTCCAGCACCGCGCGCCCGCGCACCGGCCGGGCGATCGAGGCGCCCTCGGCCAGCGTCGGGCGCGGGTCGACGGGGACGAAGTCGTCCGCCCCCGCGTCGAAGCCGGCGTGCAGGGGGGCGCAGTGGGCCGGCTGCACCGCGTAGAGCCGGGGCAGCCGGTCGATCGCGCCGCGGCGCAGCAGCTCCGAGAAGCCGATGTCGCAGCCCAGCACGTTGCTGCCGGCGCCGCAGGGGATGATCACCGCGTCGGGCGCGCGGAAGCCCAGATCCTCCCACAGCTCGTAGGCGAGCGTCTTGGTGCCCTGGAGGAAATGGGCCTGCCAGTTGTGGCTGGCGTAGAAGATCTCTTCAGCCTGCGCGACGGCCGCCTCCGCCGTGTCCTGGCGGGTGCCGGGGATCAGCTCGACCTCGGCCCCGCAGGCGCGCATCTGCACCGTCTTGGCCGGCGAGGTCGAGGCGGGCACGAGGATCTTCGCCCGCAGGCCCCCGGCGGCCGCGTAGGTCGCCACCGCCGCGCCGCCGTTGCCCGACGAATCCTCCAGCACCGCGTCGATCCCCTGCTGGCGCAGGATCGACAGCATCACCGCCGCGCCCCGGTCCTTGAAGCTGCCCGAGGGGGCGAACCATTCGAGCTTGAAATGCGCCTCCCGCCCGCGGAAGCGCCGCCGCACCAGCGGCGTGCAGCCCTCGCCGAGGCTGATCGGGTCGGCCACCGCCACCGGCAGCGCCGCGGCGTAGCGCCAGAGCGAGCGCGCGGCGGTGTCGATGTCCCCGCGGTCGAGGCCGGGCAGGGGCGTGATCATCAGCGGCCGGCCGGCATCCGAGCGCCAGCGCGGGACGTCGATCGGGTAGGTGCTGCCGTCGAGCGGGTCGATGTAGGCGGGTGTGGTCATCGTGTCTCCGAACAAGTCTCGCCGCGGAGGCGCCACGAGGACGGTCCCCGTCCCTGGTCCGCGAGGCGCGTTGTGTCCCGTCACCCCCGGTCTTGTCCCGGCTCGCGGCATCCGGCTAGAGTCATGGCATGGATCCTGTCAGTGCGATGGATGCCAGGGATCGGCTGGATGCCCTTCTCGACCAGGTCGAGCGCGGGCATGAGGTCGTGATCACGCGCAGCGGCAAGGCCGTGGCGCGCCTCGTGCCGGCCGCCGACCGCGACCGGTCGCGGGCGGCCGTCGAGGCGTTGCGCGCCCTTCGCGCGGGCTTGGCGGCGCGCGGCGTCGCGTTCACGGCCGCGGAACTGAAGGATCTGCGCGACGAAGGCCGGCGGTGACCGTCCTCGACACCCTGCGGTCGTTGCCGTCGAACGCGGCGGTGCCGGCGATGCGGAAGCGGTCCGGCCCGAGTCGGCCGGTGACGATCTCGGCCGCCGCGTCGAGGATGCCCATCTCGGGCCGGCCCCCGGGAGCGATCGGGCCGCGCCGGTGTTGACCCCGCGGGCCCCGGCGGCCCGGCAGGACGCACCGCGATGCTGACCCGGACGGCGATCTACGAGGGCACGGTCCGCGCGGGCCGGGAGGAGGAGTTCTTCCGCCGGGTGCGCGACGAGCTGGAGCCGTTCTGGCGGCGCTTTCCCGGCGTCACGGCCGTGCGGGTGCAGCGCCTCGTCTCGAAGGACGCCGACGCCCGGCCGATCGCGATGATCCTGGAGATGGACTTCCCCGATCAGGCGGCGCTCGACGCCTGCCTCGCTTCCTCGATCCGCCCCGAGTCGCACGCGGCGACGGAGGCGGTGATGACCCTGTTCGAGGGCCGCTTCTACCACCTCGTCAGCGAGGCGCACGCGCTCCCGGTCGGGTGACCCGCGCGGGGCCCGGCTCCGTGCCGCACCGTCAGGCCTCGACCCGCACCGCCACCCGGTGCCACGCGGTGTTGAGGTAGCCCTTGCGGTTCCAGACCGCCTCGGGGGAGGCCGGCTGCGTCTGGCCGGCGGCGTCCCAGGCGCGCACGGCGAGCTCGCACGCGCCCGCGGGCAGGTCGAGGTCGGCGGACCAGAACGTCCAGGCGTGGGGCGCGCCCGCCTCCAGCCGCGCCTGGACCCAGCTCCGGCCGCCGTCGCCCGACACGTCGACGCGCGCCACCGGCCGGTCGCCGCAGACCGCGTAGCCGCGCAGGCGTGCCGGGCCCGGGCGCAGCACCGCCCCCCGGGCCGGCTCGCAGATCGCGCTGTTGAGCGGCATCCCGTCGATGATCAGGCCTAGCGCCGGGGCGGCGCCCTCGGGATCGACGTCGGCCGGGTAGAGCCGGTAATCCGCCGCCTGGATCGGGTTGTCGGAGGGGCGATCCTGCACGGTGACCGCGTCCAGCCATTTCGGGCTGCGCACGCCCGCGTAGCCCGGCACCACGGCGCGCAGGGGGAAGCCGTGCTCGGGCAGGAGCGGCGCCCCGTTCATCGCCCAGGCCAGCACGGTCTCCGGCGCCAGCGCCTTGGCCAGCGGGATCGAGACGCCGTAGGGCCGCCCCGTCTCGTGGACGGTGTCGCGGCTCTCGAAGGCTACGTGCCGGTCGTCAGGGCTGCCGTCTCGGCTGCCGTCCCGGTTCACGCCCCCCTCCCCCGCGCCGGCCGCGCGCAGCACGTCGGCGAGCCGCACGCCGGTCCAGTCGGCGGTGCCGATGGCGCCCGCCTCCCACGGGTCGCCGGTGACCGGGGCGACGGCCCGCAGGTCGCCCCGGCGGTTGCCCGCGCATTGCAGGGTGGCGGTGACGGTGACCACCGGGAAACGGGCCCGCAGGTCGTCGAGGGACAGGGCCAGGGGCGCGCCGCCGCCCGCGACCCGCAGCCGGTAGGCGGCGGCGTCGATCGCCGGCAGGTCGCCGTGACTGCGCACGTAGAAATCCTCCGCCGCCGTGCGGAAGGCGGCGCGCAGCCGCGCCAGCGGCGGCTCGGCGTTGTAGGGCGCCCGGCCGTGGACGATCAGGCGCGCCATCCGGGCGGTCGGATCGCGGGCGGTCGGATCCTGGGCGGTCGGGTCGGTGTCGGTGGGCGCTGGCATTCGGTCTCGGTCCCGGGATTCCCGGAGCAACGCGCCGGCCCCGCACCGGTGGCGGCGCCCGAGAAGAAACCTTTACCGTCCTCGTGGTTTGGGGATGCGATGGCCGGCGCGCCCGGCCCCGGAGTCTCGCGCGGACATGCTCACCCTCAGCGTCGCGGTCGCCTTCCTCGTGCGGCTGATGCTCGTCCTGCTGTTCCTGCCGTTCAGCGCGCTCGACAAGATCGTGAACTTCCGGGGGGCGGTGGGCCAGGCGCGGGAGGCGGTGCACGCCACGGCGCCGGCCGTCGTCCTGATCCTGATCGGCCTGTGCGTCGAGATCGGGATGTCCCTGTGCATCCTGACCGGGTATTTCGACCGCGCCGCCGCCTTCGTGCTGGCCGGCTATTGCGGCGTCACCGCGCTGCTGTGGAAGCAGTTCTGGGCGCCCGGCGACTTCTGGGCCGGCGGCAAGGGCCGCGAGCTGTTCTGGGACTTCCTGAAGAACTTCGCGCTGGCCGGCGGCTTCCTGCTGATCACCTTCGGCACGGGGGCGGGGACGGTGGAGAGCTTCTTGGCGAACCCGCTGGCCTCCTCCAACCCCTACGCCGTCGCCGCGCCGCGGCCCTGATCCGGCTCAAGCCACCCGCTCAGCCTCTCGGCGCGGTGGCGGCCATCGCCGGGCGGGCCGAGAAGGCCGCGTACCAGGCCGCGCTCGCAGGGCGGCCCTCGCGCCACGCCAGCTCGGGGAAGCGGAAGTCGAGGTAGCCGAGCGCGCAGGCGATCGCCACCGCGCCGATGTCGAGGGCGGGCATGGCGGGCACCAGCGCCTCGATCCGGTCGAGGGCGGCGGTGATCTTGGCCACCTGCCCGGCGTCCCAGGCTGCCCACCGCTGGGCCTCCGGGCGCAGCACCCGCTCGTAGCGGGTGAGGAGCGCGGCATCGAGCAGCCCGTCGCCCAGCGCCTGCCGGGTCAGCGCGTCCCAGCGCGCCGGCCCTTGCGGGAACAGGCCCGGGCCGTCGCCGAGGCCGTCGAGGTACTCGCAGATCACCCGGCTGTCGTAGAGGACGGTGCCGTCGTCGAGCAGCAGCGCCGGCACCTTGCCCAGCGGGTTGTGGGGGGTGACGTCGGGGGCCGCCCCGGTCGGCGCGGTGGCCGCGGTGGCGACGGTGATCCGGCCGGTCAGCCCCCGCTCGTGGGCCAGCGCCAGCACCTTGCGCGCGTAGGGGGAGGCTGGGGAGTAGAGGAGCTTCATCGGCCGCTTCCCGTGTGTCGGACGGCCGGACCTCGCACCGTTTCAGCGCGGAATCCAGCGCCGTCGCGGGATCCGGGTTTCGAAAGGGCTGCGCCCCAGCCCTTTCAAGGTGTTTTGCTTGCCAGGCGGGTTGCGGTGGAGAAGTGGGGTCCGCTGGTGGGCCCGGACTTTGCCGTTCGATCCTTGGGTTTTCGGCGGCCGGCTCTGACGCGTGCGGGGTCGATGCGGCGGGCCAAGCTCAGCAGGCGCGCGGCCAGGGCTGGCGGGTCGATCGGGCCGCAGGCCGCCCAGTGCTCGGGCGGCAGGGCGATGCACAGGCCATCGTAGCCGCTGCGGATCTGCAGCACGAGGTGATACAGCGACACCTTCGGCGCGGCCCCCGCGTCCGGGGCGTGCGCGCGCTCCACGCAGCGCTCGATCAGCGCCAGCACGTTGTAGGCCAGCAGCGCCACGCTGAAGCCGAGAAGCGCCGCGCGCGGATGACCGAGGCTCGGGATCTCGCTGCGCAACACGCCCTCCAGACGCTGGAACATGCCCTCGATGCGCCAGCGGTCCCGGTAGGCCTGCGCGATCTGCGCGGCCGTCACCGTGGCCGGCAGGTTGCTCCACAGCCGCAGCACCCGGTCGCCCGCCTGGGTCGGCTGCGCCAGGGTCAGTTCGATGCGCCGCCACGGGACGGCCTGCTCCGGGCCCGACGGCTCCTGGGGTAGATGCTCCTGGGGCGGAGGCTCCTGGGGTGGATGCTCCTGGGGTGGATCGAGCGTGATCGTCTGCTCGCGCAGGCGGCCCGTCTCGGTCCGGCCCGCCGCGTGCCAGTCTCCCGCATCCCGCAGGCGGGGATGGTTGGCGTGCTCGCGCACCACGAAGCTGGCCCCGGCCGCCGCCCAGCCGCGCAGCAGCGCGCCGGGGCAGAAGTGGCGGTCGCCGATCCAGACCTGTCCCGGACCGGCCCGTTCCAGCAGGGGGGCGGCCAGGGCACGCTCGTGCTGGTAGGCGTCCTCGCCCGCCACCAGATCGGTCACCAGGCCGCTGTCGGGATCGTAGACCACCATCGCCAGCCCGGGCAGGGCCGCCCCGCGCACGCCGCGCAGGGCCTTCAGGCGCTTCTGGCTGGCCGGCAGGTGGTTGCCGTCGAGGATCCGGAT
>NZ_JAUYZI010000021.1 GCF_030700245.1 Methylobacterium amylolyticum
CTGGCCGCCGCCGGAGAAGCCCTCACGGTTGCTGTTGGAGTAGACCAGCGTGGAGCCGAGCGGCGCCAGGGCGCGGTAGGGCGCGAGGCCGCCCGGGCCGAGGACGACCGGGTTGCCGGCGGTCTGGACGAAGCCCTGCGAGCCGTTGCTGCTGGCGTCGAAGGCGTAGCCGGCGTTGATACCGAAGTAGGCGCCGGTCCAGGTGAACACCGGGACGGGCGTGAACACCGGCGGCGGCGCGCGGCGCGGAAGGTCCGCGGCGAAGGCCGAGCCGGCCAGGGCGACGCCGGCGAGGGCGGTGGTGGCGCGCAGAAGAGCTTTCATGGTCTGGTCCTCACTGGTCGTCCGGCCCGCCTCTGTCGGGCGGTGACGGCACGGTGGATCTGGTTACGTTCCAGCGGTTCCAGGGCTGCTTTGCGCTCCGCGGTCTCGCCCGCCGCTCTCGCGGCCCCTTGGGCGATCCGCCGTTCTTCCCCGGCACCTTGACCCCACAACGCGCTCCAATGGTCAAGGTTCAGTTGCGGCCACGCTTTTTCTGCGCATCACCCTTTGACAAAGTGTCGCACCCCCTGGTCGGTACGGTTAAGGTCCGTGAACCGCCGCGCGCGCCATCCGCCGGGGCGGGTCAGGGCGCCAGCGCGATGGCCGAGATCAGCCGCCCGTAATCGGCTTCCCCGCGGTGGGTCGTGCGCCGGAAGCTGTAGAAGCGGTCCGGGTCCGCGTAGGTGCAGAGGTTGAGGGCGCTCGCCTCGCCGATCCCCGCCTCCGAGAGCCGGGCCAGGATGAAACCCGGCAGGTCGAACTGGGCGTGGTCCGGCCGCGTCCCGGGGCCCAGCAGATGATCCAGTCCCGGCGCCTCCGCCCGGAACCGCGCCACGAAATCGGGCCCGACCTCGTAGCTCGCCTGGGCGATGGTCGGGCCCAGCACCGCGACCGTGGTGGCCCGCGCCGCGCCGAGCCCCTCCATCGCCGCGACCGTCGCCTCGATCACGCCGGTCAGCGCCCCTTTCCAGCCGGCATGGGCGGCGCCGACCACCCCGTTCTCCGGGTCGGCGAACAGGATCGGGCCGCAATCGGCGGTGGCGATGCCGAGGGCGAGGCCGGGGACCCGCGTCACCATCGCGTCGGCCTGGGGGCGCGTGTCGAGGGGAAACGGCGCCTCCACCGTCACCACCGCCGCGGAGTGGACCTGATAGAGGCTCACGAGCCGATCCCGCGGCAGTCCGAGCACCGCGCACATCCGCGCCCTGTTCTCGGTCACCCGCTCCGGCCGGTCGCCGGAGCCGAGGCCGCCGTTGAGGGCCGCGTAGATCCCGTCGGACACGCCGCCGACCCGGGTGAAAAAGGCGTGGCGGATCCCCGCATGCGAGGAGAGTTCCGGCGCCTCGATGAACTGGCCTGCGGTCACGGCTCGAACTCCCCCGGCTGGCTTGTTGCCCCGCGATAGCCGATCGCCGGCGCCCTGACGACGGGCGGAACCGACCGTCTCACGTTGCATTGCAGCATCGACGCGTTACCTTGCGCGCGCCGGACCCGACTCGGGTTCCGGCCAAGATGGGACGATGCGCACCCGGTACGACCGGTGCGCGCCGCGCTCCCACGATCTCGACGCCAGCCCGATGGGAAGGACCGCGATGCTGCGACCGAACGAGACCGAACGCGCGCCCGAGGCCGATGCCGAGGCCGCCCTCCCGCCGGAGGAGACCGGCTACACCGGGGAGCGGCCCGCCGTGCCCGATCCCGCCGACAAGAACCCGCCCGCGCCGCCGCGGCCGCGCCCGGCGACGTCCTCCGACGAGGGATTCTCCTCCTTCGGCTGAACCGGACACGCGGCGACCCCGACCGATGGCCGGGCTCGCCGCCACAGGCCGAACCCGCGTGATCCCGGATCTCGCGTGTTCGCGTCGCGACGCGGATCCGGACGGCGCTCGAGCGCCGCGCGAGCCGACTGAGACGCCCGGCCCTCTCGATCGGCCGGAGGGTGTATCAGTGTCAGTTTCTATTTAGGTGGGCGGCTCCGCGTCCGACGACGACGCCTCCGGCAGGCCGGGCAGCGGCCCGAGGCCGGGGGCGGCCACCGCCATCACCTTGAACAGGCGGCCCATGCCGCGCTCGCCCGGATCGGTCAGCCGCGCGACGGCCGCGTCGATCGCCGCGGCCTGGGCGGCGTCCGCCCGGGCCCTCAGCCGCGCCGCCCGCTCCGCGAGGCCCAGCGCCAGCAGGAAGTCGCCCTGCGCGACGGGGCCGTGGACGGCGGCGCCCTCGGCCCGCGCGGCGCCGGCCAGCGCGGCGAAATCGACGTGGGCGGTGAGGTCCGCCGCCCCCGGCGCCGCCAGCGGGTCGGCGAAGCGGTGGCCGGCCAGCGCCTGCAGGGTGTCGCCGAAGCCCGGCCGGACGTGGCCGTAATCGATCGCCAGCAGGGCGCCGCCCTGCTCATGGAACCGGCGCGCGAGGCCGCGCACGAGGTCGAGCGCCGGCCCCGGCACGCTCATCACCGCCCCCTCCGGCGCGGTCGCGCCGAGGCCGGGCACCGGATCGGGCGAGAGGCCGAAGGCGAGCGCTTCCCCGTCCGGCCCGAGGCCGACGACGCGCTCGTGCCAGCCGCTCGCCGTCCGCGCGAACTGGCGTACCGGCAGGCAGTCGAGGAACTCGTTGGCGAGCACGATCGCGGGCCCGTCCGGCAGGGTGTCGAGGCCGGCGTGCCAGATCGCGCCGACGCCCGCGCCCGCGCCCGCCAGCGCCCGCTCCTGGGCGGCGCGCAGCACCGGGCTCGTCTCGACGAGGTGGACCGCGACGCGGACCCCCGGCGCCGCGGCGGCGAGCGCCCGCAGGGCGTCGGCCATCAGCGTGCCCCGGCCGGGGCCGAGTTCGACCAGCGTCAGGGGGCCGGGCGTGCCGCTCGCCCGGTGGACGTAGGCCGCCCAGGCGCCGAGCAGCTCGCCGAACATCTGGCTGATCTCGGGGGCGGTGGTGAAGTCGCCCCGCGGCCCCAGCGGGTCGCGGGTGCGGTAGTAGCCGTGGACCGGGTGGCCGAGGCAGAGCGCCATGTAGCGGTCGACGCCGATCGGCCCGCTCGCGCGGATCAGCGCGGCGATCTCGCGCCCGAGCGGCGTCACGCCTCCGGGGGGCACGCCTCCGAAGGTCACGCCTCCACCCGGGCGCCGGGCGCCCCCTCGTCCGGAAGGGCGGCCGTGCGGCGCGGCCGGGTCCAGCCGCGGGCGGCGAGCACGATGTAGGTCAGCCCGACCAGCGCCATCGGCAGGCAGAGCAGCATGCCCATCGTCACCCCGCCGCCCAGCGGCCCGAGATGGTCCCCGAACAGGTATCCGAGCTGCGCGTCGGGCTCGCGGAAGAACTCGCAGACCGTCCGGGCGAGCGCGTAGTCGAGGACGAAGATGCCGCCGAGCAGCCCCGGCTTGCGGAAGCCGAAGCGGCGCACCGCCACCGCCATGACGATGAACAGCAGCAGCCCCTCGGTCAGCGCCTCGTAGAGCTGGCTCGGGTGGCGCGGCAGCGGCCCGCCGGTGGGGAAGACGATGGCGTAGGGGAAGTCGGGCGCGATCCGGCCCCACAGCTCGCCGTTCACGAAATTGGCGAGGCGTCCGAAGAACAGGCCGATCGGCACCACCACCGCGCCGATGTCGAGCAGGGTGTAGCCGTTCAAGTTTTTCGCCCGCGCGAACAGCAGGAACGCCAGGATCGCCCCGAGGAAGCCGCCGTGGAACGACATCCCGCCGTTGCGGATCGCGAAGATCTCGATCGGATCGGCGATGTACATCGGCAGGTTGTAGAACAGCACGTAGCCGAGGCGGCCGCCGAGCACGACCCCGAGCGCCACCCAGACCACGAGGTCGTCGATGTCGACGACCTGCGGGCGCTTCACCACGCCCCAGAGGGAGTCCGCCATCACGAGGCGGCGGGCGTAGAACCAGCCGCCGAGCAGCCCGGCGATGTAGGCCAGCGCGTACCACTTGATCGTGATCGGTCCCACGGCGATCGCCACGGGGTCGATCGCCGGGAACGGCAGGGCGAGGAGCGGCATCGATCCACCTCCGACAGGCCGGCGGGCTTGGCGCCGCCGGCCCGGCGCGTCAAGCGGTGCGTCGCCCACGTCTCACGGCTGGCGCCGCGAGAACGAGACCGCGTAGGCCTGGACGCGGGCGTCGATCAGCGGGTCGTCCGAGACCTCGACGCCATCGGCGAGCGCGTTCGGCAGGAACAGCAGCGCCTTCTCGGCCTCGGCGCTGTCGGCCACCGGCTTCGTCAGGGTCAGCGTGCCCATCTCGACGGTTGGGCGGTCGTCGGGCCAGGGCTTGGTGGCGTCGTTCGTGGCGTCGCCGGCTTGCGCGAGCTGCGCCAGGACGCGGTAGGCCACGGGCGTGCGGGCGAGGCGGGCGCGGATCTCGTCCATCAGGAAGCCCGGCGCCTGCTTCTCCGCATCCTCCGGCGTCAGCAGGTCCTCGCCGGCCACCGGCACGAACCGCCAGCGGAAGGCCTGCCGCTTGCCGGCCGTATCGACGAGCACGAAGGCGTTGACGCCGTTGAAGGTCTGCCGGGCGAGACTCGATGGGGTCCCGGCGGTGGATCCGGCGGTGCCGGCGGCGGGGTGAGCCGCGATGAACCGCTCCACCGGCGTCGGCTTCGGGCTGTCCGGCTTGCTCCGCGAGGCGGCGGTGAGGAGGTCACGGAACTCCTCGCCGGTGGCGACGGGGAAATACTTCAGCGCGTTGACCACCACGTCCATCTCGCCGCCCTCGGCGAGCTTGAACTTCACCGCCAGCCCGTGCGGGTTGGCGCTCTTGGCGCCGTCGGCGATCAGCGGCAGGCCGGTGGCGTCCGAGAAGCGCACCGTCACCGGCACGGTCGGGCCGGCGAAGAGCGAAGCCTTGCTGTAGGTCGCCGCCTCGCGGCTCGGGGTGAAGCTGCCCTCGACCACGGTGCCCTTGGCGTGGTTCGCCCGGAAGCCCGGGTGCTTGCCCCAGAGCGTGTTCATCACGTCCACCGTCTGCTCGGCGGTCGAGGCGTCCTGCGCCGCCGCCGGCAGCCCGGCCGCGAGCGCCAGGGCGAGGCCGGCCACGGCCCCAAACGTTGTCCTGCGATGCATCCTGTTCCCCGATCGTGCCGGTCGTTGCCGGCGATTCCCGTGCCGCGTGCGCGGAGGCGCGCGGTGCGACCGCTTTACGCCCGGTCGCGGCGAGAGTTACCGTGCGCGACAACCTTTCTCGGGCGCGTGCCATGCGAGTCGACATCGAGACGGCCGAGGGACGTCTGCCGCAATCGATCGAAGCGGCGGTGCGCGGCGAGGACGTGGTGCTCGCGGCGGGAGAACTGTCCGTCGCCCGGATCGTCCCGATCCCGACAACCGCCTTCGAGATCGGTATCCTCGCGGGTCAGGGTCTCGGCCCGGGGCCGGACTTCTTCGAGCCCGTGCCCGACGCAGAGCTGGAGCTCTGGGAAGGCGGTCGTTGACCGCGATCCTCCTCGATACGCATGCCCGGGCTTGGAGCCTCACCGACGACCCGCGGCTCTCGCGCCGCGGCCGTGCCGCGATCGAGGCGGCGGACGCCGCCTTCGACGGCTTCGTCCGGCGGATCCGGTGAGGCCCTGACGCATCACTCCGGCCGCACGAACAGGAATCCGTGCCCGTCCGGCCCCGCCGCGTAGGCAGCCGCGCCGTCCGCCGAGACGCGTCCGGGGAAACCCGCCGCCGCGAGCGCCCGGGCGAGGCCGGCCGGATCGGCGGCGGCGAGGATGAAGCGCGTCGTGGCCCGGTCGCGCGGGCCGTAGGGTGCGGGCGTCGGCCGCGTCGTCGCCGGCGTGCGGTAGTGCAGCAGCTCGACGTGCGGCGCCGGCTCCGGGGGCTCCAGGGCGAGAACGTCGACCTGCGGATCGTCCACGCCGTCGAGGCGCGCCTGCTCGGCGCCGCGGTTGAGGCCGCTCTGCGCCAGCCGTAGGCCGAGGGGGCCGGTGAGGAAGGCGCGCGCCGCGTCGAGGTCGGTGACGGTGATCGCCGAGTGGTCGATGCCGAGGAACAGGCCCGGCGCGTCCCGCCAGCGCGCGGCCGGGGAGCCGTCGGGGAAGACGATCAGCTCCAGCGGGTGTCCGTCGGGATCGCGGAACTTGTAGGCGGTGACGCCGCCGGAGGTGGGCGGCAGCACCTGCGGGCCGCCCCGGCTGATCGGCGCCGGGTTCACGCCCGCGAGCCGCGCCATCGCCGCGTCCATGTCCCGCACGGGGATGGCGAGGTGCTGGAAGAACGGGTCGGTGGCGAGCGGGTCGGCGGGGTAGGGGGCGCCGGGCGGGTCGGCGGCGAGGAACGTCACCGCCTGGGCGCCGAGCCGCATCCGCAACTGCCGTGCGCCCGGCCCGAGCCCCATCGCCTCGGCGTGGGCCGCCGGCACCGGCTCGGGCGGGGCGATCCGGGTGAAGCCGAGGCCGTCGCGGTAGAAGGCTTCGGTGGCCGCGAGGTCGGCCACCGTCCGGCCGAAGCCGAGGATGCTTTGGACGGGGGCGGTCATCGGCTGCACCCGGACGAGACGCCGACAACCCCACCGCCTCTCCCTCCCCCCTCTGCGGGGGAGGGTGGCCCCCGCGTCAGCGGGGGTCGGGAGAGGGGAGCGCGGTGTCCGGAGAGGTCGCGACGCGCGGTGCATCCTGCACCGTCGCGCCGCCCCTCTCCCCCCCTGCTGCGCAGGGGACCCTCCCCCGCAGAGGGGGGAGGGGGAGTCTGGTGCAGGATGTCGAGACAGCCGCTCACAGCACCACCGCCCCGCGCACGTTCACGTAGATCGCGTAGACGCTGTGCGAGGCGCACAGGAACAGGCGGCTGTTGTTGCGCCCGCCGAACGTCAGGTTGGCCACCGTCGAGGGCACGCGGATCTTGCCGACCAGCTCGCCCCCCGGGTCGATGCAGTGGACGCCGTCGCCCGCGCTCGACCAGAGATTGCCGTGCTCGTCGCAGCGGATGCCGTCGGCGTTGCCGGGATGGATCGTGCAGAAGATTTGTCCGCCCGAGAGCCGGCCGTCCTCCGAGACGTCGAACGCGCGCACGTGCTGCACGGGATCGGTCGCGAACTGGAGCCCGGTCTCGACGATGTAGAGCCGCCGCTCGTCGGGCGAGAAGCACAGGCCGTTCGGGCCCTGGAAGTCGTCGGCCACCACGGTGAGGGTGCCGTCGCGCGGGTCGAAGCGGTAGACCGCCGCCGGCAGCTCCGAGTCCTGCTTGCCGCCCTCGTAGTCGGTCTGGATGCCGTAGGGCGGGTCCGAGAACCAGATCGTCCCGTCCGACTTGCAGACGATGTCGTTGGGGGAGTTGAGCCGCTTGCCCCGATAGCGCTCGACCAGCGCCGTGACCGTCCCGTCGAGCTCGGTCCGGTGGATGCGCCGGCCGCGGTGCGAGCAGGACAGCAGCCGCCCCTGTCGGTCGCGGGCGTGGCCGTTCTCGAAGTCGCCGTCCTGCCGGTAGATGCTGAGCCCGCCGGACTGGCTCCAGCGCATCACGCGGTTGTTCGGCAGGTCGGAGAACAGCAGCTCGTCCCGGTCCGCGAACCAGACCGGCCCCTCGACCCAGCGAAACCCCTCGGCGAGTTTTTCGAGGGGCGCGTTCGGCAGCACGTAGCTCTTGAAGACCGGCTGCGTGAGTTCGAATCCGTCCATGGCTGTCGTTTCGATGCCTCGAAGCGCGTCTGTGACAGAAGGCCGATCCCACGCGCACCCTCATCCTGAGGTGCTGCGTAGCAGCCTCGAAGGAGGGCTCCAGAAGTCGCTGCGATCCCTGGAGCCCTCCTTCGAGGCCCGCTGGCGCGGGCGCCTCAGGATGAGGGCGCGCGCGGGATCGGGCGCATCGGCGTAACCTCGAAAACCTACGTGAACCGGCCGGGCCGGTTCACCGTCGGCTCCACGTCGAGACCGGTGACGATCATCGTGCAGGGCTCATCGCCGACCGTGCCCGAGAGGTGGCCCTTCCGGCCGTCGCGCGCGCGCGTGTTCTGATCCTCGCCCATCATCAGCTCGCCCGGGCCCATCTCCACCCGGGTGCCGTCCATGGTCTCCACGAACCAGCGCCCGGACAGGACCGCGATCCATTGCGGGCGCGGGTTCTCGTGCCACTCGCCCACCCAGCCGACGGGCAGCACCGTGAAGGTGACGACGGCCGGGGTCTTCGCCTGCTTGTCGTTCCACTGCGGCGCGGTCTCGGGATTGATCCCCTCGAACTTGAACTGCGACAGCGCGCAGAGCTTCTGGCGGCTCACCCCGTCCGCGTCGGTGTAGACGTGCCAGTAGGGCATCGTCGGCGGGTCGGGCTCGGCCATCGTCGCTCCTTCCGTGAGGTCGAGGGGGCAACGTGGCGCCGGGCGGCGGGTTTCCTGAGCCCGCCTCACATCTGCTCGGGCAGGCGGTCGGTCTGGGCGAGATTCGAGAAACGCGTGATGTTGGCGTCGAACTGCAACTCCACCGTGCCGGTCGGGCCGTGTCGCTGCTTGCCGATGATCACCTCGGCCTTGCCGTGGACGCGCTGCATCTCCGCCTCCCAGGCGAAGAACTCCTCCGTGCCCTCGCGCGGCTTCTTGTTGCCGACGTAATACTCCTCGCGGAACACGAACATCACCACGTCGGCGTCCTGCTCGATCGAGCCGGATTCGCGCAGGTCGGCGAGCTGCGGGCGCTTGTCGTCGCGGTTCTCGACCTGGCGGGAGAGCTGCGAGAGGGCGATGATCGGCACCGCCAGCTCCTTGGCGAGCGCCTTCATGCCGGTGGTGATCTCGGTCATCTCCTGCACGCGGTTGTCGCTCTTCTTGCCCGAGCCGGACAGGAGCTGGAGATAGTCGACGATCAGCAGGTCGAGGCCCTTCTGGCGCTTGAGCCGCCGGGCCCGGGCCGAGAGCTGCGCGATGGAGATGCCGCCGGTCTGGTCGATGTAGAACGGGATCGTCTGCATGTCCCGGGCCGCGTCGGTGATCTTGTAGAAGTCCTGCGGTTGGATGTCGCCGCGGCGGATCTTGTAGGAGGCCACTCCGGACTGCTCGGCGATGATGCGGGTGGCCAATTGCTCGGCCGACATTTCCAGGGAGAAGAAGCCGACGATGCCGCCGTTGACCGTCTCGGTGGTGCCGTCGGGCCGCTTCTCGCCGCGATACGCCTTGGCGATGTTGAAGGCGATGTTGGTCACGAGCGAGGTCTTGCCCATGGCCGGGCGCCCCGCGAGGATGATCAGGTCGGAGGGCTGGAGACCGCCCATCCGGGCGTCGAGGTCGGTGAGCCCGGTGGCGATGCCGGACAGCTTGCCGTCCCGCTGGTAGGCCTTGGCCGCCATGTCGACCGCGGCGGTCAGCGCGTCGGAGAACTTCTGGAAGCCGCCGTCGTACTTGCCGGCCTCGGCCAGCTCGTAGAGCCGCCGCTCGGTCTCCTCGATCTGCTCGCGCGGGGCGACCTCGACGGGGGCCTCGTAGGCGCCGTTCACCAGATCCTCGCCGATGGTGATCAGCCGGCGGCGGATGGCGAGGTCGTAGATGGTGCGGCCGTACTCGCCGGCGTTGATGACCGTGGTCGCGTCGGCGGCGAGCCGGGCGAGGTACTGCATCACCGTCTGGCCGCCGAAATCGGCGTCGCCAAGATAGGTCTTCATGGTGATCGGGGTGGCGAGCTTGCCCGCCTTGATCAGCGACGCCGCCACGGAGAAGATCTGCTGGTGGGCGTCCTCCATGAAGTGCTCGGCCAGCAGGAAGTCCGAGACGCGGTAGTAGGCGTCGTTGTTCACGAGCAGGGCGCCGAGCAGCGCCTGCTCCGCGTCGATGTTGTGGGGGGCGACCCGGTACTCGGCCTGCACCGCCTCCAGCTTGGCCGTGATCGCGTTGGGCAGGGCCATCGGCGCACACACTCCGGGTTCGGGCGCCGCGCGGGCGCTTCGGCATCACACCGCCCGACCTTGGCCCCGGTACGGTTACCGGAAGCCTAGCCGACGGCCGCGCCCGGGGCATCCCCGGAGACGCGAACGCCCGCCGACTCCTCGGGAGCGGCGGGCGTCCATGCTGGAACAAACCTGGAACGTGTCAAGCCCGGGCGGGGATCGTCCCCGATCTCCACCGGGTCTGCGCGCGGCTCAGGCTCTCCTCCCCCTTGTGGGGAGGAGATGGAGGTGGGGGTGGTGCCGGACGAAGCTCGGCGATCCCTCCTGAACCACCCCTACCCCTCCCCACAGGGGGGAGGGGATGTGCAGCGTGTCCTGCGGCCCCGATCCCGACGAGCCGAACCTTGTCTCCGCGAGGCGAAGCGGCAGTCCGAAAAGAATCAGCCGCGGTCGTCGGCGCCCTCGCCGGCATCGGCCAGCGCCGCGCCGACTTCCAGGCCGAGGTCGTCGAGGTTGAACGCCTCGCGCTCGATGACGGTCTCGCCGCGGGCCTGACGCTCGGCCTCCTCGGGGCTGCGGGCGACGTTGACGGTGATCTCGACCTCGACCTCCGGGTGCAGCACCACCGGGACGGTGTGCAGGCCCAGCGTCTTGATCGGCTGGTTGAGGTGGAACTGGCCGCGCTCGGCCGAGAAGCCCTCCTTGGTCACCACCTCGGCGAGATCGCGGGTCGAGACCGAGCCGTAGAGCACGCCGGTCTCGCCGGACTGGCGGATGAGGGTGAAGCTCTGGCCGTTGAGCTTCTCGGCCACCGCCTCGGCGTCCTTCTTCCGCTCCAGGTTGCGCACTTCGAGCTGGGCGCGCTGCGTCTCGAAGTGCTTCTTGTTGGCCTCCGTCGCGCGCAGCGCCTTGCCGCGGGCGAGGAGGAAGTTGCGGGCGAAGCCCGGGCGGACGTTCACGGTCTCGCCCATCTGGCCGAGCTTGGCCACGCGCTCGAGCAGGATCACTTCCATGGTCTTGTCTCCTTACCGGTCTGGGGGCCCGCATGGGGCCAAGGTCACGGCGCCGCCGGGTCCTTCCGGCGGCGGCGGTCGAGGGCTGTGTCGGCGAGGCCGAACAGGGTGAGGGCGACCAGGGCGATGCCCTGGGTCACGAACAGGATGAGGTACATCCCGAACAGCATCAGGCCGCGCCCCGGACGGCCGCGGGAGCGGTCGTGGAAGGCGGCCAATCCCTGGAGGGCGAAGGCGGCGCAGAGCGAGCCGACCAGGGCCACCCCGAGGACGCCCGCGTAGCCGGGGGCGAAGCTCAGCGCCGCGGCGACGGCCAGAACGCCCAGCGTGGTGCGCGGCATGGCGGTCGACGGGATGTCCGGCCACGGACGCGGCAGGCGCCCCGAGATCTTCACGATGCGGGCGGCGGCCCAGAGATAGAAGGTCAGCAGCAGCGCCAGCCCGTTGGCGGCGAACGCCGGGACGGTACGGGCGAGCGCGTCCGCGACCTCGCCGCGGGTGACCTCGGCCGGGCTCGCGTCCGGGGCTCCCGCGTCGCCCTGCGCCGCTTCGCCATCGGGCCGGTCGGCGGGCCGCGTCGGGGGCGTGGGACGGCCGGCCGGATCGCGGGCCTGGACCAGCGTGTGGGCGAGGCCGCGCAACTGCCGCTCGAACGCGGCGTGATCGGGCGAGGACAGGACGGCGATGGCGATGAAGGCGAGGGCGGCGGTGGCGGCGATCCAGCCGAGCAGCCGGCCCGTGGGATACCATTCGAGGCCCGAAGCGGTCTCGCGGCCGAGCATGGCGAGGTAGGCGAGCCACCACGCGGGCAGGGCGATGTAGGCGCCGAAGGCGAGCCCGAGGAAGGGGGCGACCACCAGCACCAGCGCGAGGCTGCCCGAGACCGCCGCGGCGAGCGACGCCCGGTGGTTCCAGCCGAGCCCGACGATCAGGATCGGCAGCGGCGCTAGGAGGTAGAGCAGGATCGCGAGCGGGGTCGCCTTCAGCAGTACCCCGAACAGGAGTGCCGAGACGAGGCCCGCGCCGATACCGATGCCGATCGTGTGTGCCATGGGTTCCGCTGTCCCGCCGCCCGTCCGGGCGGGGTTAGAGGCGAGGGTGCCCCAACGATACCGGCTCGACGGAGCCGGCAGGAATCGCTCCTCCCCCTTGCGGGGAGGAGCCGGAGGTGGGGGTGGCTCGGGATCGAGCTGCGGTGCCTTCCGCACCACTCCCCGCCCCTGACCCCTCCCCGCAAAGGGGGAGGGGACCAGCCCTACTTGATGACGTAGGGCAGCAGGCCGAGGAAGCGGGCGCGCTTGATCGCCTGGGCGAGTTCGCGCTGCTTCTTGGCCGAGACCGCGGTGATGCGGCTCGGCACGATCTTGCCGCGCTCCGAGACGTAGCGGGACAGGAGCTTCACGTCCTTGAAGTCGATCTTCGGCGCGTTGGCGCCGGAGAACGGGCAGGTCTTGCGACGACGGAAGAACGGACGACGGCCACCGCCGCCACCAGCACCGAAAGCCATGATCAGTTCTCCCCGCCGCCGAAGCTGCGCTCGCCGCGGTCGCCGCGATCACCCCTGTCGCCGCGATCCCCGCGGTCGCCCCGGTCGCCGAAGCCGCCGCCACCGAAGCCGTCGTCGTCGCGGCGCCGGCCGCGCTCGCGGTCCTTGCGGTCGTCGCGGTCGCGCTTCTGCATCATCGCCGACGGCTCGGACTCGAGCTCCTCGACGCGGATGGTCATGAAGCGCAGCACGTCCTCGGAGATCTGCATCTGGCGCTCCATCTCGGCGATGGCCGCCGGAGGCGCGTCGATGTTGAGGAGCGCGAAGTGCGCCTTGCGGTTCTTCTTGATGCGGTAGGCGAGGGACTTGACGCCCCACATCTCGATCTTCTCGAGACGGCCGCCGTTCTGCTCGATCACACCCTTGTAGGTGTCGATCATCGTCTCGACCTGCTGGGACGTCACGTCCTGCCGGGCCAAGAGCACGTGCTCGTAGAGAGGCATTCCGGGCCTTTCGTCGTCAAAGGAGGCCCGGCCGCGGGTGCGGCTGTCTCGGGCCGGTTCATCTCGCGCAGCGCTCGGCGCCAAGCCCTTCGAGCCGTGTTTGCAGGCCCGAGCGGTTGATCGAAGGCGGAGACACGGGACGACGGGTTTTTCGGCAGAGAAACCCTGCGAGAGAAACCCTGCACCGACGCGCGGTGCCGTCCGTTCAGCCCCCGGCCGGAGCGAACGCGAGGGGCGCCCCATAATCGGTTTTCCGTCTTCGGGCAAGCCGGGCTAGAGCGCTCTCCGCCGAAGTGGATGCCGGTTCGGCGAAAGAGAGCGCGTCAAAACAAGGATTTAGAGTCGAGCACGATTGCAACGCGATCGGGAACGGCTCTAAGCCGGCGACCGCGGAGGGGGCCGCGGAGGGGGCCGCGGAGGAGGCCGCGTCCCGCGGCGCCCGTCAGGCCCGCAGGTCCAGCACCTTGCGCGCCTCGTCGAGCAGCACGCGGTGCTGCACGGCGGCCGGGCCGTCGTCGGGGATCGTCCGGGCGGCCTCGGCGAGGAGCGCGCGGAACCGGCGGCGGTCGAGGCCGCGCCACCCGACGCTGGCGATCAGGGCCGCGAGGACGACCTGCACGGCCTCCGTGCGGGCTTCCGCCTCCGCCAGCGCGGCGGCGTGCCCCTCGGCGCCCGCCCCGGCCTCCGCCAGCGCCGCGCGCAGGCCGGCGATCTCGTCCCGCAGCGCGGCCTCCCGCCCCTGGGCGGCTTGGTGCTCTCGCAGGATCTCGTCGCGGGCCCGGGTCATCGCACGCGACACCCCCCGCGCCGCGTCGCGCTCGGCCAGGATCCGGTCCTCGCGGGCGAAGGCGCCGTCGTAGCGCGCCCGCTGCTCCGTGATGACGGTGAGCAGGCTCAGTTCCTGCGCGGTCTTTCCCCCGATCACGGTCGTCTCCAGGCGGTCGGCCGCCTGTTTAGCGGCTTCGGCCCGGCAATCCACCCGCTGCGGCGGATCTTGGGGCCGTGCTCCCGCCTGATCTCTCGTGCCGAACCCGTCTCCAACTCGGCGGCGTGCGCCCTATCCGAGACCCCGCCCGTACCGGAAGCGCTCCTCGAACCAGTCGGTCAGGATCCGGCGCTCGTAGTAGAGCGGCCCGGAGGAGAAGCGCGGGTTGCCGAGAGCGAGGAAGTTCGGGTTGGTCACCGTCTCCGTGCCCCGCGCGACGACCCGGCCGCCGCGGCGCAGCAGGTAGGCGAGGCGGATGCGCGGCGGGGTCGCCGCGGTCACGACGCGGGGTCCGCCGGCGACGCCGTAGCCGAGGGAGCCGATGCCGGCGAGATCGACGTCGAGCACCGTCACGTCGAGGCTGTCGCCGGGCCGGAGATACAGCTTTCCCAGGAACTCGAAGATACGGGTCAGCTCGGTCGTCGTGCCGCGCGGCGACGGGCCGGGCCGGGCGCCGTTGCCCGCGTCCGTGTAGGTCAGGGGCGGCGCGAAGCGCACCTGCACCTGCTGCGCCGCCGCCGGCGCCGCGGCCAGCAGCGCCGCCGCGAGCAGCGCGGACCGAAGCGCGCGCGCCGGGCGCGACGGCCTGCGGGCCTCCCGCGGCGTCGATCCAGGGGCGGTGTGGCGTCGGCCGGACGGGTCGGGCATGCAGGCCCCTCTCGCATTTTCTCGCAACTGGCGGCCCGGATATGGGATGCGGTGGGCCGCCGCGTCAGTGCGCGCCGCCGGCCCTCCGGCGACCGCAAGCGTGGGGGACGGACAAAGGTCCGCTCCGGCCGGAGCAATCACAAAAGACCTATTTCAGCGAGGCGGCGATGGCCTGCTGGATGCCGAGCACGTTGGCGCCGCGGCCGAGCGTGCGCTCGATCGGGTCGGGCCGGCCCGAGACCCAGATCTTCAGCTCGGAATCGAGGTCGAAGGTCCCGGCCGTCTCGACCGAGAAGCTGGTGATCGCCCGGTAGGGCACGGTCAGGTACGACACCTTGCGGCCGGTAAGCCCCTGGCGGTCGACGAGGATCAGCCGCCGGTCGGTGAACACGAACAGGTCGCGGATCACCTTGAAGGCGACGCGCACCGCCTCGCCCTCCACGAGAAAACCGGCGAGCTGCTCGTCCACCTCCCGGGGGCCGAGATCGCTGCCGTGGCCGAGCAGGCCGTCGAGGAATCCCACGCTCCGTTCTCCCTTGCATCCGCCGCGGGGGCGCCCCGTCCGGCGGGACTTGCAGGCAGGGCTTGCGGTCGGGCGCCGCAACCGACAGGAAAGGTGCCGTCCCGCACCCGCCCAGCCACGACGACCCGCCATGACCGTCCCGCCGCTCCGCCTCGGCGTCAACATCGATCACGTCGCCACCGTGCGCAACGCCCGCGGCGGCGCCTATCCCGATCCCGTGCGGGCGGCTTTGCTCGCGGTCGAGGCCGGGGCCGACGGCATCACCGCCCACCTGCGCGAGGACCGGCGCCACATCCGCGATACCGACATCGCCGCCCTGAAGGAGCGATTGGCCGTCCCGCTCAACTTCGAGATGGCGGCGACCGACGAGATGGTGGCGATCGCGCTGGCGACCCGCCCGCACGCCGCCTGCCTCGTTCCCGAGAAGCGGGCCGAGCGCACCACCGAGGGCGGGCTCGACATCGTCGCCGGGCGCGATCACCTCGCCCCCCGCATCCGCTCGCTGGCCGAGGCGGGCATCCGCGTCTCGCTGTTCGTGGAGCCGGAGCCCGCGGTGATGGAGGCCGCCACGGCCCTCGGCGCGCCGGTGGTGGAGCTGCACACCGGCAGCTACTGCGAGGCGGCGATCGAGGGCGACCCGGAGCGGGTCGCGCACGAGCTCGCCCGCATCGCCCGCGCCGCCGCGCACGGTGCCGGCCTCGGGCTGGAGATCCATGCCGGGCACGGCCTGACCCTCGACAGCGTCGGACCGGTGGCGGCGCTGCCGCAGATCCGCGAACTGAACATCGGCCACGCGCTGATCGCCGACGCCATCTTCGTCGGGCTCACCCAAGCGGTCCGCGACATGCGCGCCGCAATGGAGCGAGCGCGGGTCCGCGACATGCGCGCCGCGATGGACCGGGCGCGGCGGCCGTGATCCTCGGCATCGGCTCTGATCTCTGCGACATCCGCCGGGTGGAGAAGACCCTGGAGCGCCACGGCGAGCGCTTCACCCACCGGGTGTTCACCGCGGGCGAGCGCGCGCGCTGCGACGCCCGCGCCGCCCGCGCGCCCGGCTACGCGCGCCGCTTCGCCGCCAAGGAGGCCTGCGCCAAGGCGCTCGGCACCGGACTCAGCTGGGGTGTGTTCTGGCGCGACATGGAGGTGGTCAACCTCCCCTCCGGCCAGCCGACCCTGCGGCTCACCGGCGGCGCCGCGGCGCGCCTCGCGGCCATGATCCCCGCCGGCCACGCGGCGCACCTGCACGTGAGCCTGACCGACGACCCGCCGCTGGCCCAGGCCTTCGTGATCATCGAGGCGTTGCGCGCGGATTAAGCTCCGCCGGCCCGCGTTGCGGGTGCACCCCGCATGGGCTAGACCCCCGCTCGCGGCGGACACGATTGCGGCGCATTCCTGGGGCCAACCGCGCCCGGGCTGCGGACGAGGATGCTTCTCGCGTCGGCAGCATGCGACGGGATCGATTGCAATATGGAACGCGCGCGCTTGGATCACGAGGGCAAGCCGCTCACGAAGCCGGCCGAGACCGGAACCTGGGCCAGCATCCGCGAGACCCTGAAGGTCGGCATCCAGGCGCTGCTGATCGCGCTGGTGGTGCGCACGCTGCTGTTCCAGCCGTTCAACATCCCGTCCGGCTCGCTGGTGCCGACCCTGCTGATCGGCGACTACCTGTTCGTCTCCAAATATTCCTACGGGTACTCGAAATACTCGCTGCCCCTGTCGGAGTACATCCCGATCCAGGCCGACGGCCGGATCTGGGGCGCACCGCCCAAGCAGGGTGACATCGCGGTGTTCAAGCTGCCCAAGGACAACTCCACCGACTACATCAAGCGGGTGATCGGCTTGCCGGGCGACCGGATCCAGATGATCGACGGCGTGCTGAACATCAACGGCAAGGCGGTGAAGCGCGAGCGGATCGCCGATTACGAGACGACCGATCCCTACGGCCAGCCGACCAAGGTGCCGCAATACCTGGAGACCCTGCCCAACGGCGTCGTCCACCACGTGATCGAGCGCGACGGCGACAACGGCTTCTGGGACAAGACCGAATTGTACACGGTGCCCGCCGGCCACTACTTCATGATGGGCGACAACCGCGACAACTCCACCGACTCGCGCGACCTCGCCAACGTCGGTTACGTGCCGTTCGCCAATTTCGTCGGGCGCGCCGAGATGATCTTCTTCTCGATCGACGAGGGCACCCCCGCGTGGCAGGTCTGGAACTGGCCGGCCCACGTGCGCTGGACGCGCCTCTTCACGACCATCCACTGAGCCTGCGGACTTGAGCGCGGACGCGGCCCCCACCCCCCGAGCCTCCGCCCGGGCGCGGCGCATCCCGAAGCCGCGGCCCCCGCTCGACGAGCTGGAGGCACGGATCGGTCACGCCTTCGCGGACCGGGACCTGCTCGTCCGCGCGCTCACCCACACCAGCAAGGCCACCGGCCGCGGCGGCAGCTACCAGCGCCTCGAATTCCTCGGCGACCGGGTGCTCGGGCTCGCCGTGGCCGACTGCCTCTACGCCGCCTTCCCCGAGGCCGACGAGGGCGACCTGTCGCGCCGGCTCGCCGGCCTCGTGCGCCGGGAATCCTGCGCGGGCGTGGCCGCCTCCTGGGAGGTCGGCCCGCACCTGATCCTCGGCCAGGGCGAGGTGATGGGGGGCGGGCGGCGCAATCAGACCATCCTCGCCGACGTGTGCGAGGCGATCCTCGGCGCGATCTACCAGGACGCGGGCTTCGCCGCGGCGCGGGCCGTGGTGGAGGCGCATTTCCGGCCCTCCGCGCTGAGCGCCTCGCCCCGCGGCCGCGACGCCAAGTCGGCGTTGCAGGAATGGGCGATGGGCCGCAGCCTGCCGATCCCGCTCTACGCGGTGGTGGAGCGCACCGGGCCGGACCACGCGCCGCGCTTCCGCATCGCCGTGCAGGTCGAGGGCCTGGAGCCCGGCCTCGGCGAGGGCGCCTCGAAGCGCGTCGCCGAGCAGGAGGCGGCCCGCGCCGTGCTGGAGCGGGAGGGCATCGCCGCGCCGGACGCGGGTGCCGGGGAGACGGCGTGACCGGCAGCGTATAAGACCGGTTTCCAAAGGGCGTGCCCTTTGGTGGGTCGTCAGGGCAGCGCCCTGACCTCTGATCTGCAGGGCTCTGCCCTGCACCCGCGAAAGGGCCTGCCCTTTCGAAACCCGGATTTTTACGATGAGCGACTTCGACGACAGCGACGGTGCGGCGGCGCCCGCGCCCTCGGCGCTGCCCGGCACTCCCGCCGACGCGCGGGCGGGCTTCGTCGCGCTGATCGGCGTGCCGAACGCCGGCAAGTCGACCCTGCTCAACCAGCTCGTGGGCACCAAGGTGTCGATCGTCTCGCGCAAGGTCCAGACCACCCGGGCGCTGGTGCGCGGCATCCTGATCGAGGGCTCGGCGCAGGTCGTGCTGGTCGACACCCCCGGCATCTTCGCGCCGAAGCGCCGCCTCGACCGGGCGATGGTCCACTCGGCCTGGAGCGGGGCGGCGGATGCCGACGCCGTGTGTCTGCTGGTCGACGCGCGCAAGGGCGTGGACGACGAAGTGGAGGCGGTGCTCGCCCGCCTCGGCGAGGTGCGTCGCGAAAAAATCCTGATCCTCAACAAGATCGACCTGATCCCGCGGGAGCGGCTGCTCGACCTCGCCGCGCGGCTCAACGCCGCCTCGCCCTTCGCCGAGACCTTCATGATCTCGGCGCTCCGGGGTGACGGGGTGGCGGACCTGCGCCGGGCGCTCGCCGCCCGGATGCCGCCCGGCCCGTGGCTCTATCCCGAAGACCAGGTCTCCGACGCGCCGCTGCGGATGCTCGCCGCCGAGATCACGCGCGAGAAGATCTACGACCGGCTGCACGAGGAGCTGCCCTACCGCTCCACCGTCGAGACCGACCAGTGGCAGATCCGGCCGGACGGCTCGGTGCGGATCGAGCAGACGATCTTCGTCGAGCGCGAGAGCCAGCGCTCGATCGTGCTGGGCAAGGGCGGCCAGACCATCAAGGCGATCGGGCAGGCGGCCCGCATCGGGATCGCCGAGGCGGCGGACGCCAAGGTCCACCTGTTCCTGCACGTGAAGGTCCGCGAGAACTGGGCGGACGACCCGGCCCGCTACCGGGAGATGGGGCTGGAGTTCCCGCGGGGGTGAGGCCCGCAGGTGCCGTAATGACCATGTCGTTACGGCGTGCTAGGCTGGTGCGACGCGGGCACCAGGGAGGGCGCAGTGACGGCCGATGCCCGGAAGCGGGACACGCTGAACATCCGGATCCGGCCGGAGGAGCGGGACCTGATCGACCGTGCCGCGCGGGCGCGCGGGAAGAACCGGACCGACTTCATCCTCGATGCGGCGCGTGAGGCGGCGGAGGACGCGCTGCTGGACCGCACGCTGGTCTCGGTGGGGCCCGACGCCTACGCCGCGTTCCTGGCCCGGCTCGATGCCCCGGCCGCACCCACTGCCCGGCTGCTGCGCACGATGCGGGCCCTTCCGCCCTGGGACGAGGCGTGAGCCTCGCCCCGCCCGAACCCCTGTCTGACCGGCACAGCACCGAGGCGTTCGCGTGCGGTGTCGCCTCCCTCGACGACTGGCTGAAGCGTCGGGCCCTCAAGAACCAGACCGCCGGGGCGTCCCGGACGTTCGTCGCCTGCGAGAGCCTGGCGGTTGTCGGCTACTACGCGCTGGCCTCGGGCGCGGTCGCGGCCCCGTCGGCGCCGGGGCGCTTCCGCCGGAACATGCCGGAGCCCATCCCGGTCGTCGTGCTCGGCCGTCTCGCCGTCGACGTCCGCCACTGCGGGCAGGGGCTGGGCCGGGCCCTGTTCCGCGACGGTGCGCTGCGCGTCCTGCACGCCGCCGACGCGATCGGCATCCGCGGCCTTCTCGTCCACGCGATCTCCGAGGAGGCGCGTTCCTTCTATCTCGGTCTCGGCTTCGATCCCTCGCCGATCGATCCGATGACGCTGATGGTTACCCTGGCGGATCTGCGCGCGAGCCAACCGCCGTGATAGGGCTCGCGAGCCGCGGCATCCGCGCCGCTGGGTTTTCGAGGGCGCAGCGGTATACCGGGCGCCGGCTTCGCCGAAGCTCTCGATCCTTGCCCGCCAGTCCCGAACGAAATCACGACGCATGCGCCACGCCGTCTACGGCCTGCCGCCGGCCGACCTCGCCGAGGTCCCCGGCGACGCCGTCCAGGTCTCCCCGCTGATCCCCGGCTCCGCCCGCCTGGAGGACGTTTCCGCCGGCAGCCTGGAGGCCGCAACCCTGCTGGCGCCCCCGGGCACGGCCGAGCGGCGCTACGTCCTGGCGCTCGCGCTCGCGGCGCTGGCCCCCGGGGGGCGGCTGACCGCGCTCGCGCCGAAGGACCGGGGCGGGGCGCGGCTGGCGAAGGAACTGGCGGGCTTCGGCTGCGCGGTTCAGGATGCGCCGCGCCGCCACCACCGGATCTGCACCGCCGCGCGCCCGGCCGAGCCGGCGGGCCTCGACGCGGCGCTCGCGGAGGGGCGCCCGCGCCACGTCGACAACCTCGCCCTGTGCACCCAGCCCGGGATCTTCTCCTGGGACCGGCTCGACCCGGGCACGGCCCTGCTGATGGCGGCGCTGCCGCCGCTGAAGGGCCGCGGCGCCGATCTCGGCTGCGGCCTCGGCATCCTGGCCCGGGCGGCGCTCGGCTCCGCGGCGGTGAGCGAGCTGACCCTGATCGACCTCGACCGCCGCGCCGTCGAGATGGCCCGGCGCAACGTCGAGGACGCCCGCGCCCGGATCCTGTGGGCCGACATCCGCGCCGCCGGCACCGTGCCGCCGGGCCTCGATTTCGTGGTGACCAACCCGCCCTTCCACGACGGCGGCGCCGAGGATCAGGCGCTGGGCGGGGTCTTCATCGCCCGCGCCGCCGAGGCGCTGCGGCCGGGGGGCAGCCTGTGGCTCGTGGCCAACGCGCACCTGCCCTACGAGACTCCCCTGCGCGCCCAGTTCCGCGGCGTGAGCGTCGCCGCGCAGGCCGGCGGCTACAAGCTGTTCGAGGCGCGCAAATGAGCCGGGTCCCATGAGCAGGGTCACATGAGCACGGCGCGGCTCGACAAGCTGCTCGCCAATCTCGGCTACGGCTCCCGCCGGGAGATCCAGGGCTTGGCCCGCGCCGGCGCGATCACCCTCGACGGGGCGGACATCACGGACGCCGCGGCCCGCATCGCCCTTACGCCCGACCTGCCCGAGCGGATGCGGATCGACGGCGCCCCCCTCGACCCGCTGCCCGGCCTGTGCCTGATGCTGCACAAGCCGTTGGGCGTCACCTGCTCGCACAAGGAGGCGGGCCCCCTCGTCTACGGCCTCCTGCCCGAGCGCTGGCGCCGCCGCGACCCGGCGCTCTCGACGGTCGGGCGCCTCGACAAGGAGACCTCCGGCCTGCTGCTGCTCACCGACGACGGGGGCCTGCTGCACCGGATCATCGCGCCCAAGGCCGCGGTCGCCAAGCGCTACCGGGTGCGGCTCGCCCGGCCGCTGCGCGCCGACGCGGCGGCCCTGTTCGCCTCGGGCACGCTGATGCTGGAGGGCGAGGAGCGCCCGCTCCTGCCGGTGACCCTGGAGGCCGAGGACGCGACCCGCTGCGCCGTGACGCTCACGGAGGGGCGCTACCATCAGGTCCGGCGGATGTTCGCCGCGGTGGGGAACCACGTGGAAGCCCTGCACCGCGACCGCGTCGGGGGGCTCGACCTGCCGGCCGATCTGGCCGCGGGCGCGTTTCGCGTTTTGGGCGCGGCCGACATCGCGGCGGTGTTCGCGGGGGCCTGAGGGCGGGCCCGGCCGTCCGCGGCGCGCGTCCCGTCAGTGCAGGGTCCGGGCCAGCGCGACCACGGCGCCGATGATCGCGAGCGTCTGGAAGCCGATCAACCCGGCCACCCAGCGTATGATCTCCGCGCGGGTTTCCGCGAGTTCGGCGCGGAGGTCGGCCTTCGTGACGAGATCGCCCTGGAGCGCCTCCGCCATCGCTTCGGCCAGTCCCTCCGCCTGCTCGGGCGAGAGCTTCGCCTTCTCGCGGAGGGTGCGGACGAACCGCAGGGTGTCGAAGGCGACCGTGGACATGCGTGACGTTATCGGCGCTGGACTGCCATCCTTTCAAGATGGAGCCCACCACCAGCCCGGTCGCGATGGGCTGGCACGTCTGCCTTTCTCGCCGCCTTGCCCCCACGCCCCCGTTCTGCTAAGCGCCCGCCCATCCCACACGCGGGGCCGGCCTCATGCGTCAATGAGGCGTCTTCCGGTGGCCGGCTCATCAGCCGGTCGCACTTCCCCGCGGCGGATCCAACCGGAGAAAGCACAGATCATGGCCGTCGACTTCTCTATGCGCCAGCTCCTCGAAGCGGGCGCGCATTTCGGTCACCAGTCGCACCGCTGGAACCCGAAGATGCAGCCCTACATCTTCGGCACGCGCAACAACATCCACATCATCGACCTCGCCCAGACGGTGCCGGCGATGCACCAGGCGCTGCAGGCGGTGAGCGACACCGTGGCCCGCGGCGGCCGCGTGCTGTTCGTCGGCACGAAGCGCCAGGCCGCCGACACGATCGCCGAGGCGGCCAAGCGCTCGGCCCAGTACTACGTCAACTCCCGCTGGCTCGGCGGCATGCTGACCAACTGGAAGACCATCTCGGGCTCGATCTCGCGCCTGCGCAAGGTCTCCGAGACGCTGGAGACCGGCGGCCCGGGCCTGACCAAGAAGGAGCGCCTGATGCTGTCCCGCGAGAAGGACAAGCTCGAGAAGGCGCTCGGTGGCATCAAGGACATGGGCGGCGTGCCCGACCTGCTGTTCGTGATCGACACCAACAAGGAGCAGCTCGCGATCAAGGAGGCGACCCGCCTCGGCATCCCGGTCGCCGCGATCGTCGACACCAACTGCAACCCGGACGGCATCACCTATGTCGTCCCGGCCAACGACGACGCCGGCCGCGCCATCGCCCTCTACTGCGACCTGATCGCTCGGGCCGCCATCGACGGCATCTCGCGGGCGCAGGGCTCGTCGGGCATGGACCTCGGCGCCTCCGAGGAGCCGATGGCCGAGGAGCTGCCGGCCAACGACGACGCCGTCAGCAGCGCTCCCGCTTCGGTGGAGTCGGGCGCCCTCGACCCGGCCGACGTGGCGATGCTCGCCGAGTCGACCGAGCATTTCGAGCTGCTCGCCGCCCCGCGCGGCGCGCCCGACGACCTGACCAAGCTCCACGGCGCCGGCCCGCAGATCGTCCAGAAGCTCAACGACGCCGGCATCTACCACTACTGGCAGATCGCCGCGATGACGCCGGAGGACGTGGCCCGGGTCGACGCCGACCTGAAGCTCAACGGCCGCATCGACCGCGATTCCTGGGTCTCCCAGGCCCGCGGCTTCGTCGAGGCCGCCGCCGCCGCCTGATTTCTTGGGACTGTGCGGTGCGCCTGTCATCGGGCGTCCGCAGATCCAGGCACGATGGGCCCGGCCGCTCCCCCCGAGCGCCGGGCCTCTCTCATCTGACGACATGAAAGGAACGGCCATGGCCAACATCACCGCCGCGATGGTGAAGGAGCTGCGCGAGAAGACCGGCGCGGGCATGATGGATTGCAAGGGCGCGCTGGCCGAGACCGGCGGCGACATCGAGGCCGCCGTCGACTGGCTGCGCAAGAAGGGTCTGGCCAAGGCCGCCAAGAAGGCCGGCCGCGTCGCCGCCGAGGGCCTCGTCGCCGTCGAGTCCGCCGGCCACCACGCCGCGATCGTCGAGGTGAACTCGGAGACCGACTTCGTCGCCCGCAACGACGCCTTCCAGGCGTTCAGCCGCGAGGCCGCCAAGGTCGCGCTGAACACCGACGGCACGCTGGAGGGCCTCCAGGCCGCCCACTTCCCAGGCGCCTCCGAGACCGTCGCCGAGAAGCTCCAGGCCCTGATCGCCACGATCGGCGAGAACATGAACCTGCGCCGGGTCGCCAAGCTCGATGTGACGAAGGGCGTGATCGCCACCTACGTGCACAACCAGATCTCCGAGGGCCTCGGCAAGATCGGCGTGCTGGTGGCGCTCGAGTCCGAGGGCGACGTCGACGCGCTCTCCACGCTCGGCCGCCAGATCGCCATGCACGTGGCCGCCACCAACCCGGTGGCGCTCGACGCCGCGGGCGTCGACCCGGCTGTGCTGGAGCGCGAGTCGAACATCCTGCGCGAGAAGAACGCCGGCAAGCCGGATCACGTCCTCCAGAAGATCGTCGAGAGCGGCCTGAAGACCTACTACAAGGAGGTCACGCTCCTGGAGCAGCCCTTCGTCCACGACGGCTCGAAGACCGTCTCCCAGGTGCTCAAGGAGGCCGCGGGCAAGGTCGGCGCGCCGGTCGCCCTCACGGGCTTCGTCCGCTACGCGCTGGGCGAGGGCATCGAGAAGGAGGACGGCCCGGACTTCGCCACCGAGGTCGCCCAGCAGGCCGGCCGCGCCTGATTTTTTTCGGATCCTCCTCAGTCTTGGAAGAGCCCGCCCGGCGCCGCCGGGCGGGCTTTCTCTTGTCCGGTCGCCGGCCGGTGTGCGCGCTGCGCAGGTCTGGCCGGCATGCCGTCGGGCTGCCGTTCATGTTGCGGCGCGATAGTTGCGGCCCGGGCTGTGCTGCACCGCACAGTGCAGCGCACACCCGTCGGCTACAGGAGATCGCATGATCCTGAAGACCTTCTCCTACCTGATGATCGGCGTCCTGGCCTCCGGCCTCGTGATGACCCTGGTCGGCACGGCCGGCGTCCTCTCCGGCCTCTGACGCGGCCCCCGGCCGGTCCCCGGCACGCCGCGCGCGGCGTCCGCCGGCCGGTCGCAAGAAATCCTCCGCGGCGGGCGGCAGCCCCGCCCGCCGCGGAACCCCCGGTCGCCCCCAGGGCGGCATCCCGACCCCTCGCCGACCCCTCGCCGGCCTCTCTCCAGCCCCTCGACGGCTCCGGGCCCCTCGCGTAGAACCCCGGCCGTCTCAAGCGTAACCGAGGGTCTGGCCGATGCCGCAGCCGTTTCGCCGCGTCCTGGTGAAACTCTCGGGCGAGGCATTGGCCGCCCCGGACGGGTACTGGTTGCATCCGCCGACGCTCGCGGCGCTGGCCGAGGACATCGCCCGGACCATCGGCGCCGGGATGCAGATCGCCGTGGTGGTCGGCGGCGGCAACATGATCCGCGGGGCGCGCATCTCGGCCGCCGGCTGGATCGACCGGGCGACCGGCGACTCGCTCGGCATGATGGCCACCGTCATGAACTCGCTGGCGATCGAGACCGCCCTCAACGCCGCGGGCGTGCAGGCGCGGACCATGTCGGCGGTGTCGATGCCGACGATCTGCGAGACCTACGCCCGCCAGCCCGCCCTGCACCATCTCGACAAGGGGCAGGTGGTGGTGCTGGCCGGCGGCACCGGCAACCCGTACTTCACCACCGACACCGCCGCGGTGCTGCGCGCGGCGGAGTTGCGCTGCGACGCGGTGCTGAAGGCGACGCAGGTCGACGGCGTCTACTCCGCCGACCCCAAGACCGATCCGACCGCCACCCGCTACGACCGCCTGACTCACGACGAGGCGATCGGTCGTGACCTCAAGGTGATGGACACCGCCGCCTTCGCGCTCGCCCGCGAGAGCCGGCTGTCGATCGTCGTCGGCTCGGTCCACGCGCCGAGCTCGATCGCCGCCATCCTGTCCGGGTCCGTCCCCTCGACCCACGTGGTGCCCTGACAGCCGGCGGGAGCGTAAAACGTCCCGCCGCGCAGGCGTTTGCGGCTTCGAGAAAATTCGTCCATTGAGGCCGCCACCGCCGGCCCCTTCCACGTCACTCGCGTCGGGACGACCCCATGCCCACACCGGATTTCGACCTCAGCGACATCAAGCGCCGGATGCAGGGCGCGGTCGGCTCGCTCTCGAAGGATCTCGGCTCGCTGCGCACCGGCCGCGCGACCCCCGGGCTCCTCGACCCGATCCAAGTGGACGCCTACGGCGCGATGATGCCGATGGCCCAGGTCGCCACGGTGAGCGTGCCGGAGCCGCGCCTCCTGTCGATCTCGGTCTGGGATCGCAGCATGGTCTCGGCGGTGGAGAAGGCGATCCGCGAATCCGACCTCGGCCTCAACCCGCAGACGGAAGGTCAGACGATCCGTCTGCGCATCCCCGAGATGAACGAGCAGCGGCGCAAGGAGATGGTCAAGGTCGCCCACAAGTACGCCGAGGAGGCGCGGGTGGCCGTGCGCCACGTCCGCCGCGACGGGCTCGACCATCTCAAGAAGCTCCTGAAGGACAGCGCCATCTCCGAGGACGACGAGAAGCGCCAGGCCGGCGACGTGCAGAAGGCCACCGACGCGCATATCGCCGAGATCGACGGCGTGCTCGCGACGAAGGAGAAGGAGATCATGCACGTCTGAGGCCGCCGTGACGCCCGTCGCCGCCGCCGCGCCCGCCCCCACCGCCTCCCGGCGGCGGGAACTGGCGCTGCGCGTCGTCTCCGGGGTGATCCTCGGCGCCGGGGTGCTCGCCGCCCTGGTCTACGGCGGTTGGGCCTTCGCCGGCATCTGGCTCGCGGCGGGGATCGTCGGCTTCGCGGAATGGGTCGTGATGGCCCGGACCGAGCCGCGCGAGGTGCTGATCGCCCTGGCCGCCGCGACCCTCGGCGCCCTCGTGCTGTGCCTGCGCAACGGCGCTCCGCTCCCCGCCTGCCTCGCCGTGCTGGTGCTGGGCGCCGCCGCCTGCGCCACCGTCGCCCGCACCGGCCGCGGCCGGGTCCGGGCGCTCGCCGGCGTGCTCTGCGCCGGGGCGGTGGCGGCGGTGCCGACGGCGCTGCGCGACGATCCCGGCATCGGCCTCATCGGCCCGGCCTGGATGTTCGCGGTGGTGTGGTCGACCGACATCGCCGCCTACTTCGTCGGGCGCCGGATCGGCGGCCCGAAGCTGATGCCGCGGGTCTCGCCGAACAAGACGTGGTCCGGGGCGCTCGGCGGCCTCGTCGGCGCGGTCGCGGCGGGCACTCTCGTGGCAGTCGCCGCCGATCTGGCCGGCCAGCCCCTGCCGCGGGGCGCGTCCCTGCCCGTCGTGGCAGGCGCGAGCGCGCTCGCCTCGGTGCTGAGCCAGGCGGGCGACCTGTTCGAATCCTGGCTCAAGCGCCGCCACGGCGTGAAGGACTCTGGAAAAATCATCCCCGGCCACGGCGGCGTCATGGATCGCCTCGACGGGTTTTTCACCGTGGCCGTGCTCTGCGGGCTCTATCTCGTCCTGCGCGAGTACGGTTTCGTGGGGTGATCGGCTTCGATTCCGGCCGGTTCACATGAGAGGGGCCGCGGCACGCCCGCGACCCGAGGGAGTGTTTGCCCCGTGACCCAGACCGTGACCGTCCTCGGGGCCACCGGCTCGATCGGCCGCTCCACCGCCGACCTGCTCACTCAGCACGCCGACCGTTTCCGTGTCGGCGCCCTGGTCGGGGGACGGGACGCGGCGGCGCTGGCGGAGGTCGCGCGCGCGCTGAAGGCCGAGTTCGCAGCCCTCGCCGACCCGGCGGGCGGCCCGGCCCTCGCCGAGGCGCTCGCCGGCTCCGGCATCCCGAGCGGGGCCGGGGAGGGGGCGGTGATGGAGGCGGTCGCGCGCGACGCCGACATCGTCGTCGCCGCGGTGAGTGGCGCCGCCGGCCTCAAGCCCACCCACGCGGCCCTGCGGCTCGGGCGGACCGTGGCGCTCGCCAACAAGGAGAGTCTCGTCTGCGCCGGCGACGCCTTCATGCGCGACGCCAAGCGCTACGGGGCCACGATCTGGCCGATGGATTCCGAGCACGACGCGCTCGCCCAGGCGCTGCACGGCCGGCCGCTGGCCGACGTGCGGACCATGATGATTACCGCCTCGGGCGGCCCGTTCCGCACCTGGACCCGGGAGCGGATCGCCGCCGCCTCGCCCACCGAGGCCGCCGCGCACCCGACGTGGTCGATGGGGATGAAGATCAACATCGACTCGGCCTCGCTGATGAACAAGGGGCTGGAGCTGATCGAGGCCCACCACCTGTTCGGCATCGAGCCGGAGCGGCTCGACGTGGTGGTCCACCCGCAATCGGTGATCCACGGCATGGTCTACTGGCGCGACGGCGCCGTCACCGCGGAACTGGCGCTGCCCGACATGCGGGTGCCGATCTCCCACTGCCTCGGCCTCGGCGACCGCCTGGAGATCGCCCGCGGCCGGCCCCTCGACCTCGTCAAGCTCGGCGCGCTGACCTTCGAGGGCGCGGACGAGGACCGCTTCCCGTGTCTGCGCATCGCCCGCGCGGCGCTGGCCGACGGTGGCGCGGCGCCCACGGTCATGAACGCGGCCAACGAGATCGCGGTGGCGGCGTTCATCGCCGGGCGGATCGGCTTCTACGGCATCGCCGACCTCGTGGAGCGCGCCGTCACGCATTTCGCCGGTCTCCACCGCGCCGCGCCCGCCGACGTGGAGGAGGCGCTGGCGATCGACGCCGAGGTGCGCGCCTGGAGCGCGCAGGCGCTGCCGGAGCTGCGCGCGGCGGGGTAGGCGCAGCCGACCGCCGGCGATCGGGGGCCGCCGCGGGTTGGGACCGCCTGTACCGGTTTTGGGACGCAATGGGCGTTCCGGCCTCCGGCCCCGTTGCGTATCGTCCGCCCGGATGCGCCGCCCCGCCGGGAGCGCGAGCAGGACCGACGACATGGTGCCCGGAACCGCCTCCGCGACGTGTCCGATCGCTCGGTCGCGAATTGGACCGAGCGCTGCCTGAAGCGGAAGACCGTCGCTCGCGCATCGCGCTCCGGGCTGGCAGACCAGCTCCGTCGTCCGCGGACCGTGCCGGTCGCGCTCGGCTGAAGATCTTCGAAAGCATCGATATCCTGGAGGCGGTTGATGCCGATCACGATTCTTGATCTCGCGGAAGCGTCCGACACGGTCTACAATTTCTATAAGGACCGCCGGGCGACCGGGAGGGAAGCCCTGAGCTTCTTGAGCCAGAATTTGCCGACTGTTCCGCCAGGCCTCAGTTGCGTGACGCACAGCGAGGACAAGAACTCCGGCTTCCTCGCGGCCGCCTACAGGAAGGCGGGCGCTCCCGAGACCATCATCGCCATCCGCGGGACCGTCGGCTACAACAAGGAGGGCAAGGGACGTGATGTCGGTTTCAAGAACTTCATCACCGACGTCGGTCTGTACACGATCGAGAGCATGCCCTCCTGCCTCAAGCTGAACACGCCGATCATCGCGGACTGGATCAAGCAGGCGGGGGGAAGCGACAAGGCCATCCTGTGCGGCCATTCGCTCGGCGGCGCCATCGCGACGATCCTGGCCTACACGCTCAAGGTTCCCTGCTGCGCCTTCAACGCGCCGACCGTGTCCAAGATGGTCAACGGCGGCACGTTCCGCGGGGCCAAGATCGACGTTTCCTCCGCCGACAAGCTCGAGATCGAGAAGCGGATCGTCAACTTCAACATGCGCTGGGATCCGATCAGCAAGGCTTCGAAGGCCGTCGGCAGGGTCTACAATATCGATTGCAATTTCTCGTTCAAGACACACTCGCAGACCGAGGTCATCGCGGCCCTGAATTCCGGTTATTACTACGACAAGTACGGATCCAAGTCGTTCGCGTCGGCAATCCGTTAGGCTATACCTATTCAGCGTCAGCCCTCGCACGGTAGCGGCTCAGCGCCGGCCCATCCGCCGCAGCCGCCGGTGACATCCCGGATCTACCGGTCGGTGCCGTACCCTGCCAGAAAGACCCGTACCGCCTCCTCGACCCGGCGGCGCAACTCCGCCGGCTCGGGGACGCCGCCGGCCGCGAACAGCAGCCGGGTCAGCAGGCCGGCTTGGCACAGGTGCAGGAAGTGCTTGGCGGCGAGTTCGGTGTCGGCGGCCGTCAGCCGGCCCGCCGCGACCTGCGCGTCGAGGTAGGCGGTAAGCCGGGCCACGCCCTGCGCCGGGCCGGCCTCGAAGAACGCCTGACCCAGATGCGGGAACTTCTCCGAGGCGCCGATCACCATGCGGATGATCGAGACGTGCTCCGGACGGCTCATCTCGGCGAGGTAGGTCAGCCCGAGCCGGGTGAGGACGGCGCGCAGGTCCGGGTCGTCCGCGTCGAGGGCGAACAGCGCCTCGGCGAGCCCCCGCTTCTCGGCCACCGTCAGCGCCTCGAACAGCGCGTCCTTGTTGTCGAAGTAGACGTAGAGCGTACCCTTGGAGACCCCGGCGGCGCGGGCGATCTCGCCCATGCTCGCCCCGTCGAAGCCCGCGGCCATGAACACCGCCCGCGCGCCCTCCAGAATCTGGCGCCGCTTGTCGCCGTCCCCCTCCGGGCGGCCCCCTCCGCGCTCCAGCACCCCGGCCGCCATCGCCGCACTCCACTTGACCGAACCGTTCGGTCAAAATAGGTTGGCGGTCCGGCGCGCCCACGTCAAGGGCCGTCCGAGTCGTTGACCGAACGGTTCGGTCAAAGCCAGAAGAGGATCCGGCGCATGTCCCTGCGCGAGGATGCGGATCGACCGACCGACGACGGCGTCGAGGAGGAGCGCGCGGAGCGCGGCGCCCCGGTCGGGCCGGCGAAGACAGCCGCCCCGACGCCGCCACCGGCAGAGCCAGCCGCGGCCGTCGCGAAGAAGCCGAAGACGCGCAGGAGACTCGTCCTGCTGGGGCTGCTCGCGGCGGCGCTCGGCGGCGGCGCCTACGAAGGCTGGCAGTGGTGGAGCGTCGGCCGGTTCTTCGTGGCGACCGACGACGCCTACGTGCAGGCCGACATCTCGGTCCTGGCAGCGAAGGTCCCCGGCTACCTCGACGCGGTGCCGGTGGTGAACGGGCAGGCGGTGAAGAAGGGCGACGTGATCGCCCGGCTCGACGACGGCGACTACCGCCTCGCCCTCCAGGCGGCGGCGGACAAGCGCGCCACGCAGGAAAGCACGGTGGCCCGGATCGGCCGCCAGATCGAGGCCGCGCAGGCGCAGGTGGCGCAGGCCGCGGCCCAGATCGACGCGACCCGGGCCGACGCGACCCGCGCCCAGGCGGATTACCTGCGCGCCACGCAGATGCAGGAGGCCTACGTCGCCAAGTCCCGGCTCGATCAGGCCCGGGCCGACCGCGACCGCACCGAGGCCTCGGTGAAGGGCATGGAGGCGGGGCTCGCCGCGGCCAAAGCCAATGTCGAGGTGCTCACGGCCCAGAAGCGCGAGGCGGAGAACCTCTCGGCCGAGCTGCGCACCGCGGTCGACCGGGCGCGGCGCGACCTCGACTTCACCGTCGTGCGCGCGCCCTTCGACGGGGTGGTCGGCAACAAGGCGGTGGAGGCCGGCGCCTACGTCGCCCCCGGCACCCGGGTCGCGGCGCTGGTGCCGCTCCAGAGCGTGCGGATCGACGCGAACTTCAAGGAGACGCAGGTCGAGCGCATGCGCCCCGGCCAGCCGGTGACGGTCACCGTCGACGCCTATCCGGGCCGGGAGATCCGCGGCGAGGTGGAATCGTTCTCCCCCGCCTCCGGCTCGGTGTTCAGCCTGCTGCCGCCGGACAACGCCACGGGCAACTTCACCAAGATCGTCCAGCGCCTGCCGGTGCGGGTGCGTGTGCCGGCCGATGTCGCCCGCGAGGGCTTCCTGCGGCCGGGCCTGTCGGCGGTGGTGCGGGTCGATACCCGCGAGGGCACCGGCCGCCCGGTGACGACGCTCGCCGGGAAGCGCTGAGGAAGGCCTGAGCCGTGGCCGCGAGCCCCGCCCTCTCAGCCGCCGGCGCCGTCCCGGCCCGGGCCGCCGAGCCCCCGCTCGACCGCCGCCGGATGGTGGCGTTCCTGTGCATGGTGTTCGGGATGTTCATGGCGATCCTGGACATCCAGATCGTCTCGGCCTCGCTCAACGAGATCCAGGCGGGGCTCTCGGCCTCGGGCGACGAGATCCCCTGGGTCCAGACCAGCTACCTGATCGCCGAGGTCATCTCGATCCCGCTGTCGGGCACCCTGTCGCGGGTGCTCTCGACCCGGTGGATGTTCGCGATCTCGGCCGGCGGCTTCACGCTGATGAGCCTGATGTGCGCCACCTCGTCCTCGATCGGCGAGATGATCCTGTGGCGCGCCGCGCAGGGGTTCATCGGCGGCGGCATGATCCCCACCGTGTTCGCCTCGGCGTTCACGATCTTCCCGCCCTCGAAGCGCGGCATCGTCTCGCCGATGATCGGCCTCGTGGCGACGCTCGCCCCGACCATCGGGCCGACGGTCGGCGGCTACCTCACCGACCTGATGTCCTGGCACTGGCTGTTCCTGATCAACGTCGTGCCCGGCGTGCTCGTCACCGTCTCGACCGCGATCCTCGTCGATTTCGACGAGCCGAACCTCGCCCTCCTGGAGAAATTCGACTGGTTCGGGCTCGTGTTCATGGCCGGCTTCCTCGGCTGCGTGGAGTACGTGCTGGAGGAGGGGCCGAACCATGACTGGTTGCAGGACGAGGCGGTCTTCGCCTGCGCCCTCGTGATGGTCGTCTCAGGGGTGCTGTTCTTCTGGCGGGTCTTCACCGCCCCCCAGCCGATCGTCGACCTGCGCGCCTTCTCGGACCGCAACTTCGCCAGCGGGTGCGTGGCGAGCTTCGTGCTCGGCATCGGCCTCTACGGCCTGACCTACCTCTACCCGGTCTACCTCGCCCGGGTGCGCGGCTACTCGGCGCTGATGATCGGCGAGACGATGTTCGTCTCGGGCCTGTGCATGTTCGCCACCGCGCCGATCGCCGGGCGCCTGTCGGGCCGGGTCGATCCGCGGATCCTGATGGCGGCGGGTTTTTCCGGCTTCGCCGCGGGCACCTGGATCGTCACCGGCCTGACCAAGGACTGGGACTTCTGGGAATTGCTGCTGCCGCAGGTGCTGCGCGGCTGCTCGCTGATGCTGTGCATGATCCCGATCAACAACATCGCGCTCGGCACGCTGCCGCCGGCCCGGATCAAGAACGCGTCCGGCCTGTACAACCTGACGCGCAATCTCGGCGGCGCGGTCGGGCTCGCGCTGATCAACACGCTGCTGAACGATCGCTGGGACCTGCACCTCGCCCGGCTGCACGAGCGCTTCACCTGGGCGAACGGGGCGGCCCTGGAGCGCCTCGACGCGATGCAGCGGAGCTTTTCCGACTTCGGCAGCGCCGCCCCGGGCATGGCGCTGAAGGCGATGACCAACACCGTGCGGATCCAGGGGCTGGTGATGGCCTTCGAGGACGTGTTCCTGGCCCTGACCGCCCTGTTCCTGGCCATGGCCTGCGCCGTGCCGCTGATCCGGCGGCCCCAGGCGGGGGCGGGCGGGGGCGGCGGCCACTGAGGGCCGGTTCGAGCGGCCGTTCCGAGATCCGTCCACCGCGGGACGAGGGGAGCGGGGATAGCGGGGACAGGGCCCGCTCGCGCCCGCCTGCGACGCCGCGCGCCGGCCGGAGCAGGATTGATTGGCCGGCCGGCGTCCCGATCTGCTAGGAACGGGGCCGCGGGACCGCGATCGAGACCAACCCGCGCGGACGGCCGGGACGGGACGCATGGATTTTCTCAACGCGATGGGCGGGACCGCCGGCGGCTTCTTCGGCGCGGTGATCCCGTTCCTGTTCGTGCTCACCGTCGTGGTGTTCGTGCACGAGATGGGGCACTTCCTGGTCGGGCGCTGGTGCGGGGTCGGCGTCCACGCCTTCTCCATCGGCTTCGGTCCCGAGCTGTTCGGGTTCAACGACCGGCGCGGCACCCGCTGGAAGCTCTGCGCGATCCCGCTCGGCGGCTACGTGAAGTTCCACGGCGACGCCAACGGCGCCAGCGTGCCCGACCCCGAGACGCTGGCGCGGATGAGCCCGCAGGAGCGGGCGATCAGCTTCCCGACCCAGCCGGTGGGCAAGCGCGCGGCGATCGTCGCGGCGGGGCCGATCGCCAACTTCCTGCTGGCGATCCTGCTGTTCGCGGGCGCGATCTGGCTCGGCGGCCGCTACGAGTTGCCGGCGCGGGTCTCGTCGGTGGAGCCCAACAGCGTCGCCGCACAGGCCGGGTTCAAGCCCGGCGACCTGATCACCGCCATCGACGGCGACCCGGTCGGCGACTTCAACGCGATGTACCGCACGGTGACCGGCAGCGCCGGCACGCCGCTCGCCTTCACCGTGGACCGCGACGGCAAGGTCATCACCATCGACGCGACGCCCGCGACCTACGAGGAGCGGACGCCCTTCGGCCGTCACCGGATCGGCCGGCTCGGCATCCGCTCGCCCGCGGGCTCGGAGGCGCGCCTCGTCCGCTACGGCCCGGTCGATTCCGTGGTGCTCGGCGTGCGCGAGACCTACTTCGTCGTCGAGCGGACCTTCTCCTACCTGTCGAAACTGGCCACGGGCCGCGAGTCGGCCGACCAGCTCTCGGGACCGATCGGCATCGCCCGGGTCTCCGGCGAGGTCGCCAAGACCGGCGGCGTCGGCGGTCTCGTCGGCCTGATCGCCCTGCTGTCGGTCTCGATCGGCCTGCTGAACCTGTTCCCGGTGCCGCTCCTCGATGGCGGCCACCTGCTGTTCTACGCCTTCGAGGTCGTCCGCGGCCGCCCGCTCAGCGAGCGGGCGCAGGAGATCGGCTTCCGCATCGGCCTCGCGCTGGTGCTGATGCTGATGCTGTTCGCGGCCTGGAACGATATCCTCAATCTCGGGGCGTCCTGGCGGAACACCTGATCCCGGGATCCCCGCCCCAATCCTGCCCAAAACCGGCCCGCGCGGCGGCGTGAACGGGGGTTAACAGCCCGTTCACGGCCCCGTGAGCGGGTCGTAAAAGTCGTACTCCGGCAACGATTTACCCACCGTTCACCATAGTCCGCATTCGGTCGCTAAGGTGAGTCCGGCGTTAAGTGGCGCGAAGGCCACGACCCCCCAAAATCCCCTGACGACGGCCCCGGGCGCGTTTGCTTGGCAGGTGAATCCCGCTAAGAGCTACGCTTGGACCGAAGCCACGCTTGGACCAGGGGTGACGGGACGACCGGTCAACGGTTGCCCGTGACGGGTCAGACCCGCGACCAGTACAGAAACGGGCGATTGCATGATGTCGTTGACGGGGAAGCGCCGGCGTGAGTCGGTGCGGAAGACCATCGTCCTAGTCGCCGCGGGTGCGGGCCTCGTCCTGGGCGGGGCCGCCCAGGCACAGCAGATCGTCGTGCAGGGCAACCAGCGCGTCGATGCCGACACGATCCGGTCCTACGTGACGGGCACCGCGTCCGGCTCGGCCGAGGAGGCCCGGCGCAACCTGCTGGCCAGCGGGATGTTCTCGGACGTCCGGGTCTCGCAGGCGGGCGGGCGCACCGTCGTGACCGTGCGCGAGAACAACCTCGTCAACCGCGTGGTGTTCGAGGGCAACAAGAAGGTCGAGAAGGCCACGCTGGAGGGCATCGTCGAGGCCAAGGCCCGCGGCCCCTACAGCGAGGCGATCATCAACGCCGACCTCGCCCGCATCCGCGACGTCTACCGGCGCTTCGGCCGCGGGCTCGCCAAGGTGACCTACCGCACGGTCGATCTGCCCAACGGCCGGGTCGACGTGGTCTATCAGATCGACGAGGGCGACAAGACCGGCATCCTGTCGATCAACTTCGTCGGCAACAACGCCTACTCGGAGCGGACGCTGAAGGGGCTGATGAGCTCCTCGGAGATGAACTTCCTGTCGTTCATCAAGACCTCCGACGTCTACGATCCCGACCGGATCAGCCAGGACCTCGACCAGGTCCGGCGCTACTACCTGAAGAACGGCTACGCCGACTTCCAGATCGTGAGCGCCGACGCGCGCTACGTCGAGGGCGACCGCTCGGGCTACGTGATCACGATCACCGTCAACGAGGGCGAGCAGTACCGCGTCGGCGCGGTCGCGGTCGACACGCGCCTGCCCGGCCTCGACCCCGCCCGGCTCGAGCGCGGCGTCGCGACCGCGGTCGGCGACGTGTACAGCGCCGACGACGTCGAGAGGACGCTCACCAACGTCACCCGCGAGGTCAACCGTGCCGGCTACCCGTTCGCCCAGGTCCGCCCGACCGGCCAGCGCGATCCCGGCAGCCGCCAGGTCTCCCTCGGCTTCGTCGTCGAGGACGGCCCGCACGTCTACGTCGAGCGCGTCAACATCCGCGGCAACACCCGCACCCGCGACTACGTCATCCGCCGCGAACTCGATTTCTCCGAGGGCGACGCCTACAACCGCGTGCTCACCGACCGGGCCGAGCGGCGGCTCAACGGGCTGGGCTTCTTCAAGAAGGTCCGCTTCTCGAACGAGCCGGGCTCCTCGCCCGACCGCGTGATCGTGAACATCGACGTCGAGGATCAGCCCACGGGCTCGTTCTCGGTGGCGGGCGGCTACTCCACCCAGGACGGCATCATCGGCGAGGTCTCGGTCTCGGAGTCGAACTTCCTCGGCCGCGGCCAGTACGTCCGCCTCGCCGGCACCGGCGGCCAGTACTCGCGCGGCGTCGACTTCTCGTTCACCGAGCCGTACTTCCTCGGCTACCGCCTCGCGGCCGGCTTCGACGCCTTCTACAAGTACTCCGACCTGACCCGGTACTCGCGCTACGAGACGACCGTGTACGGCGGCCAGCTCCGCCTCGGCCTGCCGATCACGGAAGAGTTCGGCGTGACGATGCGCTACTCGCTGTACAACACCGAGCTGAAGGTGCCGAACACCCTGCGGCGCCCCTACAACGACTGCTCGATCCCGATCCCGGGCTACACCGCCACCTACGCGGCGGGCACGGTCCTCAACGGCCAGAACGTCAGCGGCCAGTCGATCTACCCGAACTGCGCCTACGACGGCGAGGCGTCGATCGCCATCAAGGGCTCGCAGGGCAACACCCTGACCTCGCTCGCCGGCCTGACGCTCGCCTACTCGACCCTCGACGTCATCGGCGCGCCGCGCAACGGCCTCTACGCCGAGCTGAAGCCCGACATCGCGGGTCTCGGCGGCGACTCGAAGTTCTTCCGCGTGACCGCGGACGCGCGCTACTACAAGGAGATCTTCGAGGACGTCGTCGGCTTCATCCGCTTCCAGGGCGGCCACATCTCGTCGCTCGACGGCAACCCCCTGCGCGTGACCGACCAGTTCTTCCTCGGCCCGTCGCTGGTGCGAGGCTTCGCGCCGAACGGCATCGGTCCGCGCGACGTCGGCATCGCCGACGCCCGCTCGAACGCGATCGGCGGCTCCACCTACATCGGCGGCACCCTCGAGGTGCAGTTCCCGCTGCCCCTCATCCCGCGCGACCTCGGCCTGAAGGGTGCCCTGTTCGCCGACGCCGGTACGCTGTTCGGCTATCACGGCCGGCGCACCTTCGACGTGAACTTCGACGGGTTCATCAACGGCATCGCCCCCGGAACCGGACGCTGCAACTTCTCGGCGTTCAGCATCGGCGTCGAGCCGGAATGCGTGAACGTCCGCGACACCGCCGCGATCCGATCCTCGATCGGCGCCTCGCTCCTCTGGAACTCGCCGCTCGGCCCGATCCGGTTCGACTACGCCTACGCCCTGACCAAGGACGAGGGGCAGCCGGTCTACGTGCCGCTGCTGGGCAAGATCGGCCATATCGGCAAGGACCAGACGCAGGCGTTCCGCTTCTCCGGCGGGTCGCGCTTCTGAGCCAGAACGCCGCGCGCCGGCCGGGATCCCCGGCCGGCGCGTTGCCGCACATGTCGCACGCCGTCTTCTTCACGCCCGTCGCGGGCCTCCGTCTCGGCGCGGTCGCCGAGGCCGCGGGGGCGAGCCTGCCCGCGGGCGCCGATCCGGACCGGATCCTCTTGGGTGCCGCGCCCCTGGAGAGCGCCGGGCCGGACGATCTCGCCTACATGGACAACGCCCGCTACGGCGCGGCGCTGGCGGGCACCCGGGCCGGGGCCTGCCTCGTGGGCCCGCGCTTCGCCGCCCGGTGCCCGCCGGGCACCGTCGCCCTGGTCTGCCGCGATCCCTACCGCGCCTACGCCACGTTGCTCGGGCACCTCCACCCCGACGCCCTGCGCCCCGGCTCGCAGTTCGGTGCCCGCGGCCTCGCCTCGGGCGCCCACGTCCACCCGGACGCCCGGCTGGAGGAGGGGGTCACCGTCGACCCCGGCGCGGTGATCGGCCCCGGCGTCGAGATCGGCACCGGCACGGTGATCGGCCCGAACGCCGTGCTCGGCCCCGGCGTGCGGGTCGGGCGCCACTGCGCCGTCGGCGCCGGTGCCACGCTCAGCCACGCCCTCGTCGGCAACCGGGTGATCGTGCATCCGGGCGCCCGGCTCGGCCAGGACGGGTTCGGCTTCGCCATGGGCGCGACCCACCTCAAGGTGCCGCAGGTCGGCCGGGTGATCGTGCAGGACGACGTCGAGATCGGAGCCAACACCACGATCGACCGCGGCGCCTCGCGCGACACGGTGATCGGCGAGGGCACCAAGATCGACAACCTCGTGCAGATCGCCCACAACGTCGTGATCGGCCGCCACTGCGTGATCGTCTCCGGGGTCGGCATCTCCGGCTCGACGACGCTGGAGGATTACGTGGTGCTCGGCGGCCAGGTCGGCGTCGTCGGCCACCTGCGCATCGGCCGCGGCGCCCAGATCGCCGGCTCCTCCAACGTCAATTGCGACGTGCCCCCGGGCGCCCGCTGGGGCGGCACCCCGGCCAAGCCGGTCCGCGCGTGGTTCCGCGAGCTGACGACGCTCGCCCGCCTCGCCGAGCGTTCCGGCCGCGACGCGGCGGGGGGGGACGGCCCGCAGGAGTGAGCGCGCGGGGATGGGGCGCGAGCGCGCCGTGAGCGCCGCGGGATGAGCGCGCCCCGGGCGCCGTGAGCGCGGGACGCGCTCTGCCGGCCCCGGCGTTGGAGTGGCGCGCGCATCCGTCTATCCGGGGAGGACCGGGGCGCCGAACCAACCCACCCCCCCGGGGAGAAGCGAGCCCAATGCCCGACGCGATGTGGTCGACCGGCCTCGGACTCACCGCCGTCGTCGTGCTCGTCCTGGCCAACGGGTTCTTCGTGGCCGCCGAGTTCGCGCTGGTGTCCGTGCGCCGCAGCCGCGTCGCCGAGCTCGTCGCCAAGAAGCGCCTCAACGCCCGGGCGCTCCAGCGGGCGACCGACCAGCTCGATTCCTACCTCGCCGCGACCCAGCTCGGCATCACCCTCGCCTCGCTCGCGCTCGGCTGGATCGGCGAGCCCGCCCTCGCGCACCTGATCGCGCCGGCCCTGGCGTGGCTGCCGGGCTCGCTCGGGGCGGCGACCGCCCACACGATCGCGGTCGCCGTCGCCTTCGTGATCATCACGGCCCTGCACATCGTCCTGGGCGAGCTCGCGCCCAAGAGCCTCGCCCTCCAGCGCAGCGAGCGGACCGCGCTCGCGGTGGTGCGGCCGCTCGGCCTGTTCCTGTTCCTGTTCCGGCCGGCGATCCTCGTCCTCAACGGGCTCGGCAACGGCCTGCTGCGCCTGATCGGCCTGCGCCCGGGCCACGGCGAGGGGGCCCAGCACTCCACCGCCGAGCTGAACCTGCTGGTCCAGGCGAGCCAGGAGGCCGGCCTGATCAAGGAGGCGCAGCAGGAGGCGGTCGAGCGGATCTTCGCGATCGGCGAGCGCCGGGTGCGGGACATCATGACGCCGCGCCACAGCGTCGAGTGGATCGATCTGGACGACGAGCCGGCGGCCGCCCGCGCGAAGATCCGCGCCTGCGACCACGCCCGGCTGGTGGTGAGCCGGGGCATGATCGACGAGCTGGTCGGCGTCGTGGCCAAGCAGGACCTGCTCAACCAGATCCTCGACGGCGACGGGCTCGACGTGGCGGCCTCGATGCAGCCGCCCACCGTCGTGCACGAGGGGCTGTCGATCCTCGGGCTGCTGGAGATCTTCCAGCGCGAATCCGTGCGGCTGGCCGCGGTCGTGGACGAGTACGGGAGCCTGGAGGGCATCGTCACGCCCACCGACCTCTTGGAGGCCATCGCCGGCGAGATCCCGGAGGCGGGGGAGAGCCCCTCGGTGATCGCCGGCCCGGACGGGTCGCTCTCGTTCGACGGCATGATGCCGGCCGCCGAAGGCCTCGCCCGCCTGGGGATCGTCCACGAGAGCGACGACTTCGCCACCATGGCCGGCTTCGTGATCTTTCACGTCGGGCGGATCCCGGTGGTGGGGGACGGCTTTGATGCCCAGGGCTGGCACGTCGAGGTGACCGAGATGGCCGGACGCCGCGTCGCCCGGGTGCTGGCCAGCCCCGCCGGGGAGGCCCGCCCGGCGGAACAGGGAAGCCGTTAGGATGGCCGCATGAAGTTCGCCGAACCTCGCCTGTTCGCGCTCGGCCTGTCGCTGCTGGCCGTCGCCGCGGCCAGCCTCCTCGAAGGCGTGCTCGGCCTCGACATCTCCGAGACGGCGGTGTTCGTCGCCGCCCTCGCCGCGTTCCTCGGCGTCTGCGTCCTCGCGCGGATCCTGGACCGGCTCGCGGGGCGCAAGGTCGGAACCGACGTCTAGGGTCGGGCGCGACCGTTCGTGGGCTTCACCGGCGCTCCGCGCGGTCGGATCGCCCGCATCGACAGACATCTCGGCGCGGTGTCGCGGCTGCCGGCCGACGCCGCCTGAGCGGGTTTCGCAAGAGTGGCCGTCGGTTGCGCGACGACGATCTCCGCCCGAACACGAACTCAGAGGCGCTATCGACCGCGCTGCCGCGGTGCAGGACGGTGCGGCGTCCGGATCGACTGATCCCGTCCGCCCCCTCATCCTGAGGCGCCGGAGCGAAGCGGAGGCCTCGAAGGAGCCCTCCAGCCGGCCGCGCGATCCCTGGAGCCCTCCTTCGAGGCCCGCTGCGCGGGCACCTCAGGATGAGGGCGCGCTTGGGAGATGGCGAGAAGGCTTCGACCCTCACGCACTGCCGTGCCGCGCTGCAAGGCGACCGGGCGCGGCGCTCGTGCCGAATCAACCGGCCGGACAGTGTGCGTCCCTCGGATCGCCCCACCCGCCCGATGGCTCAGCCGACGGGCGTGCCCGCGGGGCCGGCTCAGCGCGCCGCCGACGGCGGATAGGTGGCGAGGTGGCGGGCGCGCTCCCAGAGGTCGATCCCGTAGCCGTTCACCAGCCGCGCGGCGATCGCCTTGGCCTCGTCGTCGCTCCGGGCCTCGATGACCTCCGCCCTCTGCACGGTGCCGTCCCGCCCGAGGTGGAACGCCCTGTAGACGCGCGGTCCCGGCTGCGGCGCGTCGATGCTGGTGAGTGGATCGGACATCGCGCCCCTGCTGATCGGGCGTTGCCCCGTGCCGGCGTCACCATGGCCGCTCCGCGGCGGCGCGACGTTGATCTGCATCAGCATGCCGGGCGCCGCGTCCCCCCCGCCGTGCGGGCGGCAGAACCTTACCCCGGCGGCAGGGTTGTCGTGTCACCCGGCCGGCTCGGCGCGGCTCCCTGGAGACGACCCACCCCGATGCGGAGCGCGTCCGACCACCTCGACACCCGGTCCATCCGGACCGTCTCTCACGCGACGTCCGCGATCCCGTGCGAGGCCGACCTGCAACTGCCCTTCGCCGTGGCCGAGGCGCGGGGCGCGACGATGCGAGGCTGAGATGTTTCGATCCCTCTACACCCGGTTCGCCCTGGCGATGATCTGCGACCTGTCGGCCCGGCCGCGGGCCGGGTCCCGGACGGCGCCGTAGGGGCCGCGGGCCGCGCGAGGCGGCGGACGCCGACCGATCAAGACAGTATTTGTCCCGGGAATGCGTTCGCGCTGTCTTGGCGCCAGGGCTCCGAACTCGGGTTAACGCCGGGCCACCTCCGCTGCGATCCACCACCACCGTCATTCCGGGGCCGCGCAGCGGAGCCCGGACCCGAAGGGGCACGCCGGAGGCGGGCAATCCAGAGCCACAGGGCGTGCCGGGCATGGCTGTCGTCGGCGGCTCTGGATCCCGGGCTCGCCTCCGGCGCCCCGGGATGACGGCGTGCGTGTCAGAACCGGCGACAGACACGCTGCGGCTGTGTCGCGATCATCCGAGTTCGGAGCCCTGGATCCGGCGCGACGCGCTTTGACCCGCATCGGCCCCCGGGTATAACGCGCGGCCCGTGTCGGGCTCAGGTTGGGATCGACGGGCCGGCGGGCGGACGGGAGGCGGTCGCGGCGGCGCACGGCCTCGGATCCTCGGATCGCGCTGAGAGTCGGAACGCAGGAAAGTGGATGATGCCGGTCCCGCCACCCTCCCGTCGCCCGGGTGCGCTCACCGCGATGGCCCCGTCCTCCCGTCTCCGCGATCGTAGATCCTAAGCCCGGGCATGCGCTTCTTCATCACGTATGACAACAGTCACGCGATCTGCGGTTGGATCGTCCCGGACAACCCCCTCGCGATCAGCCGCGTGGCCGTGTCCGTCGAGGGGAAACGCATCGCGGAGGTGGAAGCGCAGCACATCGATCCCGTCTTCAAGCAGAGCGGCCTGCACTCGACCGGCCAGTGCACGTTCATCATCACGGCGGCCGACATCCCGCAGATCGCCGACCTCACCCACCTGGAACTCTACGACGCGGACACCAACGTGCTGGTCTATCGCCGGGCGCCGCGGGAGGGCACGGTGGAGCAGCGGGTGATGCTGATCAACACCGGCATCGAGCCCGAGACGACCCTGCAGACGGCGCTGTTCCCGCACTTCCACATGTCCCACTTCGGCATCCACCGGATGTCCGACGAGATCCTGACCAGCATCCTCACGAACCGGACCGAGCCCTCGCTCCTGCTCTCGGGCGCGATCGTCGTACCCCGCTACGAGGATCAGATGACGCCCGACCTGATGCTGACCGGCATCCTGTTGCAGGAGCCGCACGTCGAGCTCGCCACCCGGATGCTGTGGCTGAAGGCCCGGGCGGAGGAGGCCGCCGATCCGGCCCGGCGCTGGCGGCTCGGCCGGCTCGCCGACGCGGCGACCTTCGCGCAGGACTACGACCTCACCGACCTGAAGAGCCTCAGGCGCTATTTCCGGATGCTGCCCGAGCCGGCCTACCACCTGCTGTACAATCCGCTGACCCGTCTGCTCGGCACCCGCATGCCCGACGACCGCCTCCACCCGGGGAATTCCATCGCCGCGATCGAGGTCCTGGCCCGGGTCGGCATCGTCGGCCACAGGACGCGTTTCGACGCCTTCGCCCAGACGCTGTTCGACCGGTTGGAGCTCGATCGGCCGATCCCGGCGATGCCCGAGCCCTCCGCCGAGGCCCGGGCGCTCGCCGAGCGGCTGCGGGCCGTGCGGCCCGTCGACGAGATGCTGGTCTTCGACATCGCCATGTCCGACGCGGTCAAGGACTCGATCGACAAGAGCTGGCACCATTAAGCAGGTTTCGCCGAACTGGTCGCCGGTTCGGCGAACAAAGAGCGCGTCGAGGCAGAGGCATAGAGCCGAGCCCGATTGCTACGCGCACGGTCCACGACAGTTCAGAGTTTGCGTCGGCCGATCCCGCCCGCCCCCTCATCCTGAGGCGCCGGAGCGTAGCGGAGGCCTCGAAGGAGCCCTCCAGCCGGCCGCGCGATCCCTGGAGGTCTCCTTCGAGGCCCGCTCTCGCGGGCACCTCAGGATGAGGTGGAGGATTGGAAACGCCCCGCGGCGCGCCGTCTGGTGTCCCGTGTTCGACTTGATCGGGCGCGGCGCGCCCGCGGGTCACGGCTTGGCGGGGGGACTCTCCGCCGCGCGGACGGCGCCCCCGGCGAGCACCCCCGCCGGGGCGGAGGCCGGCCGCCGCTTCGGCAGGGCGAGGCGGCCGGCGAGGCCCGGGTCTCCGAGGGCGGCGAACGGGCCGTTGCGGTAGCCCTCGGCGAAGCGGCCGTAGCGGATCGGCCCGCCGCCCGGCGCCACCACGCAGCCCCCCGCCGCCGCGACGAGGTGGTCCCCCGCCGCCGTGTCCCACTCCATGGTCGGGCCGCAGCGCACGTAGACGTCCGCCTCGCCCGCGGCGATCAGGCCGAACTTGAGAGCCGAGCCGACCGCCCGCGTCTCGGCCACCGGCAGGGCGGCGAGGCAGGTCGCGGTCTCGGGGTCGCCGTGCCGGCGGCTGCCGAGGGCGACGAGGCCGGCCGTCGGCGCGGCCCGCGCCCGCACCGCCCGGCCCGGGCCCGGCCGCCCACCCGTGACGGCGGCCTCGACGGCCGCGGCGCCGGCCCACCACACCCGCCCGATCCCCGGGGCGGCGAGGGCGGCGGCGACCGGGCGGTCGCCCGCGATCAGCGCGATGTTGACGGAGTAGTCCGGCGTCCCGGCGAGGAAGTCGCGGGTGCCGTCCAGCGGATCGACGAGGAAGAAGCAGGCGCTCGCGGGCGCGTCGTGGCGGGTCTCCTCGGCCACGACCGCGAGGCCGGGGAAGCGCCCGGCGAGCGCCCCCAGGATCAGGTGCTCGGCTTCGAGGTCGGCCGCGCTCGACGGCGAGCCGTCCGGCTTCAGGGCGTGGGGGCAGGGGCCGCGGTGGTAGCGGCGCAGGATCTCCCCGGCGGCGCAGGCGATCTCGGCGAGCGCCGCGGCGACCGCCCCGCGCTCCGCCTCCGAGAATGCCGCCGCGCCCGTCATGATCCCTCCGGCCGCCCTGCATGCCCGAGGCGCGGCCGGTTGTCGATCCGGCGCCGGGCGAAGGATCGGGTTAACGCTTTGCAAAGGCGGCCGTGGCGTCTATCCGTGCGGGCCGGCCGCGCGCCCCGGCCTGCCCCGCCTCTCCCGCCGGCCGGGGCAGCCCCGGGCGTCGCGCCGGACCGTCGGGCGCCGCCGGAGGCGGCCCGCCCCGCCCGAGACCCCCGCTCCGGAGCACGCCATGCCCACCCTGACCCTCGACGGCCTCGACCTCGCGGCCCTGCTCTGCTCCCGCGTCTGCCACGACGTGATCAGCCCGGTCGGCGCGATCGTGAACGGGCTGGAGGTGCTGGAGGACGATCAGGACGAGTCGATGCGGGAATTCGCGCTCGAACTGATCGGCAAGAGCGCCCGGCAGGCCTCGGCCCGGCTGAAATTCGCCCGCATCGCCTACGGCGCGGCGGGTTCGGCCGGCGCCTCGATCGACCTCGCCGACGCCGAGAGCGTCGCCAAGGGCATGTTCGCCGACGAGAAGACCAAGCTGGAGTGGAGCGCCCCCCAGGCTCTGTTCCCGAAGAACAAGGTCAAGCTGCTGCTCAACCTCGTGATGATCGCCACCTCCGCGATCCCGCGCGGCGGCCTGATCACCGTGGCGGTGACCGGCGACGGCGAGGCGCCGACCCTGACCCTGAAGGCCAAGGGCCCGCACGCCCGCATCCCCGCCCATGTCGAGGACCTGATGGCGGGCGCGCCCGAGAGCGGCACCGTCGATGCCCACGGCATCCTGCCCTTCTACGCCGGGCTGGTGGCGCGGGCCGCCGTCATGGCGGTGCGCTTCACGATCGAGGGCGACGAGGTCACGATCCTCGCCGAGCCCGCCAAGTCCGCTGATCCCGAGGCCGCCGATCCCGAGGCCGCGGTCGCCGCCGACGTCGTCGCCGCGGACGAGGCCGGCCCCGCCCTGGCCTGAGGATCGGCCGTCCGCGCTCCCCCCGGCGCGGAAGCCCGCGCGGGGATTGCGGGCGGGCGCGTCGACCGGACGATCGCCGGCGCCGGTCGCGGCGCCCGGATCGCGCGCTCAAACAACTGTGCGGCAGTCTATCGATACAATTGCAACCGCGAGTCGATAGTCTGTGCGCACAACCGTCGAATGGACGCGTGTTCAGAGAAAAACCGTGCCCGGCCAGCCGGCGCGAAACGCTTCCCTAACCGAGACCCGTCATGGTTCGAGCACGAGATCTTTCGTGCGTGACGAGTACCGGCGATGGACGACCTGCTGCGTGAGTTCCTGACCGAGAGCGCGGAGCATCTCGACACGGTCGATGCGGAGCTGGTCAAGTTCGAGCAGGATCCCAACAACGAGACGATCCTGCGCCACATCTTCCGGCTGGTGCACACCATCAAGGGCACCTGCGGGTTCCTCGGCCTGCCGCGCCTGGAGGCGCTCGCCCACGCTGCCGAGACGCTGATGGGCCGGTTCCGCGACGGCATGCCGGTCTCCTCGGCGAGCGTGAGCCTGATCCTGGCGACCCTCGACCGCCTCAAGGCGATCCTGGCCGACCTGGAAGCGGCGGGCACCGAGCCCGCCGGCGGCGACGCCGACCTGATCGACGCCCTGGAGCGGATGTCGCTGGGGGAGGCGGCCCCCGCACCGGAGCCGGTTCTGCCCGAGCCGGTGGTGCGCGAGCTGAAGCCCGGCGAGGTCTCCCTCGAAGACCTGGAGGCGGCCTTCCTCGCCGCCCCCGGTCCCGACGAGGACGCGTTCGCGCCTCCTCCGGCCCCGGTGCCCGCCGCGGCCGCCCCCCGCGCCCCGGCTGCCAAGCCCGTCGCGCCCGAGGCGGCCGCCCCCAAGGCGGACGTGTCGAGATCGGACGTGTCGACACCGCAGGCCGCGCGGCCCGAGAAGGCGGAGGCGGCGCCCGCCGAGGGCGGCGAGGCCGGTCCCGTCAAGGTGCAGACGATCCGCGTCAACGTCGACACCCTCGAGCACCTGATGACGATGGTCTCGGAGCTGGTGCTGACCCGCAACCAGCTCCTGGAGATCGCCCGGCGGCACGAGGACTCCGCCTACAAGGTCCCGCTCCAGCGGCTCTCCCACGTCACCGCCGAGCTGCAGGAAGGCGTCATGAAGACGCGCATGCAGCCGATCGGCAACGCGTGGCAGAAGCTGCCGCGGGTGGTGCGCGACCTCTCGGCCGAACTCGGCAAGCAGATCGACCTCGTGATGCAGGGCGCCGAGACCGAGCTCGACCGGCAGGTGCTGGAGGTCATCAAGGACCCGCTCACCCACATGGTGCGCAACTCGGCCGACCACGGCCTCGAAGCGACCGCGGCCCGGGTCGCCGCCGGCAAGCCGGCGCGCGGCACCATCCGCCTCTCCGCCTACCACGAGGGCGGCACCATCACGATCGAGATCGCCGACGACGGCAAGGGCCTGGATCTGGCCGCCATCCGCCGCAAGGCGGTGGAGCGCAACCTCGCCAGCCAGGCCGAGGTCGAGCGGATGACCGACGCGCAGGTCGCCAAGTTCATCTTCCACGCCGGCTTCTCCACGGCGGCGGCGGTCACCTCGGTCTCGGGCCGCGGCGTCGGCATGGACGTGGTCAAGACCAACATCGAGACCATCGGCGGCATCATCGACATCGCCACCAATCCGGGGCGCGGCACGGTCTTCACGATCAAGATCCCGCTGACGCTGGCGATCGTGGCGGCGCTGATCGTGCGCGCCGGGGCGCACCGCTTCGCCCTGCCGCAGGTCGCGGTGCTGGAGCTGGTGCGGGTCGGCGCGGACGCGCAGGCGGTGGAGCGCATCAACGGCTCGCCGGTCCTGCGCCTGCGCGAGCGGCTCCTGCCGATCGTCTCGCTGACCGGGGTCCTCGGCCAGGGGAGCGGCGAGCCCGAGGCCCAGGCGGCGGGCTTCGTGGTGGTCGCCCAGGTCGGGCGCCAGCGCTTCGGCATCCTCGTCGACGAGGTCTTCCACACGGAGGAGATCGTCGTGAAGCCGATGTCGGCCAAGCTCCGCCACATCCCGCTGTTTGCCGGCAACACCATCCTCGGCGACGGCGCGGTGGTGCTGATCGTCGACCCGAACGGCGTCGCCCGCCAGGTGTCGCAGGGCGTGCAGGGCGCGGCCGCGCAGGCGGAGGCCGAGGCGGCCGAGGCCGAGGCGACGGAGGCGACCACGACGCTGCTGGTGTTCAAGGGCGGGGGCGGCGGCTTCAAGGCGGTGCCGCTGTCGCTGGTGACGCGCCTGGAGGAGATCGACGCCTCGACCGTCGAGTGGCTCGGCGGGCGCCCCCTCGTCCAGTACCGGGGCCGGCTGATGCCGCTGGTGCCCGCCGACGAGGCCATCGCCATCCGCTCCGAGGGCCGGCAGGCGCTGGTGGTGTTCTCGGACGGCGAGCGGGCGATGGGCCTCGTGGTCGACGCCATCGTCGACATCGTCGAGGAGCGGCTCGACATCGAGATCGGCGCCGAGCGCTCGGACCTGATCGGCTCGGCGGTGCTGCGCGGGCGCGCCACCGACATCATCAACATCGCCCACTTCCTGCCCCTGGCCTACGACGACTGGGCGCGCGGCCCGAAGCGCCCGGTGGAAACCGCGACCCTGCTGCTCGTCGACGACTCGGCCTTCTTCCGCGAGATGCTGAGCCCGGTGCTCAAGGCGGCCGGCTACCAGGTCGTCACCGCGGGCGGGGCCGACGAGGCGCTCGCCGCCCTCCAGGCCGACCCGCGCATCGCGGTGGTCGTCACCGACCTGGAGATGCCCGGCCGCAGCGGCTTCGACCTCGTCGCGGCCATGCGCGGCGGCGACCGCCGGCTCGCGGCGCTGCCGGTGATCGGCCTGTCGGGCGCGGTCGGCGCCGAGACGGTGGAGCGGGCCCGGGCGCTGGCGATCACCGACCTCGTGGCCAAGTTCGACCGCAGCGGCCTCGTCGCCGCCCTGGCCGAGATCGGCGCCCCCGCCCTCGCGCGCGCCGCCTGACGCAAGACCCGGAGAGAAGCCATGCAGGCAGCCAACGCCAACGGCGCCGAGACCGGCCCGACCGAGGATTTCGTCACCGTCCATGTCGGGGACACCCTGTTCGGCCTCGCGATCGAGCGGGTCCACGACGTGTTCGTCCCCTCCGGCGTGACGCCGGTGCCGCTGGCGCCGCCGGAGATCGTCGGGCTCCTGAACCTGCGCGGGCGGGTCGTCACCGCCCTGTGCCTGCGCCGCCGGCTCGGACTGCCCGCCGCCGGGGCGGGCGCCGACGGGCCGGGGGCCGGGATGGCCATCGGCCTGGAGCAGGGCGGGGAGACCTTCGCCCTGGTGGTCGACGGGGTCGGCGAGGTGCTGAAGCTCGGCGCCGACAGCCGCGAGGCCGTGCCGATCAACCTCGACCCCCGCTGGCGCGACCTCACGGTCTGCGTCCACCGCCTCGACGGCCGGCTGCTGGTGATCCTCGACGTGGACGCGCTGCTGAACTTCAACGTCACCGGAGCCGAGGCGGCGTGATGACCCCCGCGACCGACGCGACCCATCCGACGACCTGCCTCGTCGTCGACGACTCCGCCGTGATCCGCAAGGTGGCCCGGCGGATCATCGAGGGGCTCGGCCTCGCCGTCGCCGAGGCGGAGGACGGCGAGCAGGCCCTGCGCGCCTGCGACGCCGCCATGCCCGACGTGATCCTGCTCGACTGGAACATGCCGAACGTGGACGGCTACGCCTTCCTCCAGGCGCTCCGGCAGAGCGAGGCCGGCCGCCGGCCCAAGGTCCTGTTCTGCACCACCGAGAACGACGTCGGGGCGATCGCCCGGGCGCTGCGGGCGGGGGCGGACGAGTACATCATGAAGCCGTTCGACCGCGACATCCTGACGGCCAAGCTCGAACAGGTCGGCCTCGCGCGGGTCGACGCGGCCTGAGCCGTCCGGCGCCCGCGCCGGGTGGCGCCCCCCGAACCCCGTGCATCCCCGATCCGATTTCCGAGGCCCTGATCATGGTTTCGAGCCCAGCGGTCGCCCCGCCGCGCAACCCCGCCGCCCCGTCCGCCGCGCCTGCCGTGCGGGTGCTGATCGCCGACGACTCGGCGGTGGTGCGCGGCCTCGTGGCCCGCTGGATCACCGAGGCCGGGTTCGAGCTCGTCGGCACCGCCGCCAACGGCCGCATCGCCCTGGAGATGATGGCCCGCCACGACCCCGACGTGGTGCTGCTCGACATCGACATGCCCGAACTCGACGGCACCGGGGCGCTGCCGCGCATGCTCGCCGCGAGCCCGTCGGTGCAGGTCGTGATGATGTCGACGCTCACCACCCGCAACGCCGACATCTCGCTGAAGTGTCTGGCGCTGGGGGCGGCCGACTACATCGCCAAGCCCGAGAGCAACCGGGGCGTGACCACCTCCGACGCCTTCCGCATCGACCTGATCGAGCGGGTGCGGGTGTTCGGCGCGGCCCGGGCCCGGGGGCGGCGGCCCGCTCCCGCGAGCCTCGCCGCGCCGGCGGGCCTTTCCGCGCCCGCGCCCCCCGTCGCCGCCGCGAAGCCCGCGGCCTCGTTCACGTTGCGGCCCAAGGCGCGGCTGGCCGCCCCGCCCCGCGCCCTGCTGATCGGCTCCTCCACCGGCGGCCCCAAGGCGGTCGGCGAGATGCTGGAGGGGATCGGCGCCGCTGCCCTGCGCCGCCTGCCGGTGCTGGTGGTCCAGCACATGCCGCCGATCTTCACCGCGGTGTTCGCCGAGCATCTGGCCGCGCGCACCGGCCTGCCCGCGGCCGAGGGGAAGGCCGACGAGCGTCCGGAGCCCGGCCGCATCTACGTGGCCCCGGGCGGGCGCCACATGCACCTCGCGGCCGGCCCGAACGGCCCGACGATCCGCCTCGGCGACGGGCCGCCCGTGAACTTCTGCCGGCCGGCGGTGGACGTGCTGTTCAAGGACGCGGCCGCCGTGTTCGGCGGCGCCTGCGTCGCCGTGATCCTCACCGGCATGGGCTCGGACGGCACCAACGGCGCCCGCGCCCTGGTCGAGACGGGCGTGCCCGTGCTCGCGCAGGACGAGGCCACGAGCACGGTCTGGGGCATGCCCGGCAGCGTCGCCCGCGCCGGGCTCGCCCAGGCGGTCCTGCCCCTGCCGGACCTCGGCCCGGCGCTCCGCGCCCTCGTGACCGGACAGCCCGCATGACCGACCTCGATTTCGAGTACCTGCGCGGCTACCTCAAGCAGCGCTCCGGCCTCGCCCTCACCCCCGAGAAGCGCTACCTCGTGGAGAGCCGGCTCACCCCGGTCTGCCGCCGCTTCGGTCTGCCGGCCCTGCGCGACCTCGTCGGCGCCCTGCGGCTCGCCCGCGACGGCGCGATCGAGCGGGCGGTGGTCGAGGCGATGACCACCAACGAGACGTTCTTCTTCCGCGACCGCGTGCCCTTCGACCTGTTCCGCGACGTGATCCTGCCGGAGGCGCTGGCGCGCAACGCCGGGCGGCGGCGGCTGCGGGTCTGGTCGGCGGCCTCCTCCACCGGCCAGGAGCCGTACTCGCTGGCGATGCTGCTCCAGGAGGCGGCCCCGCGGCTGGCCGGCTGGCAGGTCGAGATCGTCGCCACCGACCTCTCCACCGAGGTGATCGAGAAGGCCCGTCTCGGGCTCTACAGCCACTTCGAGGTGCAGCGCGGCCTGCCCGTGCAGTGGCTGCTGAAGTACTTCACGCAGTCCGGCGAGCAGTGGACCATCGCTCCGAGCCTGCGGGCGATGGTCGATTTCCGCCAGATCAACCTGCTGCACGGCTTCGAGACGCTGGGCAGCTTCGACGTGATCTACTGCCGCAACGTGCTGATCTACTTCGACGCGCCGACCAAATCCGACATCCTGGCGCGGCTGGCGGGCAGCCTCGCGCCGGAGGGGGCGCTCCTCCTCGGGGCGGCGGAGACGGTGATCGGCCTGACCGACCGGCTGAGCCCGCACCCGAAGCACCGCGGTCTCTACGGGCACGCCGAGGTGGCCCGGCCGGCCGCCGTGCGGGCGGCGGCCGCGGGCTGAACCCGGCATCCGGCCAGGGAGCGCGCCATCAGCACGCCATGAGCACGATCGCGTCCACATCCGCCGCGCAGGCCTACGCGCAGCGCTCCCCCCAGTCGCCGCACGGCGCGCCGAGCGCGATCGATCCGAGTCTCTCCGCCGACAGCGCCGGATCCGCCGAGAGCGGCGCCTCCGAGGGCACCGGGGCGGCGCGGGCCCGGCTCGACCCGGCGTCGATGAAGGACCGGATCGACGGCCTGATCGCCGATCAGGTCGACGGCGGCAGCCTGACGCGCGATCAGGCCGACGCGCTGGAGACCCTGTTCGCCGGTCACGCCCGCAGCACCGCCGCGTCGGACGCGGCCGGCGGCCCGTCCGGCCCCGGCGCGCCGCCGCCCGACCCGGATACCGCCGACGCGGCGTCGGGCCCGCCGTCCGGCGGCGGGTCGTCGGCCGGCACCGCGGGCGGTTCCTCGGCGAGCGACCTGCTGGCGACGTTCATCCAGCAGCTTCAGGCGGCGCAGGCGGGCGGCGCCGGATACGGGGCGAGCGGCGCCACCGACACCGGCCGCACCTCCGCCCTGCTGTTCGACTTCCGGAGCTGATCGGGCCGGCCCGCGCTTCGCCCGCCGATTCCCGCCCGTCCTGCCCGCAGCCCAGCATCGCCTTCGACCCCCGAAAGCCGCTCCGCGGGGACGGTGCCCGACCGCGCGCGCCGCTGCGCTCGCGCCGCCATGCGGCGACGGGCCTCGACGCGGGCGCCGGCTGTGCGCGGGAACCGTTCCCGATCGCGTTGCGGTACGGTCCACGACAGTTCGAGTTTGCGTCGGCCGATCCCACCAACCCCCCTCATCCTGAGGCGCCGGAGCGTAGCGGAGGCCTCGAAGGAGCCCTCCAGCCAGCCGCGCGATCCCTGGAGCCCTCCTTCGAGGCCCGCTCGCGCGGGCACCTCAGGATGCGGTGGAGGGTTGGGGATGAGGTGGAGGGTCGGAAACACCCCTCGGCTCGCCGCCTCGTGTCCCGTGGCATTGCGATCGGGAACGGCTCCGAGCGTCTGTCGTGACGCGCGCTCTTTCACCGAACCGGCATCCCCTTCGGCGCAGAGCGCTCTATGTCGGGGCGCGGCGCGCGCCGCGACGGTCCTGCCATCCCCCCGGGAGATACCATGACGGCGAAGCCGAAGGTCGCGTTCATCGGCACGGGCGGGACGATCGCGTCGCTCGGCCGCGACACCCTGGACATCCTCGACTACACCGCCACCGACCGGCGCCTGGAGGCCGACGCGATCGTGGCGACGGTGCCGGAGCTGGCGCGCGTGGCCGATGTGGTGCCGGTGCCGTTCCGGGCGGTGCCGAGCCCGGCGATCGGGTTCACCGAATGGCGCGACCTCGTCCGGCTGTGCGAGCGGCTCGCCGCCGAGCACCCGGATCTCGCCGGCATCGTGATCGGCCACGGCACCGCGACCCTGGAGGAGACCGCCTACGCGCTGAGCCTGACGCTCACCGTCGCGATCCCGGTGGTGCTCGTGGGCGCGCAGCGGCCGATGAGCGCCCTGTCGACCGATGCCGGGCTCAACCTCGTGGCCGCGGTTCGGGTCGCGGCGGCGCCGGCGTCCCGCGGGCGCGGGGTGCTCGTGGTGCTCAACGACGAGATCCAGGCGGCGCGGGAGGTGACCAAGACCTCGGTGGCGCGGCTCCAGACCTTCCGCACGCCGGATTTCGGGGTGCTCGGCCAGGTCGACGGCGCCGACGTGCGCTATTACCGGCGCTCCGAGCGGACGCCGCCGCGCATGGCCTTCGACATCCGGACGCTCGACGCCCTGCCGCGGGTCGACGTGTCCTACGCCTGCGCCGATGCCGACGGCACCGCGGTGCGGGCGTTCCGGGCGGCCGGGGCGCGGGGGCTCGTCTCTGCCGGCCTCGCCCCCGGCATGGCGCCGCCGGCCGAGGCCGACGCCCTCGCCGAGGCGGTCCGGGCGGGCGTGGTGGTGGTGATGTCGACCCGGGCGGGCAGCGGCGTGGTGCCGCTCACCACCCGGCTCGCCGATCGCGGGATCCTCAGCGCCGACAACCTCACGCCGCAGAAGGCCCGGATCCTGCTCGCGCTGGCGCTGACCGTCACGGAGGAGCCCGAGGCGGTGGCCCGGCTCTTCGCCAAGTATTGAGGAGGCCCCGCCATGCCGCTGGTCGACCCCGCCCGCTCCCTCCTCCTCGTCGTCGACATGCAGGCCCGGCTGATGGCCGCGATCGACGCGGCGGAGGCGGTGATCGCCAACGCCCGCCGCCTGGTCGAGGCGGCGGGCCTGCTCGGCGTGCCGATCCTGCGCACCGAGCAGAACCCGGCCGGCCTCGGCCCGACGCTGCCGGAGCTGGCGGCCGGGACGGCGGTGGCGAAGATGGCCTTCGACGCCACCCGGGCCGCGGGGGTGCTCGACGCGCTGCCGGAGGGGCACGATGTGATCGCCACGGGCTGCGAGGCGCATATCTGCGTGCTGCAGACGGTGGTCGGGCTGCGGGCGGCCGGCCGCCGGGTGTTCGCGGTGCGCGACGCGGTCGGCTCGCGCCGGCGCGAGAGCGTCGAGGCCGGGCTCGCGCGGATGGCCGCCCACGGGGCCGAGATCGTCACCGCCGAGATGGTCGTGTTCGAGTGGCTCGCCTCCGCCGAGCACCCGCGCTTCCGCGAGGCCGTGAAGCTGATCAAGTAGCGGGCGGCGACACCGCGCGAGGCCCGGATTCCGAACGGGCGCGCCCTCGCGCGGGTGCGGGCGGAGCCCGCGAACCCGTCGGGTTCTCACCCCGACACCCCACCGAAGGGCGGGGCGCTTCGGAAACCCTATCCCCGGCGATCCTCGAGGGCGGCGCGGGTCGCCGCGTCGGTGCCGACGTCGCCGCCGCCCTGCATGCCCAGCGCCTCGATCAGGCGGACGCGGGCGCGGCTGACCCGGCTCTTGATGGTGCCGACCGCGACCCCGCAGATCTCGGCCGCCTCCTCGTAGGTGAAGCTCTGGGCGCCGACGAGGACCAGCGCCTCGCGCTGGGCGTGCGGCAACTGGTTCAGGGCGCCCTGGAACTGCGCCATCTCCACCCGCACCTCCTGCTCGGGCAGGACGGCGAGGCGGCCCGCGAGCGCGCCGTCGGCGTCCTCCACCTCCCGGCGGCGCTTGCGCTGCTCCGAGTAGAACAGGTTGCGCAGGATGGTGAACAGCCACGCGGTCAGGTTGGTGCCGCGGCGGAAGCTGTCGGCCTTCACCCACGCGCGCACCAGGGTGTCCTGGACGAGGTCGTCCGAGCGGTCGAGATCGTAGGTCAGCGAGAAGGCGAAGGCCCGCAGCGCCGGGATCGCCCCGAGCAGGAGGTCGCGCATCTCGGCGTCGGCGCCGGGGGGCGTGCCCGCGGGCGGTTCGGCGGGCGCGCCCGGGGGGGCGTCGGCGGGGGCGGCGTGCATCATCATCGCGGGGCCTCCCTGTCGGTCGTCGCGGCGAGATCGTCGAGGAGGGCCTTCAGATGGTCCGGGACCGGCAGGGCGAGGACCGACGCGTAGTGCAGCCGCAGGCCGCGGCCGATGCGGGCGCGGGCGGCGGCATCGAGCGGGCGCCGCGCCGGTCCGGCCGGGGCCGCGACGGCGGCGTCCTGGCCGGCGCGATCCTGCTCCTCCGCTGCGTCGGGATTCTTCGCCATGCTCCCCACCGTGAGACGGACGGTGCGGCCGGGCCGGGATCGGGATGATCGGACCGGCCGCGCGTCCTTGAGGCGGCGCTGGTAGGAGCCGGGCGTTTAATCCGTTCTGAATTCCGTATTCATCGAATTTTAATCCGCGCGCGGACGCGGTACTACGGCCAAGATTGTCCCAGTCGGCCCGGCCCTGCCGGCGAAAGCTTGGCCTTATCTTGCGCGGGCGGGCGCTGGTGCGGGTGCGGCCAATCGAGCGGTCGGCGTTTCGCGGTCGGCTGTCGTGGTGCCGGTGGAGAGGATCGAACTCTCTAACCGCTCAAGCTAAGTTGCTGATCTAAATTGGATTTGCGGCGGATTGAACGGGCCGATGTGTAGCAGTTCCGTGGGGCAGCCTCAAGGTGTCAGATCCCATCCTTCCGCTCCCCTCGAGCGACTTCCTTCCTCTCCTCGTCCGGAAGCGGCCGTTGCAATTTCAGGGCCTCTGCGGTGGGCGCCTTCAACCACGTCGCCCACTCCTCCGGCTTGGTCAGCAGCACCGGCATGGCCTTCGGGTGGATCGGACCCACGATGCCTCTTGCCCTGTCACCGGGCCGGTGCCGGGGACCGCTGTTCGGTCGGTGCGGCCTGCGGGTCAGGGTTCTGCGGCACGGGGGTGCCCGTCCCGGGTTGGCCTGAGGCCGGCGGGTTCTGCCCCTCGGAAAGAGTCTGGTTGACTTGGGTCTGGAGCTTGTCCGCGGTCTCCTGGCCTATCAGCCCGTAGGACACGGCAGCCGCCAGCGCCACGGTGACGACGGCCCCGATGAGCGCGCGCTTGAGCTTGATCGGCATCGTCTCGGTCCCCGCCCGCGCACACGGCGCGACAGCTTCAGAACAGCGGCCCACCCGGACGGGTTCACGCGGCCGGGCCCATCACGAACCGAGAGGATCACCCATGCACCACGATGCGCACGCCCCCGCAGCTCTGCGGACGCTCAATTTCCGCCCCGGCATCAGCGGCTTGCCGCGGGCGTTCAGGGTCCGCGCGATGCAGTGGCGGGGCGTTCTGTGGCTGGTGGCGAAGGATGCGGGCGCGGCCATCGGCTGGCACCCGGACACGTTCAGGCACCGCCGCGGGGTGACCCTGACGGGGGACGCCTGGAGCTATGCCACGGTGCCGACTGCCCGAGGGGCACACATGATGGCGGTGGTGTCCCTGCCGACCCTGGGGGTGATGCTGAAGGGCACTGAGGCGCAGCAGGCTAGAGCGTTTGGCCGGTGGCTATCGGAGCCTAGGGGCGTGGTTTGATGCGTTGTCAGGGGTGAGATGTCCCTCACCATCGAGCATCTTTGCACCCGTGGATAGTTATTTGAGCATGACACCACACCTTGATGCTTGGATCAATGCCCCGTTCAGGCGGCTTTTGGCTGCATAGACTATCTATAAACCTTAGTCGATAAGCGCGGCCGTTCACAACGACGGCGGGAAACGCCAAAGGGAATGACCATGCTCTTCAAGTTGCTTGGGGCCGAGGTAGAGACCGCACACGAGACGCTCTTCGTGGCCCTGCCGGGGATCGGGGAACTATGGATCGAGACCTGCGGCCGTGTCCGGGGGCGGCGTTGGGCCGACTACATGGCTGAGGGCGGGAGCCTGATCCTGTACCTCGGCAGGACGCACATCGTGTTCAGCCCCGCGCGTTCGGCGCCTCTTATGAGCGTGGCTTAACCCACTGTCATAAGTGGCATTTTGCTTCTTCGGACCACTAGGACAACCCGGCTGAAAGGCAGCTCCCATGACTCATGTCACGATCACTCCCGAACTTCATTCCGAATTGTTGGTTCAGGTGGATCGCATAGAAAAACATGTCAGCAACGACCGCATGAAATTGCGCGGTCTGAGAAAAGGAACAGAGGGTCATACTCAGCTTCAGAACGAAATACGCCGCATGGCTCGCCAGACCAACATATTTCGGAAACAGATCGCTCATCTTGCCAGCGGAAGCGCCACGAAAGAGGAAGAAGAGGCGTTCACGCGAATAGTTTGCGAATTCATTCGTGACAATCAGCAGCGGCATCGAGAGAGTATGAGCCGATGGTGCAAGAAAATGATTGGTGAGGAGATGGTAGTTCCCTTGCCAGACGGTGGGAGGGCGCCAGCTTGGGAGCTGTGGTTGGCCCAAATCCTATCTACACAGCCTGACGCCAATTATCTTACAGACGAATCCGTGAGAATATCACAGATCTACCAAGATTATGCGCCGAACGTACCTCACACCGAACGTTTTCAGCGAGCCTTTCGGACCGCGCTTAGGGGTATCGATCTCGCCGTTGAGGGCGATCAATTCGATGCAGACGATATGACCGTGCTTATGATTTTGAACGGTCTTTGCACAGAAGATTTTACGATAAATGAGGTGGAATATGGTCCGTTGGTGCTCCTGAATGCTGACACGATCCGCAGGTTAGGCGCTAAACCGGGCAGCAGCACATTGGTGCACTGACACCATTGGCTAAATCATTACCTGTCCAGTGTCACCGTCCCGCCTCCCCGTCGATACCTCTGGCCGATCCACGTCAGCGAGTTCGCTGCCTTGGTCGTCAAGGTGTCCCTGATGGAGGAGGCGGGACGGCGGAACTTGGTGCAGGACGCGGCCCCACGCGGGTTCACTCACCGTGCAAGGCTCACGGGAGAACGGCTCCGGGGGGAGAATAGTCGCAAAAAAAATCTGAGCCGGCATCGACATAACTCGCGGGCACAGTGTCCCCCTTGGCCCCCTCCCGAGCCCTGTGACATCATGGCTGCTTATTATTCTCTCGCATGTACTCTTTCTGTCTTGCCTCGATGCTCTCCAATTTTGCGGCATAATCCCAGATCGGGCGTGCGGCCTTGGCTCTGTGCTTGGTGCGTAGATCCGATGCTAAGCGCCAAGCCTCTAGCCCACGTTCCATTGCTTCAGTTTCGACCGAGGCGCCAAGTGCACCTTCGTTGAGCCACGCTGTATCGGAGATCACGCTCTGACTTTTAGAAACTCTGTTGCGGAAAGCTAAGGCGCGCTCCGCTAGATCTCTATCGAGGGCCAGCCAACCTTCTTGGTCCGGTGGAAACTCAGCAAGGGCTGGTAGCTTCGTCGTCCATCTCGGGTAAGCATGGTCAGGCGAGCACGGGGCGTTCTCATTGACCGCGATCAAATCGCAGGATGCCGATGCGAAAGCCTCTAGCGTCACGGCCAAACGAAGCGCGAGGTAGCTCGCTTGCGCTGATTGCTTCCGCCAGTCTCGAAACGCCGGAATGACAGCTTGGATGATGGCTGACCCGATGCCAGCGCCGATGATCGTCTGGAATGTAGCCGATAGGTCCACTGTCGGTCACCTTTCCCGATAATTGTCCGCATGGGTATGCCGTAGCGGACAGCGGCCCGAGTGACTGGAGCGCTGTCCGTAAGGGTTGACATCGACATACGGACACGTTTCTATACGAACATCATCCTTTCGGACAGGTGTCGCCGTGCCTCAGACCGTCCTCTACGCCCGCGTCTCCACCACCGAACAAACCCTCGCGCACCAGCGCAAGCAGGCGGAGGCGGCAGGCTTCGCCATCGACGAGGTGGTGGCGGACGAGGGTGTGTCCGGGCTCACCACGGTCCTCCGAGAACGCCCGCAGGGGCGTCGTCTGTTCGACATGCTCCGGCGCGGGGACGTGCTTGTGGTGCGATGGGTGGACCGCCTTGGACGGAACTACACGGACGTGTGCGACACCATCCGCGAATTGATGCGCCGGGGTGTCATCGTCCGCACCGTCATCAACGGTCTCACCTTCGATGGGGCGACCACCGACCCGATGCAGCAGGCCGTGCGGGACGCGCTCATCGGCTTCATGGCCGCGACAGCACAGGCCCAGGCCGAGGCCACGAAGGAAGCCCAGCGGGCCGGCATCGACCACGCCAGGGCCCGTGAGGACGCCTACAGGGGCCGCAAGCCCAGCTTCACCCGCGTGCAATTCGACGCCGTTCGGGATGCGCTGGGGCAGGGGACAGGGGTCAGCGAGATCGCGACGGCCACCGGCTTGAGCCGGCAGACGGTCTACCGCATCCGGGACAACGCGGTCGAGGCGGAGGCCGCTCTCGCACGCTGGGGTGCCGCGGCCTGACAGGTCGGGTGAGCGCGAAGCCGTCTATTGCTCCAGCCCCCGGCTCCTGGCGAAGGCCGCCTTGCCGAGGGTCCGGCGTCTGGCCAGCTTGGCCATTTTCTCGGTGATGATCTCGACCGGAACTAACTCGGGGTCGAACGGGCCGCCGTACCACGCCAGCATCGCCTTATGCTCACGATGGCGGGGCTTGGTGACCGCCTTCTCGAACTCCTCGAAACCCAACGTGCCGCCCACGTCTTCCGGTGGGGCGCGTCTGGCACCGTAGAGGAACCGGGGATACTCGACGGCCGGGTCAGCCGGGCCGATGGCCTCGACCCTCACGGTGTGTTGCCAGTTGTCTCCGAAGTCGTAGACGTAGGCGAACGTCTCGGCTCCGTCCTCCAGCACCGTGCCGAGCTTGGTGGTCTTGGCGTTACGGGTGTTCGGGTCGGGCCATTCGAGGTCGGGCAGCGCGTACCGGTGATCCCCGGAGCGGAAGGCGAACAGATGGTAGTCCTCGAACGGCATGGCCGCCTGGATCACCTCGTGCAGCCCTTTCAGGGTCATCGTCAGCGGCACCTCGACGGTGCGCCAGACGGCCGGCATGCTGTCGTCCAAGGTGATGCGCAGCCGGGCGATGCGGTCCACGTAGCTCATGGCGGCACGATAGGCGGTCCGCGGGGCCTGTCGAGCGAGACCGCTGACGGTGCCCTGGGTGATTTCCCGGACCACTAGGAGAAAGGACCGGCTGCGTGTGGGGCGATAAGGGCCACCGCTAGGAGAAACACGCCCGCGTTCGCGACCGGGTGTATCAGTCTATTTCGGCATCTCCCCGTGCCCCTTCGCGCCCGCCTGCCGGGCACCTTCACCTTCCCAGGATCATTACCATGCCCGCACCGTCAGAGCGTGCACCCGAGAGGTGCGCGCCGAACAACCATGCCCGCTACCCGTGGCTCGACGAGTGGATGGGGGCTGCTACGCCGCGCCTCTGTCGTCTGGTCGAGGAGGCCACCGCCTTCGTCGCCCAGCATGAGCGCGAGACCGATCCCCGGCAGAGGCAACGCCGCCCCGCCGACCACGCCAAGCACCTGACCGCGATCGAAGTCACCACCGCGAACCTCGTGCACACCGTTTTGAGCCCCCAGGAGGGCCGCAGGGCTGTCCTCACCGGTAACCCCGAGGGTGGCCGCACCCGCTACGACAACCCGGCGATGGGCAAGCCCTACAGGCGCCTTCTCGGTGCTCTTGAGGACATCGGCTGGTTGGATCGGCAGGTGGGGTCCCGTGGTCGGGAGGGGCGCTTCGCATCCTCCATCGCGCCGACCCCGGCCTTCCGGGCGAAGGTGATCGAAGCCGGCATCACCCTGACGGACCTCGGCCGGATCGAGGGGGAGGAGGTCATCCTCGCCAAGCGGAAGGAGACCACCGGGGGCGGTGACCTGATCCGGGTGGGCTTGGTGAACTACCCGGAGAGCGAGCAGGCACGGGGACTGCGCGAGACCATGCGGGCGGTGAACGCCTTCGTGGCCGGGGCGGACATCACCTTCCTCGACGATGGCCTCGGGCCGGTGGACACCACCGACCGGGTGCAGCGGCGGCACTTCCTTTGCGCGGCCGGCGACGACCACCTGGGCTTCGACCTCGGCGGGCGCCTCTACGGCGGCGCTTGGCAGAACCTCCCCAAGACCCGGCGCGGGAACCTCAGGATCGAGGGCGAGCCCATCGCGGTCCTCGACTACGCCTCGATGGCACCCCGGCTGGCCTACGCGAGCCTGGGGCTGGAGCCCCCTGAGGGGGACATCTACGCCCTGCCAGGCCTGGACACCCGAGAGGTGCGGCCTGCTGTGAAGGCTAGCTTTAACACCCTGCTTTGCGACCCCTTCACCCGGACGCGGGGTTGGCCCACCGCCGATGAGGGTGACCCGGTGCTACCACGGGGCTGGAGCGTCCCTCGGTTCAGGGATGCCCTCCTGTCCCGCCACCCTCTCCTGGCACCCTGCCTGGGCACCGGGATGGCCCCTCAGCTCCAGAACACGGAGAGCGTGATCCTGATGGAAGTGCTGGTGGAGATGAAGGCCAGGGGCATCCCCGTCCTCAGCCTCCATGACGGCCTGTTCTGTCCGGTCTCCCGGTCAACGGAGGTGGGGAAGGTGATGGGGGTAGCAGCCTCCGATGTCGCTCACGTCACCATCCCGGTGGACGTGAAGGTCCCCCGTGCTGCTGTCTAAGGAACACCCAAACTACCATCTACAAGACCCGTAACTTCTGATGATCTGACAGCCACTTAGCGGACGGCCCGTCAAAGCCGCTCCGGACGCCGCAGGAACCCCGTGACCGCAGCCGGCAGTGGCTTGTCCTCGACACCGTCGAAGCCCGTCAGCGAGCCCCTGAGGCGATCCCAGGGGCATCACAGAACCACCCCACCGCACACGTCCGATCTCCCCCTCAGCGGCTTCCTCCGGGGCGCCGTTCCCGTCCTCATGCGCGAGAGCAACACCATGACCATCATCGAAGAAGACGCCCTGATACGGCACGTCCTCACCAGCACCATGCAGGACGGCTCCCGGTAGTGGGTCAGTTTGAAATCCCACTTGCTTGACCCGCCCTTGGTGACGGCGGGAGCGCGTGGCATGGTCGGGGGATGATAAGGTTCACACTCGCCGTCATGGCAGATGGGCAGGCCGAGCCCCTGCAACGCATCCCCGTTGAGGCGACCGATCTGACTACCGCGATGTTCCGCGCCGGTCAGGCTTTTGATGGCGTCCGCGAGCTGCATCCGACAGCAACGTACATCACGCTCACGGTTGACCCCGATCAGGCGTGGCGGCGCATTGCCGAAGAAGGCCACGACGATCAGTGGCAGGACGCGTGATGACCGCCCCCAAGCGCCCCCGCGACCCCAACCAACTCGCCAAGTTCATCGTGGATGCAGCGACGGGTGTAACTGACCCCGATAGACAGTCTCAAGTTGATCGGCCAAGCTCGCCCGCAACTGAGTTCGCGAGAAGCGGCGGCTTGAAGGGAGGACGGGCGCGGGCCGACAAGCTGTCGGCCGAGGAGCGTTCCGCAATTGCCCGTACAGCCGCCGCCGCACGGTGGCGGAAAGATGACGGCTGAGATTGCAATTCTGAACAAATCTGCCGTCGCTTTGGCTGCAGATAGCGCCGTTAGTATAGGTCAACCACCAAATCTCAAGATATATAATACAGTCAATAAGATATTCGAGCTGAGTTGCTATCATCCAGTTGGCGTTATGATCTATGGCAGACTCGACTATATGGGCTTGCCCTTCGAGTCTATAATAAAGGAATACCGTAATCAGCTTAAGAGAAAATCATTTGATCAGATACAGGGCTACAGAGACGATTTTCTAAATTACATTTCAACAATCGTCCCGTACACAACCGTCGACGAAGAAGATAATGCCTACATGGTCCTGCTTGATCTATTCAGCAGAGCTGAGGCAGAAATCCAACAACTCGTTATTCAAGACGTGATTGCTCGGAACTCTTACCAGAAAAGCAAAGTGAACGGCATAGCGCAAGGCTATATCAATGATCAGATTGCCAAACTCAAGCCGTTGAAATTCGTCAAAGGATCAACGAGCAATAAACTAGCGACAAAATACGATACTATATTTGATGAGTTGACGGCAAAAGTGATGGGGAGCCTTGTCCCGACTGAGACAACTCGCAAAACGCTGCGAGCGTATGCTGGTATGTTCCTAGCAAAAACCGAATTTTCGTCGTATCGGACTGGACTAGTTTTCGCCGGCTTCGGAGACAAAGAACGCTGCCCATCCTTAGAAGCTATCGAAACAGACGGCATCATTAATGGCAGATTAAAGTACGTCGGCAAAGAGAGTATTGATATTGGCAGAAGACCGCCGCAAGCTGATATACTCGGCTTTGCTCAAGACGACATGATGAAGAGCTTTCTTGACGGCGCCGACCCATCGGTGAAAAAATACTTTGACGACTTGATTGGCGACATTATTACCGAGACATCGCGAGAGGTGCTAAACGCAATGCTCAACAACAAAACAAAAGTCGATCAAACCCTTGTGTCTATGGCACCGGTCATATCGAAGATGCAAGGAGACTACATAAAGAAGACAGATGACTACATTAAAAAGTATTCCTCAGCACCAATTAAGGACATGATACGCCTGATGCCGAGGCAAGAGATGTCGACGCTGGCGTCATCTTTGATCGAGATCACATCCCTCAAGCGAAAAGTCACTCGTCAACAGGAAACTGTTGGCGGCGAGGTCGACGTTGCGATAATATCTAAATCGGAGGGATTCGTTTGGGTCAAGCGTAAGCATTATTTCCCAGCGGAGTTGAACCAGAGGTTTTTCGCACGACATTACAACTCTGGAACGGAGGACCGCGATGCGCCAGAAGGAAAGTGATCGCCCTTTCCCGAAAATTAGCGAGCGCGATGAACGCGTTATGCCGTCATCGTTCGTTCAGCCACCGGCTCTCACTCCTACCGAGGCCGCTCGTCTGGCGTCCCGGGAGGTCACGGCCAAGTACCGGGACGAGCTTCGAGATGCCATAGCCAAAGCGACCCATGATGCTTGACTGACAAGCACAAGGGTCATATTGTCGGAGGGCTATGAACAGGCTCTCCGCCACTGACCGTGCGCGCATTCTGCACCTCCTGTGCGAGGGTAGTTCGATCCGCGCCGTGGTCCGCCTCACCGGGGCCAGCAAGAACACCGTCGCCAAGCTGCTCGTGGACGCCGGGAAGGCGTGCGCGGCCTATCACGATGAGCACGTCCGCAATGTCCGGGCGAAGCGCGTCCAAGTCGATGAGATCTGGAGCTTCACCTACGCCAAGCAGAAGAACGTGGCGGGCGCCAAGGCGGCCCCGGACGGCGCTGGCGACACATGGACGTGGGCGGCGATCGACGCCGACACGAAGCTCGTGCTGTCCTACTTCATCGGTGCCCGGGACGGCGAGTGCGCCTCGTGGTTCATCACCGACCTCAAGGAACGGCTCGCCAAGAAGGTGCAGCTCACCTCAGACGGCCATAAGGCGTACCTTGAGGCGGTCGAGGATGCGTTCGGCGCGGACGTGGACTACGCGCAGCTCGTGAAGATCTACGGTAGCCCGCCCGGCGCCGAGGAGGGCCGCTACAGCCCCGTGGAGTGTACCGGGGCGGTCAAGCACAAGATCGAGGGCGCGCCCGATCCTGCGCACGTCTCCACGTCCTACGTGGAGCGTCAGAACCTCACCATGCGGATGCACATGCGCCGGTTCACCCGGATCACGAACGCGTTCTCGAAGAAGGTCGAGCATCACGCCTACGCGGTGGCGCTGCACTTCCTGTACTACAACTTCGTTCGGCTGCACGGGAAGCTGCGGGTCAGCCCGGCGATGGCGGCGGGCGTGACCGATCGGCTGTGGGAGATCGGCGATATCGTCGCGCTAGTAGAGGTGGTTGATGCGAAGCCTAGCAAACGCGGATCTTATAAAAAAACTTGAATGTCTAATCCTCGAAGTTGTCAGACAGAGGCGTTATTTTCCTCATTATATACTTTGCAGATGATTCGATCTCCGGAAACAACGAACTTTCATTTATATTAATTACATCTAATTCATCTAATAGAGATTTTTTTGACGCGGCAGGTATAGCTATTCTAGTAATTTGAATATCTGACTCGTTATTGTCTAATAAACCAGTTTCTAAACCGAAGGCAAGAAATGCCCCTTGTTGCGCAATGATTCTCTTATTGTTTTGCTTGGGTTTTACAACATGAGTTCGAAAAAGATCCTCAGGCTCAATTTCTGGCAAAAAGTGGGGTTTTTCTCCGCGAATAAATTGCAACAATCTGCGCCCGGCAGTACAATTTACGATTAGATTAGTACTGTTTGCTGCTCTCAATTCATTACGTTCGCTGCCGCTAAGATTCGAAAGATTTGCGACGCAACTAATGGCGTCGCTATCGTAATACTTGATTAATCTTTTGTCGATGCTGAATCGAACAACGTGTCCATCTTCATTTTTGCTGCTCTTGCAGCAGAAATACAAGCCAACCAATGGATTGTAGCTTACATCCATAAGGCGCGTCGGAAGTGAGAAGTGCTGCATACGGACTAGTTGATCGAATACGCTGCGATCTTCAAGAAACTCTCCAGGATGCAGGGCAATCAGTTCCCGGCGAATGCTTTTTTCATCCCTGCGATGGTTTTTATCGCGGAACAAACTAGGAAGTATTTTGTAAGAGTTCTTGGAATGACCCCGATATAGATGAGTCTTATTTGTTGAGGCGTTAAATTGTTTAATCTCATCGATGTACTGCGACAGTTTTGCGATAGGAGCAATTTTAGGCTGCCCGACTAATGGCCTTTTCACCGTGGCAGCGGGCTTTGCCGAACCAGTTTGCGCCTTTTTGGTAACTATTATCTTCGCCACGGTCATGCCCCGCCTACGGGGGCAGATCGTAAGCGCGGCGGCTCATTGAGCGCAAGAGATTTCAAACTGACCCACTGCCCGGCTCCCCTATCAGCAGCGGGGTCAAAGCCGATGTGATCCTGTCCCGCTACGTGGTCGGTGAGGTGCCGCCTGGGCTGCGCCGGCTCGTCACCATCGGCATCAGCAAGAGCGCCCGAGACGTGCGCCTAAAGGAAGGGCGGTCCATGCTTGAGATGCCGTTGTCCGCACTCGCCTGTCCCGTAGCAGCTACAAGAGGACCGGCTTCTGCCTCGATGTGCCCTTGGGCTTCATGGTCAGGATGTAGTCGGCGCCCTTCAGCCCTTCCGCACGAGGTCCAGCCCAGATGAGGTAGTATAGGCGCCCACCCCTCGTGTTGGTGATGAGCTGGGCGCGAGAGACGAAGCCGAACGCGGCTTCAAGGCGGCCCCTATACCAGTCGAGAAGCCGCGTCTCGCTGTCCGCGAACTTGACGGTGCGCGTGCCGCCCAGGTCTGTGACTTCCTCGTAGGCGTAATCTCGCCAGTCCGGCGTCCCGAAGAAGGCGTCGAGCGAGATGCTCCAGCCCGAGGGGATCTCCCCGGTCTTCGGCATCATGCGCCGGATGGCCATGCCCATCGGGAAGTTGATCATCACCTCGATGGCCTTCGTGGCAGCCAGGGCCTCGATGGTCTTCCAGGGCACCTGGATGCCGAAAGGGTCCAGGAAGATGTAGGCGCGATGGGTCCTCTTGCTAAACCCGGAGCCGAGGAGAGCAAGGAGCGCGCTGTTCGCGTCACCGGGCACGATCTCGATGTTCCGCGACCCGTTGTACTCGGTCTGGAGCGCTTGGAGATCAGCAAGGCGCCCCGGGTCCTTCTCGATGAAGATGTAGCGGTGGAAGGGGTTCGGGAGGTCGAGCGCGATGCGCGGCGAACCCTTCAAGTACCGGGCCTCCTCCGCGATGGGATCAGCCACCGGAGGCAGCTCGTCCGCGAAGAGGTCTGGAAGGCCGCTCGGTTCAACCGGCTTGCTGTCCTTCGGCCTCTGGCGCACTTCCGAGAGACCTGGCCCAGCGAAGGCGTCCACGTAGACCTTCTGCCAATAGGGCATGTTCTTGAGGTAAGTCGTCCAGTAGTCGAGGCCCCGGTGGAGGCTGTCGAGCTTCTGTTCTGCCCAAGGGCCGACCTTCTTGTCCTTGGGGCGCTTGGTCATGCTGCGTTAACCGGGGTCCGATCTAGGGCGATCTCCGGGAACTCTGACCACTCCCGGCCATCCAGAAGGCGCCCTCCCGCCTTCGGGCGATGTCCCCCCCACTGCTTGAAGAAGAACGCCACTCCCGCAGCGCGGCACTGGTCTCGGACATCTCGGACCCACTCGGGGGCCATCGGCCGTGCCCGGGGGCCGCTCTCTCCCCCGACGATGACCCAGTCGATCCCGAGAAGGTCCATGCGGCCGATGGGCCCGATCAAGGGCTCAACGGACAGGAACCTGATGCCGGCTGGTGCTTCCCGCAGATGGCGCACACGCGATAGTTTGGTGCCGTCCTCAACTGAGACGCCGCACCAGATGTGCGCTGGCCCCCTGCCGCTCCCGTAGCGCCGCCGGAGGTAGGCACGCATCAGCGATGACCGCTTGGTGAGGACCTGGAAGGTGTGCCAGTCCGCGCGCTCCATCGTGTCGAAGACCCCGTCGATGAACGAGACCGGCAACTCCTTGTGAAAGAGGTCGCTCATCGAGTTCACGAAGATCATCTTCGGCTGCCGCCAGAGCAGCGGCTGGTGGAGGCGAGCGGGGCGGAGCGTCAGGTCGAAGCCGGTCTCGAACGGGTGGCCAGGAACGCCCCTGAACCGCTCCGAGAACCGTTCCGCGTAGCAATGGTCACAGCCCGCGCTGATCTTTGTGCAGCCCGTAACCGGGTTCCACGTCGCGTCCGTCCACTCGATGGTACTCGTCTCGGCCATTGCCTCTTCAGCCCTAACCAGAACAGATCTTAGCCGCTTCAGAAGGAAGCGCTAGGCGTGCTGACGAGACGATTATGCACCCGGGAGCTGATTCATCCCCTGCACAAAGCCTGCTACGCCACGTTGCCTTCCACCTTCATGGGATCGAGCCGCAATAACTCCCTCGCGAGCACCGCGATAGGGAACTCCCCATACTCCCGGTTCTGGCTCCCAGGGGCATGGCCGGCGATGGCCTCAACGTACTGCTCCTCGATCCCGGCGTGCCGGCAGCAAGTCATGAACCTGTGCCGGATCGCGTGCAGCACCTTCCCGAGATCGGGAGCGGCCACGATCTTGCCCGCCCACTCAGCCAGCTCACGAGCCACAAGGTCGCCCTGGGAGATTCGGGCGTCGGCTCTGCGGCGCTGGGAGGGGTTATAGAACAGGGGGCCGACAGGTGCCGCCTCCACGAAGGTCAGGAAGCCCAGCTCGATCAAGCGGGGGTGAACGGGGACCACGCGGGCGTCGCCCTTGATCCCCTCCCCTGCGTCAGGCGTGAACTGGATTGTCGCCCCGTCTGGGCGAACCGACACGTCCTCGCTGCGGAGCTGCGCCACGGCGCCGATACGGGAGCCGGTGTAGAAGCACACGAGGGTGGCCCATCGACGTGCCGCGGGGAGGGTCCGAGGCTGCGCCTCGACCACGTGAACAGCCAGGGCAGCCTCAACAAGACGGTGTGCCTCTATGTCCGTCAGCCCCTTTGGCCGCGTGGCGCGGGCCTTCACCACCTTGATACCCACCCCCGCCGCAGGGTTGGCCTTGATCCCGGTTAGGGTCGCCTTGGTGGTCGCCCAGCCGTAGACGGAGCTAAGGGCGGCCTTGTGCACGTCACGGGCTGCGCGTGGCGAGAGCGGGCTGTCAGCGGCCTCCATCCGAGCCTCGACGTACCGCTGGAGGTCGCCTGACGAGACCTCACGGGCATCAGGGTTACCCAGGAAGTCGCTCACCGCGCTGAAGACGCCCTTGTAGCGACGCTTGGTGTCCGGGGAGGTGTTCTGCTGCTCCGGGTGCTTCTCCCACCGCTCGAACAAGGCCGCCATCGTCAGCTTGGACCTGCCGCGCGGTGTGGGCGCACTGAACGCCGGGACTTCAGGGAAGCGGTCGGCCTGGGGATCAGGCGTGTAGTCCCCAGCAGCGCGGCCCATCAGCACGACGTTCCCTTGGCGAACTGCTCCCGAGACCTGCTCCAGCAGACGAGCGCGGCTGTCCGCGTCCACCCACAATCCCTTACCCTGGAGGATGGCGGTCACCCTGGTGCCGAACAGGCTCTCCCGGTCGCGGAGCTGGCGTTCCGCGTCCGTCTCGATCTTGAGTGAGGCTGGCCCGAGTTGGCCCAGTTCGGCTTTGAGGTTCTCAACCTCGGCCTTCAGCCACCGCTCAACCTCGCCGGGATCGTCCTCATGCTCTGCGATGAGCGCCCGGTAGACCTCGCCGGAGAGCGCCACAGCCTCCTTATGCGACAGGTGCCGCGGGCCAGTCCTCAAGGCCGCGAAGGTGGTCTCTACATCGGCCGAGATGCGGGCGTGGGCGGCCTTCGCTTGTGTGCTGTTGGCGGTGCCCAGAGTGAGCGTGATGCCCTCCTTGCCCCATCCTGACGGTCTCACGAACGAAGCCCCGAGCTTGTCGAGGATGCGCCGAATGTCCGCCGGGTATCGGCGCCGGAACTGGTGGTTGAGTGTGCCGAGACGGGCGGACGGACGGGCCATCTGGAGGACCATGTGTAGCAGCCGTGTGTAGCAGTTGGCCGCTGAATCCTCAACTAAACCGGTAACTTGCTGAGATCGTTCGATGATCGTGGTGCCGGTGGAGAGGATCGAACTCCCGACCTTCGGTTTACAAAACCGCTGCACTACCGCTGTGCTACACCGGCGCGCGCTCGGAAACCGTTGACGGGTCTGACGGTTTCGGGGCGTCGAGACCCTTTCACTACGTCCGGAGGTGGTTCGTCAAGGCGCTGGAACCGCCGCGTCGCGCCGCCGCGGCCATCCCTGGAATCCGCGGGACCGGAAGGACGGGCGGGACGGCTCGGTGCCGTAGCGTGATCGCCGTGCGCGGGTCCGGTTGCATCCCCGGACAGCAAGCGGATAAAATATACACTGCGATGCGAGGCCCGATGTCCCCTGCGACCCGCCCCAGGTCCGGTCCCGACCGGCTGCGCCACAAGACCGTCTCCGCAGCCGTCGCCGACGCGCTCCGGCAGCGTATCCTCAACGGGGACCTCGCGCCGGGCGTCCAGCTCCGGCAGGACGCGCTCGCGGAGGCGTTCGGCATCAGCCGGATCCCGATCCGGGAGGCCCTGCTCCAGCTCGAAGCGGCCGGCCTCGTGCGGATCGTGCCGCATCGCGGGGCGGTGGTCGCCGGCCTGACGGTGGAGGAGGTCGAGGACATCTTCCAGCTCCGCGTGCAGCTCGAACCGCAGCTCCTGCTGCTCTCCGCACCCCGCTTCTCGGAGGCCGATGTCCGCGCGCTCCACGACCTGACGGCGGAGTACGGCGCGGCGCTCCAGGCCGGGGAGGTCGACCGCTGGGGGGAGCTGAACCGGCGCTTCCACCTCGACCTGCTCCGCCACGCCGACCGGCCGCGCTCGCTCAGCATCGTCTCCGGTCTGCTGCAGGATTGCGACCGCCCGACCCGCCTCCAGCTCTCCGTCTCGGGCGACGTGGCCCGCGCCGATGCCGAGCACACCCGCATCGTCGCGCTCTGCGAGGCCGGGCAGATCGCGCAGGCCGCCGACCTGCTGCGCGCGCACATCGCCAACGCCGCCACCTCGCTGGTGGCGATCTATCGGCGCGCGCACGCCGCGTGAACGGGACGGACGCGCTCCGAATGCGGGTGCTTGACCGTCCGCAGATTTTATACAATCTACAACTCGGAGATTCGGCGAGGCCCTCGTGTCGGATTGCGCGCTGGAGACGGTGGGACTGACCAAGGCCTTCGGCGGCTTCACGGCCGTGCGGAACGTCGCCCTGAAGGTCCGCCGCCACGCGATCCACGCGCTGATCGGCCCGAACGGCGCCGGCAAGACCACCGTCTTCAACCTGCTGACCAAGGTGCACGCCCCGACCGGTGGACGGATCCTGTACGAGGGGGCGGACATCACGGGCGAGAACGCGGCGGCCATCGCCCGGCGCGGCATCGTGCGCTCGTTCCAGATCTCGGCGACCTTCCCGCACATGAGCGTGCGCGACAACGTCCGGGTCGCGCTCCAGCGGCGGCTCGGCACGCAGTACCAGTTCTGGCGCTCGGTCCGCTCGCTCGCGGTGCTCGACGCGCGGGCGATGGCGCTGCTCGGCGATGTCGGGCTCGCCGATTACGCCGAGGCCAACGCCGCCGACCTGTCCTACGGGCGCAAGCGCACCCTGGAGATCGCCACCACACTCGCCCTCGACCCGCCGCTGCTCCTCCTCGACGAGCCGACCCAGGGCATGGCCCTCGACGACGTCGACCGGATCAAGCGGCTGATCCGCCGGATCGCTCAAGGCCGCACCATCCTCATGGTCGAGCACAACATGTCGGTGGTGGCCGACCTGTGCGACACGATCACCGTGCTGCAGCGCGGCGAGATCCTGGCGCAGGGCAGCTACGCCGAGGTCTCCGCCGACCCGGCGGTGAAGGCCGCCTATCTCGGGGGCGGGCATGGCTGAGACGATCCAGCCCAAGGCGATCCCACCCGAAGCGATCCTGCCCGAGGCGGCGCCCGTCCTGGAGATCCGCGGCCTGGAGGCGTGGTACGGCGAGAGCCACGTCCTGCACGGCATCGACCTCACCGTCCGCGAGGGCGAGTGCGTGACCCTGCTCGGCCGCAACGGGGCCGGGCGCAGCACCACGCTCAAGGCGATCCTCGGCCTGACCGACCGCCGGGCGGGCTCGGTGCGGGTGCGCGGGCAGGAGACGATCCGGCTCAGCACCCACAGAATCGCCCGGCTCGGCCTCGGCTACTGCCCGGAGGAGCGCGGCATCTACCGCACGCTCACCACGCAGGAGAACCTGACCCTGCTGCCGCAGCTCGGGCCGGACGGGATGAGCGTCGCCGAGGTGCTGGCGATGTTCCCCAACCTCGCCGAGCGGGCCGACAGCTACGGCGGCCGCCTGTCCGGCGGCGAGCAGCAGATGCTGGCGCTCGGCCGCATCCTGACCACGGGGGCCCGGATCCTTCTGCTCGACGAGATCACCGAGGGGCTCGCCCCGGTCATCGTCGAGGCGCTCGGCCGGGCCGTGGCGCTGCTGAAGGATCGCGGCTTCACGGTCGTGCTGGTCGAGCAGAACTTCCACTTCGCCCGGCACCTCGCCGACCGCCACTACGTGATCGAGCACGGCCGCGTGGCCGCCGAGATCGCGGCGGGCGACGTCGCGGCGCGCGAGGCGGAGGTCGGGCGCCTGCTCGGCGTCTGACGCCGGATCCCGGGGCCCCTCTCCCCGGGATCCGGCACGCGGTTCACGAGAGGCCCAGATGGGCGGACACGGGGCGGACGGGAGGCACGGGACATGCGGTCGCGGTTCATCGGTTCACTGCTCGGCGCGTCGCTCGCGTCGCTCACGCTCCCGGCGCTCGCCGCCGACGCGGTCAGCGACGGCGTCGTCAAGGTCGGCATCCTGAACGACCTGTCGGGCATCTACTCCGACTTCACCGGCCGCGGCTCGGCGGCGGCGGCGCAGATCGCCATCGACGAGATGGGCGGCAAGGTGCTGGGTGCCCCGGTCGAGCTGATCGCCGCCGACCACCAGAACAAGCCCGACATCGCCGCCAACCTCGCCCGCGAGTGGTTCGACCAGGGCAAGGTCGACATGATTGCCGACTTCCCGACCTCCTCCACCGCGCTCGCCGTGATGGAGATCGCCAAGCAGAAGAACCGGGTGACGATGCTCTCGGCCGCCGTCGCCATGGCGGCGATCACCGACAAGTGCTCGCCGCTGAACGCGCAGTGGATGACCGACACCTACGCGCTCGCCGCCGGCACCGCCAAGGCGCTGCTGAAGACCGGCCGCAAGACCTGGTACTTCGTCACCGCCGACTACACCTTCGGCCATTCCCTGGAGAAGGACGCCGCCTCCGTCGTCGAGGCGGAGGGCGGCAAGGTGCTCGGCGTCTCCCGCCACCCCTTCCCGGGCGGCGACTTCTCGTCCTTCATGCTCAAGGCCCAGGCCAGCGGCGCGCAGGTCATCGCGCTCGCCAACGCCGGCAGCGACACCATCAACGCCGTCAAGCAGGCGGCCGAGTACGGTATCGGCCGCACCGACAAGCAGGTCATCGCGCCGCTGCTCATGTACATCACCGACGTGAAGAGCTTAGGCTTGGCCAAGGCCCAGGACATGTACCTGACGGAAGCGTTCTACTGGGATTACGACGACCGCTCGCGGGCGTTCGCCGAGAAGTTCTTCGCCAAGATGAAGCGCATGCCGAGCGCCTCGCAGGCGGCGGTGTACTCGGCGACCCTGAACTATCTCAAGGCGATCCAGGCGGCCGGCACCGACGAGGCCGGGGCGGTGATGGCCAAGCTGCGCTCCATGACCATCGACGACGCGGTGATCCGCAACGGGCACCTGCGCGCCGACGGCGCCCTCGTCCACGACATGCTGCTCCTCCAGGTGAAGAAACCCTCCGAGTCGAAGCGCGACTGGGACTTCTACAACGTCCGCGCCGTGCTGAAGGGCGAGGACGTGTTCCCGAAGCCCTCCGACGCCTGCCCTCTCAACGCAAAGGGCTAGGAGGAATCCCTCCCCCTCTGCGGGGGAGGGTGCCGAGCGGAGCGAGGCGGGAGAGGGGCGGCGCGACGGTCCAGGATACGGGCCCCGCCGCGACCTCTCCGGACGCGGCGCTCCCCTCACCCGACCCCCTGCGGGGGCCACCCTCCCCCGCATTGGGGGGAGGGCGATCCGCCAACTCAACCCGCCGGTGACCCCACGATGGACATCACCTTCCAGGGCTTCATGGCCCAGCTCACGATCGGCCTCATCGGCGGCTGCTTCTACGCCATGCTCAGCATGGGGCTCGCCATCATCTTCGGGCTCCTGAACATCATCAACTTCACCCACGGGGCGCAGTTCATGATGGCGGCGTTCCTGGCCTGGATCGGCCTGACGCAGCTCGGCCCCTGGCTCGGCTATCCGGACTTCCAGATCAACTTCTGGGTCGCGCTGGTGCTGGCGCCGCTCTGCGTGGCCCTGTTCGGCATGGCGATCGAGCGCAGCCTGCTGCGCCGCCTCTACCACCTCGACCACCTCTACGGGCTGCTCCTGACCTTCGGCGTGGCGCTGGTGATGGAGGGCGGCTTCCGCTACGCCTTCGGCGTCTCCGGACAGGGCTACGAGCCGCCGGAGATCCTCCAGGGCCCGGTCGATGTCGGGTTCATGCTGCTGCCGAAGTACCGCGTCTTCGTGGTCTTCGCCTCGCTGCTGATCTGCTTCGCCACGTGGTACCTGTTCGAGCGCACCAAGCTCGGCGCCTACCTGCGGGCCGGCACCGAGAACCCGCGCCTGCTCCAGGCCTTCGGCATCAACGTGCCGGTGATGATCACCCTGACCTACGGCTTCGGGGTGGCGCTCGCCGGGATCGCGGGCGTGCTCGCCGCGCCGATCATGCAGGTGACGCCGCTGATGGGCGGCAGCCTGCTCAACATCGTCTTCGCCGTGGTGGTGATCGGTGGCCTCGGCTCGATCCTCGGCTCGATGATGACCGGCCTCGCCCTCGGGCTGATCGAGGGCCTGACCAAGGTCGTCTACCCGGAGGCCTCGACCGTGGTGGTGTTCGTGATCATGGCGCTCGCCCTGCTCGTGCGCCCGGCCGGCCTGTTCGGCCGCGAAGTCTGAGGGGCGCCGATGTCGACCACCTTCAAGATCTTTCTCGCGCTCTGCGCCGCCGCCCTCGTCGTGCCGTTCGTGCCGGGCCTGATCTACCCGGTCTTCGTGATGAAGGTGATGTGTTACGGGCTGTTCGCCTGCGCCTTCAACCTGCTGCTCGGATTCACCGGGCTCGTCTCCTTCGCGCACGCCGCCTTCCTCGGCAGCGCCGGCTACGTCACCGGCGCCCTGATGATCCGCTTCGGCGCCCACCCGCTCGGCATGCCCGCGGCGCTCGCGGCGGGCGTCGCGGCCGCCGCCCTGGTCGGCTTCGCCATCGGCGGCCTCGCGATCCGACGCCGGGGCATTTACTTCGCGATGATCACCCTGGCGCTGTCGCAGATCGTCTACTTCCTGGCGGTGCAGTTCCGCTGGACCGGCGGCGAGGACGGGCTCCAGGGCATCCCCCGCGGCAGCCTCCTCGGCCTCGACCTCTCCTCCGATACGACGATGTACTACGTGACCCTGGCGCTGTTCGCGGCGGGCTTCCTGTTCGTCGACCGGGTGGTGCACTCGCCCTTCGGCCAGATTCTCCAGGCGGTGCGGGACAACGAGGCGCGGGCGACCTCGCTCGGCTACGACACCGGCCGCTTCAAGCTGATCGCCTTCGTGCTCTCGGCGGGGGTGGCGGGCTACGCCGGGGCGCTCAAGGCGCTCGTGTTCCAACTCGTCTCGCTCAACGACGTCTCGCTCCACACCTCCACCGAGGTGGTGCTGATGACGCTGCTCGGCGGCGTCGGCACCATCTTCGGGCCGCTCGTCGGCGCCGCCCTGGTGGTCGGGCTCCAGAACTACCTCGCCACGATCGGCGACCTCGTCACGGTGGTGATCGGCCTGATCTTCATCGTCTGCGTCTCGTTCTTCCGGCGCGGCTTCGTCGGCGAGTTCCTGCACCTGCGCCGACGGCGCGCCGAGCGCGCGACACGCCGCCCGGCGCTGCGGCCGGAGCCCGAGACCGCGCCCGCCGCCGAGCCCGCCTGACCGGCGCCTCACCGTCCCGCGCGGACGAACCACGAGATCCGCCGCCACGCCCGGTCGACGCGTGCGCGGAACAGGGCGTCCTGCGCCCGGAGTCGGCCCCAACGCGTCACGCACACGATCAAGGACCAACAGCCATGTGGACCGGTGTCATCCCCGCCGTCACGACCAAGTTCAACGCCGACGGCAGCCTCGACCACGCCGAGATGGAGCGCTGCTTCGGCCTCCAGATGCAGGCCGGCTGCGACGGCCTCATCGTCTGCGGCTCGCTCGGCGAGGGCCCGATGCTGTCGCAGGACGAGCGCGTCGAGGTCCTGAAGCGCGCGCAAGCGGCGGCGCAGGGCAAGCCGGTGCTGATGACCGTCTCGGAGGCCGGCACCCGCGAGGCCTGCGCGCTGGCCGCCAAGGCGGCCAAGGCCGGGGCTTCCGGCCTGATGGTGGTGCCGAGCCCGATTTACCACACCGACCCGGCCGAGACGGTCGCGACCCTGCGCGCGGTGGCGGCCGCCGGCGACCTGCCGGTGATGATCTACTCCAACCGCGTCGCCTACCGGGTCGACGTGACGCCGGAGATCATGGAGGACTTGGCCGCCGACGCTCGCTTCGTGGCGATCAAGGAATCCTCCGACGACATCCGCCGCACCACCGAGATCATCAACCGCCTCGGCGACCGCTACGCCGTGCTCACCGGCGTCGACAACCTCGCCTTCGAGGCGCTGGCGGTCGGCGCCTGCGGCTGGGTCGCGGGCCTCGTCTGCGCCTTCCCGGAGGAGACGGTGGCGATCTACCGGCTGATGAAGGCCGGCCGCTACGACGAGGCGCTGGCGATCTACCGCTGGTTCCGGCCGCTGCTCGACCTCGACGTGTCGACATACCTCGTCCAGAACATCAAGCTCGCCGAGGCCATCGCGATCGGCTCCACCGAGCACGTGCGGGCGCCGCGCCGGCCGCTGGCGGGCCCGCGCCGGGCCGAGGTCGAGGCGGTCGTGCGCGCCGCGATCGAGGCCCGCGCGACCCCGGCCGCCGCGGCCTGAGACCGGGCGGCGCCGATCCCGACCGATCGTCGGAATTGGCGCGTCCGGCGGACGCCCGCCGCCCCGCCGTCGCGGGGGGCGCAGGAACGGCATCGGCCGGCGGTGGTGACGGATCGCGCCGCCGGTGGAGGCACTGGGGCCGGCCGCTGTGAGGATGGCGGGCGTCGGAACGAGATCCGGGCCCGCCCGTCGACGCCCGCCCCGCATCCTCGGACCGGGCCCCGGACGGCATCGTCGCCGCGGGGCACGCAGCCCGCCTCCCGGCGCACCCTCTCGCCGATCCGGCACGCTCACGGACGGAGCGCACCCCTGCCGCGCGGCCGCGCGGCGCCGGATCCCCAGCGTTTTTTCTTGTCGATCCGTTTCACGGCCGTGTGTGCAGCGCCCTGAACGCGCGCCTCAGCCGGGTGAAACGATTGCAAACGACCGCCGGTGATCCGGCGCGACGCACGCAACACGCGGAAATGCGCGGTTATAGTGCTGGTTCGCCGTATACAATACAGTGCCCTTCGCGACCTGTCCGGATCTTGACCGCGCCCGTATGTTGCCGTCTACTTGGTCGATGGCAATTAATGATTTGTCAATAATTGTCAAACCCCGGGGAAGATCGATCCGTTCGATCCCGACGACTGACATCGCGCGGAGCGCCGACCGGACCGGGCGGCCTCCGCGCGCGACCGGGACGGCGCGCGGTCATCGGGGATGCGCGTCACGAGGTCCTTCATCCGGCGAGGCGACGGGTTCGACGATGATCATGGCGAGTTCCGCGAGGTTCGACGGCGCGCGATGAGCCTTTCGACGGTCACCGACGTCAGACGGCCGGCCTCGCTGGAAGAGACCGGCGACGGGCATCCCGGCTGCGCCTGGCCGGCGGGGGGCACGCGACCGTTCTTCGGGCCGCAGACGGGGGCCGATGCGCCGTTCGCCCCCGACCGCCTGTTCGAGACGCGCGCCGCCCCATGAGCGCGCCCGCGGCCAGCGTCAGCATCGTGACGCAGACTTCCGTCCGGCCGGAGAGCGCCGACGCGTTCGCCCAGTGGCAGGGCGGGACCGGCGCGGTGATCGCCGGCTTCCCGGGCTTCATCGAGCAGCGGCTGATGCCGCCGCAGCCGCCGCTCCAGGTCGACTGGGTGATCCTTCAGCGCTTCCTCAGCCTGGAAGATGCGCAGCGCTGGCTGAGTTCTCCCGAGCGGCAGGCCCGCATCGAGGGCGCGGCCGCGATGCTGGTCGGGCGCGACGACGTCCACATCGTCAACGACGCCGCCAGCGCCGCCCGGACCGCCCCGGTCTCCGCGGTGATCAGCACCCGGGTGAAGCCGGGGATGGAGGCGGCGTACCTGAAGTGGGAGCAGAAGGCGGCGGCCGCCCAGTCGCGGGCCCCCGGGCTGCAAGGCTACCGCTTCGAGCCGGCCGTCCCGGGGGTCCAGGAGGACTTCGTCGCGATCCTGCGCTTCGACAGCGAGACCAACCTGCGCGCGTGGCTCGACGCGCCGGAGCGGCAGGCGCTGATCGAGGAGGCGGCGCCGCTCACGGCGGAGTTCCACACCCGGACGGTGCAGAGCGGCTTCGAGCAGTGGTTCCGGGACGCCACGCCGGCGGGGGCCCCCGCGCCCGCGGCGTGGAAGATGAACATGATCGTCATCCTGACGCTCTACCCGACCGTGTTCCTGTGGGGGCTGCTCATCGGAGCGCCGATCCTGTCGGGCGTGCTGAAGCTGGATTTCCCGGTGGCGCTGTTCATCGGCAACGTCTTCAGCGTGTTCCTCACCGCGCACCTCGTGCCCTGGACCGCCAGCCGGCTCGGCTGGTGGCTGGCGCCGGCCCCGGGCGGACGGGTCCGCGCCGATCTGCTGGGCGCGGGTCTGATGGTCGCGGCCTACGCGGCGATGATCCTCGCGTTCTGGAAGCTGTTCTGACGGGCGGATCCGGCGGCGCGCCGGGCTCGCGGGCCGCGCGCCGGCCTCGCGTCGGGCGGCCGTCATCCGGAACATCGCGGTGCCGGGCGTCCGGGCGGCGCGGAAGGGGTCGGCGGGATGATCGCGCGATGCGCATAGCGGTGCTCCGTATCGGCCTGCTCGTGGCGGCGGCCCTGACGGTCGGGGCCTGCCCGGGAGCCGGGCTGGTCGGGGCCGCCCGGGCGGCGGCGCTGCCGTATCCCGCGGCGGCGACGCCGCCTCTGCCCGGCAAGGTCCACGGCCGGCGCCCGCACGCCGCGCGGCCGCAGCCGGCCGGGGCCGCCGCGCGGGAGACCGAGGTCGCCGTGGCGGCCGCGACCGTCGCGGCGGCGCCCCCGCCCTCGGTCTTCAGCTTCACCGACACGGTCGTCAGCTACCGGTTCCAGGGGCCCTCGGCGGAGCCCGGTCTGTTCGTGAGGCGGTCCGACGGCACGGCGACCGGCGGCTTCGCGCCCCGCGCGGTGCCGAAGAACGTCGTCAACCTGTTCCACGCCAACACCTGGGCCTACGGCACGAACCTCCTCTCCCTCGACATCCTCCGGTCCGGATCCCAGGACCCGGCCGGCGACAAGCTGCGCCCGTTCAAGGATTACGGCGCCACCGAGCTCTACCTGATCTACCGGGGCGTCCTGAGCCTGAACCGGATCTTCGACACCGCGGCGCTGGCGATCCCCGGCTTCGTGAGGGATGTCGGCCTGTCGTTCGGGGCCGACGTCAACACCAAGAACACCGCCTTCGATTCCGAGAAGCGCGCCGGCACCTTCGGCCTCAGCTTCGCCTTCGACGTGCCGGTCGGGTTCGTGAACCTGAAGGTCCAGGCTTACAAGGAGTTCTCGCGCAACGGCTTCGCCGGGAACGGCTCGATCTACGGCCGGGTCCCGGGCTTCGACTACGCGCACTTCCGCAGCGTCGAGTACAAGATGACCCCGGAATTCGAGATCACCTACAGCATACCGCTGGCCTTCACCGGCCTGCCGCTGTCCCTGGCCGGGTTCAACACCATCATCCTGCCCAAGGGCCGCTACGGCGGCATCAACGAGAACGACACGCAACTCGAATTCGTCTCGCAGACCAACCTCGTCCTCGATCTCGGGGCGCTGGTCGCCGACACGCCCAACCGGGTCGAGGTGTTCGCCGGGTTCCAGTACTGGCACAACAAGTTCGGCGGCGACCCGCGCCGCACCATCAACACCGAGGAGAAGGCTTTGGTCGCGGGCATCGCCTACCACCTGAAATAGGGCATCGTCCCGAAAGGTGGTCACCGGCTTTCGGAAAAGATGATGCAAAAACAGAGGCCTAGCGCATCGTCCTGGATCCGATATCCAGGACGATGCGCTAGGCCGGGCGAGGAGGCGGCAGTCAGGCGCGACCCGCCCGCAGGTCGCGCGGCGAGAGGCCGAAGCGCTTGCGGAACCCGCGGTTGAACGTCGGCACGTCGGTGAAGCCGCACCCGTAGGCGATCGTCGCGATCCTCAGCCGGTCGTCCTTCGGCGCCTCCAGCCGGCGGCGCGCGAGGTCGAGGCGCGCGTCGCGGATCGCCGCCGCGATCCCGCCGCTCTCCGCGAAGGCCCGGTACAGGCGGGCCCGCGACACGCCGAGGGCGACGTGGATGTCGCCCGGGTTGAGGTCCGGATCGTGCATCCGGCGGGCGATGTGCGCGCGGGCGAGCGAGGCGACCGCCGCTTGCGAGAGGTCCGCGTCCGGCCGCCCGGCCGCGTCGCCGACGAGGCGGCCCAGCAGGTGCAGCGCGCCGTCCACCGCGGCCTGCGCCTCGCTCTCCGACATCCAGGCGACCGACGCGGCGACCGTCCTCAGGCAGGCCGCGAACGCCGCGCTCGCGGGCTGCGCGCCGATGCTGCGGCCCGCGAGGGCGTCGACGCCGCCGACCCGCGCCTGGAAGGTCTCCCGCGGGACGGCGAGCCGGATCTCCGCGTAGTCGCTCTGGGTGCCCGCGAGGAACGGCCGGCCCCGCAACAGGAAGCTGATGTCGCCGGCGCCGAGCTGCGCGCCGTGTCCCTGCTGCTCCTGATACCCGACCCCGTCGAGCCCCAGGCCGATCACCACCATCTCGGGCGCGTTCCGGTCGACGTGGCGGGCCCGGAACGCCAGCTCGACCGGGCTGCTGACCGTGTGCGTCAGCAGCCAGTCGGCCGTCGCGACGGTGAGGCGCTTGGCCGAGAACGGCTCGCGCGGGCGCCGGGGCCCGACGTCGCCGAACCGGGCCAGCGCCGTGCAGCGCCAGAACTCGAAGGCGCGCCCCGGCTCGATGTGGCGCGTCGTCTCGATCAGGCTCGGAACGATCACCGGGCTGGTCACGCGTCGGCCTCCCGTCCTGCCCGGCGGGTCCTGCCGGGCCCGCGGGTCCGGTCGCTGCATCGCGGTCCAGATCGACGGGATGGCATCATCGGATCGATGGTCTCACGATCGGGGGGCGGGCCTCAAGCCGTCCGGGCGCGCCCAGGTTCGGGATGCCGAAGTTCGGTGGGCCCGGGTTCGGGGCGCGGTGGGACGCGCCGTCGCGCGCCGCGCCCTACGCCACCGCCTTGCCGGACAGGCCGCGCGGCCCGCCGAGCAGGAGGGCGCCGCTGGCCGCCAGGACGGCGGTGATCACCGCGAACATGGCGTGCGGCCCGTAGGCGGCCAGGACGGGCAGCAGGACGACCGGCGCCAGGGCCGCGGCGACCCGGCCGCCGGCCCAGGCGCAGGTCAGGGCCGAGGCGCGCAGGGGCGTGGGCATGACCTCCGTCGCGTAGATGCCGAGGATGCTGCCGTAGGCCGCGGCCGCCGTGTTGAACGCGGTGCCGACGAGGATCAGGGTGACGTAGCCGCCGCTCGCGGCGAAGGCCATGCCCAGGGCCGCCATCGTCCCGGCGAGGACCGTGAGGCAGGCGCGCCGTTCCAGCCGGTCGACCACGAGGGCGGTGAGCAGGGTACCGAGCGGCGGGCCGAGCATCGACAGGGCGGCGAACAGCAGGGATTGGTCGACCCTGAACCCCTTCTCGACCATCACGACCGCGCTGAGCAGCGGGAAGCCGATCGTGGCCCAGGGGGCGAGCGTGTGGAGGGCGACGAACAGCGCGGTCCTGCGCACTTGAAGCGGCTCGGCGAGGAGCGCCCGGAAGCCCGCCCGCGCCGGCAGCCCCGGCGCGGCGGCCGGCGCGGTCATGGCCGCCCCTGTCTTGGCCGCCGCTGTCTTGGCCGCCCCTGTCTTGGCCGCCGCTGTCTTGGCCGCCGTCTCGAACCGGCGACAGGCGCGGTCGGCCTCGACGGGGCGCCCGGCCGCGGCGAGCCACCGGGGCGATTCCGGCAACCGGGCGAACAGCGCGGCGCCCAGGCCGGCCAGGGCCGTCCCGAGGAGGAGGGCCCAGCGCCAGGGCTCGATCCCGAGGGGGCCCGCGGGGGCGAGCGCCCGGACCAGCAGGAGCACGGCCGAGCCGCCGAGGAAGCCGGTCCCGGCACAGACCAGCAGCAGGGCGCCCCGCCGCCGCGGCGGCATCACCTCGGCGAGATAGGTCGCCATCAGCGGCGGGAATCCGCCGATCGCGAAGCCGGAGACGGCGCGCGCCGCCGTCAGGGACGCGAGGCCGGGGCTCAGGGCGGCGGCGAGCGACCCGGCCGCCATCAGCAGGAGGGCGGCCTGGAGGGCGTACCGGCGCCCGAACCGGTCGCCCAGCATGCCGAAGACCGGCGCGCCCACCGCCCCGCCGGCGAAGACCGAGGCCAGGAGCAGGGACAGGTCGCCCCGGGGCACGCTGTGGGGCGGCGCCACGAAGATCGCCGCCAGCGCGTTGCTGAGGGCGACCTCGGCGATATCCGTGAACAGGCCGAGGGTGCAGACCGCCAGGATCGCCGCGTGGAGCCGCGTGACCCGCAGGCCGTCGAGCCGCCGCGCGATCGCGGCGACGGAATCGTCCGCGCCTGCATCCCCCGCCGCAGCCGCGCCGGCCGTCGCGCCGTCCTCACGAGTCTCGAGCAACGGCGTCGTCCTCTCGGCAGGGGCGCGGCGGCACATCCGATGGCCGCGCGCCGTTTGCTTCGGAGCACGGCATCGGATAGAGATTAACCGGCATCAAAGTCAGAATCGGTCCGGTGCTGGTCAGTGCGCGCGGAAGCAACTCAGAGTATTGTATGTGAATTAATTGGTTGTGGTCCGGCCACGCCCGCCTGAGGAGCGCGTCGGGACCATTCCGCTCTCTTTCCGATGGAGCCTCTCGGCGGACCGGGTCGAGGGCGTCACGCATCGTGACGGATCCGGTCATCGCCCTGCGCCCCTCCGGCCGCCGATCTCGATAGCATCCCTGTCACGGCACCAGGAAGGTCCGGGCAGGGTGGGGGCGACACCTGTCCTCGACCGTCGCCGGGGCAGGCGCGCGGGCCGGGCGCCGCCCGAACGACGGGGACGGGAACGGGGTAGGATGCGATGCGGAAGCGGGCATGGCTGCGGGCCGCGGTGGCGGTCGTCGGCCTCTGTCAGATCGCGCCGGCATGGGCGCAACTGTCGGGCGACAAGCTCAAGGTCGGCGTCCTGACCGACCAGAGTTCGATCTACTCCGACATCGCCGGCAAGGGCTCGGCGGTGGCCGCCAAGCTGGCCATCGAGGATTTCGGAAAGACGGTCCTCGGCCGCCCGATCGAGCTCGTCGTCGCCGACCACCAGGCCAAGGTGGATGTCGGGGCGAGCGTCGCGCGCGAGATGTTCGGGCGCGACGGCGTCGACGCGATCATCGATATCACGCACTCGGCCGTGAGCCTCGCCGTGCAGGAGGTCGCGCGGGACGCGAACAGGATCGTCCTGCATGTCGGCTCCGCCCACGCCGACCTGTACGGCTCGGCCTGTTCGCCCAACGGCGCGCTGTGGTTGTACGACACCTACACGCTGGCCAACGGCATGTCCCGCGCCCTGGTCGGAGAGGGCGCCGACACGTGGTTCTTCGTGACGGCCGACTACGCGTTCGGCCACTCGATGCAGGCCCAGATGACGCGCATCGTCGGCGAGCTCGGCGGCAAGGTCCTCGGCTCCGTCCGCCATCCGATCAGCTCGAGCGACTTCTCCTCCTACCTGTTGCAGGCGCAGGCCTCGGGCGCGAAGGTGATCGGGCTCGCCAACGCCGCCGGCGATACCGCCAACGCGATCAAGCAGGCGGGCGAGTTCGGGATCACGCAGGGCGGGCAGAAGCTGGCGGCACTGATCTTCTACATCCAGACCGCGAAGGCGATCGGTCCGGAGCGCGGCCAGGGCCTCCAGTTCCTGACCGGCTATTACTGGGACAGGGACGCGGCGAGCCGGAACTTCGCCAAGCGCTTCCAGGCCGAGATGGGCGGGGCGATGCCCTCGCAGATCCAGGCGGGCACCTACAGCGCCACCCTGCACTACTTGCGCAGCGTGGCGGCGGCGGGCACCGACGACGCGGGCGCGGTGATGAAGGCGATGCGCGCGTCGCCGGTGAACGACTTCTTCGCGGAGGGCGCGATGCTGCGCGCGGACGGGCGGCTGATGAAGGATCTGTTCCTGGCCGAGATGAAGAAGCCGTCCGAGGTGAAGGGCCCCTGGGACCTGCTGACGATCGTGCGGCGCCTGCCGGCCGCCGAGATCATCCGCCCGATCGACCAGGGCGGCTGCAAGCTGGTGCAGAAGTGACCCCGTCCGGCTTGCCGCCGGGTTCGGAACTGGTAGCCTCCCGCGCATCGGCGGCGCCGGCCATTCCCGGGCCGGGCCGATGGGGGTGAGGGGCGCATGCGGCGATGGCGGTCGGGCCGGCGGCCCGGGCAGGCGTGTGCGCTGGCCGGTTTCATGCTGCTCGGTCTGGCGATGATCGGACCGGACGTCGCGACGGCCCAGGCGCTCACGCGCGAACGGGTCGCGGCGGCGCTGCCCGCCCTCGACGCGCTGGCGCAGCGGGCGATCGAGGCCGGGGCGGTGCCGGGCCTCGCGGTCGCGGTGGTGTTCGAGGACGAGGTCATGCTGCTCAAGGGCTACGGCCTGAGGGCGGTCGGCAAGCCCGAGCGCGTCGGGGCGGAGACCGTGTTCCAGATCGCCTCCCTGTCGAAGGCGGTGACCTCGACCGTCGTGGCCGCCCTCGTCGGCGACGGGATCCTCGGCTTCGATTCCCGGATCGCGGATCTCGACCCGCCCTTCCAGCTTCACGACGCCTACCCGACGGCGCAGGTCACCGTGCGGGACCTCCTCAACCACCGCAGCGGCCTGCCGGGCAACGCCGGCAACGACCTCGAAGCCATCGGTTACGGCCGCGCGGCGATCCTGCGCAGGTTGCGGCTGGTCCCGCCGGCCTCCAGCTTCCGGGCGGGCTATTCCTACAGCAATTTCGGCTTCACGGAGGGCGCGCTCGCGGCCGCGCGGCCGACCGGCAAGTCCTGGGAGGCCATCGCCCGGGACAAGCTGTTCGATCCGCTGGGGATGACCGCCACGAGCACGACCTACGCCGACTTCCTGACCCGCGCGGACCGCGCGGCGCTGCACGTCAGGGCCGGCGGCGCGTGGGCGGCCAAGCTCGAGCGGGATCCCGACGCGCAGGCGCCGGCCGGCGGCGTCAGCGCGAACGTCAGCGATCTCGCCCGGTGGGTGCGGCTCGAACTCGGGAACGGGACGTTCGAGGGGCGCCGCGTCGTCGGGGCTTCGGCGCTGGCCGAGACGCACGTGCCGCTGATGGCGCGCGGCAGCAATCCCGTGACCGGGGCCGCCGCCTTCTACGGGCTCGGCTGGAACGTCGAGTACGGCCGCCACGGCCTCGTCTGGGGCCATGCCGGCGCGTTCAGCGTCGGCGCGCAGACGCTCGTGTCGCTCCACCCGGCGTCCAGGCTCGGCATCGTCGTGTTGACCAACGCCTTCCCGTCGGGGGTGCCGGAAGGCCTCGCCGACAGCCTCGCGGATCTCGCCTTCGACGGACGGGTCGGCCGGGACTGGGTGACGGCGTGGGGCACCGCCTACGAAGCCCTGTTCGCGCCGGCCATCGCCGCGAGCAAGGCCGCCTACGCGGCTCCTCCGGCCGACGCGACGCCGCCGCTCCCCCTCGCGGCCTATGCGGGCCAGTACGCCAACGCCTATGTCGGGCCGGCCGCGGTGCGCGCGGCGAACGGGGTCCTGACCGTGTCGCTGGGCCCCGACGGCGCGCGGACCTACCCGCTGCGCCACTTCGACCGCGATCTCTTCGTCTACTTCCCCGATGCGGAGGTCCCCGACACGCCCTCCGCCATCCGCTTCGCCGTCGGCCACGACGGCAGGGCCCGGACGATGACGGTCGAGCCCCTGGACGCCGACGGCCTCGGCACCCTCGAACGCGTGCCCTGAGGGGCGCGGCCGGGAGGGGTCCCGCCCGCGCCCGACCCGTCAGAGGACGGGCATCGCGCCGGCCACCGTGATCAGGGCCCCGGAGGTGTAGCTGCTCTCGTCGGAGGCCAGCATCACGTAGGACGAGGCCAGCTCCGCCGGCTGGCCGGGGCGCCCGAACGGCACTTGGCTGCCGAACGACGTCACCGCGTCCTGGCTCATCCCGGCGGGGATGAACGGCGTCCAGATCGGGCCCGGCAGCACGCCGTTCACGCGCACGCCCTTCTCGGCGAGCAACTGGGCGAGGCTCAGCACGAGGTTGCTCAGCGCGCCCTTGGTGGCGCTGTAGGCGAGCAGCGTCGGCATCGGGTGCTTGGAGTTCACCGAGGAGGTGAAGATCACCGAGCCGCCGGGCTTCAGGTGCGCCAGCGCCGCCTTGGTCACGTAGAACGCGCCGAACACGTTGACCCGGAAGTGGTCCTCGAACACCGCGTCCTCGATGTCCGCCAGGTCCCGGTTGGGCTGCTGGAAGGCGCCGTTGTTGACCACCACGTCGAGCCGCCCGAAGGTGGCGGCGGTGCGCGCCACCGCGCCGCGGGCGTGGGCGGAATCCTTGAGGTCGCCCGGCAGGAGCAGGGCGCGCCGGCCGGCCTTCTCGATCCAGCCGCCCACCGCCTCGGCATCCGCCTGCTCCTCGGGCAGGTAGGCGATGGCCACGTCGGCGCCCTCGCGGGCGTAGGCGATGGCGACCGCGCGGCCGATGCCGGAATCGCCGCCGGTGATCAGCGCCGCCTTGCCGGTCAGCTTGCCGGAGCCCTTGTAGCTCGCCTCGCCGTGGTCCGGTTCCGGCTTCATCCGCGGGGTCTTGCCGGGGAAGCTCTGCGGCTGCGCCTCGAAGGGCGGGCGCGGGTATTTGTGCAGCGGGTCGCTGGTCATGCGGCGCGGTCCATCGTCGGGGGAGATGCCCGGTCAACCGGGCGCCCCCGCCGGTGTTCCGGTCCGCGGCCTCACGCCCCGCCGGGCCACGGGAAGCGGATGTTGCCGTCGCGCAGGCCGGCGAGCACGACCTCGACGCCGCCGGACTTGATCATCCATTCGAGCCGATGGTCGCGGTATTCCCGGCGCCGGCCGCCGCTGGTGTAGTGGTCGGAGGCCGCCGCCATCCGCGCGGCGGCGGCCTCGAACTCGGCGAAGGTGGCCGCCACCGACGGACGCTCGCGCACCCGCGCGTGCCACGCGGCCAGCGCGCTGCCGGCCGCGGGCCCCAGCCCGTAATGCACCGAGCGGTTGACCAGCGGCGCGGCGGCGGCGTCCGCCCAGCCGAAGCGCGCGCCGCCGAACCAGTCCGCGTCCCCGAGCCGGTGCGCCAGCCAGTCCTGCAACACCCGGGTCTGCGCGGCCGCCTGCGCCCGCATCCGGTCGGCGAGTTCGCCGGTGGCGCGGCGGAACCACAGGATCTCGCCGAAGCCCCAGTTCACCGCCTCGTACTGGGTGTCGCACACCTCCTCCGTCACCCGGGCGAAGGCGCGGGCGGCGGGGTCGCGCGGCAGCAGCGGCGGCTCGGGCCAGCGCTCCTCGATGTATTCGAGGATGATCGTCGACTCGAAGATCGTCGCGTCGCCGTCGATCAGCACCGGCACCTCGGCGCGCGGGTTGGCGGCGGCGAACGGCCCGTCGCTCCGGCCGGTGCCGAAGCTCTCGGGCAGTTCGGCGGTGAACGGCACGCCCTTCTCGCGCAGGGCGATCCGGATCTTCTGCGCGTAGGACGAGAGCGGGTGGTCGTAGAGCAGCATGGCGGTCCCCTCGGCTCCGCCCATGATTAGGGCGCGCGTCTCCGATGGGGATGGCGGTCCCGCGAGAGAGGGCCCGTCCCGGCAACCCGTCTGGCGCGAGCCCTCCGTCGCCCGTCGGGCGGGAGCCCTCCGCCGTTGGCCGGCGTTGCCGCGGGGCGGAGGGTTCGGGCATGCGGCCGTTCAGCGTGGCGTGGGATCCGGAGCGGTTGGCGCGGGTGCGGGAGGCGGTGCGGGCCTACCGGCCGCCGCGCCTGCCCGAGGGGGCCGGCTGGCGCTACGGCTGCGACCCGGATGTCCTGGCCGAGCTGTGCGCCTACTGGTGCGAGGATTTCGACGAGGCCGCCGCGGCGGCCGAGCTCAACCGCTACCCGCAGGGCCTCGCCCGGGTCGAGGATCTCGACCTGCACGTGGTCCACGTGGTCGGCGAGGCGGAGGGACGGCGGCCGCTGCTCCTCAGCCACGGCTGGCCGGGTTCGGTCTACGAGTTCTGGGGGGTGATCGAGCCGCTGGCCTTCCCCTCCCGCCACGGCGGCCGGGCGGAGGACGCCTTCGACCTCGTGATCCCGGCGCTCCCGGGCTTCGGCTTCTCGGGCAAGCCCCGGACGCCGATCGGCCCGCGCACCACCGCGCGGCTGTTCGACCGGCTGATGCGCGAGACCCTGGGCTACGGGCGCTACCGGGCGCAGGGCGGCGACTGGGGCGCGGGCGTGGCGGCGTGGCTCGGCCTCGACCACCCCGCCTCCCTCCAGGCGATCCACCTGAACCTCCTGCTGGTGCAGCCCGACGCCGAGCCCGAGACGGAGGCCGAGCGCGCGTGGCGGCGCGCGTCGGAGGACACGCAGCGCCGGCTCGGCGCCTACGCGCAGCTCCAGGGCTCGAAGCCGCTGTCGCTCGGCTACGCCATGGCCGACGCGCCGGTGGCGCAACTCGCGTGGCTGGTCGAGCGCTTCCACGACTGGGCGGATCTGCGCGAGCGGCCCTTCGCGAAGGTCTTCTCCCGGGACCGGCTGCTGACCAACGCGCTCCTCTACATCCTGACCGACACCTTCGCGACCGCCACGTGGTACTACGCCGGGGCGCAGGCCGAGGGGGTGCGGCGGATGCCGCCGGGCGCCCGCGTCACCGTGCCGACCGCGTTCTCCGCCTACCCGGACCCGCGCTCGCCGAGTCCGCCGCGGGAATGGGTGGCGCGCGGCTACGCGCTCACGCGCTGGCGCGACATGCCCCGCGGCGGCCACTTCGCGGCGATGGAGGCGCCGGACCTGTTCGTGGAGGATCTGCGCGCCTGGGGACGCGAGACCGACTGAGGACCGCCCCGGTCAGGTCCGCGCGAAGGGGCCGTCCGCGGGGCCGACCGCGCTGCGGTCGCCGAGGACGTGGCGCCCGGAGGCGATCACCTGGATCGCGGCGCGGCTGTCGCACTCGCGCCGCGCCACCGCCTCCAGATCGCGCAGGTAGGCGATGATCGGCGCGCGGGCCTGCCCGCCCTGCCGCAGCACCGGCTTGACCTTCGCGGTCACGTGCTCGGCCACGCCCTCCCAGAAGTCGGGCGATCTCACGGCGATGTCCGGCATGCGCACACTCCCTCTTCGGAATCGCGGGACGTCCCCACCGGCCGGACGCGAGATCGGGCGGTCCCGTCGCCAAGCCGGCCGGTGCGCGTCCGGCCCACGCAGGGTGCGCGGCCTAGCCGCCCGTCGAAATCACATGGATCAGACGGAACGGCCCGTCGGACGATCGGTCCGGGGCCGGATCAGGTCCGCCAGGGATGCGCCGGCAACTCGGTCTGGCCGATCGCCCGGGCGCCGGCCTCGGCCACCGTGTGGTCGTTCTCGACCGTGGAGCCGCTGACGCCGATCGCCCCCGACATCACCCCGTCCGCGTCGACGATCGGGATGCCGCCGGGAAAGGTGATCAGCCCCCCGTTCGAGTGCTCGATCCCGTAGAGCGGCCCGCCGGGCTGGGAGAGCTGGCCGATCTGGCCGGTCTTCATCCCGAAGAACACCGCCGTCTTGGCCTTCTTCTCCGCGATGTCGATCGAGCCCACCCAGGCGTCATCCATGCGGTGGAACGCCTTGAGGTTGCCGCCCGAATCGACGATCGCGATGCACATCTGCGTGCCGATCTCGGTGGCCTTCTCCCGCGCGGCCCGGATTGCGGCCTCGGCCTGCTCGATCGTGACGTGCATCGCTCATCCTCCTCGCGCCCAACTGGCACCGGCTGAGCTTAGAGCCGTTCCCGATCGCGTTGCAATCGTGCACGGCTCTAAGCCTTTGTTTTGACGCGCGCTCTCGCGCCGAGCCGGCGTCCACCTCGGCTGAGCGCGCTCTGGGCGTGCGGATGCATCGATCAAGGGCGCGCGAACCGCGGCGCCCCCCGGCGGTTGCCCCTGTCGCGACGCGAGGAGAGACGATGCCCGACGAGCCGAAGGACACGCAGGCGCAGCGGGAGCGCGACGAAGGATCCGCGGGCGAGGGGCTCGCCCGCTCCCCGCAGGACACCCGGACCGGCGCGGTACGGCCGCGGGCGGAGGGACCGATGGAGCGGCCCGGCACCGAGGCCGAGGAGGCGGCGCGGCGGAAGGCTTGAGCCGCATCGATCGGGGGGATACGGGCGGATGCCGGAGCCGAGCTTCGCGATCTTCGTCGCCCTGGGCTTCGCGGCGCAGCTCGTCGACGGTGCCCTCGGCATGGCCTACGGGCTGATCTGCACCTCCGCGCTGCTGGCCGCCGGGGTCCCGCCGGCGGCTGCGAGCGCCAGCGTCCACGCCGCGGAGGTGGTCACCACCGGGCTCGCCGCGGGGTCGCACCTGTGGCACCGCAACGTCGACTGGCGCCTCGTGCGCCGGCTGGCGGGGGCGGGCGTCGTCGGCGGGGTGCTGGGCGCCTACGTGCTGACCGGCCTGCCCGGGGAGGCCGTGCGCCCCTTCGTCAGCCTCTACCTGCTGGCGATCACCGGGGTGATCGCGTGGCGCCTGTTCACCGGATCCACCGCCGAGGGCCTGCGCAGGCTCGGCGTGGCGCCGGTGGGCGCCGCGGGCGGCTTCCTCGACGCGATCGGCGGCGGCGGCTGGGGGCCGGTCGTCACCTCGACCCTCGTCGCGCAGGGGGAGCGGGCGCGCCACGCGATCGGCTCGGGCAGCGTCAGCGAGTTCCTGGTGACGGCCGCGATCTCGGCGACCTTCCTGGCGACCCTGGATCTCGCCGCCTACGGGCGCATCGTCCTCGGCCTGATCGTCGGCGGCGCGCTCGCGGCCCCCTTCGCCGGCTGGTTCAGCCGGATCCTGCCGCAGCGCGTGCTGATGGCGGCGGTCGCCGTGGTGGTCGGCGGGCTCGGGGTCTACGGTCTCGTCGCCCTGCTCGGGGGGGCCTGACGGCCGTCCCCCGGCACGGAGCCGCCTACGGGGTCTTGAGCACCTGGTCCGGCTTGAAGGTGGCCGCCGCCGCGATCGTGTCCTTGCCCATGTTGAGCACGGCCGCGAAGCGGTCGCCGCCCGGCCTCAGCACCAGCGCCGACGGCTCGACCGCGATCTGCCGGGAGCCGACGCCGAGGAAGCCGCCGACATCGATCACCACCGCCTTCAGCACGTTGCCGTCGCCGATCAGCAGGTCTTCGATCTTGCCGACGCTGTCGCCGGCCGGGTTGCGCACCTCGACGCCGATCATCTTCGAGGCGAGGAACGTCACGGGCTTCAGTCCCTGGCGCCTGGCCGCGTCCTCGGCGCTCGGCGCCCACATCAGTCCGCCGCCGCCCGTCCCGTCCGGCGACGTGCCCGGTCCGGTGCCCGGCACGATCGTGTTCTGGCCGGTGACCGTCTTGTCCTGAGCCAGGGCCGGCGTGGCGAGGAGCCCGACGAGGACGAGCGTCGGGAGCGCGGAAAATCGGAAGGGCACGGGCGGGATCTCGCGGTTTCACCGCCGACGGCGGTCGCCTGGGCAAAATGGGCGGTTCGGCCGTCGGTTCCAGGTTTTTTTTCTGATGTCGGGGATTCGCTCTTCGCAGCCGTTGAACCCGCGCGCGATACCGCTACGTTCGCCCGATCGCTCCCGCCGGGATCGCCGCCGATGGATCAGAGCACGGGAAGCCGAATCCTGCACCGCGCCGCGGTCTGGATCGTGCTCGCCGCCGTCTACCTCCTGTTCGCCGGCTCCGTCAGCCTGAACGAGGCGCTGGCCGGCGCCGTCTGCGCGAGCCTCGGCACCCTGTGGTGGGACCGCGCGGCCCGGCGCGGCGGCCTGAGCTTCCGCGTCGCGCTGCCGGCCCTGCGCCCGCTGGCGGAGGCCGCCCTCGGACTGCCGCGCCGGACGCTGCGGGTCGGCGCCCGCCTCGCCCGCGCCCTGGTCGACGGACGCGATCTCGGGACGGTCGAGCGCCGGACCGCCGCCGGGATCCCCTGGACGCGGGCCGAGGGGCCCGAGGCGCCGGCGGTGCGCGCCTTCGGCCTGCTCGGCGCCTCCCTCGCCCCCGACAGCTACGTGATGCATCTCGACACGGAGCACGGGCAGGTGATGTGCCACGTCCTGACCGGGGACAACCTCGCCGGAGAAGCGGCGTGAGCGTCTGGACGGCCGCGATGCTCGCCCTGCTGCCGCCGCTGGCGCTGGCCACCGCGCTCGCGTGGCGGGGGCGGCCGGGCCAGCGCTTCGCCGCCTTCCAGGTGGCCACCACCGTGACGGTGGCGATCCTGACGCTGTTCACCTTCGCCAGCGATCAGGCCTCGCTGATCGACCTCGCCCTGACCCTGGTCCTGCTCAACCTGCCGGGCACGCTGCTGCTCGCGGTCTTCCTGGAGCGCTGGATATGAGCGCGCTCGCCGGCCCGCTGCTGTGGCTCGTGCTCGGCCTCGCGGTCGCCGCCGCGTGGCTCGCCTCGCTGGCGCTGCTGCGGCTGCCTCGCGCCCTCGACCGGCTGCACGCGGCGGCCTTCCTCAACGTCGCCGTGGCCGCCCCGGTCGCCGTCGCCGCCTTCGTCGCCGACGGGATCTCGGTGCGCTCCCTCAAGATCCTGCTGATCGCCCTCCTGCTCGTCGCCTGGGGCGCGGTGCTGTCGCACGCCGCGGGCCGGGCGGTGCTGATGCGCGAGGGCCGCGAGGCGTGAGCGCGCTGCTCGCCGTCCTGTTCCTGCTCACCGCCGCCTCGGGCACGGCGGTGGTGCTGGTGCGCGATCCCGGGCGGCAGATCTTCGCCATCGCGGCCAACGGCCTCGTGCTGACCCTGCTGTTCACCGCGCTCCAGGCCCCGGACGTCGCCCTGTCGGAACTCGCGGTCGGCGTCGCCGCGGTGCCGCTGCTGTTCCTCGTGGCGCTGATGGCGGTCCGCGCCGGCCGGCCGGAAGCGGGTTCCGGCGGGGACGAGGCGTGAGCCCCCGCGCCCGCCTCGCCCTGCTGGCGGCCGCCGGCCTCGCCCTCCTGCCCGGGGCGGCCGCGACGCTCGGTGGCCTGCCGGCCTTCGGGTCGCGGATCGCCGAGTACGGCGCGCGGATCAACGCCCTGGTGCCGGGGGAGCGCCACGTCGCCAACATGGTCAGCGCCATCAACTTCGACCTGCGCGGCCTCGACACGCTGGGCGAGGAGTTCATGCTGCTCGCCGCCATCACCGGCACCGTCGTGCTGCTGCGCGGGCGCCGCGGCGAGGGCATGACCGACCGGGCGATGCGGCGGCCCGGCCGCGCGGTGCGGCCCCAGACCGAGGCGGTGGTGCTGGCCTGCCGCGTCGCCGGCGTGCTCACCGCCCTGTTCGGGCTCTACGTGGTGCTGCACGCCACCGTCACCCCCGGCGGAGGCTTCCAGGGCGGGGTGATCCTCGCCTCCGCCACCCTGCTGGTCTACCTCGGCGAGGGCTATGTCGGCTGGCGCGACGCGGTGCGCAGCCACTGGCTCGACGCGATGGAGGGCGGGGGCGCCCTGCTCTTCGCCCTGTGCGGGCTGGTGCCGATGCTCGTGGGCGCCGCCTTCCTGCAGAACGTGCTGCCGCTCGGGACCTTCCGCGACCTGTTCTCCGGCGGCCTGATGCTGGTGGAGAATCTCGGCGTCGCGCTCGCGGTGACGGGCGGCTTCACGCAGCTCTTCCTCGAATTCATGGAGGAGACCCGCGCGGCCGACGGGCCCGAGGAGCCGGGGGAGGATTCCGCGTGAGCCACGCCATGGACGTCCTGCCCTACGCGGTCGCCGCGTGGCTGTTCGCGGTCGGCCTCTACGGCATCGCGTCGAGCCGCAACCTCATCCACCTCGTCGGCTGCCTGTCGGTGTGCCAGTCGGCGACCTACGCGCTGCTGCTCGGGCTCGGCTACCGCTGGGGTTCGGTCGCGCCGATCTTCTACGACCACCCGCCCGGCACCCCCGCCGTCGATCCCGTGGTGCAGGCGCTGGTGCTCACCGACATCGTCGTCGGCGCGACGCTGACCGCCCTGCTCCTCGTCCTCACCGTGCAGGTCTACAAGCGCGGCGGCAGCCTCGACCCCGAGACGCTGCGGCCGATGCGCGGGGGCAGGACGCCGGACTCCGCACCGACTTCCGGATCGAAGGCCGCGCCGTGACCCTCGTCTCCCTCGTCGGGCCCGCGCTGCTGCCGCTGCCCGTGGCGATCCCGCTCGCCGTCTGCGCGGCGATGCTGGCCACCGCCCACCTGCTGCCGGGGCGGGTCCCCGACATCCTCGCGGGCCTCACCGCGCTGTGCGTCTCGGGGCTGTGCGCGCTCATCGCCGCCCGCGCCGCCGACGGGCCGCTGGTCTACTGGTTCGGCGGCTGGGAGCCGCGCGACGGGGTCCATCTCGGCATCGGCTTCGCGGTCGATGCCGCGAGCGGCTGGATCGCCGCCTTCGTCGGGCTGCTCTACGCGCTCGTCTTCGTCTTCGCCTGGGGCTTCTTCGGCCGCACCCACGGGCACTTCCAGATCCTGATGCTGCTGTTCCTCGCGGCGATGGTCGGGTTCTGCTTCACCCGCGATATGTTCAACCTGTTCGTGTGGTTCGAGGTGATGAGCGTCGCGGCCTTCGCGCTCACCGCCTACCACCTCGGGGAATCCGCGATCATCGGCGCGATCAACTTCACGGTGGTCAACAGCCTCGCCGGGTTCCTGATGCTCGGCGGCATCGGCCTGCTCTACGCCCGCGCCGGGACGCTCGACTTCGAGGGCATCGCCGCCGCCTTGGCCGGGGCCGGGCGCGATCCGGTGGTGGCCGGCGGGTTCTGCCTCGTGGCGGCGGCGCTGATGATCAAGGCGGCGATCGTGCCGTTCCAGTTCTGGCTCGCCGACGCCCACGCCGTGGCGCCGAGCCCGGTCTCGGTGATCTTCTCGGGGGCGATGGTCTCGCTCGGGCTGTTCGGCCTCGCCAAGCTGACGCCGGTCGTGTTCGGCGGATCGGAGCAGGTGCAGGGCGCGGTGCCGCTGCTGGGGATCGGGCTGGGCTCCGCCACGGCGCTGCTCGGCGGCTGGATGGCGCTGCTCCAGCGCCATCTCAAGCGGATGCTGGCCTTCTCCACCATCTCGCATGCCGGGATCATGCTCACGGGCATCGGCGCCCTGTCGCTGGGCGGCACCGGCGGCCTGCTCGTCTACGTCGTCGGCCACGGCCTCGTGAAGGGCGCGCTGTTCATGATCGCGGGCATCCTGCTCGCCACCCGCGCGGGCATCGACGAGATCGCCCTGCGCGGTCTCGGGCGCGGGATCGGTCCGGCGGGGATCGCGATGGGGATCGCCGGGCTGCTGCTCTGCGGCCTGCCGGTCGGCCTGCTCGATCAGGGCACCCGCCTCGTCCAGGGGGCGCTGGCGGAGGCCGGCTACACGGCAGCGCTCGCCGCGACCGCGATCGGCGCCGCCCTCACCGGGGCCGCGGTGCTCCGCGCCGCCGGCCGGATTTTTTTGGGATTGGGCGAGGATCCGGGCGACGAGGCCGGGGCGCCGAGCGAGGCGGAGCGCGAGAAGGCCAACCGCCCGCTCTGGCTGATGCTCGCCCCGTGCTGCGTCCTTCTGGCGCTCGACATGATCGCGCCGCCGGGGCTGGTCTCGGAGCACGCGGGCGCCGCCGCGGCGGCCTTCATGCACCGACCCCAGGGCGGCCCCCTGGCCGAGGGGCCGGCGTGGCTGCCCTTGGCCTCCGTCGCCGCGGCGCTCCTGATCGCCGGCTACGCCCTGTTCCGCCAGCGCCTGCCGGGTCTGGTCGTCCGGCCGGTCCAGGCGACGCAAACCGCGCCGACGCGGGCGCTGGAGGCCCTGCACAGCGGCCTGATCGGCGACTACGCCGCGTGGCTCGCGGTCGGCCTCGCACTGCTCGCCGGGGCGCTGGCCTTCGGCTGAGGCCGCCTCACGCCCGCGCGGCGCCCGCCGCCTGATCCTGCTGCCGGTCGACCTCGACGCGCACGCCGCGCCCGGCCATCAGGATCTCGCACAGGAAGGCGCTGATCGCGCCGACGGTCAGCAGGAGCGCCGTGCCGAAGCAGCCGAACAGCACCGTCGCGGCGGCCGCGTCGCGCAGCGCCCCCACGAACAGGGTCAGGATCGCGCTGAGCGTGAGCACGGCGCCGAGGCTCGCCAGCACCACCGCGATATCCAGGAGGAACGAGCGGCGGCGCAGGTAGGACAGGCGCCGGGCGAGGTGGCGGGTCTCGGCCGCGTCCGCCCGGGCGAGGTCGCGGGCCGTGGCGTTCACCTTGTCGGCGATGCGGGCGAGCCGCGTCGAGAACACGTTGAGCAGCGTCGCCAGCGCGGTGAGCAGGAAGGCCGGCGCCAGCGAGACCTGGATGATGTGGGCGACGTCGTCGGGCGAGGTGCCGCCGAGGGAGAGGCCGAACGGGGACACGGGTCTAGCGCGCGTCCCGCCGCCGCGCCGCCCGATCACCGCTCCCCGACACAGCCATTCCCGCGCCATCCCCGCCGCCCACGACGGAGGGTTACGGGACGAGCCGCACCAGGGCAAGGCGGCCCGCGCCGGGGGGCGCGCGCCGATGGCGCGGGGGGCGGCCAAGAAAAATCGGCAACCGGAGGCCTCAGCCGCAGTTTTCACGGAGCGGGATGGATCTCTCTACCGTCCTCGACGGCCCATCCGGCAGGAGGAAAATCGATGAGTGACGGAATTCCACTCCTGATACTTGCCCTGGGCACCCTCGGTGGGGTCTGGTTCCTGGCCGCGGCGGCCCGCAAGCAGGTGGCCGAGCTGAAGGGCGATCCGAAGCGGTCGAGCATCATCCATGACCACGGCGGTCCGCCGCGGCCGAACATGCCGGGGACCGAGCACTGAGCGGGGCGGATCCGAACGCGCGCACCGCGCGTTCGGGGCGTCCGCCACGACACGGGCGCCGCCGCGGCGCGGCGTGTTCCGGACGATGTCGCGTGCGGGCACGGATGGAGAGCGGATCGGAACCAGCCCGCGCCGTCGCGACCGCGGGTGCCGCGGACAGGTCTAGCCGCGCAGACGCAGCGCGTCGTGCAGCCGCCGCGTTCGGGCGAGGCGGGCCGACGCCCGCATGAAGGTCGAGAAGTTCTCAGCCTCTTCGAGGCTCAGGCCGCTGGCGAGCGGTTCGTGGCCCTGGACCACCGAGTGGGTGCCGTCGGTCGCGGATTTCACGCAGATCTTGGACATGTGCCGCCTCCTCGCAGAGGGTCGCGACGGCGCTCTGTGAGGCATGGCGCCTTACCTCTTCAACGACGCCACCGGCGATTGGTTTCGCGCACGCGCGCCCGCAGGCCGGGTAAAACGGGCGGGCGCAGCGATCTGTCGCCCCGCCGGGGGTGGAGCCCGTCGCCGCGCGCGGCGGTTTCCCGGGGCCGCGTCGCGGGGTCGAGGCGGCGCGGGAGACGGCGATGGCGGAGATCCTGGGACGGCCCCATCCGCGGGTCGAGGGGCGGGCGAAGGTCACCGGCGCCGCGCGCTACGCTTCCGACGCGCGCGAGCCGGCCGGGATCGCCCACGCCGCCTTGGTGACCAGCCCGATCGCCCGCGGGCGGATCACCGGCTTCGATCTCGCCGCGGCCGAGGCCGTCCCCGGACTGCTCGGGGTGTTCACCCACCGCGACGTCGCCGGCGCGGTCGCGCACGTGCCGCACCTGATGGCCGGCGGCTACGTCAACAGCTCCCATCGGCCGCTTCACTCGGACGCGATCGTCTATGCCGGGCAGATCGTGGCGCTGGTGGTGGCTCGGACGCCGGAAGCGGCGACCGCCGCCGCCGCGGCGGTGCGGGTGGATTATGAGCAGGATTCCGCCGCCGGCGGCTTCGACGCTCCGGGCGCCGAGACCGTGCGCCTCGCCGACCTGAAGCCCGGCCACGCCGACATCCGCCGCGGCGACCCCGACGCCGCCCTCGCCGCGTCCCCGGTCCGGATCGAGGCGCGCTGCGAGACGCCGGTCCAGCACCACAACCCGATCGAGCTGTTCACCACCCGCGCGACGTGGGACGGGGACCGCCTCACCGTCCACGAGCCCACCCGCTATGTCGGCGCCGTGCAGCACGGCCTCGCCGCGCAGCTCGGGCTCGCTCCAAGCGATGTCCGGGTGGTGGCGGGCCTGCTCGGGGGCCATTTCGGCTCGAAGTTCGCCCTCTCGCAGCACACGGCGCTGGTGGCGCTCGCCGCCCGGCGCCTCGGCCGGCCGGTCTCGCTGGTGCCGAGCCGGCGGCAATGCTTCACCATCGCCAATTACCGCCCGGAATCGCGCCACACCGTGCGCCTCGCCGCCGGCGCGGACGGGCGGCTCTCCGCCCTCGTCCACGAGGCGGAGGTCGTCACCTCCCGCTTCGATCCCTTCGCCATGGAGGGATGCGACGTGACCGCGAGCCTCTACGCCTGCCCGGCCATCCGCACGCAGGAGCGGGCGGTGCGGGTCGACCGCAACACGCCGGGGCCGATGCGGGCGCCGCCGGAGGTGCCCTACCTGTTCGCCCTCGAAACCGCGATGGACGAACTGGCCGGCGAACTCGGCATGGACCCGATCGCGCTGCGCCGCCGCAACGACACCGCCACCGACCCGGTGACGGACAAGCCGTTCACGAGCCGGCCGCTGATGGCCTGCTTCGACGCGGGCGCCGCGGCCTTCGGCTGGGCACGACGGGCGCCCCGGCCGGGCGTCACCCGCGACGGGCCCTGGCGGGTCGGACTCGGCTGCGCGGCGAGCGTGCGCCCGGTGAAGATCGCCGCCGCGACGATGCGGGTGCGGCTCTGCGCCGACGGCTCCGCCGAGGTCGCCACCGCCGGCCACGAGATCGGCAACGGCATCACCACCCTGCTGGCCATGGGCGCGGCCGAGCGGCTCGGCGTGGCCGTGGAGCGCGTCCGCGTCCGGCTCGGCGATTCCGCGCTGCCCCCGTCCGGGATCTCGGGCGGGTCGAGCACCACGACGAGCCTGATGAACGCCCTGGCGCTGGGCTGCGAGCAGGTGCGCGGCCGGCTGGCGCGGGCGGCCGCCGCGCCGGGGGGGCCGCTCGCGGGCCGGGACCCGGATGCCCTGGCCCTCGCGGACGGCGTCCTCGCGGCTCCGGACGGCGCGGCGCTGCCGCTGCAAGCGGCGGTCGGCCTCCTCGATCCCGCATCCGTCGAGACGCTGGCCGAGTTCGTGCCCCGCGGCGGCAAGCCGGAGGCGCTCGACGCCCTGCGCGCCGGCCATATCGGGCTGACGCTCCCCGACGACGCCCTCGCCTGGGCCTTCGGCGCACAGTTCGCGGAGGTCCGCGTCCACGCCGAGACCGGCGAGATCCGGGTGCCGCGGCTCACCGGCGCCTTCGCCGCGGGCCGGGTGCTGAACCCGCTCACCGCCCGGAGCCAGCTCGTCGGCGGGATGATCTGGGGCCTGGGTTCGGCGCTCCTCGAAGAGACGGTGGTCGACGGCGCCGCCTACCGCAACCCGGACCTCGCCGAGTACCTCGTCCCCACCGCCGCCGACGTGGGCGCGGTGGAGGCGCTGCTGGTGCCGGACCCCGACTCCCAAGCGAACCCGCTCGGGGTGAAGGGGCTCGGCGAGCTCGGCATCATCGGCGTCAACGCAGCGATCGCCAACGCCGTCCATCACGCCACCGGCCGCCGGATCCGCAGCCTGCCGATCCGGATCGAGGACGTGGCCTGAGACGGCGCTGCGCCCCGGGCCGCCGGGCAGACAGGCCGGTGCGACCCTGCTAAGGGGGGCGCCTCATGCCCCGCCCAGCCGTCCGGAATTTCGCCCGCGCCCCCGCACGCGCCGTCCCCGCGGCGGCCGAGGCCGGGCGGCCAGGACGGCAATCATGACGGCGGCCATGACGCCGGCCGAGATCGAGGCGCTCCAGGCCCGCAACCGCGCCCTCGAAGCGGAGCTGGCGCGGCAGCACACCATCGTCGCGAGCGTGGTCGACTTCGCCATCGTCGTCCTCGACCGCGAGGGCCGCGTCACCGACTGGAACGCGGGCGCCGAGCGCGTCCTGGGCTGGGCCGCATCCGCGGTGCTCGGCCGGACCGCCACGTTCTTCTTCACCCCGGAGGACCGCGCCGCCGGGCGCCTCGAGACCGAGATGCGGACTGCGCTCGCCCGCGGCCGTGCCGACGACGACCGCTGGCACCTGCGCGAGGACGGCGCCCGGATCCGGGCCGCGGGGGAGATGATGCCCCTGCGCGAGCCGGACGGCACCCATACCGGCTTCGTGAAGGTGCTGCGCGACCGCACGGCGCATCACAGGACCGGCGAGGCCCTGCGCGCCACGGAAGCCGAACTCGCCCGGCACGAGGCGCGCTACCGCACCCTGTTCGACGCGATCGACGAGGGCTTCTGCATCATCGAGTTCGTGGACGGGCCGCACGGGCCCCTCAGCGACTACGTCCACGTCGAGGCCAACCCCGCCTACGAGCGCAACACCGGCATCCCGGACATCGTCGGCCGGCGCGTGCGCGACCTCGCGCCCGCGGAGGCCGACGGCTGGGTCGAACTCTACGGCGGCGTGCTGCGCACCGGGGAGCCGATCCGCTTCGAGCGCGCATTCGTGCTCGTCGGGCGCATCATCGAGGTCGCCGCCTTCCGGATCGAGCCGGCGGAGCGGCGGCAGGTCGCGGTGCTGTTCCGGGACGTCACCGAGCGGGTGCGGACCCGCGAGCGCCTGCGGCTCGCCATCGAGGCCACGGGCGTCGGCATCTACGACTACAATCTCGTCACCGGCGCCCTGGGCTGGGACGCCCGCGTCCGCGCCCTGTTCGGCGTCGCGGCCGACGCAGCCGTGACCTACGAGGGGACCTTCCTGCCCGGACTGCACCCGGACGACCGGAACCGGGCGCACGCGGCGGTCCAGGCCGCCCTCGATCCGGACGGGCCCGGCAGGTTCCACATCGCCTACCGCGTCCGCGCGGCCGATACCGGCGCCGAGCGCTGGCTCGCCGCCCGCGGGCAGGCCGTCGTCGCGGCCGGCCGCACCGAGCGGTTCGTCGGCACCGTCCGCGACGTCACGGCGGAGAAGGCGGCCGAGGCCGCCCTGCGGGCCACCGAGGAGCGCTACCGCATCGCCACCCGCGCCACCAACGACGCGATCTGGGACTGGGACCTCGCTCGCAACCACGTCCTCTGGAACGAGGCGCTCACCGACGCCTACGGGCACGCCCCCGAGACGGTGGAGCCCACCGGTGCATGGTGGCTCGGCCACATCCACCCCGACGACCGGGCGCGGATCGACGCCTCGATCCACGCCGTCATCGACGGCACGGGCAACGCGTGGCTCGACAGCTACCGGTTCCTGCGCGCCGACGGCAGCTACGCCGACGTGGTCGACCGCGGCTACGTCATCCGCGGTGCCGACGGCCGGGCGACGCGCATGATCGGCGCGATGCTCGACCTCACCGAGCAGAAGCGGGTCGAGGCGGCCCTGCGGCGGCTCAACGAGACCCTGGAGGCGCAGGTCCGCGAGCGCACGCGGGACCGCAACGCCCTCTGGCAGCTCTCCACCGACATCATGCTCCGCAGCACCTTCGCGGGGGTGATCGCCGCGGTGAACCCGGCCTGGACCGAGGTGCTCGGCTGGCACGAGGACGAGTTGATCGGCGCCAGCCTGTTCGACCTCGTCCATCCCGACGATCTCGCCCGCACGCGCGAGACCGCGCAGCAGGTGTCCGAGGGCATCACCCACGCCCGGTTCGACAACCGCTACCGCCACAAGGCCGGGGGCTACCGCTGGATCTCCTGGGCGGCGCGGCCGGGCGACGGGCTGATCAACGCGGTCGGGCGCGACTTCACCGTCGAGCGGGAGCGGGAGGAGGCCCTGCGGCAGGCCGAGGAGGCCCTGCGCCAGTCGCAGAAGATGGAGGCGGTCGGCCAGCTCACCGGGGGCGTCGCCCACGACTTCAACAACTTGCTGACGATCATCCGCTCGTCGGTGGACTTCCTGCGCCGGCCGGAACTGCCGGAGGCGCGCAAGACCCGCTACCTCGACGCGGTGTCCGACACGGTCGACCGGGCGGCCAAGCTCACCGGCCAGCTCCTCGCCTTCGCAAGGCGGCAGGCGCTCAAGCCCGAGGTGTTCGAGGTCGGTGCCCGGCTCAGGGGCGTGGCCGACCTGATCGACACGGTGACGGGCGCGCGCATCCAGGTGGCGACTGACCTGCCGGACGTCCTCTGCCACGTGCGCTGCGACGTCAGCCAGTTCGAGACGGCGCTCGTCAACATGGCGGTCAACGCCCGCGACGCGATGGAAGGGCAGGGGGTTCTCACCCTGCGTCTCGTGTGCGGAAGCCCGATGCCGGCGATCCGGGGCCACGCCGGCTCGCGCAGCGCCTTCGCGGCGGTGTCGATCTCCGACACCGGCACGGGCATCCCGCCGGACCTGCTCGGGCGGATCTTCGAGCCGTTCTTCACCACCAAGGAGGTCGGCAAGGGCACCGGCCTCGGGCTCAGCCAAGTGTTCGGCTTCGCCAAGCAGTCGGGCGGCGACGTGGATGTCCAGAGCACCCTCGGCGCGGGCACGCGCTTCACCCTCTACCTGCCGGAGGTGGCGGGCCGCGCCGGGCCGGAAGAGGCCGAGCCCGATCCGCTCGGTGCGCCGGTGGGTTCGGGCCAGCGCGTGCTCGTGGTGGAGGACAACGTCGAGGTCGGCCGGTTCTCGACGCAGATCCTCCAGGATCTCGGCTACGAGACCACCTGGGCCGCCAATGCCGAGGAGGCGCTGGACCGGATCGGGGCCGACGGGGGCGGGTTCGACGTGGTGTTCTCCGACGTGGTGATGCCGGGCATGGGCGGGATCGCGCTGGCCGAGGAACTGCGCCGCCGCCTGCCGGACCTGCCCGTGGTGCTCGCCTCCGGCTACAGCCACGTGCTGGCCGAGCAGAGCGAGCACGGCTTCGAGCTGCTGCACAAGCCCTACGCCGCCGAGCAGCTCTCCCGGGTGCTGCGCCGCGTCACCGCCCGCGCCGGGCGTCGGCGGCGCCCGGACGGCTGAACCCGGCCCCCCGTTCCCGCCCCGCGACAGGAGCCCGATCTTGACCGCCCCCGTCCCGCCCGCCTCGCGGCCCGACCGGCCGCCGCGCCGGCGGCGGTCCGGCGGCCGCGGCAGCCTCGGCTGGCCGGGCGCGGACCTCGCGCGGCTGCCGGTCGGCCTCGACCTGACGGCCCTGCGGCTCGCCGAGGGCGTGCGCGCCGGCTTCGCCTTCGGCGTCGTCTTCCTGATCGACGCGTGGCTGCAATGGCCGCCGCTGCTGATCATGGCCTTCGCGGCCAACCTCGCCTGCTTCTGCGACACCGGCGGCCCGACCCGGGTGCGGCTGCGGGTGCTCACCGCCTTCTCGCTCGCCGGCGCGGTGCTCTGGGCCGGGCTCGGCCTGCTGCGGCCGCTGGGGATCCCCGTCGCGGTGCCAGTGGCCTGCGCCGTGATCTTCGCCTGCACCTACATCCGGGTGTGGAGCGTGCAGGCGCAGGCCGCCGGCAACGTGCTGATCGTGGTGCTCTGCATCGCCCTGGAGCGGCCGCTCACCCCGGAGCAGGCCGCGGTCACGGCGCTGATGTTCACGGCCGGCGGGCTGTGGGCCACATTCCTCGCCCTCGTGGTCTGGCGGCTGCACCCCTACCGTCCGGCGCAGCGCACGGTGGCCGAGGTCTGGCGCGGGCTGACCCGCCTCGTCGGCGACCTCGAACGCCTCGCGGCCCTGTCCGAGCCCGGAGCGGAGGCCTTCGACGGCCACGCCCGCGCCCACCGCCGCGGCGTGCGCACCGGCATCGAGACCGCCCGGGCGATGATCCTCGACCTCGTCCGCTCGCGCGAGCGCGTCTCCCAGCGCGCGGCGCAGGCGCTGCTGCGCCTGGAGAGCGCCGAGCAGATCTTCTCCGCGCTCATCGCGGTGACCGAGCTGATCGACAGCCGCCCCACCCCCGAGCGGCGGGCGCTGGCGCGGGCGTTCCTGCGGCGGCTGCGGCCGCTGCTCGCGGTGATCGCCCGGGCGATCCGCGACGACGCGCCCGTCGACCGCGACCGGCTGGAGCGCGCGATCGTCCGGGCGGGGGAGGGCCTCGGCGCCGACCCGACGCTCGCCCGCCTCGGCGAGGCGATCCTCGGCCGGGTGCGGATCGGCGCCAAGCTCTCGACGCCGGAGGGCTACCGGGCCGGCGGCACCGTCACCGACGGGCACCGCCTCGACCGGCGCAGCCGCTATCTCGAACCGCTCGCGCAGAACTTCACGCTCGCCTCGCCGAACCTGCGGCACGCCCTGCGCGCCAGCGTCGTCTCCGCGCCGGCGCTGGCCGCGACGCTGTGGTTCGGCGGCGCCTTCACCCACTGGCTGGTCATCACCCTGGTGCTGACGATGCAGCCCTTCTACGCCGCCACGTGGCAGCGGGCGCTGGAGCGGATCGGCGGCACGGTGCTCGGCGGCGTGGTCGGCGCGGTGCTCGCCTACTACGCCGCCACGCCGCTCTCCGAGGCGGCGATGATCCTTGTCCTGAGCGTCGTCGGCTTCGCCGCCCGGCAAGTCTCCTACGGCTTCTTCGTCGCCTGCCTGACGCCGCTGATCGTGCTGCTGGTCGAGGTGCTGGAGCCCGGCCACAGCTCCTGGGAGATCGTCGGCCTGCGCGCCGCCTTCACCGTGCTCGGCGGGCTGATCGCGGTGGCGAGCTGCCTCGTGCTCTGGCCGATCTGGGAGCCGGACGAGGTCCGCCGGGAGCTGCGCCGGACGCTGGCCGCCCACGCCGACTTCGCCGAGGCGGTGCTGCTGGGTGGCGCCGGCGAGGGCCGGGAGACCCTGATCGCCGCCCGGACCCGCGCCGCCGGCCTCGCCCTCAACGACCTGGAGGCGGCGCTCTCGCGCGCGCTCCAGCAGCCCCGGGCCGGCCACCATCCCGCGGTCGAGGCGGCGATGGTCGCCGACGCCACCCTGCGCCGGCTGAGTGCCCGGCTGACGGTGCTGCGCCACGCCCCCGAGGCGGCCGCCCGCGAGGCAGCGGCGTGGCGCGCCTGGGTGGTCGAGACCCTGCGGGCCCTCGCCGAGGACCGGCCGGAGCTGCCGGAGAAACCCGAGGCCGCGCGCGGCCAGTCGCTCACCCGCCTCGTCGGCCAGGCCGACCTGCTCACCGGCACCCTGCGCCCCGGCCAAGCCCGCGCGGCGGCCCTGGCGGCGGGTTGAGCGCGGCGGGGCGAAACCGTCCCGGCCGCCCGCGGTTCTCCGCAGACCCGGTGCACGTCGTGGGGCGTCCCGGGGGCGTGAGGATGAGGCAGACAGTGCCCGTGTTCTTCTTCGACACCAGCGACGGGGATCGCCACGACCGCGACGAGGAGGGGCAGGACTTGCCGGACGCGCAGGCCGCACGGCGGCTCGCGCTGGAAACACTCCCGGCGATGGCGGATGACCGGCTCCCGGACGGCGACAACCGCGTCTTCACGGTCTCCGTGCGCGACGCGCGGGGCACGCCGATCTACGCCGTTGAGCTGGCCCTGAAGGGCGGCTGGGTGGCCGCCCCGTCCGGGGGCGGATAGGGCGGCCCCGCAATCACGGTGGACGGGCCCGCGCCTACCCGGTCTCGGACGCCTTCCGGTCGGCCCGGGGGCGCCGGGGCCGCGGCGGCCGGGCCGGTGCCGCGGCGGCGTCGCGCTCCCGCCCGGCGCCATCGTCCCCGGCGGGTGCGGGCCGCTGGTCCGCCCCCTGCTCCGCCCCCTGCTCCGCCCCCTGCTCCGCCCCCTGCTCCGCCCCCTGCGCCCGAGCCTGCTCCACGAGCCACTCGCCGAGCCGGAGGGCGGAATCCGGCGTCATGTCGACGGAGACGCCGGCGCCGTGCGCCCGGGTGCGCAGTCCGATGCCGGTCGAGGTCGAGACGGCGCGAACGGAACTCCCGACGCGGCCGGCGATCTCCAGGATGCTGTCAGCCATGCCGGGAGGCTAGCGGAGCCGTTCCGGCGCGTCCATGACCCTGAGGGCGGACCACCCCCGCCCGGCGCTGCCCGGGCACGGCTCCAAACCTTTGCTTCGACACGCGCTCTCGCGCCGAACGCAGCAGGTTTCGCCGAAGTGGTTGCCGGCTCGGCGTCGAAAACCTGCGATCCACCAAGGATCTAAGCGGGTGAAGCGTTGACGCGCCCAGAGTACACGACAGTACGGGGTGCAGCCCTGCGGGTCCCATCAGACCCCCTCATCCTGAGGCGCCCCTTGCCGTGGCAAGGGGCCTCGAAGGAGCCCTCCAGAGGGCGCCGCGATCCCTGGAGCCCTCCTTCGAGGCCCGCTCTCGCGGGCACCTCAGCGACTGTGTTGGCTGTCAAGCGGGTTGCCATGGTTTCTGGTCCCGGATCATGGCGTTGAGGATGGAGAGGAGCTTGTGGGCGACGGCGACGACGGCGACGATCTTGGGCTTGCCGGCGGCCACGAGCCGGTCGCGGAACCGCTTGAGCACGGGGTTGTGCCGGCAGGCGGTGAGGGCTGCCAGGAACAGGGCCGTGCGCACGCTCTTGCGCCCGCCCGACACCATGGCGCGGCCCTTCCCCTTGCCGGACTCGCGCACGAACGGGGCGAGGCCGGCCAGCGCGGCGATCTGCTTGGTCTTGAGCCGGCCGAGTTCGGGCAGCTCGGCCAGGAGCGTGCGCGCCGTGACCGGCCCGACCCCCGGCACCGAGGCGAGCAGGTCCTCGGTGGCGCGCCAGGCCGGCGAGCCGCGCACGCCCGTGTCGATCTCGGCGTCGATCGCGGCGAGTTCCTTCTCCAGCGCCTTGATCAGCCGGGCGATGCTCCTGGCGATCCGCGCCGCCTCGGTGCGCGGGGCCCGGTTCTTCTCGGACGCCAGCATCTCGACGATCTGACGGCGCCGGGCGACCAGATCCGCCAGCATCCGCGTGGCCGCATCCGGCAGCGGCCGCACCGCCGGCTGCGTGGCGGCCGCGAACCGGGCGATCACGGCCGCGTCGATCGGATCCGACTTGGCCCGCTGGCCCAACGCCTTGGCGAAGTGCCGGACCTGGGCCGGATTGACCACCACCAGCGGCAGACCCGCGCCCGCCAGGGCTGCCGCCGCCACCTGCTCGAAGCCGCCGGTCGCCTCGATCGCCACCAGATCCGGCCCCAGCGCCTGCAGGCGCGTCACCAGATCGTTCAGGCCCGTGCCGTCGCGGGCAACCGCGAAGGCCTGACCCTGCGGCAGGACATGCACGTCCAGCCGCGCCTTGCACACGTCGATGCCGACACACACCAGCGCCATTCCGCCCCACCCTTGCGCAACCGGGCTCTTGCGGCCCGAGCGACTGTCCGGGGTCGTGGAATGGGCGGGCAGGCTCCCAAGCTGAGGTGCGGGCTTCAATGCCCCAGGATGAGCCGGGGTCCTGCCCGCCGCCGCAGATCCGACCTTACCA
>NZ_JAUYZI010000022.1 GCF_030700245.1 Methylobacterium amylolyticum
CGCAGCGCCGTCGGGTAGGCGTCGTTGGTCGACTGCGCCATGTTGACGTCGTCGTTGGGGTGGAGGCTCGCGTAGTCGCCGGGCTTCTTGCCCATCAGCCCGAGCGCGACGTTGGCGATCACCTCGTTGGCGTTCATGTTGGTGGAGGTGCCGGCCCCGCCCTGGATCGCGTCGACCACGAAGCTCCGGGCGTACTCGCCCTCTGTGGCGACCAGGGTGCAGGCGGCGTCGATCGCGTCGGCCTTCTCCGGTTCGAGGTAGCCGAGCCGCCGGTTGGCGCGGGCGGCGGCCTGCTTCACGAGCGCCAGCGCGCGGACGAATTCGGGGAAGTGGCCCACGGGCACGCCGGTGATCGGGAAGTTCGTCACCGCCCGCTTGGTGTGGATGCCCCACAGCGCGTCGGCCGGCACGTCACCGTCGCCCAGCAGGTCGTGCTCGGAGCGGGTCTTCGCCCCCTCCAGCGGCACGCTGTGGACGGTGGCGACCGACATCGCCTCCCCGGCGGTGTCCGTGACCTTCGGGCCCGGCCCCGCGGTCCCCCGCTTTCTCGTCGCCATCCGTCCGCCCCCGCGGTGAGTCGAAGTCGCCGCGCATCGGGCGCGCGGTGCGGGTGCGGTGCAAGCCTCGGTTCGCGGGCGGGCGCGACAGCCGGGCCGCATTGACAGGCGGACGCCGGGCGTGATCGGTGCCGCGAACCCCCAGGACCCTTCGATGCCCGAGATCGCCGACCCCCGCGACCGCCTGATCGTCGCCCTCGACGTGCCCGGCGTGGCCGAGGCGGAGGCGCTGATCGAGCGGATCGGCGACGCCGCGACGTTCTACAAGATCGGCTACCGGCTGGCCTACGCGGGCGGCCTCGCGCTGGCCGAGCGGCTGGCGGCGGGGGGCAAGAAGGTCTTCCTCGACCTGAAGCTGCACGACATCGGCAACACCGTCGAGGAGGGCGTGCGCTCGGCCTCCGCGCTCGGGGCCACCTTCCTCACCGTCCACGCCTATCCGCAGACCATGCGCGCGGCCGTGCGCGGACGCAGGGCGGGCCTCAAGATCCTGGCGGTGACGGTGCTGACCTCCTACGACGACGCCGATGCGGCCGAGGCCGGCTACAGCCTGCCGGTGGCGGACCTCGTCGCGCGGCGCGCGGATCAGGCGGCCGAGATCGGGATCGACGGCCTCGTCTGCTCGGCGGCCGAGGCTGGCGCCGTGCGGGGAATCGTCGGGCCGGACCGGCTGATCGTCACCCCCGGCATCCGCCCGGCGGGCGCGGAAGCCGGCGACCAGAAGCGGGTGATGACGCCGGGGCAGGCGCGGGCGGCGGGCATCGACCACGTGGTCGTCGGCCGCCCGATCACCGGCGCTGCCGACCCGCGAGCGGTGGCGCGGGCGATCGTCGCCGAGATGGGTTGAGGAGGAACGCCATGACCAAGGGCTACTGGATCGCGCGGATCGATGTCCGCGACGCGGAGGCCTACAAGGACTACGTCGCGGCCAACGGCCCGGCGTTCGCCCAGTTCGGAGGCCGCTTCCTCGTGCGCGGCGGCCGCCACGAGGCGGTGATGGGCGAAGCCCGCGCGCGCAACGTGGTGATCGAGTTCCCGAGCTACGACGACGCCCTCGCCTGCTGGCACTCCGACCTCTACCAGGCGGCCAAGGCCAAGCAGCGCGGCGGCGTCGAGGCCGAGATCCTGGTGATCGAGGGCTACGACGGCGCGCAGCCCACCGCCTCGGAGCCGCCGCCGCCCGCCAACCCGGCCTCGGAATAAGTTTTTTCGGACCGCCCGCGGGCTTGGTGCCGGCGGTTGATCCCCTCTCCCCGCCCGGCGGGGAGAGGGAAACGCGCTACCGGACCATGCCAGGCTCCGCCTTCGACCCGCTCTCCGGCGCCAACCCCCGGAGCAGGAAGGCGATCATCGCCGGTAGCGGCGGCACCGGCGGCAGGGTCGGCTGGCTCACCAGCAGGGGGTGGGTGTAGCGGGCGATGCCGGCGTGCAGGCAGCCGGCGGCGAGCGCCGGATCGTTCGTGAAGAACTCACCGCACGCGACGCCGTCGCTCACGATCCGCTCGAACACCGCGGTGATCCGCGCCACGTGGTGGCGGCACACCTCCCAGCTCTCGCCCATCGCCGCCTCGATCATCTCGTGGACGCGGGGGAACTCCTCCAGGCGGCGCAGGCTGTCGTCGTGCAGGGCTTCGATCGCGGCCACGAGGCGCGCCGTGGCGCTCAGGCCCGGCCGGTCGGCGATGCCGGCCACCAGCGCCTCGACCTCGCCGATCAGCCGCTCCAGCACCGCCTCGTTGATCGCCTTCTTCGAGTCGAAGAAGCGGTAGACGTTGGCCGGGCTCATCTTCAGCGCCCGGGCGATGTCGGCCACCGTGGTCTTCTGGTAGCCGATCTCGCGGAAGTGCTCCGTCGCCGTCGCGATGATGCGGCAGCGGGTGGTCGGCGCGGTCTCCTCCGCGAGCGGCAGGGCTGGATCGTCCGGGAACATGCCCCTTCCCTAGTGCGCCCACCGCCGGAGTGGAAGCCGGCTCGCCCGAGGGCGGCCCCCCGCCGGATCAAGGACTTATCCCGGACCGCCCCCGCAACCCCCGCGGGAGGGCGCGCCGTGTCGACACCCGGACGTTTCAGCGCAGCCGGAACCCGGCGGGCGCGCACCGATTGCCCCGGCAACCGGCCGCCCTGCCGCGGCGCACCATCCCGGACCGAGCGATGACCTTCACCGACACCCGCGCGCTGATCACCGGCGCCGATTCCGGCATCGGTCGGGCGACCGCCGAATTGTTCGCGCAAGCCGGCGCCGACGTGGCGATCACCTACCACACCGACGCGGACGGCATCGCCGAGACCGCCCGGGCCGTCGAGGCGGCCGGCCGCCGCGCCGTCGTCGTGCAGATCGACGTCGGCGATCCGGCCTCCGTGGCCGCCGCCTACGACCGGATCGGCAGCGAACTCGGCGTGCTGGACATCCTCGTGGCCAATGCCGGGCAGGCGATGGACGGCATGCCGGTGGCCGAGATGGACGACGCGGTGCTGGAGCGGATCCTGCGGGTGAACCTGATGGGGCCGCTGTTCTGCGCGCGGCCGTTCATCGGCCTGCGCCGGGCCCAGGGCGGGCGCGGCAAGATCGTGTTCGTCTCCTCCGTCGCCCAGCACCTGCCGACCCCGGAGAGCGCGCCCTACGGCATGTCGAAGGCCGGGCTCGGCTCCCTGTGCCGCAGCCTGTCGCGGGAGCTGGCCGGCGACCGGATCAACGTCAACAACGTCGCCCCCGGCCTGATCGAGACGCCGATGACCGCCGACCGGTTCGAGCGGCCCGAGGTGCTGGACCAGTCCCTGGAGCGGATCCCGTGGCACCGGGCGGGCCGGCCGGAGGAGATCGCCAGGGCGATCCTCTACCTCGCCTCGGACGCGGCGGATTACGTTACCGGCCACACCCTGGTGGTCGACGGCGGCCTGACCATGCAGTGGGGCGGGGCCTGATCCCGGGCCGGAGGTATCTCAACCGAAGATTGGATTCTGCGCTGTTACAATTTTCAGGCGCGGAATAAGCGCGCGTTAACCGTGCTCGGCGCGAATCCGGCCATGCTGAGACCGTTCTTCCGCCGCCCGCCGATCGCGCCCGCCTCGGAGCCGGAGGTCCCGGCCGCCGAGCCACCACCCGCCGAGCCACCCCGCGCCGAGGCGCGGCCGGCGACGGGCGGGGCCGCGGTCCTCGACGTGATCGAGACCGACGTGCTGGCCGCGATCGGGGGCGTCAGCGCCTCGATCACGGCCGCCCGGGGCGAGGTCTCGGCGGTGCAGGCGGGGCTCGCCGGGATCCGGGCGCAGATGGGCGGGCTGGCCGCCGCGGCCCGCGAGGCGACCGGCGCCAGCGCCGAACTGACCGGCCATACCGACGCCCTCTCGGCGACCAGCACGCGGATCGGTGCCGCCATGCGCCGGGCGGAGGCGCAACTCGACGCCGCCGACGGGCGCGGCGCGGAGGCGCGGGCGCAGATCGAGGCCCTGGCGCGCGCGGGCGCCGAGATCGCCGGGATCATCGACGCCATGGCGGCGGTGGCGCGCCAGACCAACCTGCTCGCGCTCAACGCCACCATCGAGGCGGCCCGCGCCGGGGCGGCCGGCCGCGGCTTCGCGGTGGTCGCCGCCGAGGTCAAGGCGCTGTCGGTGGAGGCGGCGCGGGCCGCCGAGGCGGTGCGGACCCGGCTGACCGGCCTGTGCGACGGCGCGGCGGCCTCGGCCTCGGCGATCGGCGCGCTGGCCGAGGCGCTCGACGCCGCGCGCCCCTCCTTCGCGGCGGTGCAGGCGATCTCCGCCGAGCAGGCCGACCTCGTCGCCCGCGTGGCGGCGGAGGCGGGCCGGGCCGGCGGCCTCGTGGCGGCGGTCGATGCCGAGGCCGGGCGGGTCGCGGTGTCGAGCGCCGCCCTGGAGACCGGCGCCACCGCGACCGAAGCCTCGGCGCGCGAGGCCGCCGATCAGGCGGCGGGCCTCGGCCGCCGGTTCGTCGCCGTGGTCCGCCAGAGCGAGATCGGCGACCGGCGCCGCCACGACCGCTTCCCGGTGGAGCTGCCGGTGCGCCTCGCCGACGGACGGCGCACCCGCAGCGTCGACCTGTCCGAGGGCGGCATGCTGGTGACCGCGCCGGAGGGGACGGTCCCGGCGGTCGGCGCGCGGATCGATCTGGAGGTCGAGGGCGTCGGCACCCTGCCGGCGACCGTCGCGGCGGTGAGCGCGATGGGCCTGCACTGCGCCTTCGGCGACCTGACGGCGGCCGCGCGGGCCGGGCTCGGCGACCGGCTCGACGCGGTGCGGGCGGAGTACGCGCCGCTGATCGTCCGCGCGCAGGACATCGCCGGGCGGATCGGCGACCTGATGGAGGCGGAATGCGCCGCCGGGCGCCTTCGCGTCGAGGCGCTGTTCGACACCGCCTACCGGCCGCTGCCCGGCAGCGACCCGCGCCAGTTCACGACGGACGGGGCCGCCCCGCTCGCCGCCCTGTTGCAGGATCTTCTCGACCGGGAGGTGGCGGCGGATGCGCGGATGCTGTTCTGCATCGTCACCGACCGCAACGGCTTCATCCCGGTCCACAACCGGGCGGTGTCGCAGCCGCAGCGGCCGGGCGAGCGGGCCTGGAACGACGCCCACTGCCGCAACCTGCGGATCTTCGACGACCGCACCGGCATCACCGCCGCGCGCTCGCAGCGGCCGGCCACCGTGCAGGTCTACCGCCGCACGGTGGGCGAGCGGATCGTGATGGTGCGGGAGGTGGACGCGCCGATCCGCGCGGCCGGCCGCCCCTGGGGCGCCTGCCGCACGGCCTATCGCTACTGAGGTGCGCGTCGGGCCCTACGAGCCGAACTGCGAGCCGAGCCGCTCCAGGTATTCGGCGAGGTCGACGCCGCCGACGCGCTTGCCGTAATCGAAGCGCATGCCCTGGCGGATGTCGACGCTGGCGGCCTTCGTGGTCAGCGTGAACGGCCGCACGCAGACCCAGGCGCCGTCGCGGCGGTGCTCGAAGAAACCGAGGATGTCGTGCTTGGCCATGGCGTCTCTCCCGGGGCTTGACAGTGACATAACGGTCACGCCTGTCCCAGGTTCACGCGTTGCGGCCGATTATCGCGGTCGTCGGGTCGTCTCCCAATGGACGAGCCTGCGGGTGATGCGGACGCAGCGGCGCTGGGGATCGCATCGTTCTGGGTATGGGCTCGTGGATCGTATGACCTTTTCTCGATCGATAGGGTTCACTCATCGAGTGCCGCCATCAGTCGGCTAGCGTGCCGCCATCGGTAGACATCTTGCGTCTCGTTGAAATTTTAATTTGTCGCGGGGCGATATAGTTTTGAAAATCCATATTTGAAAAAATAATCTTGAGTTGATAGGACTAGATCATACGCTCCTTGCGTGTATGAGTGCCGATTTCGCTTCGCGCCGCGCAGAATTTTCTTGATTTTTTGCTCATATTCCTATAGAAGGTAAAAAATCTAGACGGATTTGCGATAATGACGAGACAAAACGAATACATGCGGCTGGGACGGCTACGTTATCGAATTGCTGCAACAAGTGTAAAAATCGAATTGTTAAGGCTCATCGTGGGTCTGAAGGGGTTTAATCCAAATCAACCGCGTGTGCCTGCTGGTAGTCGAGATGGAGGGCAATGGGCGAATGGCCGATTGCATCCTGAACTGGAAGACGCACCCATAAGGCCTTCTGATCGCCCGATTGAACCTCATCGAAGAGAAGACTTTGCACAATCGTATAGCATGGGAGATCTGGTTGCTGAAATACCAAGACATGTGGGACGAGATTGTGTCTATAGATTCGATTTTGGATTGGTAATGGCCCCAGGGCCAACAAATCTCCGCTGCCCTCAGATAGTTCCTTCCTCCGCCGTTCGCCACGGTGTGCTTCTCAATGATAATTAATGAGGTTGGTAAAATGAGAGCGGAGTATTTTGTTCCGATAAACTTTCTAATCTCCGGGAGCGCTTGGGCGGAAATCGGACGTTTGCAGGAGTTCTGGAACGAGACACGCGCCGACACGGCCGACGCCCTGATGATCGGCTGGGGCAGGACCGAGCTTCACTCGGGCGCCTCGTGGGATCATGTCGTGGTGAGTTTCTACGGACGATCGGAGCGGAGCGGCATCGCCGACGCGATCCAGCGTCTCGATGGGCGCGATGTCGTGTTCTTCGTGCTGGAGACGGACAGCCGGCGCTTCGCCGGAAAGGTGATCGATTTCCAGGCCGAACGGGGGTTCTTCCTATCGTGACGGCATGGGTCCCGCCGGGGGGCGGGCCGAACGCGCGCCGTGACGCCAAGCGCATCGTCCTGGATATCGGATCCAGGACGATGCGCTTGGCCTTTGATGTGCGTCATCTTTTCCGAAAGCCGGTGACCACCTTTCGGGACGATGCTCGAGTCCCGGGAGACGTGCGGCATCCGGCATTGCGGTCCGCGGCGCGGACGGATCGGAACGAGGTGCTCCGCGGCGCGGTTGCAGCAGCCGTGACCGGAGCGATGCGCGCGATGCCGGAGGCCGGCCTGTTCCGATCCGATGGGCCGATCCTGCTGATCGGCGATTCTCTGACGGAGAGCTGGGGTCTCGGCCGCCGCGCGTTCTTCCTGCGGCACGGCCTCGTCGCCCACGGCGTCGGCGGCGAGACCAGCGGGCAGATCCGCTTGCGGTTCGATGCGGCGCTGGCCGCGGCGAGGCCGCGCCGCGTCCATCTCTGGTGCGGGCTCAACGACATCTTCGGGCCGGACGGGCCGGTGACGCTCGACGAGATCGCCGCCAACGTCGCCGCGATGCTGGACCACGCCCGCGCCCGCGGGGTGCCGGCGTGGCTCGGGGCGGTGACGCCGACGCGGGCTCGGCTGCGGGCCTCCGACCCGCCCCCGGCACCCCGCATCATCGCCCTGAACCGGCTCCTGCGCCGGCTCGCGGACGCCCGGGGCGTGCCGGTCATCGACTACCACACGCCCCTGCGCACGGGGTCGGGCGGGATCCGCCCCGCCCTCACCTGGGACGGGATTCATCTGAACGCCGCCGGCACGGCCGTCGTCGAGGCCTGCTTCCTGGCCCGGCTCGGCGGCGCGCCCGCCCGGCCCTCGGTGCGCGCCCGCGCCTACCGGTGCCGCGACGCCCTCGCCGCCGGCCTGACCCGGATCGCCGGATCCGCCGCCAGATCCTGAAACCGAGCCCTGACATGCGCGCGGGCGCCCCGGCCGGGACCGGAGCGCCCGCGGCTCATGGCGTTTCCGGGTGAACCGTTCGGGGATTCCGGCCTAAGCCGTCATCGCGAGCCGAAGGCGAAGCGACCCAGGGCAGCGCGCGTTCTCCGGACGTTGGCGCCGCTGGGTTGCTTCGCTCCGCTCGCAAGGACGGGGAGGTTCGATTCCGAACCCTTCAGCCGGAAGCCGTATCAGGCGGCCGCGGCGGTCTTCAGCGCGCCGGTCCGGTCGTGGAAGTCCGGCCCGTTGACGGTCCGCGCCACGTGGCCGGCGCGGATCAGGAAGTCGCCGAAATGCTCGCCTTTCTTGCGGCCCTTCGCGTAGTCCGCGAACAGCGGGTCGAGGGTCTCGACGATCTCGGCGGGCGAGGCGTCCTCGCGGTAGAGCTTGCCCAGCCGCGAGCCGTCGAAGGCGGCGCCGAGGTAGAGGTGGTAGCGCTCGGGGCCGCGGCCGACGAGGGCGATCTCGGCGATGAACGGCCGGGCGCAGCCGTTCGGGCAGCCGGTCGAGCGGATCGTGATGGGCTCGTCCTGGAGGCCGTGGCGGGCGAGGCTCGTCTCCAGCTCGTCCATCAGGCCCGGCAGGAACCGCTCGCTCTCGGACAGCGCCAGCCCGCAGGTCGGCAGCGCCACGCAGGCGATGGAGTTGCGCCGCAGCGCCCCGGCTCCCTTGGTCAGCCCGTACTCGTCCACCAGCGCCTCGATCGCGGCGCGCTGCGCCTCCGGCACGTTGGCGATGATGACGTTCTGGTTGGCGGTCAGCCGGAAGTCGCCCTCGTGCACCTCGGCGATCCGCCGCAGCCCGGTGAGGAAGCGCGGACCGCCCTCCACGTCCTTGATCCGGCCCGAGGGCACGTAGAGCGTCAGGTGGTGGCGCCCGTCCTCGCCCGGGGTCCAGCCGAAGCGGTCGCCGTTGCTCGTGAACGTGAACGGCTTCGGGTCGGCGAGTGTCTTGCCCACCCGCTTCTCGACCTCGGCGCGGAAGGCCGCGAGCCCGTAGCGCTCGATCGTGTACTTGAGCCGGGCGTTCTTGCGGTTGGTGCGGTTGCCCCAGTCGCGCTGGACGGTCATCACCGCCTCGGCGACCTTCACGGCATCGGCGGGCGCGCAGAACAGCATCACGTCGGCGGTGCGCGGGAAGGTGTCGGTCTCGCCGTGGGTCATGCCCATGCCGCCGCCGACCGTGACGTTCCAGCCGGTCACCGCCCCCTTCTTGTCGAGGATGGCGATGAAGCCGAGATCGTGGGCGAACACGTCGACCTCGTTCGAGGGCGGCACCGCCACGACGATCTTGAACTTCCGCGGCAGGTAGGTCTTCCCGTAGATCGGCTCGACCTCGGCCGCGTCCTCGCCGCCGACCACGCGCTCGCCGTCGAGCCAGATCTCGCGCCACGCGTTGGTCTTCGGCAGCAGGCTGTCGGAGATGTCCTTGCCGAGCTGGTAGGCGGCCTTGTGCGCCTGGACCTGGGCCGGGTTGGTGGCGGCCATGACGTTGCGGTTCACGTCGCCGCAGGCGGCGATGGTGTCGAGCAGCGCCGAGTCGATCGCCGCCATCGCCCGCTTGAGGTTCGACTTGATGACCCCGTGGTACTGGAAGGTCTGCCGCGTGGTCGCCCGCAGGGCGCCGCCCGCGTAGGTGGTCGCGATGTCGTCCAGCACCAGCCACTGCTTCGGCGTCACCACGCCGCCGGCGATGCGCAGGCGGATCATGAAGCTGTAGGCCTTGTCGAGCTTCTTCTTGGTGCGCTCGGGCCGCAGGTCGCGGTCGTCCTGCAGGTACATCCCGTGGAACTTGACGAGCTGGCCGTCGTCCTCGGAGATCGCGCCGGTGGCGTGCTTCAGGAGCCCGTCGGCCAGCGTGCCGCGCAGGTAGCCGCTGGCGATCTTGATGTGCTCGTTGGCCGCGAGCTTGGCCGCGCGCGCCGCCTCCGCCTCGGTGATCGGGCGGTCGGTCGGCGGGGTCTCGTAGACGCGTCGCGACGGATCGGGCTTGGCGTCGGTGGGCGCGGCGTCGGTGGGCTTGGCGTCGGTCATGGATCGTACTCGGTTGGTGCTGTCTGCCGGCGCCCGTCCGACCCGCGCACCTCATCCTGAGGTGCCGGAGCGCAGCGGAGGCCTCGAAGGAGCCCTCCAGGGATCGCGCGGCCGGCTGGAGGTCTCCTTCGAGGCCCGCTCGCGCGGGCACCTCAGGATGAGGGCGCGGGTGGGAGCGATGTCCCTCGGGTCAGTAAACGTCCTGCTGGTACCGCTTGGTCCGCTCCAGCCCGGCGACGTGCGCTTCTGCCTCGGCCGCCGACAGGCCCTTGGCGGTCTCGAACGCCCGCACCACCGCGGCGCGCACGTCCTTGGCCATGTGCTTGGCGTCGCCGCAGACGTAGAGATGGGCGCCGCCGTCGAGCCACGCCACCAGCTCCCCGGCGTTCTGGGTGATGCGGTCCTGCACGTAGATCTTCTCGGGCTGGTCGCGCGAGAACGCCACGTCGATGCGCGTCAGCGCGCCCTCCTCCAGGGCCTCCTGCCATTCGAGCTGGTACAGGAAGTCGTGGGTGAAGTGCCGGTCGCCGAAGAACAGCCAGGAGCGACCGACTTCGCGACCGGGCGCCTCGGTCGCGCGGCGCTCCTGCACGAAGGCGCGGAACGGGGCGATGCCGGTGCCGGGGCCGACCATGATGATGTCGGTGGCCGGGTCCTGGGGCAGGCGGAAGTGCCGGTTCGGCTTCAGCCGCACCCGCAGCTTGGCCCCGTCCCGGATCCTGTCGGCGACGTGGGTCGAGGCGACGCCGGTGCGGGCCCGGCCGTGGGTCTCGTAGCGCACCGCCGCGATGGCGAGGTGGACCTCGTCGCCCACCTCCTTGCGCGAGGAGGCGATGGAGTAGGCCCGCGGCGGCAGCGGCCGGGTGATGACCCCGAGATGCTCGGCGGTGAGCTGGGCCGGGAATTTCTCCAGCAGGTCGATCAGGTGGCGGCCCTCGATCCAGGCGCGGACCTCGCCGCCCTCGACGAAGGCCTGCGCGTCGGCCGAGCCGGTGGCCTTGGCGAAGCGCTCGATGGTCGCCGGCGACAGGGTGGTGATGTCGCGCTCGGCGAGCAGCGCGTCGCGCAAGCCCGCGTCGCCGGACAGGCCGGTGGCGGCCAGGATCTCCTCGACGAGCTGCGGGTCGTTCTCCGGGTAGAGTTCCAGCGAGTCGCCGGGCTCGTAGGCGGGCGCGCCGTCCTCGAAGGCGAGCGCGATGTGGATCGTCTCCTTGTCGGAGCGCGAGGAGTTGAGGTTCACGTGCTCGACGACCTCGGCCACCACAGGCTCGCGGCTCGGCTCCTCGTCCTCCCCCGAAGCCTCCCCGGGCGTGCGGGCGAAGTCGACGGCCACGACGTTGTCGGCGGCCGCCTGCGCCGGGGCGAGCGCCTGGAGCGCGCCCTTGATCCAGGCGGCGGCCGGCTTGTCGAAGTCGAGGTCGAGGTCGGCGCGCTCGGCCGCGCGCTTGGCCCCCAGCGCCTCGAACCGGGCGTCGAGCGCCTTGCCGATCGCGCAGAACTCCGCGTAGCTCGTGTCGCCGAGCGCCAGCACCGCGAACTCGACCCCGTCGAGGCGCGGGGCGCCCTCCCCCATCAATTCGCCGTAGGCCCGCACCGCCCGGGCCGGCGGCTCGCCCTCGCCCCAGGTGGCGGCGATGGCGATCAGCTTGCCGGCCTTCGGCAGGGTCGCGAGGTCGAGGTCGGCGAAATCCACGACCTTGGGCTTGAAGCCCTGCTTGCGCGCGAGCTTGGCGACGCTGCCGGCCAGCGCCTCGCAGTTCCCCGATTCGCTGGCGAAGATCACGGTCAGCGGCTCGGCCGCCTTCGGGGGGGCGGCCGGCACCGCCGCCGGCTGGCCGCCCGCCGCGTCGAGCCCGGCGAGGAAGCCCGCGAGCCACGCCCGCTGGAGGGGGGTGGCGGGCCCGAGCACCGCGTCGAGGCTGGCGCGCTCGCCGTCCCCGAACGGGGCGGTGCGCGGCAGGAGGGCTGGGGCTTGGCTGGGTCGAGACATCAGGGGACCATGTCGTGGGGCGCGGGGCCGGTGTCAATCCAAAACGTTCGTTTTGCAGAACGGTCGCGCGCTAGGAGATCTGGTTCGTTGCGGTGCGAAGAAGGAGAAGATCATTCTCCGACCACCGCCAGCACCGGGGCGGTCCCCGGCAGGTGGCGGGTGGTCTTGGGCGGGGCCGGCAGGGGCAGGGCGGTGGTGGACTTCACCTTCTCCATCGCGAAGCGCGAGGTCACGTTCTTCAGCGGCAGCGTGGCGATCAGCCGCTTGTAGAAGGCGTCGTAGGCCTGCATGTCGGCCACGACGACGCGCAGCATGTAGTCGACGTCGCCGGCCATCCGGTAGAATTCCAGCACCTCGGGCATGCTGGCGACGGTGTCGGCGAAGCGCTCCAGCCAGTCCTGCGAGTGGTCCGCGGTCTCGATCGACACGAACACGGTCAGGCCGAGCCCGAGCTTGACGGGATCGAGCACCGCCACCCGGCGGTCGATCACCCCGTCGGCCTCGAGGCGCTGGATGCGCTTCCAGCACGGCGTCTGGGACAGGCCGACCCGCTCGCCGATCGCGGCGATCGACAGGGTCGCGTCCTGCTGGAGGAGCCCCAGGATCTTCAGGTCGATCGCGTCCAACGGCCTCTCCGTGACGGTTTCCGCGGGGAAGATTTCCGCGGCTCTACAGGCGCAGGCAGCCTGATCATAGAAGAATCTTTTACGACGCACAGGATGCGGCCCCGCGCGGTGTGTGCGCCACCGCACCGGACGCCGCCCCGTTATGCCCCGCGGGCCGCCCGTCCAGCCTTGACTTCGTTCGATATAGCGAACATCTCGCCCCCTCGACAACTGCTTCCGCCGGATCTCCCGAAGAGCGCACGTCATGACCCGTCCGGACCGATCCGCGGCCGACGCCCTCGCGGAGCGCCTCGCCGGCCTCGACCTCACCGCCCGGCTGCACGCGATGGCCGCGCAGGTCCCCGGCCGCCTCGTCTTCACGACGAGCCTCGGCATCGAGGACCAGGCGCTGACCCACGCCCTGGCGATGGCCAAGCTCGCCGGCTCCCGCGTCGAGATCGTCACCCTCGACACCGGCCGGCTGTACCCGGAGACCTACGACACCTGGGTGGAGACGGAGAGCGCCTACGGCCTGCGCATCCGGGCCTACGCGCCCGAGCGCGCGGCCGAGGAGGCGTTCGTGCGCGACGAGGGGATCAACGGCTTCCGCCGCTCGGTCGCCGCCCGTCAGGCGTGCTGCGGCTTCCGCAAGGTCGAGCCGCTGGGCCGGGCGCTCGACGGCGCCGCGGGCTGGCTCACCGGCCTGCGCGCCGGGCAGTCGGCCAACCGCGCCGGCACGCCGCTCGCGGAGTTCGACCCGGACCGCGGCCTGATCAAGCTCAACCCGCTGGCCGACTGGACGCGGGCGCAGATCGACGCCTTCGTGCGCGAGAACTTCGTCCCCTACAACGCCCTGCACGATCGCGGCTTCCCGTCGATCGGCTGCGCCCCCTGCACCCGCGCCGTGAAGGTCGGGGAGCCCGAGCGGGCCGGGCGTTGGTGGTGGGAGCAGGAAGAGAAGAAGGAGTGCGGCCTGCATATCGGCCGCCCGGAGGCGTCCGTGCAGCCCGGCCAGGAACCCGCAGCCTTCGAGCGGGCCGGCCTCGAATCCCAGAAGAATCAGCCGGAGTTCGCCCGATGAGCGCCGCCCTCGCCGCGCAGACGATCGCGCCTGCCGCCGCGCCCGCCCGCCTCAGCCACCTGAAGCGCCTGGAGGCCGAGGCGATCCACATCTTCCGGGAGACGGTCGCCGAGACCGAGAACCCGGTGATGCTCTACTCGATCGGCAAGGATTCCTCCGTCCTGCTGCACCTCGCGCTGAAGGCGTTCGCGCCGGGGCGGCTGCCGTTCCCGCTGCTCCACGTCGACACCACGTGGAAGTTCCGGGAGATGATCGCCTTCCGCGACGCGCGGGCGAAGGAGCTCGGCCTCGACCTCATCGTCCACACCAACCCGGACGGGCTCGCCCGCGGCGTCGGCCCGGTCAGCCACGGCTCCGAAGTCCACACCGACGTGATGAAGACGCAGGCCCTGCGGCAGGCGCTCGACAAACACCGGTTCGACGCGGCCTTCGGCGGCGCGCGGCGCGACGAGGAGGCGAGCCGCGCCAAGGAGCGGATCATCTCCCTGCGCACCGCCCAGCACCGCTGGGACCCCAAGCGCCAGCGCGCCGAGCCCTGGCACCTGTACAATCTGAAGAAGAAGCGCGGCGAGTCCCTGCGGGTGTTCCCGCTCTCGAACTGGACCGAGCTCGACATCTGGCTCTACATCGAGCAGGAAAACATTCCGATCGTGCCGCTCTACTTCGCCGCGCCCCGGCCGGTGGTGGAGCGTGAGGGCCAGCTCATCATGGTCGACGACGCGCGGCTGCCGCTGCTGCCGGGCGAGACCCCCGAGGCGCGCGTCGTCCGCTTCCGCACGCTCGGCTGCTACCCGCTGACCGGCGCGGTGGAGAGTGACGCCGCGACGCTGCCCGAGATCATCGGTGAGACGCTGGCCGCCCGCACCTCGGAGCGCCAGGGCCGGGTGATCGACAAGGACGGCGCCGGCGCCATGGAGCGCAAGAAGCAGGAGGGCTACTTCTGATGACCATCCATCAGTCCCCCACGGCCTTCGACCGGGCGCGCGGCTACGAGGCGTTCCTGGCCGCGCACCAGAGCAAGGAGGTGCTGCGCTTCATCGCCTGCGGCTCGGTGGACGACGGCAAGTCGACCCTGATCGGCCGGCTCCTGCACGACACCAAGCAGATCTTCGACGACCAGATCACCGCCCTCCAGCGCGACTCCCGCCGCCACGGCACGCAGGGGCAGGAGATGGACCTCGCGCTCCTCGTCGACGGCCTCCAGGCCGAGCGCGAGCAGGGTATCACCATCGACGTCGCCTACCGGTTCTTCTCGACCGAGAAGCGCTCCTTCATCGTCGCCGACACCCCCGGTCACGAGCAGTACACCCGCAACATGGCCACCGGCGCCTCGACGGCGGACGTGGCGGTGATCCTCGTGGACGCCCGCCAGGGGCTGACCCGCCAGACCCGGCGCCACGCCCTGCTCGTCTCGATCCTCGGCATCCGCCGCGTGGCGCTCGCCGTGAACAAGATGGACCTGATCGGCTGGTCGCAAAGTAGGTTCGACGCCATCGTCGCGGGCTTTTCCGCCTTCACCGCCGGCCTGAACTTCGCCGAGGTCAAGGCGATCCCGCTCTCGGCCAAGAACGGCGAGAACGTGGTCGAGCCCGGCGTCAACGCGCCCTGGTACGCGGGCGGGCCGCTGCTGGCCTTCCTCGAGACGGTGCCGGTCCACGCCGAGGCCGCGCAGGCGCCGTTCCGCATGGCGGTGCAGTGGGTCAACCGTCCGAATTCCGAGTTCCGCGGCTACAGCGGCCGGATCGCCAGCGGCCGGGTGCGCCCGGGCGACGCGGTGACGGTGCAGCCCGGCGGCCGCGCCTCCACGGTCGCGCGGATCTACACCGCCGACGGCGACCTCGCGGAGGCCGGCGAGGACCTGTCGGTGACGCTGGTGCTGGCCGACCAGATCGACGCCTCGCGCGGGCAGGTGATCGCCGCCGCGGGCAGGCCGATGCGGGAGACCGACCGCCTCGACGCCCGCCTGTTCTGGACGGCGGAGACGGCGCTGAGCCCCGGGGCGAGCCTGCTCGCCAAGATCGGCACCGCGACGGTGGCGGCGAGCGTGGAGCGCATCGTCTCGCGCCTCGACCCCGAGACCGGCCGTCCGGAGCCGGCCGAGCGCCTGTCGGCCAACGACATCGCCGACGTGATCCTCGTGCTCGACCGCCCGGTGGCGGTGGACGCCTACGCCGAGAACCGCGAGACCGGCAGCCTGATCCTGATCGACCGCGAGACCACGGACACGGCCGCGCTCGGTCTCGTCCGCGCTCCGGCCCCCGCCGCGGCGACCGAGCCGGACGCGGCGCCGGCCGGCGGCTTCCTGGCCCGCCTGCGCCGGGCCTTCGGCGGCTGAGCCCGGGTTTCGGAAGGGCGAGCCCTTCCGCGGGGGGCGGGGCGGAGCCCCGCGATGCCAGGGCTTTGCCCTGTCCGACCCACCAAAGGGACTCGGTCCCTTTGGAAACCCCGGATCCGGGGCGGGACCGTCACGCGGCGGCAGCCACCCCGAGCCCCCAGGCCCGGGCCAGCAGCGCGTAGGACTCGCGCCGCGCCGCCTGATCGGGGATCGCCGAGACGATCATCAGCTCGTCCGCCTGGACCCGCTCGGCCAGCTCTGCCAGCCGCGCCCGCAGGGTCTCGGGCGCGCCGACATGCAGCCGGTCGCGGCCGCGCTCGATCCGCAGGCGCTCGCTCTCCGCGTAGGGGTAGGCTTCGGCCTCGGCGAGGCTCGGAAGCGGCCGGTACTCGCCGCGCTCCCGCCGCAGGGTCGAGAGCCGGGCGCTCATCGCCAAGCGCTCGGCCTCCGCGTCGGTGGCGGCGCAGATTGCCGCCACCGCGAGGATGGCGTGCGGCCGCTCCCCCAGATGCGTCGGCCAGAACCGGGCGCGGTAGTCCCGCATCGGCCCCTCGGCCGGCATCCCCGAGAAGTGCTGCGCGAAGCCGAAGCCGCAACCGATCTGCGCGGCGAGCGCCGCGCTGTAGTCGGAGGAGCCGAGCAGGAAGAGCGGCGGCAACCTCACGCCCGCGGGGCTCACAGGAATCGCGCCGAAGGGATGCCCCTCGGGAAAGCCCCCGTCCCAGAACAGCAGCTCCTGAAGCCGGTCGAGGAAGTCGTCGCCGCCCGCCTCCCCCGGCGCCTCGCGGCGGCGCAGCGCCCGGGCGGTCAGCCCGTCGGTGCCCGGCGCCCGCCCCAGCCCGAGGTCGATCCGCCCCGGGAACAGCGCCTCCAGCACCCGGAAGCGCTCGGCGACCATCAGCGGCGCGTGGTTCGGCAGCATGATCCCGCCCGAGCCGACCCGCAGGGTGCGCGTCGCGGCGGCGATCTGGCCGATCATGATCTCGGGGGCCGGGCTCGCCACGTTCGGCAGCGCGTGGTGCTCGGCGAGCCAGTAGCGGTGATAGCCGAGGGCATCGACGTGGCGGGCGAGCGCCAGGGTGTCGTGCAGCGCCTGCGCCGGGGTCGAGTCGGCGGAGACGAACGACAGGTCGAGGACGGAGAGCGGGATCATCCGGAAGAGATGGGCGTGCGGGCGGCCGGGTGCGAGGGTGGGGCCAGCATCAGGCGGGCGGGGCGTCGTCCGGTGGATCGCTGCGGAACAGCGCCTCGAAATCCCGGCCGCCGTAGAACACGTTGGTGATCGTCACCCGGTCGGCCTCGACGCGGTAGGCGATGACGGCGGAGCGCTCGAACGGCACCGTCCGCAGGCCGGCTTCCAAGTCGTCGCGGGGGCGACCGCCGCGGGGTGCGTCGCCGATGCGCCGGCATCGCGCGATGATCCGCCGGATGAAGCCTTCGGCGACGCTGTTGTCCTGGCTGACACCGATCACGACGCGAAAGATGTCCGCCAGATCGGCGCGGGCCTCGCGCTTGAACTCGATGCGCAGCCTACGCACGGCGGCGGTCTCTTCGGGTCTCGGCGAACAGCGCTTCCATGTGCGCCTCGACCTCTTCGAGGCTCAGAGACGGTCGTGGATCGTCCAGGGAGCGGCGGATGCGGGCACGGATCGTCTCGAGGTGCTCGGCGTCCTCCCGCCTCTGGCGCTGCCACGCGCGCACGGCAGCGCCCAGGGCGTCGTCGATCGTGGCGTGGGCGCCGGCCTCGACACTCTCGCGCAGGGCACGGAGCATGTCGGGCGGCAGCGTGATCGTGAGCGTCTCGGCCGGCGGCATGGGCGGTTCAGCCTCCTCGGATCGGCGCGAGGCTAGCACGGAATCCGGTGCGCCGCGCCGCTTTCCCCGCGCCGCCTTGCCCGCACCGCAGCATCGGCCTAGGGTCCCGCGCCCCGCGGGCGCACGCGGAACTTGTCCGGAGAACGCACGACAATGGCCTTCCTCGCCGACGTCCTCTCGCGGGTGAAGCCCTCCGCGACCATCGCGATGACGCAGAAGGCGCGCGAGCTGAAGGCGTCCGGCGTCGACGTGATCTCCCTGTCGGTCGGCGAGCCGGACTTCGACACCCCCGAGCACATCAAGCAGGCCGCGATCGAGGCGATCCACCGCAACGAGACCCGCTACCCGCCGGTCTCCGGCATCGTGCCCCTGCGCGAGGCGATCGCCCGGAAGTTCAAGCGCGAGAACGGGCTCGACTACAAGCCGTCGCAGACCATCGTCGCCACCGGGGGCAAGCAGGTGCTCTACAACGCGCTGCTCGCGACCCTGAACCCCGGCGACGAGGTGGTGATCCCCCGCCCCTACTGGGTGTCCTACCCGGAGATGGTCGGCCTGTGCGGCGGCACTCCGGTCTTCGCCGAGACGCGGATGGAGGAGGGCTTCAAGCTCCGGGCCGACGAGCTGGAGCGGGTGCTGACGCCCAAGACCAAGTGGATCATCCTCAACTCGCCGTCGAACCCCTCGGGGGCCGCGTACACGCGCGAGGAAATGAAGGCGCTCACCGACGTGCTGATGCGCTACCCCGACGTCCACGTGCTCACCGACGACATCTACGAGCACCTGACCTACGGCGACTTCGAATTCGTCACCCCAGCAGGGGTCGAGCCCGGCCTCTACGAGCGCACGCTGACCATGAACGGCGTCTCGAAGGGCTACGCCATGACCGGCTGGCGCATCGGCTACGCCGCCGGGCCGGAGACGCTGATCAAGGCGATGGACTTCGTCCAGGGCCAGCAGACCTCCGGCGCCACCACGGTCGCCCAGTGGGCGGCGGTGGCCGCCCTCGAAGGCCCGCAGGACCACCTCGCCACGTTCCGGGCGGCGTTCCAGAAGCGGCGCGACCTCGTGGTCTCGATGCTCAACCAGACGAACGGGCTCACCTGCCCGACGCCGGAGGGGGCCTTCTACGTCTACCCGTCCTGCGCGGACGTGATCGGCAAGCGGACGGAGTCCGGCAAGGCGATCGAGACCGACGAGGATTTCGTCACCGAGCTCCTGATGGCCGAGGGCGTGGCCGCGGTGCACGGCTCGGCCTTCGGGCTCGGGCCGAACCTGCGCATCTCCTACGCCACCTCCGACGCGACCCTGGAGGAGGCCTGCCGCCGCATCCAGCGGTTCTGCGGCTCGCTGCGGTAGGGATCAGCCCGGGGGCGGGTCGCGCCAGGGATTGAGGATCGGGACGCGGGCGCGGGCATAGTCGCTCACATTGCGCGTCACGACCGTCAACCCATGAAGCAGCGCCGTCGCGGCGATGAGCAGATCCGGTTGCGAGAAGGTGTGGCCGGACCGCCGTCCCTCATCGACGAGCAGGCACCAGCGCAGCATCACGTCCTCGCTGACCGGCAGGATGCGCCCGGCGAACATCGGCCGGACCCGGGTCGTGAGCCAGTCCGTCAGGTCGGCCCGCCGGGTGCCGTCGTCCAGCCGCTCGATGCCGAAGCGGATCTCGGCCAGGGTGACGCTGCTGACGTGTAGCCGGTCGAGCGGCTGGGCAACGACGAAATCGATCACGCGCCGCTCAGGCTTCGGCCGGCGCAACTCCGACAGGATGTTGGTATCGAGAAGCCACGCCTCGGGACGAGGCATCACAGGTCGATATTGCGGACCGGCATCGCCGCGCGCTCCGGCTCGATGTCGATCTCACGGTGAGGCGAGGCTTGCAGGGCCTCGACGAGGAGCTGCCCCGTGGCATCGCCGGAGAGGCGGCGGAATTCCTCGGCGGAGATGACCACGATCGTCTCGTCGTCCTGGACGGTGATGTGCTGTGGGCCGATACTCCGAACGCGGCGAACGAGTTCGCTGAACTGCGCCCTGGCATCGTGCAGGCGCCACGTGCCGGATCGCGGAGGTTCGGCAGTTGGTCGGGTCACGGCCCGAGATTATCGTTCTGGCCGATGTGGAGCAAGGCCGGCTTCCGCCCTCCGTAGCCTCCGCTCCGGGACGACCTATGTACCGACAGGCGTCGACCTCGACCGCGCGGTGGCGCGCCGGAGGCCCCCAATGCCCACCATCGCCGTCATCGCCCCCGGCGCCATGGGAAGCGCCATCGCGGGCCGCCTCGTCGCGGGGGGCGCCCGCGTGCTCACCGTCCTCGACGGCCGCGGCGCGGCGAGCCGGGCGCGGGCCGAAGCCGCGGGGATGGCCGACGCCGCGCTCGACGAGATCGCCGGGTCCGACCTGATCCTGTCGATCGTGCCCCCGGCGGAGGCCGCGGCGCTCGCCCGCCGCCTCGCCCCGGCGCTCGCGGCCGCTCCGAAGAAACCCGTCTACGTCGACCTCAACGCGGTCAGCCCCGAGACGGTCGCCGGCATCGCGGCCACGGTCGCCGGGACCGGCGCGCCGTTCCTCGACGGCGGCATCCTCGGCCACCCGCCGAAGCCGGGGACGAAAGGGCCGCGCGTCTACGTCTCGGGGGATCAGACCGGGCCGGCGCTGGTCCTGCGCGACCTCGGCCTCGACCTGCGGGTCTGCCCCGGTGGGGTCGGCGCCGCCTCCAGCCTGAAGATGAGCTACGCCGGCCTCAACAAGGGGCTGACCGCGCTCGCCAGCCTGATGATCCTCGCCGCCCGGCGCTCCGGGGCGGAGGCGGCGCTGCTGGCCGAACTCGCCGAGAACGAGCCGGCGCTGCTCGCCCGCTTCGCCAAGGGCCTGCCGGACATGGTGCCGAAGGCCTATCGCTGGGCGCCGGAGATGGAGGAGATCGCCGGCTTCCTCGGGCCCGACGCCGCCGGCCGGGAGGTGTTCGAGGGCTTCAGCCGCCTCTACGCGCGGCTGGCCGCAGAGCCGGGGGCCGAGGAGACCGCTGCGCTCACCGCCTTCGCCGAGGCGGCCGCCGGCCGTACCTGACCGGGCGGCCGTAGGGCGCGTTCCGCCGCACCCGCCCATGCCGGAAACCGCCGCGCCTCTGTTGCCGGCTCGGACGCCACCCTCTACACGGGCGGTCCCCGCGGCCGATGCGCCTGAAGGTTTCGCGAGCCCGCTCGGGCCTGCATGGTATCGGGGTCGGCAGTGACGGGACGGTCCGGACCAGTTCTCTGGGCCGCGCCTGTGAGGCTCAGTGGGCCGAGTCGCTGCAGGGGTGTCGGGAGCGCGGGGAACAGGAACCGCGGACCCGGCGCATGGCCCACCTGTCTTTCCTCGCTCCCGTGATTAGGGGCCGCTTCCTGCCCCGTTCCGGGACGCCGTTCGCGGGGCCCCTTGCCGCTTCGTTCACGCTCCCGCGCGATGATCCGGGGCGGTCCGGATCCGGCCGCGTGTGACCGCGTTCTCTCGGGCCTGACGACCATGCGAGCCCTGCTCACGAGCGGCATCAAGGCGATCCTGGCGATCGCCGCCCTCTCCACCGCCGCCCACTGGGCCCTGCGCGTGCAGCGCGAGTCTCCGGCGGCCGTCTCGGCGGCGGCGAGCCAGACCGAGCCGTCCACCACCGGTTCGATCGATCGGAGCCGGCTCGACCGGGCAGCCCCGCGGGCCTCCGAGGCGGCACCGGTGGCGACCGCCTTGGCAACGGCGCCGAAGCCGTCCGTCACCGCGGGCCTCGACCAGACGCATCTCGCGGCCCTGATCGCCGGCGCCACGCCGCCGAAGCCGAAGGCTGCCAAGCCCGCGACCACCAAGACCGCGTCCGCCGACAAGCCCGCGGCCGAGAAGCCCGCCGGCGACAAGGTCGCCGCCAAGCGCTGAGCGGAGCCGGCCGACGCGTACCGGGCTCCGCAGGCCGCGCGGGACCGTGCCACCTGCATGGTTCGGTTGCATTGCCGCACGTACCGAAGCGGTCGCAGGCGTGGCAGGAATACGGACCTCGATCGAGGTTCGGCAGGCAGGATCCCGGAACGATGGGCTTACAGGCCAGCACCGCGCAGATCCAAGAAGGGCGCACCGAGACGCGCACCGCGCCGGAGCCGGACACGGCCCGCCGCCGCCGGATCGTCGGTATCGCCCTGATGTGCGGGGCGGTCGCGTTCTTCGCGAGCCTCGATGCCTGCGCCAAGACCCTCGCGCGGGGCGGGGTCGACCCGCTGGTGACCACCTTCATGCGCTACGCCGCGAGCGTCGCGATGATCTCGCTGTTCATCAACCCCGTGGCGACGCCCGGCGTGATGAAGAGCCGCCGGCTCGGGTTGCAGATCGTCCGCTCGCTGCTGCTGTTCGCCTCCACCGCCCTGAACTTCGTGGCCCTGCGCTACCTGCAGATGGCCGAGACGATCTCGATCCAGTTCGCGGCGCCGCTGACCGTCGCGCTGCTCGCCGGGCCGCTGCTCGGCGAGTGGTCGTCGCGGGCGCGGCTCGCGGCGATCGGCGTCGGCTTCCTCGGCGTCTTGGTGATCGTGCGGCCGGGGGTGGGGACGATGCACCCCGCCGCGCTGCTCTGCGTGGCCAACGTCGTGGTCTACGCGTTCTACGCGATCCTCACGCGCAAGCTCGCCGCCCACGACTCGACCGCCACGACGATGTTCTACACCGGGCTTGCCGGCGTGGCGCTGATGGCGCCGCTCCTGCCCTGGATCTGGGCGAACCCCTCCGAGCTGAGCCACTGGGCCCTGCTGCTCGGCGTCGCCCTGTTCGGGACCCTCGGCCACTGGCTGCTGGTGATGGCCCATGCCCGGGCGCCGGCCAACGTGCTCGCGCCGTTCATCTACACCCAGCTCCTATGGTCGGTGACGCTGGGCTTCCTGCTGTTCGGCGACCTGCCGAGCCGCTGGACCATCGTCGGCGCGATGATCGTCGTCGGCTCCGGGCTGTACCTGCTCGCGCAGGACACCCTGCGCCGGGAGGCGCGCAGGCCGGCCGCCTGAGACGGCCGGCCCGGGACCGGCCTCAGCGGCCCATCCGCTCCTGGCGCTCCATCCGCTGCTCGCGGCGGTCCTCGCGGGCGCGGCGGGCCGGATCGGGATCGGTGCCGAGCACACCGCCGACGGTGCCGGTGGCCGCGCCGACCGCCCCGCCGACCACGCCGCCCACCGGACCGGCCGCGGCGTTGCCGTCCTCGACGCCGCGCTGGGCGCCGCGGACCGTGCCCTGGGCCTCGGCCGCGCCGGCGAACACCACCGGCGAGAGGGCGAGGGCGGCGATCAGAAGCTTCTTCATGCTGGATCCTTGTCGTTCCTTGAGAGGATCCGCGACCCGTCGCCGGGACGCGGAGGGCATGCCGGTCAACGAACGAGGCCGGAAAAGGTCCCGGCGCGACGACCTCCGATCGGCCGCGGGACCGCGGCGCGCGCTGGCATCCGGCCGGTGCCGCTGCTAGAGAGCGGGCGATGCGCGCCCTCCGCCGCCCGTTCCGAATTACCAGCCCGGCCTCCGCGTAGGAGCCCGTGCGCGACCGCGCGGACAGGGCCCGCGCGAGAGGCCGGGATCCGCCCCCGCCCCGCCTCACGCCGGCCCGAGACCGGCCCGACCGCCGACTGCGAGATCCGATGACCGCCCCCGAGACCGCCGCGCCGTCCGACGCGCCCGCCCGCGACTATGCGAAGACCCTGTTCCTGCCCCGCACCGAGTTCCCGATGCGCGCCGGACTCCCCGTCCGCGAGCCGCTGCTGCTGGAGCGCTGGGCCCGGATCGGCCTGTACGGGAAGATCCGGGCGGCGGCGGCGGGGCGGCCGAAATTCGTGCTGCACGACGGCCCGCCCTACGCCAACGGCAACATCCACATCGGCACGGCGCTCAACAAGATCCTCAAGGACGTGGTGGTGCGCTCGGCCGGGGCGCTCGGCTTCGACGCCAACTACGTCCCCGGCTGGGACTGCCACGGCCTCCCGATCGAGTGGAAGATCGAGGAGCAGTACCGCGCCAAGGGCCGCAACAAGGACGACGTGCCCGTGATCGAGTTCCGGCAGGAGTGCCGGACCTTCGCGGCGCACTGGCTCGACGTGCAGCGCGCCGAGTTCAAGCGGCTCGGCGTCACCGGCGACTGGGACCACCCCTACTCCACCATGGCCTTCCCGGCGGAGGCGGCCATCGCCGCCGAGCTGATGAAGTTCGCCGTCACCGGCCAGCTCTACCGCGGCTCCAAGCCGGTGATGTGGTCGGTGGTGGAGAAGACCGCGCTGGCCGAGGCCGAGGTCGAGTACGAGGAGCACGTCAGCGACACGATCTTTGTCGCGTTTCCGATCCGCGGCGGGGGCGACGGGCTCGACGGCGCCCGGGTGGTGATCTGGACGACCACCCCGTGGACCATCCCCGGCAACCGCGCGGTCGCGTATTCCAAGAAAATCGGCTACGGGCTCTACCGGGTCACCGGGGCGCCGGAGGACAACTGGGCCAAGCCGGGCGAGACCTACCTGCTCGCCGACACGCTGGCGGCCGGGGTGTTCAAGGCGGCCCGGGTGGAGGCGTTCGAGCGCGTGGCCGACGTGCCCGCCGCCGCGCTCGCCGGCCTCACCCTGTCGCACCCGCTCTCCGCCCTCGGCTACGACTTCGCCGTGCCGATGCTCGACGGCGACCACGTCACCGACGAATCCGGCACCGGCTTCGTCCACACCGCGCCGGGCCACGGCCGCGAGGATTTCGAGATCTGGATGGCCGCCGGCCGGGTGCTCGCGGGCCGCGGCATCGAGACCGCGATCCCCTACACGGTGGACGCGGACGGCGCGCTGACCAAGGCCGCCCCCGGCTTCGAGGGGCGGCGCGTCTACACCGACAAGGGCGAGAAGGGCGACGCCAACAAGGCGGTGATCGCCGCGCTGACCGAGGCTGGGGCGCTCGTCGCCCGCGGGGTGCTGCGCCACCAGTACCCGCATTCCTGGCGCTCGAAGAAGCCGGTGATCTTCCGCAACACCCCGCAATGGTTCATCGCCATGGACCGGCCGGTGCCGAGCCTCGACGGGCGGACGCTGCGCGAGGTCGCCCTGCGCGCCATCGACGAGACCCAGTGGGTGCCGCCCCAGGGGAAGAACCGCATCGGCGGCATGGTCTCGGGGCGGCCGGACTGGGTGGTCTCGCGCCAGCGCGCCTGGGGCGTGCCGATCACCGTGTTCGTCCACCGCGAGACCGGCGAGATCCTGCGGGACGCGGCCGTGAACGACAGGATCGTCGCGGCCTTCGCCGCCGAGGGCGCCGACGCGTGGTTCGCCGAGAATGCGGCCGCCCGCTTCCTCGCCCCCGACCACGACCCGGCGCAGTACGAGCGGGTCACGGACGTGCTCGACGTGTGGTTCGATTCCGGCTCGACCCACGCCTTCGTGCTCGACGACCCCGCGCAGTTCCCCGGCCTCTCCGGCGTGACGCGCGTGCGCGACGGCGGCCGCGACCGGGTGATGTACCTGGAGGGCTCGGACCAGCACCGGGGCTGGTTCCAGTCCTCGCTGCTCGAATCCGCCGGCACCCGCGGGCGGGCGCCCTACGACATCGTCCTCACCCACGGCTTCGTGCAGGACGGCAAGGGGCTGAAGATGTCGAAGTCGCGCGGCAACGTCGTCGCGCCCCAGAGCGTCATCAAGGATTCCGGCGCCGACATCCTGCGCCTGTGGGTGGCGGCGTCCGACTATACGGACGACCTGCGCATCGGCCCGGAGATCATCAAGACCTTCGCCGAGACCTACCGCAAGCTGCGCAACAGCCTGCGCTGGATGCTCGGCTCGCTCGCCCACCGGGTCCCCGGCGACGACGTCGCCTACGCGGACATGCCGGAGCTGGAGCGGCTGATCCTGCACCGTCTGGCCGAGCTCGACGGCGAGATCCGTGAGGCCTACGCCGCCTACGACACCAAGCGGGTGGTGGCGCTGTTGAACGGCTTCATGACCGGCGACCTGTCGTCGTTCTACTTCGACGTGCGCAAGGACGCGCTGTACTGCGATCCGATCTCCTCGGTCACCCGCCGGGCGGCGTTGCAGGTGATCGACGCGGCCTTCTCGCGCGTCACGGTCTGGCTCGCCCCCGTCCTCGCCTTCACGGCGGAGGAGGCGTGGCTCGACCGCTACCCGTCCGAGGACGGCTCGGTGCATCTCCAGACCCTGCCGGACACACCCGCGTCCTGGCGCGACGCCTCCCTCGCGGAGCGCTGGCAAAGAATCCGGCGGGTGCGGCGGGTGGTGACCGGGGCGCTGGAGATCGAGCGCGCGGCCAAGCGCATCGGCGCAAGCCTGGAGGCGGCGCCCGTCGTCCACATCGCCGACCCGGACCTCCTGGCCGCGGTCCAGGGGCTGCCCGACGGCGCCTTCGCCGACGCCTGCATCACCTCGGGCGTCGCGGTCGTCGCGGGCGAGGGCCCGGCCGAGGCCTTCCGCCTGGACGAGGTGCGCGGCGTCGCCGTCGTCCCCGCGCTCGCCGAGGGCCGCAAGTGCGCCCGCTCCTGGCGGGTCAGCCCGGAGGTCGGCGCGGATCCGGCCTACCCGGAGGTGACGCCCCGCGACGCGCGGGCCCTGCGCGAGTGGGACGCGGCGCATCCGGAGGCCAGCGCGGCGTGATGAGGTCCGCCACACATCCCCCTCCCCCCTCTGCGGGGGAGGGTGGCCCCCGAAGGTGGTCGGGAGAGGGGAGCGCGGCCTCCGGAGAGGTCGCAACGCGAGCCGCATCCCGAGGCGTGGCGCTGCCCCTCTCCCCCCCTGCTGCGCAGGCTACCCTCTCCCGCAGAGGGGGGAGGGACGCGCGCGCCCGGCGGTGGTCGTCCGGCCCTCGCCCATGACCCCCGCCCGCGCCGGCCTCACGGCCCTCCTCCTCACCCTCCTCCTCGATCAGGCCTCGAAGCTCTGGTTGTACTTCGGCACCGACCTCGTGCTGACCCAGCCGTGGCGGCTGGCGCCGTTCGCCGACTTCGTCGTCGTGTGGAACCGCGGCGTCTCCTACGGGCTGCTCCAGCAGGAGGGCGATCTCGGGCGCTGGCTGCTGGTGGCGGTGTCGCTCGCCGCGGCGCTCGGCCTCGGGATCTGGATGATCCGCGCCGGGACGCGGCTGCTCGCCGTGGCGCTGGGCCTGATCGTCGGCGGGGCGCTCGGCAACGCGATCGACCGGGCCGCCTACGGGGCGGTGTTCGATTTCGTCCACCTGCACGCGTTCGGCTGGTCCTGGTACGTGTTCAACGTCGCCGACGCCGCGATCGTGGCCGGCGTCGTCGGGCTGGTGCTCGACAGCCTGCGCGGCGCCGGTCGGGAGGCCCGGGACGGGGCCGGCGACGCCGCCCCGCGCCCGTGATCCGCGCAACACACAGCGGGTTCCCGCCTCACCGCCCTGGTGCGATGCGGTCAAGGCGCCATACGATCGCCGGAAACCGGCCTCAGGCCGGGATCCGTCGGATCGGGCCGCGCCGCGGCCGCCCCCGCGCCGGGGTTCCCGGCCGGAACCCGTGAGGCAGCATGACCGCGCACAGGCTTCGTCTCGTTTCCGCCGCGGTGGCCGGCGCGCTCCTCCCCTGGCTCGCGGTCGGCGCGGCGCAGGCGCAGGAGCGCGGCGAGCTGATGCGCGACGCCCTCTCCGGCATCGGCCTCCTGGAGAAGCGCCAGGCGCCGATCGACTACCACGAGCGCCCGCCGCTGGTGATGCCGCCCAAGCTCGACGGCCGCGCCCTGCCCGCGCCCCGCGCCCGCTCCTCCAACGCCGCCTGGCCGAAGGAGCCGGAGGTCGTCGAGCGCGAGCAGGCCGAGCGGCGCGCCCCCGCGGGCAACCAGACGCAGGGGCGCTACAACGACAACAACGCCACGCTCTCGATCGACGAGATGCGGGCCGGCCGCCGGGCCGGCGCCAACCTCACCACCGAGATCACCGACAAGCCCGGCGACAACACCCGCCGCGACACCTGGGTGAACCCCCTCGACCTCCTGAAGGGCAAGAGCGCCGACGCCGAGCCCTCCGACGTGGAGCCGACCCGCGACACCCTCACCCAGCCGCCCACCGGCTACCGGCAGTCGCCGAAGAAGCTCGCCAAGCCCGCCTCCAGCGAGCCGATCAAGAACGCCTCCCAGGAGCGGGAGGAGGCCGACCCCGGCACCTATATCCGCTCGCGGGCCCGGCAGTAGCGCGTTTCCGCGCCGGTGTGGCGCCGTTGCAACGGCGCTCCCTCGTGACGACATGAGAATGGCGACGCGGGAGCCGGCGACACGAGATTTCAGGCCCGGTACGGCTCTTGCCGCGCCGGAGCCGGGACGGCCCGAGATGCCTGCCCCGCCACGGGGCCGGGGCGCCGGGAGCCGGGACCGGCGGAAGGATAGCGGTATGCACCTGTTCAGGACGGCGATGCCCACCCTCTTCCCGCGGCGCCCGGGCACCCCGATCGGCGCCAGTGCCGGACGGGCCGAGGCGGCCCCGTTCGGGCGCTCCGAGGCGGGCGGGCCGGAGGTGACGGCCTTCACCCTCGACAACGGCCTCGACGTCGTCGTCGTCCCCGACCGCCGGGCGCCGGTGGCCACCCACATGATCTGGTATCGCAACGGCTCGGCCGACGATCCGCTCGGCCAGTCGGGCATCGCCCACTTCCTCGAGCACCTGATGTTCAAGGGCACGGAGAAGCACCCCGTGGGCGCCTTCTCCAAGGCGGTGTCGGGCCTGGGCGGCCAGGAGAACGCCTTCACCAGCTACGACTACACCGCCTATTTCCAGCGGGTCGCCCGCGACCACCTCGGCACGATGATGGCCTTCGAGGCCGACCGGATGAGCGGCCTCGTCCTCGACGACGCCGTGGTCGCCCCCGAGCGCGACGTGGTGCTGGAGGAGCGCCGCATGCGGGTCGAGACCGACCCCAGCGCGCAGCTCTCCGAGGCGATGGCGGCGTCGCTGTTCGTCCACCACCCCTACGGCATCCCGATCATCGGCTGGATGCACGAGATCGAGGGGCTGAACCGCACCCACGCGCTCGACTACTACAAGCGCTTCTACACCCCCGAGAACGCGATCCTGGTGGTGGCCGGCGACGTGACCCCGGACGAGGTGCGGCGGCTCGCCGAGGACACCTACGGCCGGGTCGCGCCCCAGGGCGCCCGTCCGGAGCGGGTCCGGGCGCGCGAGCCGGAGCCCCGGGCCCTGCGCCGGGTGGCGGTGGCCGACCCCAAGGTCGAGCAGCCGACCCTGCAGCGGCTCTACCTCACGCCCTCCTGCATCACCGCCCGCGACGGCGGCTGCCACGACCTCGAGCTGCTGGCCGAGGTGCTGGGCGGGGGCTCGACCTCCTACCTCTACCGCAAGCTCGTCCTGGAGAGCGGGCTCGCCGTCAACGCGGGCGCCTGGTACATGGGCTCGGCGATCGACGACACCCGCTTCTCCGTCTACGCGGTGCCCGCCGAGGGCGTCAGCCTGGAGAAGCTGGAGGCCGCCGTCGACCGGGTGCTCGCCCGCGCCCCCGCCGAGGCGCTGTCGCCCGACGCGATCGAGCGCGCCAAGACCCGGCTGGTCGCCGAGACCGTCTACTCGTCCGACAGCCAGTCCTCGCTCGCCCGCATCTACGGCTCGGCGCTCGCCATCGGCGAGACCATCGAGGAGGTCCGCCGCTGGCCAGCCGACATCGAGGCGGTGACGCAGGCCCGGCTCAAGGACTCGGTCGAGCGCTGGCTCGTGCCCGCCCGCTCGGTCACCGGCTACCTCACCAAGGCCCAGGACCCCGACGCCCCGGTCGCCATGGCGGCGGAGTGAGGCTCTCCCCCGAGACCCCGCCCCGCGCCCGACCGCACGAACAGAACACGAGGCTCCCATGAACCTGGCCGACACCGACACGCGCAGTGCCACGAGCCCGACCACGGCGCTCCCCGTCGCGAGCGTCCCCGGCGTCGAGGCGTGGCACGTCGAGTCCCCCGTGGTGCCGATGATCGCCCTGTCCTTCACCTTCGAGGGCGGCGCGGCACAGGACCCGGCGGGCAAGGCCGGCTGCGCCCAGATGCTCGCCCGCCTGCTCGACGAGGGCGCCGGCGACCTCGGCTCCGACGCCTTCCAGGAGCGGCTCGCGGCGCGGGCCATCGAGCTGTCCTTCCACGCCGGCCCCGACGCGCTGGGCGGCTCGCTGAAGATGCTGCTCAAGCACGCCGACGAGGCGATCGACCTGCTGGCGCTGGCGCTCGCCAAGCCGCGCCTCGATCCCGACGCGATCGAGCGGGTGCGGGCGCAGGTGATCGCCGGCCTGCGCTACCAGCAGAACGATCCCGGGGTGATGGCCTCCCGCCGCTTCTTCAAGGAGGCGTTCCACGGCCACGCCTACGCCCGCCCCTCCTCGGGCACGGTGGAGAGCGTCACCGCGATCACCCGCGACGACCTGCTCGCCATGCACGCCCGGATCATCGGCCGCGGCCGGATCAAGGTCGCCGCGGTCGGCGCGATCAACGCCGAGAAACTCGCCGAGAGCCTGACCCGCGCCTTCGGCGGCCTGTCCGAGGCCGGCGCCCTGAAGGCGGTGCCGCGCACCACCGTGCAGGATCTCGGCAAGCGCATCGTCGTCGATCTCGACGTGCCGCAATCGGTGATCCGCTTCGGCATGGCCGGCGTGCCCTGGCGCGACCCGGACTTCATCCCGGCCTACGTCCTCAACCACATCCTCGGCGGCGGCGCCTTCACCTCGCGCCTGTTCCAGGAGGTGCGCGAGAAGCGTGGCCTCGCCTACTCGGTCGGCACCTCGCTGGTGAGCCACCGGGCCGCGGCGATGACCTGGGGCTACACCGCCACCAAGAACGAGCGCGTGGCCGAGGCCCTGTCGGTGATCGGCGACGAGATCGGGCGGCTCATCACCGACGGCCCCTCCGACGAGGAGTTGCAGAAGGCCAAGGACTACCTCACCGGCTCCTACGCGCTGGGCTTCGACACCTCGACCAAGATCGCCCACCAGATCGTGCAGATCGCGTTCGAGGATCTGGGCATGGACTACATCGCCCGGCGCAACGCCATGGTGTCGTCCGTCACGCAGGCCGACATCCGCCGCGCCGCCGGCCGCACCTTCGCGGACGGGCGCATGCTGGTGGTCGCCGCCGGCCGGCCGACCGGGTTCTGACGAGACGGGGTGTCGAGAGGGCGAGCCCTCTCGCGGGTGCCGGGCCGCGCCCAGCGATCTTCGGGGCTCCGCCCCGAAAACCCCGCCGAAGGGACACGTCCCTTCGGGATCCCGTTTCCGATGCAGGGCTGATCTGCGCCCGCGCGGGCGGCGCTGCGCTTATCTGTGGCGTGGACTCCCCGAAGCGAACGCCATGCAACTCACCGGCCTCCACCACCTGACCGCGGTCACCGCCCGCGCCGCGCAGAACGTCGCGTTCTACACCGGCACCCTCGGCCTGCGGCTGGTGAAGAAGACCGTCAACCAGGACGACGTCTCCGCCTACCACCTGTTCTACGCCGACGGGCTGGCGAGCCCGGGCAGCGACATCACCTTCTTCGACTGGCCCGCCCCGCCCGAACGGCGCGGCTCGAACAGCATCAGCCGGGTCCACCTGCGCGTGCCGGGCGACGCCCTGCCCTGGTGGCACGCCCGCCTGACCGGGGCGGGCGTGCCCTGCACCGCTCCGGAGACCCGCGACGGCCGCCTCACCCTCGCCTTCGAGGACCCGGAAGGCCAGCGCCTCGCCCTGGTCGCCGACGCGGACGGCCCCGCCCACCCCTACGGCCGCTCGCCGGTGCCGGTCGCCCATCAGATCCGCGGCCTCGGTCCCGTGCGCCTCTCGGTCCCGCAGCCCGAGCGCACCGCCGCGGTGCTGACCGACGTCCTGGGGATGCGCCCGGCCCGGAGCTTCGAGACGCCGGAGGGATCCGTGGCGGTCTTCGCCATGGGGCCGGGCGGCCCGGCGGCCGAGGTGCAACTCCTCGCCGACCCCGCGGGTCCGGCCCGCCAGGGCGCGGGCGGCGTCCACCACGTCGCCTTCCGGATCCCCGACGCGGATTACGGCGCCTGGGCCGACCGGCTGCGGGCGGCGCGGGCGCCGACGAGCGGCCCGGTCGACCGCTACTACTTCCGCAGCCTCTACTTCCGCGATCCGAACGGGATCCTGTTCGAGATCGCCACCGACGGGCCCGGCTTCACCGCCGACGAGCCGCTGGAGAGCTTGGGCGAGCGCCTCAGCCTGCCGCCGTTCCTGGAAGGGCGGCGCGCGGAGATCGAGGCGGGGCTGGCGCCGCTCGCGGCCGCGACGCGCTGAGCGGTCCGGGCTCGGACGGCCTCACGAATGCCAAAAAAATATTCGAATGATTCCAGGACGTTCACTTCTTCGGCCGCTGTGGCGTCCTGCGCCTTGACCTGCGTGCCGCAGGTGCGAAAAGACCCCCGGCCGAGCGACGATAGGATTCGAGGACTGACCCGGCGATGAGCAAGTACTACGAGGAGCGGGTGCTGTCGGTGCACCACTGGACGGACAATCTGTTCTCGTTCCGCACCACCCGCGATCCGGCGTTCCGCTTCCGCAACGGCGAGTTCACGATGATCGGCATCGAGGTCGAGGGTCGGCCGCTGCTGCGCGCCTACTCGGTGGTCTCGGCCAACTACGAGGAGGAACTCGAGTTCTTCTCGATCAAGGTGCAGAACGGCCCGCTCACCTCGAAGCTCCAGCATCTCAAGGTCGGCGACCCGATCATCGTCGGCAAGAAGCCCACCGGCACCCTGGTGCTCGACAACCTGCTGCCCGGCCGCCACCTCTACCTGCTCGGCACCGGCACCGGGCTGGCGCCGTTCCTGTCGATCATCAAGGACCCGGAGACCTACGACCGCTTCGAGAAGGTGGTGCTGGTCCACGGCTGCCGGCAGGTGCAGGAACTCGCCTACGGCGAGACCATCACCGAGACGCTGCCGACCCATGAGTTCCTGGGCGAGATGATCGCGAACCAGCTCGTCTACTATCCGACCGTGACCCGCGAGCCGTTCCGCAACCGCGGCCGGATCACCGACCTGATGGTCTCGGGCAAGCTGTTCGAGGATATCGGCCTGCCGCCGATGTCGATCGAGGCCGATCGGTTCATGCTGTGCGGCAGCCCGGAAATGATCCGCGACACCCGCGAGCTCTTGTCGTCGCGCGGCTACGAGGAGGGCAACCACGGCGAGGCGGCCCACTACGTCATCGAGAAGGCCTTCGTCGAGAAGTAGTTTTTTCGGGATTTGGCGTCGTGCCCGGTGCGGTCCGCTGCGCCGGGCTTTTCTGTGCGCCGCTCTCGTCACCGCGAACGAAGCGAGGCAGCCCGGCGCGGCGCGCGATCACGGGACGGGGCGCTCCGGGATGTCCCCGGCGGGCCGATGACCGGCCTGCCTCCTCGGCGCGCCGAAGGGCCGCCGCGCCTCAGCGCTCCCCGGCCGGCACCGGCGGCACGCCCTCGGCGAAGGGGCCGCCGCCCGCGCTGAACAGCTTGCGCAGGAAGCCGGGGGCCACCGCCGAGAGCGGGTTCACGGTCACGTCCGGGTTCCCGAGCCGGCCCGAGACGCGGAAGTTGACCGCGAACAGGCCCTCGTTGTGCCCGCCCGCCAGCAGCGGCCCGAACAGGGGCACCTGTGCCACCACGTTGTTGAGCCCGTAGAGCGGCACGAAGGTGCCGTTGATGTCGGTGCGATCGCGCCCGGTATCGAGCCAGCCCGACAGGGTGAAGCCCATTGCCGCGTTCGAGATCGCCGCGTCGGTGAAGTCGACCCGGCTTCCGCTGCGGACGAAGTTCGCGCGCATCCGGTCGAAGCTGACGGAACTCTGGGCCTGCGCAGGGGCCCCGCGCCGCCCGCGGCCGGCCTCGGGCTCGGGCTCCGGGCTCTGCGCCATGATGCTCGACAGGGCCGGCTCGTTGCGCAGGGTGAAGTCGCGGATCTGGACGACGCCGGCCTGCGGGCCGTCGTTGAGGCCGATCCCGGCGCTGAGCCGGCCGCCGTACATCCGCCGGTACACGTCGGTGAAGCGCAGGGTCGCCCCGGCATCGGCCGACTCGACGCTGAGCACCGGCACGCCGCGCTCGCCGCGGGCCACGTTGGCCGTGAACGGCGCCGCGCGGAACCGGCCGGTGATGCTCGCCGCGCGCAGGTCCCGCCCGCGCAGCGACAGCTTCAGGGCGGCCCCCGTCATCGCCTCGTCGTTGAAGCCGGTGAGGATCGGCAACTGGATGTCGGCCTCGATGTCCTTCGGGCTCGCCTCCTTCGCGTCCCTGCCCCCCTTGCCCTCGGGGCCGGTGAGCGACTTGAGGAAGGGGCGCGCGTCGGCCACCGCGCCGCGCACGCTCACCCGGTAGCCGCTGCCGGCCTTGTCGAGGCTCACGCGCATGTCGTCGCCGGGCGACAGCTTGAGGCTCGTCAGGTCCGCGTGCTCCAGGCCGCCCTCGGTGGAGATCGTGGCGCTGCCCCGGGCGCTGGCCGGTGCGGCGTCGAGGACGACGTCGCGGAGGTCGAAGCCCCCGGCGGTCTCGGTCAGGGTGAAGGCGAGCCGGCCGGGCTTGCCCGCCGGCTTGGTGAAGCCCGGCAGCAGCCCGTCGATGCCGGCCCGGGCGAGGTCCGCCTCGACCCGGATCGGCGGCTTGCCCGACCGGCCGATCGGCACCACCGCCCGGACGGGGATCGTGCCCGAGAGCTGCGGCGCGGTGGGCAGGCCCTTCTTCGCCCGCAGGGCGTCGTCGAGGGCGAGCGTCACGGTCGCCTCGCCGGGCGCGCCCGGCTTGGGCTGGCGCAGGTCGATCCCGATGGGCGCACCCGCGACCCGGCCGTCGCCCTTCAGCGCGAAGTTGCCGCGGTCGTAGGACAGGGTGAACCGGCCGGCCTCCAGCCGGTCCTTGCCCACGACCTTGTCGACCGCGAGGTCGCTGAGCGTGCCGGTCAGCGTCAGCGGCAGGTCGGGCAGATCGGGGATGTGCCGCAGGTCGAGGGGGAAGTCGACGCGCAGGTCGGCGGCGCCCTTGATCGTCGCCGGGTCGAGATCGACGCTCATCACGCTCTTGAACAGCTTGGCCTGGAGCACGCTCGCCATCCCGTCGGCGCCGCCGGTGAGCCGCATGCCGATCTGGGCGATCACTCGGTCCGGGGTGATCTCGGGGATGACGAAGCTGCCGTCGGAGATCGCCATCCCCCGCCCGTCCGGGCCGCGGACCTCGGCGGTCACCCCGCGCACCGTCGTCGTGCGGCCGGTGATGACGCCCGAGACCCGGCCCTTGGTCACCGGCGGCGCGTCCGCAGAGACATCGATCGCCGCGTTCGACACGCGGAAGTCGATGTGCACCGCCGCGTCCGGCATCGGGTCGCCGCGCGTGGCGGCGGCGAGTTCCGAGCCCGACATGTCGACCTTGATGTCGACGCCGTCGATGTGGCCGGAGCGCAACTGATCGACGAGGTAGCCCCGCGCCGCGGGCGCGATGTTCTCCGGCCACAGGCGCAGGCCGGTGCGCACCTCGCCCTCGGTGGCGACGACGTGGAGCGTCAGGCCGCCGTCGTCGGCGGTGGTGTCGACCGTGCCGGTGATGTGGCCCTTCACCCCCGGGCCGGTCACGGCGAAGTCGTCGATGGCGATGCCGCCCCCGCGCCCGGTGAGGTGCGCGTCGACGGTGTCGAGCTTCACCGGCGCGTCGGCCGGCGCCGCGCCGCGCAGGACGGCGTCGCGGCCGGTGAGGGTGGCGGTCCAGTCCGAGCCGGATCCCGGCGGGCTCTGGGCCCAGCTCCCGGTCAGGCGCACGGCGTTGCCCGCGCCGGCGTAGTCGAGCCCGGTGAGCGCCATCGTGCGGGCGGCCTCGTCCCAGCTCAGGGAGGCGGTGAGGTTCTCGACGGTGACGGGGTTGAAGTCCTTCTCCTCGATCAGGACCGTGCCGTCGCCGGTGCGGAGCTGGGCGGTCATCGCCGCGAGGCGGCCCCCCGCCAGCCGCACCTCGGCCCGGGCCGAGAGCTTCAGGTCGGTGGTCACCGGCAGCGTCGAGTGGCCCGTCAGCAGCAGCAGGTCGGTCACCGGCAGGTCGTCGAGGGTGATGGTGCCCGATCGCCGGGTCGGCCCGGGCCCGTCCTCGACGGCCTCGCGCACCGATCCGCCGAAGCGCCACTCGCCGTGCGGCCCGTCGAGGCGCAGCTCGAAATTGCGCGCGCCGCTCACCGGATCGCGCCCGAACAGGCCGTTGACCCGGGCGAACACCGCCCGCTCGCGGCCGTCGTCGTCGATCAGGCGCAGGCGCGCGTCGGTGACCCGGGCGCGGTCGAGGGCGCCGACCACGCCGCCGGGATCGAGCACCACGCCGAAGATCGAGGCGAGGGCCGTCGAGAGCGGCGAGGCCTTGCGGGGACCGTCCGCCGCGTCCGGCGGCGCGGGGGGCTCGACGTCGACCGGGTGGGCGGCCTCCGAGGCGGCGAAGGCGATCGAGCCGTCCCGGTGCACCAGCGCCGTGGTCTGGGTCTCGCGGAACTCGATGGAGCGCGGCTTGAGATCGAGGCGGAGCAGGCCCCACGGGTCGAGGCTGACCAGCGCCAGCGGCGCGCGCACCACCAGCGCGCCTTGCGGGTTGCGGATGTCGAGGCCGGTGAAGCGGAGCGCCAGCGCGTTCTCGCGGTCGAGTTCCAGGCTGCTGCCGCGGATGCCGATGGTCCAGCCCGGGCCGATCCGCTCGGCGACCGCGGCCGCGACCCGGCGCGACAGGCCGTCGATGCGCAGCGGTCCGTTGGACAGGCGCAGCGCCGCGGCGCCGATCCCGGCACCGGCCAGGACCACCACGACGAGCAGGCCGACGAGGCAGAACCCACCCCAGCGCCGTGCCCGCCGCCCGCCTCCCGAGGTGTTCCCGTCCGCCATCGAGGCCCTTGTCACGGGTGTCGCGCGGGACTCTCCTGCCCCGCGACCGCTGGATCGGAGCGCGGCCGGCCTTTACAGCGGGCGGCGCTCCGGGCTTGGCTGTTTCGTGCGACGGCGTCGCGACACGCGCGGGCCGCCGGCCACCCACACCAGCAATCGGCCGAAAGGAAGGCACCATGCCGCTGACGGAGGGCGAGCCCGCCCCGGATTTCGACCTTCCCGGCTCCGGCGGCGCGCGGATCGCCCTCGCCGCGCTGAAGGGTCAGACCGTGGTGCTGTACTTCTACCCGAAGGACGACACGAGCGGCTGCACCCTGGAGGCGCAGGGCTTCAACGCCCTGCTGCCGGCCTTCGCCGAGGCGGGGGCGCAGGTGGTCGGGATGTCGCCGGACCCGGTCAGGAGCCACGACAGGTTCTGCGGCAAGTACGGACTGGCCTTCCCGCTCGCCTCCGACGAGACCAAGGAGACGCTCCAGGCCTACGGCGTCTGGGTCCAGAAGAGCATGTACGGGCGCACCTACATGGGCGTCGAGCGCACCACGGTGCTGATCGACCGCGCGGGCCGGATCGCGCGGATCTGGCCGAAGGTGAAGGTGCCGGGCCACGCCGAGGAGGTTCTCGCGGCAGCGCGCACGATCGCGTGATCGCCGTGTCCCGCGTCCGGACGGTCGGCGGCGCTCCGGCATCGCGCGGACCCACGGATCCTTAACCTTACCGGATGCTCAATGGCGGCCCGCGCGACGGGTTGTGTCATGAGTCGTTCGATCAGTCCTTCGAGCCCGCCTCCGAACCCCGCGGATCCCGCCGAGCCGCGGCGCCGGCGGGTGCCGTGGCTCGCGGGCGGCCTCGCCCTCGCCCTCCTCTGGGCCCTCGGGGCGAGCGGCATCCTCCTGTTCCACGACGACGTGCTCGCCCGCTTCGTCGCCCGGCAGGCGGCGATGCGCGGCGCCTACGAGGCGCGGATCTCCGAGTTGCAGGAGCAGATGGACCGCGGCCGGACCGACCGGGCCGGCACCGAGGTCGCGCTCGCCGCCCGGGTCTCGGCGGCCCTGGAGCGTCAGGCCGAGCTGGAGCGGCGCCAGACGGTGCTCGCCGGGCTCGCCGAGCCGGCGGTGACCGGCACCCTGTCCGCGCCTGCGGGCCAGCCGGCGGCCCTCGACGGCTTCAGCCTGCGCCCGGCCGAGGCCGCACCCCGCCCCTCCCCCGCCCTGGGGCGGCGCAGCGCCCGCGAGGCGGAGACCGGCCTGATCCGCCTGGAGGCGCGCCTCGAAGGCCTCGGGGCGGCCCAGGGGGAGCGGCTGGAGCGGCTCGCCGCCCGGGCCGACGCGGAGGTGGCCCGCCTGCGCGGCGTGATCGGCCGCACCGGCCTCGACCCGGCCCGGTTCGACGTGCCCGCCGCCGCCGACGGCCTCGGCGGTCCCCTCGTGCCCCTCGACGGGCGCGCGCTCGCCGGGGCGGACTTCGACGGCGCCCTCGCGCTGGCCCGCCGGGCGCTCGGCGACGGCCGGCGCCTGCGCCGGCTCGCGGCCGAACTGCCCCTGCGCCGCCCGACCCGCGGCGAGGCGCCGGTGTCGAGCCCGTTCGGCAGCCGGCTCGACCCGTTCACCCGCGGCCTCGCCCTCCACACCGGGCTCGACCTGAAGGCCGAGTACGGCGCCCCCGCCCGCGCCACGGCGGCCGGCGTGGTGACCGCCGCCGAGCGCTCGGGCGGCTACGGAAACATGGTCGAGATCGATCACGGGCACGGCCTCACCACCCGCTTCGGCCATCTCGCCCGCATCGGCGTGCGGCCGGGCCAGCGCGTGGCGGCCGGCGAGACGATCGGCCTCGTCGGGTCCACCGGCCGCTCCACCGGCGCGCACCTGCACTACGAGACCCGCATCGACGGCGATCCGGTCGACCCGCAGCGCTTCCTCGACGCCGGGCGCAGCCTCGACACGGCGGAGGCCGAGCCCGAGTAGCATCGGGGTGTCGCGCCGGGGTGTCGCGCCGCGGTCCGGAGCGCGACAAAACGCGACGCCCCGCGCCCTCCGATTGCAACCGCATCGGCGGCGGTTCTACAGTGCCGCCCCATGAAGCGAGCACCCGCGCCGCCGCCGGACTCCGTCGCGCTCACGGTGCGGGCGCTGACCGGGCTGAAGGAGATCGGCGCCGCGGCCTGGGACGCCTGCGCCCTCTCCCCCGAGACGCTGGCGGCCGGCGACGAGACCTTCAATCCGTTCGTCTCCCACGCCTTCCTCTCGGCGCTGGAGGAATCCGGCTGCGTCTCCCGCAAGACCGGCTGGCTGCCGCTGCACGTGGCGGTGGAGCGCGACGGGCAGATCCTCGGGCTCGCCCCCTGCTACCTGAAGTCCCACAGCCAGGGCGAGTACGTGTTCGACCACGGCTGGGCCGACGCCTACGAGCGGGCCGGCGGCAGCTACTATCCCAAGCTCCAGGTCAGCGTGCCCTTCACCCCGGTCACCGGCCCGCGCTTCCTGATCGCGCCGGGAGCCGACGCGGCCGAGGCCACCGCCGGGCTCGTGGCGGGCCTGCGGGCCCTGCGGGCGGAGACCGAGGCCTCCTCGATCCACGTCACCTTCATGCAGGAGGCCGAGTGGGAGCGCGCGGGCGCCGCGGGCTTCCTGAAGCGCACCGACCAGCAGTTCCACTGGGAGAACGCCGGCTACGCCACCTTCGACGACTTCCTCGACGCCCTCGCCTCCCGGAAGCGCAAGACCATCCGGCGGGAGCGGCGGGACGCGCTGGGGCCCGGCATCACGATCGAGCCCCTCACCGGCTCCGACCTGACCGAGGCGGTCTGGGACGCGTTCTTCGCGTTCTACATGGACACCGGCGCCCGCAAGTGGGGCCGCCCCTACCTCAACCGCCGTTTTTTTTCGATCCTCTCCGAGCGGATGGCGGACCGGGTGCTGCTGGTCATGGCGCGGCGCGGGGACACGTACATCGCCGGGGCGATCAACCTGATCGGCGACACGGCGCTGTACGGGCGCAACTGGGGCTGCGTCGAGGACCACCCGTTCCTGCACTTCGAGGTCTGCTACTACCAGGCGATCGAGTTCGCGATCGCCCGCGGCCTCAAGCGGGTCGAGGCGGGGGCTCAGGGGGAGCACAAGCTCGCCCGCGGCTACCGGCCGGCCCTGATGCACTCGGCCCACGACATCGCCGACCCCGCCCTGCGCCGGGCGGTGGCCGCGTACTTGCAGCGCGAGCGCGCCCACGTGGCCGAGGCGGTCGATGCCCTCGACACCCTCACCCCGTTCCGGCGCGCCTGCCCGGACGCCCCCGAGTCCTGACGTCCCTTCCGCGAGTTCCAGAAACCGTGAGTCCCACCGCCATGAGCCCGATCGACCGCATCAGCACCTTCGCCGACGAACTGACGGCGCTCCGCCGCGACCTGCACGCCCACCCGGAGCTCGGCTTCGAGGAGACCCGCACCGCGGGCATCGTCGCCGACCTGCTCGAATCCTTCGGCTGCGAGGTGCACCGGGGGGTGGGCGGCACCGGCGTCGTCGGCCTGCTGAAGGGCCGCACCGACAGCGGCCGCCGCATCGGCCTGCGCGCGGACATGGACGCCCTGCCGATCGAGGAGGAGACCAACCTCCCCTACCGCTCGACCTATCCGGGTAAGATGCACGCCTGCGGCCACGACGGCCACACGACCATGCTCGTCGGCGCCGCCCGCTACCTCGCCGAGACCCGCGACTTCGACGGCACCGCGGTGTTCATCTTCCAGCCGGCCGAGGAGGGCCGCGGCGGCGCCCGCGCCATGCTGAAGGACGGCCTGTTCGAGCGCTTCCCCTGCGACGAGATCTACGGCCTGCACAACCAGCCGGGCGGCCAGCACGGCCACATCAAGCTGCGCCCCGGCCCGATCATGGCCGCGGCGGACTTCTTCGACATCCGCATCCGCGGCAAGGGCATCCACGCCGCCCAGCCCCACAAGGGGATCGACCCGATCGTGGTCGCCACTGGGCTCGCCCAGGCGCTGCAATCGATCGTCTCGCGGAACGCCGACCCGCTGAAGTCGATCGTGCTGTCGATCACCCGGATCGAGGCCGGCTCGGCCTACAACGTCGTGCCCGAGACCGCGCACATGGCCGGCACGATCCGCACCTTCGACGCGGACGTGCGCGCCATGGCCGGAACCCGCATGCGCGAGCTCGCCGCGGGCTTCGCCGCCGCCTACGGCGCCGAGATCGCGGTGGAGATCCAGGACGTGTTCTCGGTGCTGGAGAACGCCCCCGCGCAGGCGGCCGCCGCCGCCGAGGTCGCGGCCGAGCTCGTCGGGCCCGGACAGGTCGATGCCGACGCCGTGCCGCGCATGGGCAGCGAGGACTTCGCCGACATGACCATGGTGGTCCCCGGCGCCTATGTCTGGCTCGGGGCCGGGCCGGGCCCGGGCCTGCACAATGCCGGCTACAACTTCGACGACTCGATCATCCCGATCGGCAGCGCCTTCCTGGCGCGGATGGTGGAGGCCCGCACCGCCGCCTGAGGCGGGCGCCGCACGGCGAGGAACACGGGGCCCGGCTGTTTCCGCGGGGATGGCCGGGCCCCGCGCGCGGCTCGACAGGGCCGGGCTTCGGTGCGAGGTTCGGCCCGGAGCGAACGTTGCGGGGGACGCCGATGTCGCCGGAATTGCGGGAATCGCGCGCGGCCCTGATCCTGCTCGCGCTCTCGGTGGCCTCGGTGCTGATCTTCGGTGCCCTCACCCTGCTGACGCAGCTCGGCTGAACCGCCCGGCCGCGCCGGAATGCGCGGTGCTCGGCCATCCAAATTGCAACCTGCGCGGGTTGTGATGGGCTCGCCCGACAGATCGGAAGGCGGGTTTGAGCCCGAAAATGCCTGCCGGATCGGTAGAATGCACCCGAGAAGTGCCGGGGCGACCGGTTGAGTTAACCACTCATTAATTCCATTTTTGGTTGTATGTCTGCGAAAGGCGCGCAGGGGCGCACCGTTCTCGGAGATCGCCCATGCACGTCGATGCGATCAAGCGACCGCGCAACCAGCCGGTCGACCTCACCGCGGCGCTGGACGCGTCCGGCGTGGTCGGTGCGTGGTCGTGGTCGTCGAGCCCGGACCGCTGCATCCTCGACGCCGGGGCGGCGGCGGTGCTGGCGGGGGACCCGGGCCTCGCCGGGCGGCCGGTGTCCCTGGAGACCGCCAAGGCCCGCGTCCATCCCGACGACCGCCCCGCCCTGTTCCGGCATTTCCGCGCCCTGAGCGAGCACGGCGGCCTGCTCGTGGCCGAGTACCGCACCCTCTCGCCGACCGGCGAGATCCGCCGGATCCTCGACCGCGGCCGGGTCTCCCGCGGCGCCCGTCGGCGCGAGGGGCACGGCATCATCATCGACATCACCGAGGCCGCGCCGCGCGACGCGGCACCCGCCCGTACCCTGGCCCAGAACCTCGCCGATCCGGGCGACGCGCTGGCCGCCGCCGTCGATCACGCCCTCGAATGCCGCGATGCCCTGGAGCGGATCGAGGATTCGGAGCTGCGCCTGCTGATCGACATGCTACTGCTGCGGCTCGGCCAGAAGGCCGCCCGGCTCTCGGCGGGTGGGCTGACCCCCGGCCTCGGGGCGCGCCGCGACCATTGACGGCGCGACCCGCCACACCGCACCCGTGGATGCCGGGCCACCGCGCCGGACCGGGATGACGCGTCGGGCGGCTTGCACGGCTCTTCGCCCCCGGAGGCCCGTTCCGAAGGCTCGGGTCCGTGCCGGGGTGGGCGCCGGGCTCCTACCAGGTTCTGATGTCCGACGACGGCGCGACCCTGCGCGGTTCGGGCGCGTCGCTCATCCCGCCGGCGACGATGAGGGCCCAGGTCGAGGCGACGAGGGCGGTCAGCAATCCGGCCGCGAGGCTGAGCACAATCGGAATCATACGCTTGCGATCTCGACGATGAACACGGCCGACACGTCGGATCTCGCGACACCGATGGGCTGGACGATCTGTTCGAGCCCCACGGGCCGAGCCGGTTGTAGACCGGAGATTGCGCTCCCGGCTTAACGTGAGATGGTATGACAGATTGCGCGCGTAGAATGTGTCTAAACAGCAACAGTTCGACCCGTAGACACTGGAGCTTCCTCGGCATCGACTCGGAGGGTCGCCGGTGACAGAGGTCACATCAATTTGTTTGCTGCATATTTTCGCACTTTCTCCGTCAATGGTCGAGAAATTAGAATAAAAAACGGATAAATCGACGTTTTTCTGATGAAAATACACCTGCCGTGCGGCGATCCGACAAGATCACGTACCGGCACGGCTCGGCTGCTCGGTTCTAACCGTTGGCGCGTGCCGCGGTAGTGGAGACGATGTCCATCACCGGCAATGGCGGCCCCGCGAGCCCGCGCCCCGGCGTCAGCGCCACCTCGCGCCCGTGCCAACGCCCGCACAGACCGGCACCGGCGGCCGGGCGGGTGCCCGGTCACAAACCGCCCCGGCGGACGCTGACGGTGCTGCGCATCAGGTCGGGCACCAGCGGCAGCAGGCGGGAGAAGGCGTTGAGCCCGAGGGTCGTCGCGTCGAGCCGCACGGTGACGGTGTAGACGTCGGCGTCGGTGGGATCGGACCCGACCTCGACGTCGACGCTGCCGGGGCGGAACATGGCGCCGGCGGTGAGGCTGCGGTTGACCGTGTTGCGGGCGAGGGTGGCTCGCTCCGTGTCGGTCACACCGGCGATCGAGGCCCGCGCGGCCTCCGCCGCGATCAGCCGCAGGTTGTGGGCCGCGCCGAGGCAGATGCCGAAGACGGTCACGCCCGCGAACAGCGCGAGCAGCAGCGGCATGATCAGCGCGAACTCGACCGCCGCCCCGCCGCGTCGGCACGACAGGATGCGTCGCGCGCGGTGCTTCGGCCGGGCGTGAGCGCAGCGGAGCCGTGAACGCCTTCCCATCCGCTTCGTCCTCCGGACCGCACCACGCAGCGGCACAACCGAAGGTGGAGGACGAATCCTAATTTACGGTTGTGTTTCTGTCCCAGGTTGTATCCGGCGATCGTCAGATCTCGACGCCCGGCTGCGCCGTGCCGAAGCCGGCGGGATCGAAGGCGGCGCTCTTGATCACCGCCAGCACCGGCCGGCCGGGCTCCAGGGCGAGGTCGCGGACCGCCGCCGCGGTCAGCCGCGCGACGAGCGTCGCCCCGCCGCACTCGATCGTCACCATCACCCCCGCGTCGGACGGCGCCAGCGACCGGACCCGTCCCGGCAGGACGTTGCGGGCCGAGAGGCCCCGCGGCGCCTCGGTCGCCACCAGCACGTCGCGGGCGGGCACCCGCACGCGGACCCGGGCCCCCGGCGGCCGGGCGAGTCCCGGCACCAGCAGCCCCCCGGCCGGGCCCGCGAGGCGGGTGAGCCCGGTCTCGGTGTCGGGCCCCTCCACGGTCATGTCGAGCAGGGCGCCGGCCTCCTCCCGCACCGGCACGAGGTCGGCCCGGCGCAGGATCTCCCCGGCCGGCCCCGCGGCGGCGACCCGGCCGGCGTCGAGGACCACGATTGTGGCGGCGAGCCGCGCCACCTCCGCCACCGCGTGGCTGACATAGACGATCGGCACCCCGGCCGCGTCGCGCAGGCGCTCGATGTAGGGGAGGATCTCGGCCTTGCGGGCCTCGTCGAGGGCGGCCAGCGGCTCGTCCATCAGCAGGAGCCGCGGCCGCGCCAGCAGCGCCCGGCCGATCGCCACCCGCTGCCGCTCGCCCCCCGACAGCCCGGCGGGCTGCCGGTCGAGGAGCGGGCCGATGCCCAGCATTTCCGTCACCGCGGCGAATTCGGCCAGATCCGGCCGGAGCCGGGCCATCCACCGGCCGTAGCCCAGGTTCTTCCGGACGCTGAGGTGCGGGAACAGGCGCGCGTCCTGGAACACCACGCCGATCCGGCGGCGGTGCGGCGGCAGGAAGACCCGCGCCGCCGTGTCGACGAGGACCGTGCCGCCGGCCGCGATCCGCCCCCGGTCGGGCCGGGCGAGGCCGGCGATCAGGTCGATCAGGGTGGTCTTGCCGGAGCCCGATCGGCCGAACAGGGCGGTGAGCCCCGGCCCCGCGTCGAAGGCCGCCTCCAGCGCGAAGGCGCCGCGCCGCAGGGTCACGTCGACGGAGATAGTCACTAGCGCCCCGTCGCGGAGCGTCGGCACGGCTCGGGCCCCTGCGCGTTGCCCACGGCCACGGAGACCCCGCGATGATCGTCGTCCACCACCTGGAGAACAGCCGCTCGCAGCGCGTGCTCTGGCTCCTGGAGGAACTCGGCCTCGCCTACGAGGTCCGGCGCTACGCCCGCGACCCGAAGACCCTGCGGGCGCCCAAGGCGCTCCAGGCGGTGCACCCCCTCGGCAAGGCGCCGGTGATCGCGGACGACGGCGCGGTCGTCGCCGAGACCGGGGCGATCGTCGAGCACCTGACGACCCGGGCCGGTGGCGCCCTGGTGCCGGCGGCGGGCACGCTCGAGCGCTCCCGCTACACGCATTGGCTGCACCATGCCGAGGGCTCGGCGATGCCGCCGCTCGTGCTCAAGCTGGTCTTCTCCCGCCTCGCCCCCGGCAGCCCGTGGCCCCTGCGCCCACTGGTGGCCGGCATCGCGCGAACCGTCCAGGACAGGTTCGTCGATCCCGAACTGACCCGGAACGCCGCCTACTGGGAGGCGGAACTCGCCGCCCGCCCGTGGTTCTGCGGCGCCGACTTCACCGCCGCCGACGTGATGATGAGCTTTCCCGTCGAGGCCTTCGCCGCCCGCGGCACCGGCGCGGGGCCGCGCCTGCGGGACTGGCTGGCGCGGATCCACGCCCGTCCTGGCTACGGGCGGGCGCTCGCCCGGGGCGGTCCCTACGCCTACGCGTGAGCGCATCACCCCGCCTCCAGCCGCCGCCCGGCCCGGCTCGCCAGGAACTCCGAGACGAGCAGCGCCGTCACCGACAGGGCGACCGAGATCAGGGTGAGGCGTAGCGCCGGCCCCTCGCCGCCGGGGACCTGCGTCAGGGTGTAGATCGCCGAGGGCAGGGTCTGGGTCTCGCCGGGGATGTTCGAGACGAAGGTGATGGTGGCGCCGAACTCGCCCATCGCCTTGGCGAAGGCCAGCACCGCCCCGGCGATGCAGCCGGGCAGGCTGAGCGGCAGCGTCACGGTGAGGAAGGTCGCCAGCGGCCCGGCGCCGAGCGTGCCCGCCGCCTGCTCCAGCCGCCGGTCCACCGCCTCGATCGACAGGCGCATCGCCCGCACCATCAGCGGGAAGCCCATCACCGCGCAGGCGAGCGCCGCCCCGGTCCAGCGGAAGGCGAACACGATCCCGAGCTCGGCGAGCGGGGCCCCCAGGAATCCGCGCCGGCCGAAGGCGATCAGCAGCAGGTAGCCGGTGACCACCGGCGGCAGGATCAGCGGCAGGTGCACCAGCCCGTCGAGGAGCGCCCGGCCGGGGAAGCGGCGCCGCGCCAGCAGCCACGCCACCGCCAGCCCCGGCAGCAGGCTCGCGAGCGTCGCGACCGCCGCCACCCGCAGGCTCAGGGCGACGGCGGTCCACTCCTCCGGGGTGAGGCCGGACAAGGGGCCGCTACTGGCTCGCCCGCGGGCCGTCGATCACCGTGAAGCCCTGCCGCTCGAAGAACGGCTTCGCGGCGGGGCTGCGCAGGTAGCCGAGCAGCGCCGCGGCGTCGGGGTTCTTGCCCGCCTTCGTCTGCGCCGCCGGGTAGACGATCGGCGGGTGGCTGTCGGCGGGAAACGTCGCCACCACCCGCACGCTCGGATCGGCGGCGGCGTCGGTGGCGTAGACGATCCCGAGCGGCGCCTCGCCGCGGGCGACGAGCAGCAGGGCGGCGCGCACGTTCTCGGCCTGCGCCACCTGCCCCTTCACCGCATCCCAGCCGCCGAGCGCCTCCAGCGCCGCCTTGCCGTACTTGCCCGCCGGCACCGCGTCGGTGTTGGCCATGGCGATCTTGCCTCCGCCGAGCAGCTTGGCCAGCCTGCTGCCGAGGTCCGGTGCCAGCGCGAATTGCGGGTCCGCGTTTCCCGTCCCGGCGGCGGGGGCGATCAGCACCAGGGCGTTGCGCAGGAAGTCGAAGCGGCTGCCGGGCTTCAGGCTCCCGCCTTTCTCGGCATAATCCATCCAGGCCTGGTCGGCGGAGATGAACACCTCGGCCGGCGCCCCCGCCTCGATCTGCTTGGCCAGCGCGTTCGAGCCCGCGTAGGAGATCCGCGCGGTCTTGCCCGTCTCCTTCGTCCAGGAGGCCGTGGCGTCGTCCAGGGCGTTCTTCAGGCTCGCGGCCGCGAACACGAGCACCGGCTCGGCGGCCCGAGCCGGGGCGGCTGCCAGGACGGCCAGCGCCGCCGCCACCAGGATTCTCCGCGAGACGCGCATCCGAACTCCCCCGCGGCCGCGTTATATCCGGCCGGCTACGACGCCGATCATAGGCGCAGGTCCCCGCCGGGCAAGGGGCACGGATCAGGCGCTCGGATCGGGGGCGCTTCGGCTACCGTTCGGGCGCGGGGGACTTCTGGACGGTGCGCGCGGACTCGGCCCGGTGCAGGCGGCTCAGCAGCACCAGCAGGCGGCCCGGCAGCGGCCCGTCCGGCATCGCGCCGCCGAACGGATGCTCCGGCCGGCGGCTCGCGACCTCATTGAGGACGACCGGACCGTGCCGACGGTGCGGCCGCTTGAACGTGGGGCCGCCGGGGGTGGAATGCCTGGACCGAGACACGCCTGTACGCACCTTGTGAAGAACGCGCTTCGCGGGCGAAGCACGCGGGAACGCCGAGCCCGACCCGCGGGTTCCGGCCATACTGGTTAACGCGCGGGCACGGTGCCGCATTCCTGCGCAATGCGAGGCGCGCGTCGCGGCCGTCCCGCGGGACGGACCCGCTCTCCCGCCAGCCCGCGGCGCGTTCGGTGCCCCGCCCCGCGGCGAACCGGCTTCCCCTTCGCCGGGCGGCACTCTAGAGCCGGACCATGCTCGAAGGCCTGCCGCCCCACCGCCCGACCCACATCCTGCGCCTGACCACCGACGAGGCCTCGGCGCGGGCGATGACCGACCTGCTCGGGGAGATGTTCGACCCCACCGAGACGGCGGTGGCCGCGTTCGAGGACGCGGACGGGCGCACGTGGCGGCTCGAGGCCTACTTCGCCGACGCGCCGGACGAAGCCTTCGTCCGCAACCTGATCCGCCCGGTGATCGGCGCGGAGGCCGACGCGGCCGAGTTCCGCACGATCGAGCAGCAGGACTGGGTCCGCGCCTCCCTCGAAGGGCTGAAGCCGGTGCGCGCCGGCCGCTTCGTGATCCACGGGTCCCACGACCGGGCGGCGGTGCGCGCGAACGACCTCGCCATCGAGATCGAGGCGGCGCTGGCCTTCGGCACCGGCCACCACGGTACGACGCTCGGCTGCCTGCGGGCGCTGGTCGGCGAGCTGAAGCGCGGCCGGCCCGCGAGGGTGCTCGATGTCGGCACCGGCACCGGCATTCTCGCCTTCGCCGCGGCGAAAGCCCTGCGCGCGCCGGTGATCGCGGGCGACCTCGACCGGGAGGCGGTGCGCACCGCCCGCGAGAACGCCCGTGCCAACGGGCTCGCACCGTATCTCAAGCTCTACGAGGGGCCGGGGGTGCGCCACGCGATGGCGGCCCGCCCGCGCCGGTTCGACCTCGTCTTCGCCAACATCCTCGCCAAGCCCCTGCGGCTGCTGGCACCCAGCCTGTCCGGCGTGGTCGCGGGCGGGGGCGTGCTGGTGCTGTCGGGGCTGATCGCCCGCGACGTGCCGGGGGTGCTGTCCGCCTACCGCCACCAGGGCTTCGCCCTCGTGCGGCGAGGGACGATCGAGGGCTGGGTCCACCTCGTCCTGCGCCGCGGGGGCGCGGCGGCGCGGCCGCGCTGAAACCGGCGGGCGAATCCCGCATTCTCCCGCCATGAGCGAGACGCGCGACGAGCCCCGGGCCGACCGGACCTCCACCGACCCGATCGCCGAGGGCGCCCGGGCCCGGGCACAGGGCCGCCCGAAGGATGCCTGCCCGTATCCGGCGGACTCGCCCGAGCGCGCCGCGTGGCTGGAGGCCTACGACGGCACCCCGGCCGGCCGGGCCCCCGACCTGCCGATGGAGGGCGGCTGAGGCGGGGCTGCATCGTCGCTGCGGTTGCCGCCGCCCGTCCCGCGACGATAGGCTCGGGCCATGACCGAGCCCCGCACCCGCTTCCAGAGCTTCGACGACCCGAGCCATCGCAAGGGGCCGGAACGGATCGCGGCCCTGCGCGCGGGCTTGCGCGAGGCCGGCCTCGACGGCTTCGTCGTGCCGCGGGCCGACGAGCACCAGTCGGAATACGTGCCGGCCGACGCCGAGCGGCTGGCCTGGCTCACCGGCTTCACCGGCTCGGCCGGCACCGCAATCGTGCTGGCGGACTCCGCCGCGCTGATCGTCGACGGTCGCTACATCCTCCAGGCGCCGGAGCAGGTCGAGACCGGGATCGTCGCCGTCGTGCCGCTGGCCGAGACGAGCCCGGAGGCCTGGATCACCGCCCACTTGAAGCGCGACGGCGTCCTCGGCTACGACCCGTGGCTGCACACCTCGGACGGGGTCGCCCGCCTGGAGCGGGCCGCGGCCAAGGCCGGCGGATCCTTGCGCGCCGTGCCGAACGCGGTGGACGCCTGCTGGGCCGGCCGGCCCAAGCCGCCCGCCGGCCCGGTCGTCGTCCAGCCCGACGCGCTGGCGGGCGAGGCGGCGGCGGACAAGCTGGCGCGGGTGCGCGCGGCGCTGGCCGAGGGCGGCTGCGACGCCCTGGTGATCTCCGATCCGCACGCGCTCGCCTGGGCGTTCAACCTGCGCGGTGGCGATGTCGGCCACACCCCCCTGGCGCTCGGCTACGCCGTGCTGCCGCGCGAGGGCCGGGCGCGCCTCTATCTCGTCTCCCCGAACGTCGCGCCCGACCTGCGCGCGGCTCTGGAGCCCGTGGCCGACATCCACCCCCGCGCCGACCTCGACGACGGTCTCGCGGCGCTGACCGGTGCCCGCGTGCGGCTCGACGCGGCGACGGGGGCCGTCGCGCTCAGGGAGCGGATCGAGGCGGCCGGCGGCACCGTCGATGTCGGCAAGGACCCGATCGCGGCGATGAAGGCGGTCAAGAACGCCGCCGAGATCGCCGGGGCGCGCGCCGCCCACCTGCGCGACGGCGCCAGCATGACCCGCTTCCTGGCGTGGCTCGACCGGGCGGCGGCGGGCGGCGGGCTGACCGAGATCGCCGCGGTGGAGGCCCTGGAGGAATTCCGCGCCGCGGGCGGCGACCTGCGGGACGTGTCCTTCCCGACCATCTCGGGCTCCGGGCCCAACGGGGCGATCGTGCACTACCGGGTGACCCGGGGGAGCGACCGCACCGTGCGCGCGGGCGAGCTGTTCCTGATCGATTCCGGCGCCCAGTACCCGGACGGCACCACCGACATCACCCGCACCGTCGCGGTGGGTGCGCCGACCGACGCGATGCGCGACCGCTACACCCGCGTGCTGAAGGGGCACGTCGCCATCGGCCGCGCCGTGTTCCCGCGGGGCACGACGGGGGCGCAGATCGACGCCTTCGCCCGCGCGCCCCTGTGGCAGGCGGGACTCGACTTCGACCACGGCACCGGCCACGGGGTCGGCGCCTTCCTCTCGGTCCACGAGGGGCCGCAGCGCATCGCCAAGACCGGCACGGTGGCGCTGGAGCCGGGCATGATCCTGTCCAACGAGCCCGGCTACTACGCGCCCGGCGCCTACGGCATCCGCATCGAGAACCTCGTGCTGGTGGAGGATCGCGACGTGCCGGGGGGCGAGCGGCCGGTGCTGGGCTTCGAGACCCTGACCCTCGCCCCCTACGACCGCCGCCTGATCGCGTCGGAGTTGCTCGACCCCGGCGAGCGGGCCTGGATCGATGCCTACCACGCCCGCGTGCGCGAGGCGCTGGCGCCCCTGCTCGACCCGGAGGCGCGAGGCTGGCTGGAGCGGGCGACGGCGCCGCTCGGTGCGTGAGGCGGGTGATCCCGTCCCCGACCATCCCGGAAGGATCCGATGGCCGACTTCACTGCGGACGAATTGCAGGCGGCGAGCGCCTTCGTGGCCGCGCGGATGCCGCCGACGCCGCTCCACCTGTGGCCGCAGCTCTCCGGGCCGACGGGGGCGAAGGTCTGGATCAAGCACGAGAACCACGCGCCGACCGGCGCCTTCAAAGTCCGCGGCGGCCTGACGCTGATCGACTGGCTGCGGCGGGAGCGGCCCGCCTGCCGGGGCATCGTCACGGCCACGCGGGGCAACCACGGGCAGAGCCAGGCCCGGGCCGCGACCGCGGCGGGCCTGCGCGCCGTGATCTACGTGCCGCGCGGCAACTCGCCCGAGAAGAATGCCGCCATGCGGGCCTACGGCGCCGACCTGCGCGTGTTCGGCGACGACTTCGACGAGGCCCGGCTCGAAGCCATGCGCGTCGCCGCCGAGGAAGACCTCTTTCCCGTGCCGCCCTTCCACCGCGAGCTGGTGCGCGGCGTCGCCACCTACGCCGTCGAGATGTTCCGGGCCAAGCCCGACCTGCACACGGTCTACGTGCCGATCGGCTGCGGCTCCGGCATCTGCGGCACCATCGCCGCCCGCGACGCGCTGGGCTTGCGCACCCGGGTCGTCGGCGTCGTGGCGGCCGGCGCGCCGGCGGCGCTCCTGTCCGTGCAGGCCGGGACCGTCGTGGAGAGCCCCGCCGCGCGCACCTTCGCCGACGGGATGGCGGTCCGCGTGCCGGTGGCGGAGGCGCTCGCCATCTACGCCCGCGGCGCGGACCGCATCGTGAGCGTGGACGACGACGCGATCGCCGAGGCGATCCGGCTCCTGTTCCGCGCCACGCACAACGCCGCGGAGGGATCCGGCGCGGCCGGGCTGGCGGCCCTCCTGCAGGAGCGGGACGACATGGCCGGCCGCGAGGTCGGGCTCGTCCTCTCGGGGGCCAACATCGACACCGAGCGCCTGCGCGCCGTGCTCGCGGGCGAGACGCCCGAGCCCTGACCGGGGCCGACGGTCGCGCCGCGGGGCCTGCGCGCGCGGGCCCGCCCTGTGCTAAGGCTCGGTGCTCAGGCTCGACCGCCCCACAAACGCCCCCGCGGCGGGCGAGAGACCGCGCCCGCGTCCAGGGGACCGGCCAAGGGACAGCATGATCGCCCGCCTCGCCCTCCTCGTCCTCGCCTGCCTCGCCGGCCCCCTCGCCGCCGGGGCCCAGGGCCTGCGCACGCCGCCGGACCTCGTGCGGGCGAGCCTCGTCGCCGAGCCCGCCGCGGTGGCGGGGGCGCAGCCCTTCACGCTGGCCGTGCACATGCGGCTGAAGGCCGGCTGGCACGTCTACTGGCGCAACCCCGGCGATTCCGGCCTGCCGCCGGAGGTGACCTGGACGATGCCGGCGGGGTTCAGCCCCGGGGCGATCCGCTGGCCGGCGCCCGAGCGCATCCCGATCGCGACGCTCATGAACTACGGCTACGAGGACGCGGTGACGCTCCTCGTCCCCGTCACGCCGCCGCCGAGCCTCGACCCGGCCGAGCCGGTGCGGATCGGCGCCAAGCTCACCTACCTCGTCTGCGAGACCGAGTGCGTGCCGGGCTCGGCCGACCTGAGCCTGACCCTGCCGGTGGGCGAGCCCCGGCCCGACCCCGCCAACGCCGCCCTGTTCGCCCGCGCCCGCGCCGCCCTGCCCGTCCCCCCCGTGTGGCCGATGCGCCTGTCGAGCCAGGGCGACCGCCTGCGCCTCGACTTCGCCGCGCCGGGCCTGAAGCCGGAGGCGATCAAGTCCGCGGCCTTCTTCCCCTACTCCGAGAACGCCATCGACAACGCCGCCGAGCAGGTACTGAGCGTCGATGCCGAGGGCCTGCACCTCATCCTCGCCCGCGACACGACCAGCCCGGCCCCGGGCACGCTGCCCGGCGTGCTGACGGTGGAGGAGGATCTCGGCGGCTCCGTCACCCGCCTCGCCTTCGCCTACGGCGACGAGCCCGCGGCCCCGGCCCCTGCCGTCGCGCCGCAGCCGCCCGCGCCGGTCGCGGCGCCGGCCGAGACGCCGACGCTGCTGGTCGCCGCCGCGCTCGCCTTCCTCGGCGGGCTGATCCTCAACCTGATGCCCTGCGTCTTCCCGGTCCTGTCGATCAAGGTGCTGGGGCTCGTGCGGCACGCGGGGGAGAGCCCGGCCCGGCTGCGCGGCCACGGGCTCGCCTACACCGCGGGTGTGCTCGCGAGCTTCCTGGGGCTCGCCGGCCTGCTGATCGCCCTGAAGGGCGGTGGCGCGGCGGTGGGCTGGGGGTTCCAGCTCCAGTCGCCGATCGTGGTGGCGGGGCTCGCCTACCTGCTGTTCGCGATGGGGCTGAGCCTGTCCGGCGCGGTTGCGTTCGGCGGCCGGCTCGCCGGGATCGGCGACGGGCTCGCCCGCCGCTCCGGCTACGCGGGCTCGTTCTTCACCGGCGTGCTCGCCACGGTGGTCGCCACCCCCTGCACCGCGCCGTTCATGGGCACGGCCGTGGGCTTCGCCCTGACCCAGAGCCCGGGTGTGGCGCTCGCCGTGTTCGCGAGCCTCGGCCTCGGGCTGGCCCTGCCCTTCCTGATCCTCACCCTGTGGCCGGCGGCTTTGCGGGCGCTGCCGCGGCCGGGCGCCTGGATGGAGACCCTGAAGCAGGTGCTCGCCTTCCCGGTCTACGCCACCGTCGCGTGGCTGGTCTGGGTGCTGGCGCAGCAGGTCGATCCGCGCGGGCTGCTGATCGCCCTGTTCGGCCTCGTGGGCGTCGGCTTCGCCGCCTGGGCGTGGGAGCGCGGGCGTGCGGCGGGGGCGTCCGGCCGGGTCGGGCAGGCGGCGGCGCTCGCCGCCCTCCTCGCCGTCGGGGTCGCCGCGTCGGGTTTGCAGACCGGACGCGCCGCCGGACCGGCGCTCGCCGCCGCGGACGGGATCGAGCCGTACACGCAGGCGCGCCTCGACGCGCTGGTCGCCGAGGGGCGGCCGGTCTTCGTGAACCTGACGGCGGCGTGGTGCATCACCTGCGCGGTCAACGAGACCACCTCGCTCTCCACCAAGGCGGTGCGGAATGCCATGCGGGCGCGCGGCGTGACCTACCTCAAGGGCGACTGGACCAACGCGGATCCGGAGATCACCCGCCTGCTGGAGCGCTACGGCCGCAGCGGCGTGCCGCTCTACCTGCTCTACGCGGGCGGAGGAGCGCCGCCGCAGGTGCTGCCGCAGATCCTCACCGAGGGCACCGTGCTCGCCGCCCTCGACGCGGTCGTGCCGGCGCCCAGGAGCGCGGCGCTGTCGCGCTGAAACGGGGTTTCGAAAGGGCTCGCCCTTTCGCGGGGGCGGGGCGGAGCCCCGCGAACAGCCAGGGCTTCGCCCCGGCACCCCACCAGAGGGCACGCCCTCTGGACGCCCCCTGCTCACGCCTCCGCGAGGAACGTCTCGTCGAAGGCGTAGCCCGAGCCGCGCACGGTGCGGATCGGGTCGGTCTGGCGGGGGCCGTTGAGCGCCTTGCGCAGGCGCCCGACATGGACGTCCACCGTGCGCTCGTCGATGTAGACGTCGTGGCCCCAGACCCCGTCGAGGAGCTGCTCGCGGGAGAAGACCCGGCCGGGGCTGAGCATCAGGAATTCGAGCAGGCGGAACTCGGTGGGGCCGAGATGCAGCTCCTCGCCGCCGCGGCGGACGCGGTGGCCGGTGCGGTCGAGCTCGATGTCGCCCGCCGCGAGCCGGTCGGCGACGTGGGCCGGCTTGGCCCGGCGCAGCAGCGCCCGCACCCGGGCGAGCAGTTCCGGCACCGAGAACGGCTTGACGATGTAGTCGTCGGCCCCCGTCCCGAGGCCGCGGACCCGGTCGCCCTCCTCGCCCCGGGCTGTGAGCATGATCACCGGCAGGCGCTCGGTCTCGCGGCGCGCCCGGATGCGGCGGCACAGCTCGATTCCCGACAGGCCGGGCAGCATCCAGTCGAGCAGCACGAGGTCGGGGACGCGCTCGGCCAGCAGGATCTCGGCCTCGTCGCCGCGGGCGGCCGCATCGACGGCGAAGCCCTCGGCCTCCAGGTTGTAGCGCAGGAGCGTCGCCAGCGCCTCCTCGTCCTCGACGATCAGGACACGCATCTCACGCACCCCCGGCGCGGATCATCTCACGCCCCCGGCGCGACGGTCGCGTAGTTCGAGGCGTCGTTCTTCGGCCGGTCGCCGGCCAGGGCCTCGCCGGTGGCGAGATAGTAGATCGTCTCGGCGATGTTGGTGGTGTGGTCGCCGATGCGTTCGACGTTCTTGGCGCAGAACAAGAGGTGCGTGCAGAACGAGATGTTGCGCGGGTCCTCCATCATGTAGGTCAGGAGCTCCCGGAACAGCGAGTTGTACAGGGCGTCGATCTCGTCGTCGCGGGCCCACACGTCCTGGGCGGCGGCGGTGTCGCGGCTGGCGTAGGCGTCGAGCACGTCCTTGAGTTGCGCCTCGGCGAGGTCGCTCATGTGGCGCACGCCGAGCACGATCTTCTGGGCGGCCGATTGGTCCGAAATCGCCACCACGCGCTTGGCGACGTTCTTGGCGAGGTCGCCGATCCGCTCCAGGTCGCCCGAGACGCGGATCGCCGAGATCGTCTCGCGCAGGTCGATCGCCAGGGGCTGGCGGCGGGCGATGAGCAGCACCGCGCGCTCCTCGATCTCGCGCTGGAGCGTGTCGAGGCGCTTGTCGGCGGCGATCACCGCCTGGGCGAGGGCGGCGTCGCGGCGCACCAGCGCCTCGGTGGCCTCGCCGGTCATCTTCTCCGCGACGCCGCCCATCTCGGCGATCGACCGGCGCAGGTTCTCGAGGTCGGTGTCGTAAGAGCTGACGATGTGGCCGGCCATGCTGGACGCTCCCAGGCGGGATCCCGAAAAAATCAGCCGAAGCGGCCGGTGATGTAGTCCTGCGTGCGGCGCTGGGTCGGGTTCATGAACATGCGCTCGGTCGGGCCGAACTCGATCAGTTCGCCGAGATACATGAACGCCGTGAACTGCGAGATGCGCGCCGCCTGCTGCATGTTGTGGGTGACGATGGCGATGGTGAACTCGTCGCGCAACTGCTCGATCAGCTCCTCGATCCGGCCCGTGGAGATCGGGTCCAGCGCCGAGGTCGGCTCGTCGAACAGGATCACCTCCGGGCCCTGGGCCACCGTGCGGGCGATGCACAGGCGCTGCTGCTGGCCGCCCGACAGGCCGGTTCCGGGCTGCTTGAGCTTGTCCTTCACCTCGTCCCACAGGGCCGCCTTGCGCAGGGCTTCCTCCACCCGCCCGTCGAGTTCCGAGCGCGGCAGCCGCTCGTAGAGGCGCAGGCCGAAGGCGACGTTGTCGTAGATCGACATCGGGAACGGCGTCGGCTTCTGGAACACCATGCCGACCCGGGAGCGCAGCTCGTTCAGGTCGACGCTGGAATCGAGGATGTTCTTTCCGTCGAGCAGGATCTGACCCTCCGCCCGCTGCTCGGGGTAGAGGCTGTAGATGCGGTTGAAGCAGCGCAGCAGGGTGGACTTGCCGCAGCCGGACGGGCCGATCAGCGCCGTCACCTGCCGGTCGTGGAAGTCGAGGTCGATGCCCTTCAGGCCGTGGAAGCTGCCGTAGTAGAAGTTCAGGTCCTTCACGGCGATGCGGACGGCCCGGCCGGCCTCGGCCTTGTTGCGGCTCAGCTCGACGGTGGAGATCGCGGAGGCGGCGTTCATCGGGGGTTCCTGGGGATGTCCTCGGGAGGGCTCAGCGCGACCGCTGCGGCTTGATCACCAGGCGGGCGACGATCGACAGCGCCAGGATGGTGGCGGTGATCAGCAGGGCGCCGGCCCACGCGAGGCCCTGCCAGTTCGGGTAGGGCGAGAGGGCGAACTGGTAGATCATCACCGGCAGGTTCGCGACGCCGCCCATCAGGTTGGCCGAGAACCACGAGTTGTTGTTGAGCGCGGTGAACAGCAGCGGCGCGGTCTCGCCGGCGATGCGGGCGAGCGCCAGGATGATGCCGGTGACGATGCCGGCCGAGGCCGCGCGCCACGTCACGCTGGTGATGACGACGGAGGGGGGGGCGCCCAGCGCCGCGCCGGCCTCGCGGAGCTGGCCGGGGACGAGGCGCAGCATGTCCTCGGTGGTGCGCACGATCACCGGCACGGCGATGATGGCGAGCGCCACGCCGCCGGCCCAGCCGGAATAGCTCCCCATCGGCCGCACCATCAGGGTGTAGACGAACAGGCCGATCAGGATCGAGGGCGCCGAGAGCAGGATGTCGTTGAGGAAGCGGATCACGTCGGCGAGCCGGGAGGTGCGGCCGTACTCGGCGAGGTAGGTGCCGGCCATCACGCCGACCGGGGTCGCGACCGCGATGCCGATGGCGGTGAGCACGAGGCTGCCGAGGATCGCGTTGGCGATGCCGCCGCCCTCGGAGCCCGGGCCGGGGGTCGGCTGGGTGAACAGGGCCGGGGTGAAGCCGCGCAGGCCCTGGACGATCAGCATCAGCAGGATCGAGCCGAGCACCACCGCGCCGATGACGGTGGCGAGCGTGCAGCCGATCCGCAGGGTCCGGTCGGCGACCCGCCGGCCGCGGCGGACGCGCCCGGCGAGCGGGGCGAGGGTGGTGGCGGCGTCCATCGGAAGGTCCCGTCTCAGGCGGCCCGCACGCGCCGGGTCAGCAGGCGCGCGATGATCAGGACGATGAAGGTGATGACGAACAGGATGCAGCCGAGCGCCATCAGCGCGTTGAGCTGCATCCCGTCCGCCTCGTTGAACTCGTTGGCGATGCGCGAGGCGATGGTCGAGGACGGGTCGAAGATCGAGGCCGAGAGTCGGTTCGCGTTGCCGATCACGAAGGTCACCGCCATCGTCTCGCCGAGCGCCCGGCCGAGGCCCAGCATGATCGCGCCGATGATCGACACCGCCGCCTGCGGCACCAGCACGTGGCGCACCACCTCCCAAGTGGTGCAGCCGATGCCGTAGGCGCTCTCGCGCAGCACGGTGGGGATCTGGTCGAGCATGTCGCGGGCGATCGAGGCGATGAACGGCACGATCATGATCGCCAGGATGATGCCAGCGGTGAACACGCCGACGCCCGACGGCACCCGGGCGTAGAGGATGGTGCCGATCACCGGCATCCCCTCGACGAGGTTGGAGACCGGGATCTGCACGAAGCGCGCGAACAGCGGCGCGAACACGAACAGGCCCCACATGCCGTAGATGATGCTCGGCACGGCCGCGAGCAGCTCGATGGTCATCGCCACCGGCTTGCGCGCCCAGCCCGGGCAGAGCTGCGTGAGGAAGACGGCGATGCCCAGCGACACCGGCACGCCGATGAGCAGGGCCAGCAGCGCCGAGGCGACCGTGCCGATCACCGCGACCAGCGCGCCGTACTGCTCGGTGCCGATGTTCCAGGCGCTGGAGGTGAGGAAGCCGAACCCGAACTCGCGGAAGGCGGGCCAGCCGCCGTAGATGATCGAGCCGAGGATGCCGGCGAGCACCAGGAGGACGAGCAGGGCGGCGCCGAAGGAGATCGTGCGGAAGGTGGCGTCGAGGCCGCGGCTCGGCCCCTTGCGCGCGGCGGCGCGCGGCTCGGAGAGGGCGATGGACTGCGTCAAGGCGGGCATCCGCGGTTCTCTTCGGTTCGGGCGTCGTAGCGCGGTGCGGCCGGCGGCGCGAGGGAGGGAGCCCGGGACGGGCTCCCTCCCCGCGGGCTCACATGTTGAAGACCGGCTTGCCGTCCTTGCCCTTGATGCCCTTCCACTCGTCGTGGATCAGGCCGACCACGGTGTCGGGCAGCGGCACGTAGTCGAGGTCGGTCGCGAGCTTGTCGCCGTTCTTGTAGGCCCAGTCGAAGAACTTGAGCACGTCCGCCGTCTTGGCGGCGTCGGCCGGGTCCTTGTGGACGAGGATAAAGGTCGCGGCGGTGATCGGCCACGCGTCGTCGCCCGGCTGGTTGGTCAGCGCGATGCCGAAGCCCGGCGCCGCCTTCCAGTCGGCGCTGGCGGCGGCGGCCTGGAACGCCTTGTCGTCGGGCTGCGGGTACTTGCCGGCCTTGTTCTGCAGCAGCGCGTAGGAGAGCTTGTTCTGCTTGGCGTAGGCCGACTCGACGTAGCCGATGCTGTTGGGCACCTGCTTGACGGTGGCGGTGACGCCCTCGTTGCCCTTGCCGCCCTGCCCGACCGGCCACGAGATCGTGGTCGCCGCGCCGTACTCCTTCTTCCAGGGCTCGGAGACCTGGGAGAGGTAGGTCGTGAAGATGTTGGTCGTGCCCGACGCGTCCGAGCGGTAGACCGGGGTGATGTTGGCGTCGGGGAGCTTCAGGCCGTCGTTGAGCTTGGCGATCCGCGGGTCCGACCACTTGGCGATCTTGCCGGCGTAGATGTCGGCCAGGACCTCACCGGTGAGCTTCAGCTTGCCCGGCTCGATCCCGGGGACGTTCACCACCGGCACCACGCCGCCCATCACGGTCGGGAACTGGACGAGGCCGTCCTTGTCGAGCTGCGGGCCCTTCAGCGGCGCGTCGGTGGCGCCGAAATCGACGGTCCTGGCCTGGATCTGCTTGATGCCGCCGCCGGAGCCGATCGACTGGTAGTTGAGGCCGTTGCCCGTCTCCTTCCGGTAGGCCTCGGCCCACTTGGAGTAGACCGGGAACGGGAAGGTGGCGCCGGCGCCGGTGATGTCGGCGGCGAGCGCCGCGGACGCGAGCTGGGTCGCCGCGAGGCCGACGGCGAGCGCGTAAGCGAAGGGTCTCATGGGATCTCCGTTGCCGTCGGGCGGGACGCGCGATCACGCGGAACCGACCGCCCGGTGCCGAGGACCGGGGCGGGCCGCCCGACGCGGCCGCGATTACGACGGCCAGATGACAGGGGGATGACAGGGGCCGCCGCCGTCCCCGGCGGCGCGCGGCCGGCCGGTGGCACGGTTCGCCGCTCTCGCGCGTTCCACCCGGTCCGGTGCTCACGGAGCCGGACCGGAGGCCCGAGCGGGGCCGGCGGAGCGGGAAGGATGGCGGCGGTGGGCGACGAGGGGGCCCAGGATACGGGGCGCGGTGAGGCCCCGGAGCCGGCCCAGGACGCGGCTTGGCTCGCCCTTCACGCCGAGCGCGAGGCGCTGGAGCGGGCGCTGGCCCTCGCCCAGGCGCGCCAGCGCTACGGCCGGGACACGGCGGAGGTGGCGCGGGCCCGGGCCGAGGAGGCCGCCATGCTGGTCGATCTCGACCGGGTGCTCACCCGGATCCGCGCCGCGGAGTATCGGCGGCGGCCCGGCGCCCGGCGCTGGTAGCCCCGACGAGGGGCTCGCCTGCGGCGGGCCGTGCGTCGGGCTCAGGACGCCCGGCGCAGCTCCCGCTCCTTCTGGCGCAGGCGGAGCAGCAATTCGATCTGCGCGTCGGTGATGGGCTGGGTGTCGACGCTGCCCTCGTAGACGCGGCGCAGGGTCAGGCCGAGGTGGCCGGTATCGACCGACCCGCTCAGTGCGGACGCTGGCCTGCGGATGTCGCGCGCGACGGCTGACGGCTTCATGGGCCCCTCCCGGCCTTCAACCGGCACGGGCCTGCCCCCGGATCCGGCAGGGCACAGAATTCTCCAAATTGGTTAACACAGGTTTAATCCGCGGCCCGGCCGCGATCCCGCCGCCGGATCAGGCCTCGGCGCCCTGGAGCAGGCGGGCGGCGGCGGCGCGGGCCTCGTCGGTGACGGTGGCGCCGGCGAGCATCCGGGCGATCTCCTCGCGGCGCGCCTCGACCGGCAGGGTCGCGACCCGGGTGGCGACGCGGCCCGCGCCCTTCACCGGCGCCTTGGCGATCAGGAAATGCGTCCCGGCCCGGGCGGCGACCTGCGGCGCGTGCGTCACCGCCACCACCTGCACGCCGCCCGCGAGCCGCGCCAGCCGCACGCCGATCGCGTCGGCCACGGCGCCGCCGACGCCAGTGTCGATCTCGTCGAAGATCAGCGTCGGAGCCGAGCCCTTGTCGGCCAGCACCACCTTCAGGGCGAGCATGAAGCGCGACAATTCGCCCCCGGAGGCGACCCGCATCATCGGCCCGGGCTTGGTGCCGGGATTGGTCTGCGCCCAGAACTCCACCCGGTCGGATCCGGCCGCGTCCCGCGCGTCCGGGTCGGTGGCGATCTCGGTGAGGAACCGGGCCCGCTCCAGCTTCAGCGGCGGCAGCTCGGCCTGCACGGCGGCGTCCAGGGCCTTGGCCGCCCGGCGCCGGCCGGCGCTGAGCGTCGCGGCGGCCCGGGCGTAGGCGGCCTCGGCCTCGGACAGCCTGCCCTCCAGCGCGGCGAGTTCGGCTTCCCCCGCGTCGATCGCCGCCACGTCGGCGGCGTAGCGCTCGGCCAGGGCGGCGAGAGCGTCGGCCGGCACGTCGTACTTGCGCGAGGCGGCGCGCAGGGCGAACAGCCGCTCCTCCACCCGCTCCAGCTCGCGCGGGTCGAACTCGGCCTCGGCCAGGGCCGCGTCGAGCACGGCGCGGGCCTCGTCGAGCGCCACGAGCGCCGCGTCGAGCGCCCCGACGCAGGGCTCGACCAGGGCCGGGAGCTGGGCCGCGCGCCGCTCCAGCTTGCGCAGGGCGGCCGAGAGGTGCGGGACGCCCGAGTGCGGACCGCCCACCGCCTCCAGCGCCTCGTTCAGCTCCCGGGCGATCTTCTCCGACTGCTGCATCACGGTCCGCCGCTCGGCGAGGCTCGCCTCCTCGCCCGGAAGCGGGGCGAGTTCGCCCAGCTCCTCGACGGCGTGGCGCAGGAAGTCGGCCTCCCGGCGGGCGGCCTCCACCCGGGCGCGGTGCTCGCCGAGCGCGGTCCGCGCCGCGCGCACGGCCTTGGACGCGGCGGCGACCTTCGCCAGGGGGGCCTGGAGCCCGCCGAAGGCGTCGAGGATCGCCCGGTGCGAGGCGGGGTCGGCCAGCGCCCGGTCGTCGTGCTGGCCGTGGATCTCGACCAGGGCGGCGCCGATCGCCCGCAGCACCTGCACGCCCACCGGCTGGTCGTTGACGAAGGCGCGGGTGCGCCCGTCCGCCATCTGCGTCCGGCGCAGGATCAGGTCGCCCTCGGTGTCGATCTCGGACTCGGCGGCGATGGCCCGCGCCGGGTGGTCGAGGGGCACGTCGAACACCGCTGTGACGCCGCCCTGCGCCTCGCCGTGGCGCACGAGCCGGCCGTCGCCGCGCCCGCCGAGCGCGAGGCTGAACGCGTCGAGCAGGATCGACTTGCCCGCGCCCGTCTCGCCCGTGAGGACGCTGAGCCCCTCGCGGAAGTTGAGTTCGAGCTTGTCGATCAGAACGATGTCGCGGATCGCGAGCTGCGCGAGCATGCGGCGTGGGGAGATCCCTGTGAGAGGACCGCAGACATAAGGCCGGGCGCGGCGGGATTCACCCCGAAAATGCGTCGCCCGGGGACGGCCTCCGGCGCGCGCGACGCAAAAGGCCCGGAGCGGCGGCTCCGGGCCTTCCTCGCAGGACGATCGCGTTCGCGGCTACTCGGCCGAGGCGGTCTTGCCGGTCACGCCGCGGAAGAGCTTCGACAGGAACGAGGATTTCTCCTCCCGCGGCGCCACGCCGCCCTGGGCGAGGAGCGCGTGCGCGTCCTTGTACCAGGGACTGTCGGGGAAGTTGTGGCCGAGCACGGCCGCCGAGTTCTGCGCCTCCTGGGTGATGCCCAGCGCCCAGTACGCCTCGGTCAGCCGCTCCAGCGCCTCCTCGGTGTGGCGCGTGGTCTGGTATCGGGACACCACGTCGCGGAAGCGGTTGATCGCCGCCGGGAAGTTGCGCCGCTCCAGGTAGTAGCGGCCGATCTCCATCTCCTTGCCGGCGAGCTGGTCGCGGGTGATCTGGATCTTGGCCCGCGCGTCGGCGGCGTATTCCGAGGTCGGATACTTCTGCACCAGCTCCTGGAGGGCGACGAGCGCCTTCTCGGAGCGGTCCTGGTCGCGGGTCACGTCCGGGATCTGCTTGTAGTTCGACATCGCCATCAGGTACTGGGCGTAGGCCGCGTCCTTGCTGGCCGGGTGGCGCTGCAGGTAGCGCTTCGACGCGTTGATCGCGTCGTCGTACTTCTGGCCCTCGTAGTTGGCGTAGGCCGTCATCAGCAGCGCTTTGCGCGACCAGTCCGAATACTGGTACTGCTTGTCGAGGTTGTCGAACTTCTTGACCGCGGCCTCGTAGTCGCTGTCCTCGAGCTTGGCGAGGCCCTCGCTGTAGAGCTTGTCCGCCGGCACGTCCGGCACGACCTCGGGCTTGTACTTCTCGGCGAACAGGCCGGTCGGGTCGAAGTCGCAGCCGCCGAGGCCGAGGCCGAGGAGGGCGACGACCGGGGCCGCCAGCGCCGCGGCGCGACCGCGGGGACGATGGGTGACAGGCATCAGCGCGTTCTTTCCCCGACTCCGGCCGCGCGTCCCGCGCCGGCATGCCATCACGTGGGTGGTTCCGGCCCGTCGGGGCCGCGCCCGCCGTTCACGGACCGTTAAACCGTGACGCTCGATTCGGGCGCGAAAGCGGCAGAGCTGCGGCGGCATCGGGTGCCGGCCGGTCGTGGCCCGCGGGCAACAGGGTGATCCGGGATTTCAGAGGTCGGCGGCGAAGGCCGCGATGCCGAGCCCGGCGCCGATCTCGGCGAGTGCCGCCTCGCGGCGGGTGCCGGGCGCCTCGATGATCGCGTAGTTGGCGCGGTCGGCGAACAGGGCGGAGAGGACGCCGACGTTCATGCGGTGGCCGCCGCAATAGGAGCGGTAGGCGCCCTGGAGCGGCAGTCCGGCGAGCGCGAGGTCGCCGACCGCGTCGAGGATCTTGTGGCGGACGAACTCGTCCGGGAAGCGCAGGCCCTCGGGGTTGACCACCGCGGTCTCGCCGACCGCCACGGTGTTCTCCAGGGAGGCGCCCAGCGCGAACCCGGCCTTCCAGTAGCGCTCCACGTCCCGCATCATCCCGAAGGTGCGGGCGCCGGCGATCTCCCGGCGGTAGCTCGCGGGGGAGAGGTCCAGCGCCTTGCGCGAGCGGCCGATCACCGGGCTCTCGAAGTCGATCTCCACGTCGAGGCGGAAGCCCCGGTCGATCGGACGGAGTTCGGCGAAGGCGCGGCCGCTCTCGATCCGCACCGGCCGCAGCACCTTGAGCCAGCGCCGGGGGGCGCCGCAGGCCGCGAGGCCGACCTTGTCGATCGCCTGCACGAAGGGGCCGGCGCTGCCGTCGAGGATGGGAAGCTCGGGACCGTCGATCTCGATCAGGGCGTTGTCGATCCCGAGACCGTAGAGGGCCGACATCAGGTGCTCGATGGTGGCCACCGCGCCGGTCTCGACGTCGCCGATGACCGTGCAGAGTTCGGTGGCGGAGACCAGGGCGTGATGGGCCTTGATGAGCCGGTCGTTGCCGAAGGGGGTGCCGGTGCGGAGGAAGCAGATGCCGTGGTTGGCCGGCGCGGGCCGGAGCGTGATCTCGGCGCGGTTGCCCGAATGGACCCCGACGCCCGAGAGGATCGCCGGCCCCTTGAGGGTCGTCTGGCTGTTCGATCGCATTCCTTAGCCCTCGGCCGCGACCCGGCACCGCTCCCGTGCGGGTGGTGCGTTTCGATCCGTCCGTCGCCTGATGCCCCGGCGCTGACAGGTTGTATGCCTGCTGCGCGCTTGTCGTTCCGTGGAGTCCTATAGCTGCACCGCACAGACGCGCCAAATCACGGATTCTTACGGTCTGTTACAGTCAGGCTTCCCCGTGCGCCGCGCTAAAATCGTGCCCCACCAACGGTTTAAACTTTGGTTAACCGACGACGAAACCGCGGCACTTCTGTGGCCCGGTTGCATCAGGTCCACGGCCGCGGCCGCGGACAGCGCCTCGCCCGCCCGATCGATCGTCACCAGTGAATCAACTCAAGATTGTATCGCTGCGGTGCAGCATCCGCCCCGCCGGCCGGTCACGGCAAACGCCCCGCGCCCACCCGAAAAGCCCGGGCGGGCGCGGATCCGGCGGAATCGCGGGACGCCCCGGCCCCTCTCAGTTCGCCTGGCGGCGGAGGAAGGCCGGGATCTCGAGCTGGTCGTCGTCCATCATCCGCGGTCCCGTCGCCTGACGGCCCATCGGGTCCAGCGACCCCTGCGCCGGGCGGTACAGCGGGGCGGCCGGCATCGGAGCACGGGGCGCGGCCGGGACGTGCGCCTGGGGCGCGGCGGCCGGCGCCGCGGCGGGCCGGGCCGCGGGGGCGGGCTCGTCCTCCCGGCGCCCGCCGAAGCCGACGGTCGCCAGCCGCCGCAGCAGCGAGGTCCGCTTCGACTCCGGGACCGCCTCCTCGCTCGCACGGTTCGCCAGGATCTGGGTCTGGGCGATCGGCGGCAGCTCGTGGATCTGCGGCATCCGCGGGGCGCGGGCGAGCGGGGCGCCGGCCGGGGCGGCCGGGCGCGGCGGCACGAACGGGCCGGCATGCATCTGCGGCGCGGGCTCGGGCTGCGGCGCGGCCGGCGGCGGCACGAACGGGGCGGCCGCCCGCGGCTGGGCGGGGGCCAGCATCACGTCGTCCCGGGTCACCGGCGCGGCGGGCTCGGGCCGGAGGTCCGGCATCGGCTCGGGGGCGCGGGAGACGGGCGCCGCCGGGGCGGCCATCGCGACCGCGGCGGCCGGCTCGGTGCGGAGGCTCGGAACCGGGGCGCTCGCCCGGGCCCGGGCCTCGGCGCGCAGGCGCTCGGCGACCTCGGCGATGCGCTGCTCGGTCTCGGCGATGGCGGGGTTGTTCGGCGAGTGGGCCGAGATCAGCGCCGGCTCGATGCCGGTGGCGACCACCGACACGCGGATGATGCCGTCCAGGCTCTCGTCGAAGGTGGCGCCGAGGATGATGTTGGCGTCCTGATCGACCTCTTCGCGAATGCGCGTCGCGGCCTCGTCCAGCTCGTACAGGGTGAGATCGGACCCGCCCGTGATCGAGATCAGCAGGCCGCGGGCGCCCTTCATCGAGACGTCGTCGAGGAGCGGGTTGGCGATGGCGGCCTCCGCGGCGCGGTTGGCGCGCTTCTCGCCGGACGCCTCGCCGGTGCCCATCATGGCCTTGCCCATGCCCCGCATGATCGCGCGCACGTCGGCGAAGTCGAGGTTGATCAGGCCCTCCTTCACCATCAGGTCGGTGATGCAGGCGACGCCCGAGTAGAGCACCTGGTCGGCCATCGCGAACGCGTCGGCGAAGGTGGTCTTCTCGTTGGCGACCCGGAACAGGTTCTGGTTCGGGATCACGATCAGCGTGTCGACGGAGGCCTGGAGCTCCTGGATGCCGGACTCGGCCGTGCGCATCCGGCGCATGCCCTCGAACTGGAACGGCTTCGTCACCACGCCGACGGTGAGGATGCCCATGTCGCGGGCGGCGCGGGCGATGACCGGGGCGGCACCCGTGCCGGTGCCGCCGCCCATGCCGGCGGTGATGAAGCACATGTGCGCGCCCGAGAGCTGGTCGCGGATCTCGTCGATCACCTCGTCGGCGGCGGCCGAGCCGACCTCCGGGTGCGAGCCGGCGCCGAGCCCTTGCGTGACGCCGAGGCCCATCTGGATCACCCGCTCGGCCTTCGAGGAGGTGAGCGCCTGGGCGTCGGTGTTGGCGACCACGAACTCGCAGCCGAGCAGGCCCGATTCGATCATGTTGTTGACGGCGTTGCCGCCGGCACCGCCGACCCCGAAGACGGTGATGCGGGGCTTGAGTTCCCGGATGTCCGGCGCCTGGAGGGAAATGGCCATGTGTCGAACCTCTCGCTGACTCTCGTGTCCGTGCGACGCCGCGGCGCCGGAATTCTTTCCGATCGCCCGCCCCGTGGGGCGGACGCGAAACCTCAGAAGCTGCTGCCGAGCCAGCCGAGCACGCGGTCGATGTAGCCGCCGTGGGTCCCGGTTCCCGCGAAGGCGCTCTGCCGGCGCGGCTCGAAGTGCTCGGCGTGCGCCACCTGCGGGTAGACCAGCAGGCCGACCGCGGCGGAGAAGGCCGGACCCTTGGCCGCCTCCGGCAGGCCGCGGATGCCGAGCGGCCGGCCGATCCGCACCTGGCCCTGGAGGACGCGGCGAGCGACCTCCGGCAGGCCGACGAGCTGGCTCGCGCCGCCGGTGAGCACCACCCGGCGCCCAGCCTGGGCGGCGAAGCCGGCGTTGCGCAGCCGGTCGCGCACCAGCTCCACCACCTCCTCGACCCGCGGCTTGATGATCCGCACGAGCTGCGAGCGGGGGATGTGGCTCGGCGCCTCGCCCTCGTCCTCGCCGACCCCGTGGACCGCGATCATGTCGCGCTCGTCGGACGGCGTGGAGAGCGCTGAGCCGTAGAGGGTCTTCAGCCGCTCGGCGGCCGCCACCCGGGTCGAGAGCCCGCGGGCGATGTCCATGGTGACGTGGTGGCCGCCGACCGCGACCGCGTCGACGTGGACGAGGTGGCCGCCGGAGAACACGCCGACGCTCGTCGTGCCGCCGCCCATGTCGACGACGCACACGCCCATCTCCGCCTCGTCGTCGACGAGCGCCGACAGGCCGGCGGCGTAGGGGGTGGCGATCACCGCCTCGACGCCGAGGTGGCAGTGCTCCACCGCCAGCATGACGTTGCGGGCGGCGGCGAGTTCGGTGGTGACCACGTGCAGGTCGACGCCGAGCGCCTCGCCGATCATCCCCGAGGGGTCGATCACCGCGCCCTGGCCGTCGAGCGCGTAGCCGGTCGGCAGGGCGTGGAGCACCGCGCGGCCGGGGCTGACGCCGTGGGCGCTCGCGGTCTCCAGCACCCGCTCCACGTCGGAGCCGGTGACGGTACCGGAGCGGACGTTCACCCGCGCCTGGAAGTGCTGCGAGGCGAGCCGCCCGCCGCTCATGTTGACGATGACCGACTGGACCTCGACCTTGGCCATGCGCTCGGCGGCGTGGACCGCCTGCCGGATCGCGCCCTCGGCGGCCTCCAGGTCGACGATGGCGCCGCCCTTCAGCCCGAGCGAGCGCTGGTGGCCGATGCCGATGATCCGCGCGAGGTGGGTGCGCCCGCGCAGCGTCGAGAGCGCCTCCGCCGGTTGCAGCTCGGCGATCAGGCAGACGACCTTGCTGGTGCCGATGTCGAGCACCGACAGGGTGGTCGAGCGGCGGGCCGAGAGCGGCTTCAGGCGCGGCGTGAGGCCGTGATGGCTGTGCATGAACGCTACCGGGCGCGGGATGCGGGGTGGTCGAGACGGGGCGTCGGGCGGAGCGTCGCGGCGGGCGTCACGTGGCGGCGCCCTTCTTCTTGGTCTTCTGCGCCTCGGTGCGGGCGGCGGCGGCCTCCTCCGTGAGGCGCACCACCACGCGGTCGTCCATGCGCAGGTCGACCGCGATGATGTCCTTCTCGAGGATCCGGCTGTCGCGTTCGAGCCGGACGAGGCGGGCGAGCGCGCCGGCCGGGTCGCCCTCCGGCAGGCGCACGTCGATGCCGTCGAGCTTGAGCGTCCAGCGCCGGCCCGACACGTAGGTGCCGGCCTTGATCCGCTCGGCGAGCGGGCCCGCGGCGGCGATCAGCCCGAGATACTCGGAGAGCCGGGTGTTGGCCTCCGCGCCGACCACCAGCGGCAGGCTGGCGTAGCGGTCGTCGCGCATCGTGTCGATCACCGTGCCGTCGGCGGCGATGACGCTGATCACGCCGTCCTTCTGCCACAGGGCCGCGGGCTCGCGCTCCACCTGGGTGACGGCGATCTCGTGCGGGTAGATCTTGCGGACCGAGGCCTGCGCGATCAGCGGCACGCGCAGGAGCCGCTCGCGCACCTCGACCACGTCGAGGAACGGCACGGAGGTGCGCCAGTCGATGCCCGCGGCGGCCAGCACCTCGCGCTCGTACATCCGCGACAGGCCGGTGATGGTCACGCGCTCGACGCCGAAGCCCGCGAGGCGCGCCAGGATGTCGACGGGACGGCCCTGGGCCGCGATGAGGGCGTCGTAGCGGCCGCTGGCGACGAAGCCGGCGAGCGCGACCGCGGCGAGGCCCGCGGCGACAGCGACCGTGCCGGTGCCGCGCGGCAGCCGCTCGGCGAGATCCCGGCCGGAGCGGGCGCGGCGGACCGACAGGGCGCGACGGCGCAGGAGGGCGCCGGAGAGCCGGGCGACCGCACCGCCGGCGCGGCCGTACCCGCTCGGGCCCGGCGGCTCTGGGAAGCGTCCTCCACCATCCATCGGACGAGCTCACCGAAACTCAGGCCCGCGCGGGGCGCCATCTCCGGCGCAGGACTCGCCTGGGTCGTGCCGGGGCGGCGCCCGCGTCGACGTCCGGCACGACGCGGGCGCCGCCGGCGCATCGTCGTCACGAAAGTCGGCACGGCTACCCCCTCGGCAGCCCAGCGCTTGATGCGCCGTTAACGGCAACTCTTGAGCGCGCTGGTAAACATTTGGTTTAAGTCGGGCGGGTCGGGCGGGGATTGCCGCGTCCGGGGCGCGGTTTGCGGCCTCGATGGAAGGGTCGCGACCGCCGGACAGGGCCGCTCGAAACTCGGCTCGACCCGTCTCGCCGCCCGGCCCGGACCATTCAATGAAGCCAGCGGACGCGTCGCGATCGCGCCGCGTCCGCCACGTCGGATCGATCAGGCCGGCCGCCGCCGCCGCGCCGAGGCTCCTGCCCTCCTATAGGGGCACGGCTGAAGCGTGAGCCTTTCGTACGGTCATGCCTCGACGTACTCGGCCAGACTTCTCGGTTCCGGAATCGGCTCGCCGTCGGCGCGGAGCCCTTCGATGTGGAAGCGGATCGCTTCTCGGATCTCTCTCTCGACGGCCTCGACGGTCGCCGCCGTAGCGATGCAGCCCGGCAGATCCGGCACGTAGGCGGACACGTTGGATCCGGCCTGCTCGATGATCACCGCGTAACGCATCGCGTGTCCTCACTTCAGGCCCGCCTGCTTCAAGATGCTGCCCCGCGTACCGGGCGCGACATCGTCCGACAGTGCACCGGCGATGGTGACTCGTCCGGGCTTGATCGGGTGCTTGTCTTGTCGATGGCTCCCGCGGGTTGCCACGAGATACCATCCGTCCCCCTCGATCAACCGGATGATGTCGCGGACCGTCATCGTTCAATCGGCCGCCGCGACGCCGATCCGCCGGATCTCCCAGCGCAGCGCGACGCCGCTCGTCTCGCGCACCCGGCGGCGGACCTCCTCGCCGAGCCCCTCGATGTCGGCGGCGGTGGCGCCGCCGCGGTTGATCAGGAAGTTGCAGTGCATCGGCGAGACCTGGGCGCCGCCCCGGGTCAGGCCGCGGCAGCCGGCCGCGTCGATGAGCTGCCACGCCTTGCCGCCCTCGGGATTGGCGAAGGTCGAGCCGCCGGTGCGCTCGCGGATCGGCTGCGCCGCCTCCCGCGCGGCGGTGACCCGGTCCATCTCCGCCTCGATCGCCGCCCGGTCGCCGGGCCGGCCCCGGAACAGGGCGCCCGTGAAGATCACGTCGTCGGGCACCGCGCAGTGGCGGTAGGAGAAGCCCATCCCGGCGTTGCTGAAGGTGACGGCCCGGCCCGACCGGTCGACCCCCTGCGCCTCGACCAGCACGTCGACCGTCTCGCCGCCATGCGCCCCGGCATTCATGCGCAGCGCCCCGCCGACCGAGCCGGGGATGCCCCGGTAGAAGGCGAGCCCGTCGAGCGCCGCCTCCGCCGCGGCCTTCGCGAGCCGGGTGTCGGGCACGGCCGCGCCGGCGCGCACCGTCTCGCCGTCGACCGCGACCGACCCGAACGCCCGGCCGCCGAGACGGACGGTGACCCCGGGGATGCCGCCGTCGCGCACGATCAGGTTCGAGCCGAGCCCGATCGTGGTGACCGGCACGGCGGGGTCGAGGACGGCGAGCAGGCCGGCGAGGTCCTCCGGGTCGGCGGGGGTGAACAGCACCTCGGCCGGCCCGCCGACCCGGAACCACGTGAGGTCGGCGAGGTTCGCCTGCCCGATCAGCCGGCCCCGGAGACCGGGCGCCGCGGCACGGAGGGTGTCGATGAGGGCGGTCATGCGTGCTCTCCCCCTCTCCCCGCCTGCGGGGAGAGGGCTCCGGCGACCCCGTCGTCGCCGGAGCGAGGCGGCAGCCGAGGGTGAGGGGGCGGTTCGGGTAGGGGCTCGTCAGGAAACGCCCCCTCACCGTCGCCCTTCGGGCTCGCCTCGCCCCCGGCGAGGGGGGCTCGGCCCTCTCCCCGCACGCGGGGAGAGGGCGGGAGCGCGGCGAGGATGGTGTCCGTGACACCGACGATGTCGGTCATGATCTCCGCGTTCCAGAATCTGAGGACGCGATAGCCCGAACCGGTCAGCCACGCATCCCTGACGCGATCGTGCGCGCTCCCGGCATGTTGGCCGCCATCGACCTCGACGATCAGTTTCGCTTCGCGGCAGCAGAAATCGGCGACGTAGCGGTCGATGCTCTCCTGCCGGACGAATTTGAAACCCGCGAGGCGCCGGTCCCGGAGACGATGCCAGAGGCGCCGCTCGGCATCCGTCTCGGACCGGCGAAGGCTGCGGCGAAACCGCGTCCGCTCCGGTATCCCGGATCTCACCCCCGCGCCGCCAGCTCGCCCGGCAGCGCGTAGGCCCATTGCGTAATCGTCCCCGCGCCCAGGCACACCACGTAGTCGCCGGCCCGCGCCAGCTCCGCGACGATCCCGGCCAGCTCCTCCGGCCGGTCGAGGGGGCGGGCGTCGCGGTGGCCGCGGGACTTGAGGCCGGCGAGCAGGCCGTCCCGGTCGGCGCCCTCGATCGGCGCCTCGCCCGCCGCGTAGACGGGGGCGACGATCACCGTGTCGGCGTCGTTGAAGCAGGTGCAGAAATCGTCGAACAGCGATTGCAGCCGGGTGTAGCGGTGCGGCTGCACCACCGCGATCACCGCCCCGTCGGTGGAGGCGCGGGCGGCCTTGAGCACCGCCTTGATCTCCACCGGATGGTGTCCGTAATCGTCGAAGATCTGGGCGCCGTTCCACTCGCCGGTGCGGGTGAAGCGGCGCTTGACCCCGCCGAAGCCGGCGAGCGCGTTGCGGATCGCCTCGGGCTTCACGCCGAGCTCGTGCGCCACCGCCAGCGCCGCGGTGGCGTTCAGGGCGTTGTGCTTGCCCGGCATCGGCAGGACGAGATCCTCCATCTCCATCCGGTAGCCGGGGCGGCGGTCGCGGATCATCACCCGGAAGCGGCTCTGGCCGCCCTTCAGGTCCACGTCGATCAGGCGCACGTCGGCCTGCGGGTTCTCGCCGTAGGTGATGATCCGCCGGTCCTCGATGTGGCCGACGAGGTCCTGCACCACGGGGTGGTCGATGCACATCACCGCGAAGCCGTAGAACGGGATGTTCTCGATGAAGCGCCGGAAGGCGTCCTTGACCGCGTCGAACGAGCCGAAATGGTCGAGGTGCTCGGGGTCGATGTTGGTGACGATGGCGACATCCGCCGGCAGCTTCAGGAAGGTGCCGTCGGACTCGTCGGCCTCCACCACCATCCACTCGCCCGCGCCCATCCGGGCGTTGGTGCCGTAGGCGTTGATGATGCCGCCGTTGATCACCGTCGGATCGAGGTTGCCGGCATCGAGCAGGGTGGCGACCAGCGAGGTGGTGGTGGTCTTGCCGTGGGTGCCGGCCACCGCCACGCAGGACTTGAAGCGCATCAGCTCGGCCAGCATCTCGGCCCGGCGCACCACCGGCAGGCGGCGCTCGCGGGCGGCCTGGAGCTCCGGGTTGTCCCGGCGGATCGCGGTGGAGACGACGACGAGCGCCGCCTCCTCGACGTTCCCGGCATCGTGCCCGACGAACGTGCGGATGCCCTTCTCCGACAGGCGCCGGACGTTGGCGTTGTCGGAGGCGTCCGAGCCCTGCACCGTGTAGCCGAGGTTGCGCATCACCTCGGCGATGCCGGACATGCCGATGCCGCCGATGCCGATGAAGTGGATGGGGCCGAGCTTGTCCGGCAGCTTCATGGGTCGAACCGTGTGTTCGGGGACCGGCGCGGTCCCGGAGGAATCAGGTGCGGGCGGCCGTCCGCACGACGACCTCGGCGAGCCGCTCGGCGGCGTCGTGGATGCCCGCGCTTCTGGCCGCATCGGCCGCCGCGGTCAATTTTTCGGGCCGCTCGAACATCTCGACGAGGTCGGCGGCGAGGCGGTCGGGGGTGAAGGCCGTCTGCTTCAGGGCGAGCGCCGCGCCGATCGCCTCCAGCGTCGCGGCGTTGGCCGCCTGGTCCTGGTCCAGCGCCCCCGGCAGGGGCACGAGGATCGCGGGGCGGCCGATGGCGGCGAGTTCCGACACCGTGGAGGCGCCCGAGCGCGAGACGACGAGGTGGCTCGCCGCCATCCGCCCCGGCAGGTCCTTGAAGAACGGCGCGGCCTCGATCCCGGCGAGGCCCATCGCGAGGTAGCGGTTCTGCACCGCGGTCAGGTCCTCGGGGCGGACCTGCTGGGTGAGGTGGAGGCGGGCGCGCAGGTCCCCGGGCAGGCGGGCGAGCGCCTCGGGCACCACCTCGCCCATCACCCGGGCGCCCTGGCTGCCGCCGAACACGAGGAGCCGCAGGGTCCCGCCCTCGGGCAGCGCAGGGTACGGGGTCTTGGCGGCCTCGATCACCGCCGGGCGCAGGGGGTTGCCGGTGTGGATCCGCGGCGCCCGGGCCTTGTCGGGCACGCCGCGCACGTCCGGGAAGCCCGTAGCGATGACCCGCGCGCCGCGCGCGAGGAAGGCGTTGGCCCGGCCCATCACCGCGTTCTGCTCGTGCAGGATCGCGGGCACCCGCAGGATCTGCGCGGCCAGCACCGGCGGCACCGTCGGGTAGCCGCCGAAGCCGACCACCGCGGCCGGGTTGAGCCGGCGGACCTCCCGTGCGGCCGCGCCGAACCCCTTGCCCAGCGTCAGCACCGCGAGGCCGCGCCGGATCAGGTTCCGGCCCGACGGCGTGGCGGAGGGGATCGTGACCATTTCGGAGGCGGGAAAGTCCCCGGCGATCGCATCGACCCGCGCGTCGGTGGCGAGCGCCACCCGCACCCCGCGGCCGCGCAGCGCGTGGGCGAGGCTCTCGGCCGGGAACAGGTGGCCGCCGGTGCCGCCCGCGCAGAGCAGGACCGTGGGGGTGAAGACCGTCACCGCATCACCCCGGCGACGGTGGCCGGCGCGGTGCCGGGGGGCTTCTGGCTGAGCAGCACCGTGCGCGGGCGCTTGCGGGTGAGCGCCACGAGGAAGCCGGTGCCGAGCGCCAGCGAGATCAGCGAGGAGCCGCCGTAGGAGACGAAGGGGAGGGTCATGCCCTTGGCCGGCATGAGCTGGGTGTTCACCGCCATGTTGATGCACGCCTGAAGGCCGAACAGGGTGGTCAGGCCGGTGATGGCGAGCCGCGAGAACACGTCGTCGGTGCGCCGCGCCAGCTTGAGACCGCGCAGCACGATGTAGGCGAACAGGGCGACGAGGCACAGGCAGACGATCACCCCGAACTCCTCGCCCGTGACCGAGAAGATGAAGTCGGTGTGCGCGTCCGGCAGGTGGCGCTTGGCCACCCCCTCCCCCGGGCCGGTGCCGAACCAGCTTCCCGAGCGGAACGATTGCTGCGACCAGAACACCTGGAAGCTGTCGCCGGAATCCTTGTCGAGGAACCGCTCGATGCGCTCGCGGACGTGGTGGAAGAAGGTGTAGGCGGCGAACACGCCGACCATGCCGAGGACGCCGAGCATCGCCACCCAGACCAGGTGCAGGCCGGCCACGAAGAACAGGGTCGACCACACCAGGGTGATCAGCATCGTCTGGCCGAAATCGGGCTGGAGCAGCAGCGGCACGATGGTGATCGGCAGGAGCAGGATGGCGATCAGGCCCCCCGGCATGTCCCGGCGCTGCGCCCCTTCCGAGAACGCCCAGGCGGCCACCACCACGAAGGCGGGCTTCACGAATTCGGAGGGCTGCAGGCCGAACGAGCCGAACTGGATCCAGCGGTGCGCGCCCTTGATCTCCGGCCCGAACTTCGAGGCCACGAGACACAGCGCGACGCCGCAGGCCCAGGTGATGAGCGCCATCCGGCGGATGCCGCGCAAGCTGAGGAACGAGACCGCGCAGATCAGCAGGATGGTGGGGGCGAGGTACATCGCCTGCCGGTTGAGGAAGTAGAAGGTCGGCAGGCCGATCCGCTCCGCCACCGGCGGGCCGCCGCCCATCAGGAACACGAGGCCCGCCACCATCAGCGCGAACAGGGCGGCCAGCAGGCCGCGATCCACCGTCCACCACCAGTCGGTCAGGGGCGTGCGCTCGGCGCGGGACATCATGGGCGGGCACGGGCCTTCGGGCGCCGGGCGTTCGGCGCGGAGCCGGAAGTCTTGGGGTGGAATGGTAAACGCATCGCTAGCGCCGCGCGCCGGATCGGCCGGGCGGGCGTAATCTATCCTTAACCCATATCAATACAACCTATGGGTGCAAATCAGGACGACCCGCCGATGTTTCGCGCCCGCACATCAGATGACGCCGCCAAGCTCGCCGCCCTCGACCGGGTACAGGGGGTGATCGAGTTCGACCTCGACGGGACGATCCGTGCCGCCAACCCGGCGTTCCTCGGGGCCGTCGGCTACCGGGCGGACGAGGTGGTGGGGCGCCACCACGCGATGTTCATGGCGCCCGAGGAGCGCGACTCCGACGTCTACCGGGCCTTCTGGGAGCGGCTGCGCGGCGGCGCCTTCGAGGCGGCGCAGTACCGGCGGATCGCCAAGGGCGGCCGCGAGATCTGGATCCAGGCCTCCTACAACCCGATCCTCGACCGCGCCGGCCGGCCGGTGAAGGTGGTGAAGTTCGCGACCGACATCACCGCCCAGAAGGCCGAGGACGCCGACCGGGCCGGGCAGATCGCGGCGATCACGACCTCGCAGGCGGTGATCAGCTTCGACCTCGACGGGACCATCCTCGACGCCAACCCGAACTTCCTGGGCGTCGTCGGCTACCGGCTCGACGAGGTGGTCGGGCGCCACCACGGGATGTTCGTCGACGCGGGCGAGCGCGAGTCCGACGCCTACGGCGCCTTCTGGGCGGCCCTGCGCCGGGGCACCTACCAGGCGGCGCAGTACCGGCGGATCGCCAAGGGGGGGCGCGAGGTCTGGATCCAGGCCTCCTACAACCCGATCCTCGACGCGGCCGGGCGGCCCTACAAGGTGGTGAAGTTCGCCACCGACATCACCGAGCAGGTGCGGCTGCTCGCCGAGCTGCGCGGCCTGATCGAGCGCAACTTCGGCGCGATCGACGCGGCGGTGGCCCGCTCCCGCCACGCCTCCGGCGCCGCGGGCGACGCGGCGGGCGCGGCGAGCGCCAGCGTCCAGGCGATGGCGGCGGCGGCCGAGGAACTCGCGGCCTCCGTCAGCGAGGTCTCGCAGAGCATGGCCAAGTCGAAGGCGGCCACCGACGCGGCGGTGGGGCAGGTCGAGGCGGTGGACGACCGGACCCGGCGCCTCTCCGAGGCGGCCGTGGCGATGACGGGGATCGTCGGGCTGATCCAGTCGATCGCCGGCCAGATCAACCTGCTGGCGCTCAACGCCACCATCGAGGCGGCCCGCGCGGGGGCCGCCGGCCGCGGCTTCGCGGTGGTGGCCGCCGAGGTCAAGGCGCTCGCCGCCCAGGCCGCCGGGGCGACCGACCGGATCAACGCCGAGATCGGCGCCGTGCAGGGGATCTCCGGGGAGGTGGTGTCGGCGCTCAGTGCGATCCGCGCCGCGGTGCAGGTGATGCGCGAGCACGTCGTCACCACCGCCGGCGCCGTCGAGGAGCAGGACGCGGTGACGCGCGAGCTCTCGCGCAGCATGCAGGAGGCGGCCGCCTCGGTCTCGGGCATCTCCGGCAATATCGGCGCGATCTCCGACGCGGTCGCCGAGGTCACCGAGGCGGTGGGGACGACGCGGGCGGCGGCGCAGGTGCTGGCGCGGTAGGGATGCCGAGCCGGTTGCCCGACTTGACGGCAGGGGCTGTCCCCCTCATCTGTTACATGTAACGAGATGAAGGGGGGATCCGCCATGCCGACTCCCGTTACCCGGCGCGTCCAGAAGCGCCGGGACGTCCTGAGGGCCGCAGGACTGCGTCCGGTGCAGATCTGGGTTCCGGACACCCGCCGGCCGGGCTTCGCTGACGAGTGCCGCCGCCAGTCGCGCGTGGCCGCCGCGGCCGATGCCGCCGACCGGGATCTGGATGCCTTCATGGACGCTGCCCTCGCCGATCTGGATGATGAGGCTGAGGCTGAGGCGTGAGGCGGGGTGACCTCGTTACCGTCGCGATGTCGGGAGACTTCGGGAAGCCGCGGCCCGCCCTGGTCATCCAAGCCGATCGGTTCGAGGCGACCGGCACGGTCACGGTTCTCCTGATGTCGGGGACGGCAGCGGACACTCCGTTGTTCCGGCTCACGGTCCAACCGACGCCGGACAACGGGCTGCGCAAGCCATCGCAGGTGATGGTCGACAAGGTCATGTCGGTGAAGCGCGACAGGGTCGGGCCGCCTTTCGGGCGCCTCGACGACGCAAGCCTGCTGGCTGTCACCCGCTCGCTGGCACTTTTCCTCGGACTCGCCTGACGCGCCACGTCGGGCTCGCGACACGAGGCCGACTCAGCGGTAAGACCGAACGTTACGGCAGCGCCCGCACCAAATCCCGGAACCGGTCGCCGCGCACCTCGAAGTTGCGGAACTGGTCGTAGGAGGCGCAGGCCGGGGACAGGAGCACCACCGGCTCGGGGGCGCCCGAGGCGGCGGCCCCCGCGGCGGCCTTCTCCACCGCCACGTCGAGGGTCTCGCAGCGGGTGTAGGGCACCGCGCCGTCGAGCGTCGCGGCGAACGCGTCCGAGGCCGCGCCGATCAGGTAGGCGTGGGCGACGCGCTCGAAGTAGGGCACCAGCGGGAAGATGCCGCCGTCCTTGGCCTTGCCGCCGAGGATCCAGTGGATGTCGCGGAAGGCGGTCAAGGCCTTCTCGGTGGAATCGGCGTTCGTCGCCTTGGAATCGTTGACGAACAGCACGGGGCCGCGCCGCCCGACCTCCTCCATCCGGTGCGGCAGGCCGGGGAAGCTCGCCAGCCCCGCCCGGATGTCTTCGGACTCGATGCCCAGTGCCCTGGCGACGACGACGGCCACCGCCGCGTTCTGCCCGTTGTGGGCGCCGCGCAGCGACCCGATCCCGGTGATGTCGGCGAGCGGGGTGCCGTCGGCATCGCGGATCACGCCGTCGCGGGCGCTCACAGCCTCGCCCGTCGCCTCGCTCGCCGCGAGAGGCCCGTGCGGCACGCGGATCCGCACCAGCCCCGCGCCGCGCCGGTCGGCGATGGCGCGGCTCGGGCCGTCGTCCACACCCACGACGGCGAGGCCGGCACCCCGCACCAGCCGCTCCTTGATGGCGGCGTACTGCTCCAGGGTGCCGTGGCGGTCGAGGTGATCGGGGGTGATGTTCAGGAGCACGCCGACGCTCGGGTCGAGGCTCGGGCACAGGTCGATCTGGAACGAGGACATCTCGACCACGTGGACGCGGCTCTCGGAGGGCGGCTCCAGCGACAGGATCGCGACGCCGATGTTGCCGCCCATCTGCACGTCGCGGCCGGCCGCGCGCAGCAGGTGGGCGATCAGCGCCGTGGTGGTCGACTTGCCGTTGGTGCCGGTGATCGCCACGAACGGGGCGCCGGGCGCGCGGGCGCGGCGCTCCCGGCAGAACAGCTCGATGTCGCCGACGATCTCGACGCCGGCACCCTGGGCCAGCCGCACGCTCCAGTGCGGCTCGGGATGGGTCAGCGGCACGCCGGGGCTGAGGACGAGCGCTTCGAACGACGACCAGTCGGCCTCCCGCAGATCGCCGGTCGGGATGCCCTCGGCGGCGGCGCGGGCGAGCCCCTCGGCCCCGTCGTCCCAGGCGAGCACGTCGGCGCCGCCGTCCCGCAGCGCCCGGGCGGTGACGAGTCCGGAGCCGCCGAGGCCGAACAGGGCGACCTTGCGGCCCGCGAAGGTGGTGACGGGGGTCATTCTGGATTCGGGCCTCGGAACCGCACGGTGCGCCGCGTCCCATCCGCGCCCGCATCCCGGGGTGCCCGCATCGCGGGCCTCGAAGGCGGGCTCCAGGGATCGCAGGGCCGGCTGGAGGGCTCCTTCGAGGCCTCCGCTTCGTCCGGCACCTCAGGATGAGGCGGTGGATGGGATCGGCCGCGTCTCGCGGCCGCTTCTAGCACGACTTCCGCGCGCCCGCTCGGGCGGCGTGCGCCCCGCTCAGCGCAGCTTGAGCGTGGCGAGGCCGGCGAGCGCCAGGATCACCGCGATGATCCAGAAGCGGATCACCACCTGCGGCTCCTTCCAGCCCTTCTGCTCGAAGTGGTGGTGGATCGGCGCCATCCGGAACACGCGCTTGCCGGTGAGCTTGAACGAGGCCACTTGGATGATCACCGACATCATCTCCAGCACGAACAGGCCGCCGACGATCGCCAGGACGATCTCGTGCTTGGTCGCCACCGCGACGGCGCCCAGCAGGCCGCCGAGCGCCAGCGAGCCGGTGTCGCCCATGAAGACCTGCGCGGGCGGCGCGTTGAACCACAGGAAGCCGAGGCCCGCCCCGATCACCGCGCCGCAGACCACCGCGAGCTCACCGGTGTCGCGGACGTAGTTCACCTGGAGGTAGCTCGCGGTGAAGGAGTTGCCGACGAGGTAGGCGATGACGCCGAAGGTGCCGCAGGCGATCATCACCGGCACGATGGCCAGCCCGTCGAGGCCGTCGGTCATGTTCACGGCGTTGCCGGCGCCGACGATCACGAAGGCGCCGAACAGCGCGTAGAACCAGCCGAGGTTCAGCAGCGCGTCCTTGAACACGGGGAAGGCGAGCTGGTTCTGGAGGGCGAGGGGCGAGTAGGCGGCGATCGTCACGCAGGCGGCACCGGCGATGGCCGCTTCGAGGAGGAGGCGGAACTTGCCGGAGAAGCCCTTGTGCGACTGCTTCGTGACCTTGAGGTAGTCGTCGTAGAAGCCGATCGCCCCGAAGCCCAGCGTCACCGCCAGCGTGATCCAGACGTAGTGGTTGCGCGGGTTGGCCCAGAGCAGCACCGCGACCATGAAGCCGGCCAGGATCATCAGCCCGCCCATGGTCGGCGTGCCGCGCTTGGTCAGCAGGTGGGTCTGCGGCCCGTCCTCGCGGATCGGCTGGCCCTTGCCCTGGCGCAGGCGCAGCAGCGAGATGATCCACGGCCCGAACCAGAACACGAACAGGCCCGCCGTGAACAGCGCCCCGCCGGTGCGGAAGGTGATGTAGCGGAAGACGTTGAGCGGCGTGAAGGTGCTGCTCAGGTCCGAGAGAAGGTACAGCATCCGGGCGCTCGGCCCCTTTTCTACGCGAGGACGCGGGTGGCGGCCGGGGCCGCTCGGGGCCGGGTCCGATCGCGCTGCGACAGGACACGGCCCGGCATTCGTGGTCCGGCACGACCGGTCATGCCGGACCGGCCTGTGCGGCGGCGCGGGGCGCGCTCAGGAGGCGGCCGCGTCGCGCCGCGTCGGGGCGGCGTAGCGGGCTTTGAGCGCCTCGACAATCCGGCCCATGCGGCTGCCGTTCGAACCCTTGACCATCACGGCGTCGCCCGGGCGCAGCGCGCGCAGCAGCGGCTCGACGAGCTCGGCGGAGGCGTCGGCGACCGCGCCGCGCCGGCTCACCGGCAGCGCCTCGAACAGGTTGCGGGTGAGCGGGCCCGCGGCGAAGACAAGGTCGACGCCCGCCGCCTCCACCGCCCCGGCGAGGCCGCGGTGCAGGTCGGCGGCGGCGGCGCCCAGTTCCAGCATGTCGCCGAGCACGGCGATGCGGCGGCCGCGCGGGCCGGTCTCGATCCCGCCCAGCGTTGCCAGCGCCGCGCGGACCGAGGCCGGGTTGGCGTTGTAGCTCTCGTCCACGAGCCACGCGGTGCCGCCGGGCAGCTCCAGGGCGGTGCGCTCGCCCCGCCCCACGGGCGGCTTCAGCGCGGCGAGCGACAGGGCGGCGCGGGCGAGGTCGCCCCCCAGCGCGTGGACGACCGCCAGCACGCCGAGCGAGTTCAGGGCGGTGTGGCGGCCGGCGGTGCCGAGCTGGTAGGTGACGGGCTGGCCCATCACGGTCGCGTCGACCACCGAGAGGTCGGGGCGCAGCACGATCCGCCCCGCCCGCACGTCCGCCTCCGGATGCTCGCCGAAGCTGACGATCCGGCCGGCGCGCGAGGCCTGGGCGTGTGCCAGAAGCCTGGCGAAGTGCGGCGTGTCGCGGTTGATGACCGCCACGCCGCCGGGCTTCAACCCGGCGAAGATCTCGCCCTTGGCGTCGGCGATGGCCGAGAGCGAGGGGAAGTGCTCGATGTGCACGGGTTCGACGGTGACGACGAGGGCGACGTCCGGGGTCACCATCCGCGTCAGCGGCAGGATCTCGGCGGCGTGGTTCATGCCGATCTCGAACACGCCGTAGCGGGTGGCCTCCGGCATCCGCGCCAGGGTGAGCGGCACCCCCCAGTGGTTGTTGTAGGAGGCGGCCGAGGCGTGGGTCGCCCCCTGCCCGGACAGCACGTGGCGCAGGGCCTCCTTGGTGCCGGTCTTGCCGACCGAGCCGGTCACCGCCACCACCTGCGCGGCCGTGCGGGCGCGGGCGGCGGCTCCGAGCCGGGTCATCGCCGCGAGCACCGGGTCGGCGCCCTCCCCCGGCACGGCGAGCACCGGGCCGTGGGCGGCGAGATCTTCCGCGCGCGCCTGCGCCACCACCGCCGCGGCGGCGCCCGCGGCGAGGGCGGCCGGGACGAAGTCGTGGCCGTCGCGCGCGTCGCCGCGGACCGCGAAGAACAGGTCGCCGGGCGCCAGGGTGCGGGTGTCGATCGAGGCGCCGGTCGCGGATGCGCGCGCGCCGATCAGCCGCCCGCCGGTCGCCGCTTCGAGGGCGTCCGGTGTCCAGAGCGCGGTATCCGCCATCGAGTCCGTCATGTCGCGTTCCGATCGATGTCCGCGCATCCTGTGCCCGGCCGGACCATCAGGGCCCGACCTCCGAGATCGCGGCGCGCAGCACCGCGTGGTCCGAGAACGGCAGGACCCGATCCCCCACGATCTGGCCGGTTTCATGGCCCTTGCCGGCCACGACCAGCACGTCGCCGGGCGCCAGCCCCTGCACGGCGGCGCGGATCGCCTCGGCCCGGTCGCCGATCTCCTCGGCGCCCGGGGCCGCCTCGCGGATCGCCCGGCGGATGCTGGCCGGCTCCTCGGTGCGCGGGTTGTCGTCGGTGACGATCACCCGGTCGGCGAGCCGCGCGGCGATCGCCCCCATCAGCGGGCGCTTGCCGCGGTCGCGGTCGCCGCCGCAGCCGAACACGGCGACGAGGCGCCCGGTCGCGAACGGGCGCAGCGCCGTGAGCACGCTCTCCAGCGCCTCCGGCTTGTGGGCGTAGTCCACGAGGCACAGGGCCCCGCGCACCTCGCCGACCCGCTCCATCCGGCCCGGAACGCCGGTGAGATGGTCGAGGGCCGCGAACACACCGTCCGGGGCGGCGGCGCCGGCGGGTGCGGCGAGGGCGAGGCCCGCCGCGACCAGTGCGTTCTCGACCTGGAAGGCGCCGACCAGCGGCAGGCGGACGGTCCGGACGCTGTCGTCCGCGCTGGCGAGCGTGAGGGTCTGCGCGAAGCCCTCGGTGCGGGCATCCACGAGCCGGATGTCCCGGCCGGCGCGGCCGGTGGTCCGGACCGGCCGGCCCGCACCCTCGGCGACGGCGATCACCCGGTCCGAGAAGGCGCCGTCGGCGTTGACGACGGCCGGGCAGCCCGGGGGCAGCAGATCGGTGAAAAGGCGAAGTTTGGCCGCGAGATACTCCTCGATGCTCGCGTGGTAGTCGAGGTGGTCGCGGCCGAGATTGGTGAAGCCCGCCGCGGCGAGCCGCACCCCGTCGAGGCGGCGCTGCTCGATCCCGTGCGAGGAGGCCTCCATCGCGAGTTCGGTGATCCCGTCGTCGGCGAGCCGGGCCAGCGTCTCGTGCAGCGTGACCGGGTCGGGGGTGGTGAGCGAGCCGTACTGCGCGCCCCGGTCGGTCACGATCCCGACCGTGCCGAGGCTCGCGGCGTCTCGACCGAGTCGCGAGAAGATCTGGCGGACGAAGTCGGCGACCGAGCTCTTGCCCGCGGTGCCGGTGACGGCCACCACGGTCCCGGGCTGGCGCCCCGCGAGGGCGGCGGCCGCGCGCGCCAGCGCCCGGCGGGCATCCGCGACGGCGATCCAGGCGGTCCCCTCGGGCAGGTCGGTGGGGCGCGCGCCCTCTCCGGCCACCGCCACCGCGCCGGCGCCGGCCGCCTGCGCGGCGAACAGGCGCCCGTCGGCCCGGGTGCCCGGCACGGCCACGAACACGCCGCCCGGCACGACCCGGCGGCTGTCGGCGGTCAGCCCGGCGACCGGCAGATCCGCGGCCGGTCCGTCGATCTCCGGGAAGAGGGTGCCGAGCCGGGTCACGGGCCGCCCAACTGGTTGACGTGGTAGGCGTTGAGCTTGACCATCAGCGGGAACGGCCGGACCGGCGGCTCGAATTGCGGCGGCAGGCCGAGGATCGGCGCGACGCGCTCGATCACCTTGCCGGTGACCACGCCCGAGTTCCAGGCGGCGGTGGCGTAGCCGCCCGATTCCGGCAGGCCCTGCGGCTCGTCCATGATGGTCACGAACAGGTACTTCGGGTCGTTCATCGGCGCCGCCGCCATGAAGGTCGTGAACAGCCGGTTCTTGTTGTAGCGGCCGCCGATCACCTTCTCGGCGGTGCCGGTCTTGCCGCCGACGAAGTAGTACGGCACCGACGCCTTCTTGGCCGAGCCCTCGGCGGCGTTGAGCCGCATGATGTAGCGCATCGCCTCCGAGGTCTGGGGCGACAGCACGCGGGTCGCGTGGGCGCGCACGTCGTCCGCGCTGGCCTTCAGGAAGGTCGGGGTGATCAGCTCGCCGCCGTTGACGATGGCGCCGACCGCCGCCGCCGCCTGGAGCGGGGCCACCGCGATGCCGTGGCCGAAGGCGATGGTGATGGTGTTGATCTCGGTCCAGCGCTGGGGGACGATCGGCGCGGCCGATTCCGGCAATTCGGTGCGCAGGCGGTCGGTCAGGCCCATCCTCTTCAGGAAGGCCTTGTGGCCGGGCACGCCGACGCCGAGCGCCATCTTGGCCGAGCCGATGTTGGAGGAGTGGGTGAACACCTCCGGCATGGTGATGACCCGGTTGGTACCGTGGTACTCGTGGATCTTCTGCCGGCCCCAGTTCAGCACGCCGCCGCGGGTGTCGAACGTCGAGTTGACGTTGTACTTGCCGGAATCGAGCGCCATGGCGAGCGTCATCGCCTTGAAGGTCGAGCCCATCTCGTAGACGCCGACGTTCATGCGGTTGATGCGGTCGGGGGAGAGGGCGTCCTTCGGGTCGTTCGGGTCGAAGTCGGGCATCGAGACGAGGGCGATCACCTCGCCGGTCCGCACGTCGAGGATCATCGAGGCGCCGGCCTTGGCCTTGAAGTGCTCGATGCCCTTGGCGAGCTCGTCGCGCACCGCGAACTGGGCGCGCAGGTCGAGGGAGAGCTGGACCGGCTTCAGGTCGGCCTGCTTGGCGACCAAACCGGCGCTGTTAAGCGCCTGGAGCCCGGTCGAGTCGATGTACTTCTCGATGCCGGCGATGCCGACGCCGTCGAGGTTGGTCGCGCCGAGGATGTGGGCGGCGGCGAAGCCGTTCGGGTAGACGCGCTTGTGGTCGGGCAGGAAGCCGATGCCGGGGATGCCGAGCCGGTGGACCTCGGCCTGCTGCTTCGGGGTCAGCTCGCGCTTCACCCACACGAAGCCGACGCCCTTCTTGCCGGGCTTCTGGGTCAGCTTCGTGCGCAGCTCCGAGGCGTTCAGCTCGGGCAGGACGGCGGTGAGCAGCTCCACCGCCTCGTCCTTGTCGTAGATGTTGCCGGGCTCGGCGAAGACCGAGACGGTGCGGATGTCGGTGGCGAGGATCTCGCCGTTGCGGTCGACGATGTCCGGGCGGAAGGCGGTGGAGGCGGTCGCCGCCGCCCGGTGCTCCTGGCTCGGGGGCTCGCCGAAGATCGCGGTCATCAGGAGCTTGGTCGAGATCGCCCCGAACACGCCGACGAAGGCGAGGCCGACCAGCGCGACCCGCATGTGCGAGCGCTCGATCGCCAGCCGGAACATGTCCCGCAGGAGCCGCCGCAGCCGGGCGGCCCGGGGCTCGGCCGGGGCCACCTGCTCGGCGGCGCGCAGCAGGGCGGCGGCCTCCGCCGCGGTCACCGCGCCGTCGGCCGCGTGCAGGGCGATCCCGTCCGGATCGTCCGCCGCGCGCGCGAGCGCGACGGGCGCCTGATCGAGCGCCCCGTGCGCCGCGGTGTGCGACGCCTCGTCGAACGCCGGGTCGGCGGATCCCGGCCCGGCGTCGGGCCGGTCCCACGGCTCTCTGTCGTGTGCGCGCACGGGCGGCTACCTCGAAGCGGTCGGGGTGCGGGTCGTCGTGACGGTGCGGGTGACCGAGCCGGTGGTGCGCGGCTCGGGCGTGCCCTTCTCCTTGGGCGTCGCGGTGGCCGCGAGCAGGCGGCCGATCTCGTCGCCGCGCTCCTGCCGCGCGGGCAGGTCGGCGAGCCGCCCGAGATGGGCGATCCCGATCGGCTCCAGGGCGAGGTGCTTCTCCACCGCCGCCTGGAGGCGGTCCGGACGGGTCAGGAGCTGCCACTCGGCGCGCAGGACGGCGATGGCCTGCCGCTCCTTGTGGAGCGCCGCCCGGAGCTTCGACACCTGGCCGCCCTGGTAGAGCGTGTCGTACTTGATCGAGTAGGCGTAGACCGCCGAGGCCACGAGGCCGGCGATCGCCAGCAGGTTGAGCAGGCGGATCATCGGCGCGGGCCTCCGCGGGGGGCCTCGGGCAGGCTGGCCAGCGCCTGGATTGCCGTCAGCGGCGGCGGTGCCGGCGCGTCGGTGCGCACGGCGGCGCGCAGCTTGGCCGAGCGGGCCCGGGGATTGCGCGCCACCTCCGCCTCGCCCGGCAGGACCGGGCCCTTGGTCACGGGACGGAAGCTGCACACCGCCTCGACCGGCGCGCCCGGCAGGTGGCGCGAGCCGCCGCCGCCGCGGCCGCTTCGAGCGGCGAAGAACTGCTTGACGATCCGGTCCTCCAGCGAGTGGAACGTCACCACCGCGAGGCGACCGCCCGGCGCCAGCGCGCGCTCGGCGGCGTGCAGGGCCCGCACCAGCTCGCCGAGTTCGTCGTTGACCGCGATCCGCAGGCCCTGGAAGGTCCGCGTCGCCGGGTGGACGTGGCTGCCGGGCTCCGCCCGCACCACCCCGGCCACCAGCGCGGCGAGTTCCGCGGTGGTCTCGATCCGCCCGCGGCGGCGCGCCTCGTGGATCGCCCGCGCCACGGCGCGCGACCGGCGCTCCTCGCCGTAATGGTAGATGATGTCGGCGAGTGCCGCCTCGTCGGCGCCGTTGACGAGGTCGGCGGCGCTCGGCCCCTCCCCGCCCATGCGCATGTCGAGGGGGCCGTCGGCCCGGAACGAGAAGCCGCGCTCGGGCGTGTCGAGCTGCATCGAGGAGACGCCGATATCGAGCACGACGCGGTTGGCCGGCGGCGCGCCGGTCCCGGCCCGGTGGGCCTCCACGTGGGCGTCGAGATCGCCGAACCGGCCCGGGACGAGGTGCAGGCGCCCATTGGACTCGGCGGCGAGCGCCTGCCCGCGGTCGATCGCCGACGGGTCGCGGTCGATCGCGAGCACGCTCAGGTCCGGCTCGGCGGCGAGCAGCGCCCGCGTGTAGCCGCCCGCGCCGAAGGTGCCGTCGACCGCCAGCCGCGCGCCCGCGGGGGCGAGCGCCTCGATCACCTCGGCGAGCAGGACGGGGATGTGGGGCTCGCCCGGCCGCGGTCCGGCGGGGACCGTCCCGGGTGCGGGGCGGCGACGGGTCATGCCCGCGCGTCCCGGGCGCCGACGCGATGGGCGGTCCACCGGCCCGCCGGCCGGATGCGGATGCGTGGCGCGATGGATCTCATGCTGCCCAGAGCCCGGCCGCGCGCGGGCGGCCCGCGTGAGGGGAGCGGCGACGGAGCGCGCGAGACGCCGCGCACGGGCGGGACCCGCGGGGCCGGGGGTCGCGCCCGGCGATCCGATACACGCCGCGGACGGGAGGATGCCGGGTATCATGGGCCTCGGAGGGTCGTCAACGCGTGGGGGCGAGCCCGCGCCGCGTGCCGATCTGAACCCGGCAAGGTTAACCGATGGTGTGCGGCCGATGAGATTCCGCCCGGGCCCGCCGACAGGGCACAAGCCCGCAGGTCCTTGAGGGCGCGAGGGAATTCGGGCGGCGGATCAGCCGGCCTGTAAGCCGGGTTCTGTAGGGCCCGCTCGGCCCGAAGGCGTTCGCGGACGTGGCGGCCATTCCTCTGGGACGGTCGTCGCCGACCGCCTCGAGCAACCAACCCGGGCGACTGGCCTGGAGAGCCGGCCTGCCCCGCGTCGCGGGGCGCGCCGCCCCTATTCGGTCTTGCTTCCGGTGGGGTTTGCCGTGCCGTCCGCGTTGCCGCGTCCGCGGTGCGCTCTTACCGCACCCTTTCACCCTGACCCCGCGGAGGCTTGAGCCTGTCGCGGGGCGGTCTGCTCTCTGTGGCACTGTCCCTGGGGTCGCCCCCGCCGGAGGTTATCCGGCACCGTCTCTCCATGAAGCCCGGACTTTCCTCCCCGGGCGCGAGCCCGGAGCGGCCGCCCGGCCGGCTGATCCGGGCGGGGCAATGCGCCCTCCCCGCCCCGACCGTCAAGCGGCTACCACGTGCCGGTGTTCTCCATCGAGGTCCAGGGCTCCTGCGGCGGCTTGGCGCCGCCCTTCTGCAGGATCTCGATCGAGATCCCGTCCGGCGACTTCACGAAGGCCATGTAGCCGTCCCGCGGCGGCCGGTTGATGGTCACGCCCGCCTCCTTCAGCTTGGCGCAGAAGGCGTAGATGTCGTCGACCTGATAGGCGAGGTGCCCGAAGTTGCGCCCGCCCCCGTAGGTCTCGGGGTCCCAGTTGTAGGTCAGTTCGAGCAACGGCGACTTCGTCTGCGCGGCGCGGTCGGCGTCGCCGGGCGCGGCGAGGAACACGAGGGTGAAGCGGCCCTTCTCGTTCTCGACGCGGCGCACCTCCGTCAGCCCGAAGGTGTCGACGTAGAAGGCGAGCGCCCGGTCGAGGTCGGCGACGCGCACCATCGTGTGCAGGAATTCCATCTTGGCGCTATCCTATTGTGACGGTTCGTGATTTTGGCGGCCCTGGCGAGACGCCGGCACGCTCGCCCCGGCGAGGCGTCAGCGCGAGTCGGGCGGCCGATCCCCGCGATAGCTAGCGTCGGCCGGTGCGGAAGGTAGGCCGGATGTCCGAGCCGGCGGGCGTCGCCGTCCGCGTCTCGGCCCCGTCGCACGCGACGGTCGGGTGCCCGCGGCGCGGCGAGACGAACGCGGTCCGGGCGCGGATCACGCCCCGCCCGCGGGCGGGGCGACGGCGGCGTCGCCCTGGCCGCTGGCCGCGAGGGAGGCGGCGACGAAGCCCGCGGCCTTCATCGCCTCGACGAAGCCCGTCAGGTGTTCGACCGCCGCGCCGCCGCGGCGCCTGGGCGTCGCCATGGCCTGCTCGATCGCCATGAACCGCCCCGCCAGCACGCGGAATCCGGGACGCTCGGCCGCGAACGCGGCGAGCGGCTGGCGCACGCCGGCGGCCGCCTCCAGGCGATCGCGGGCGAACAGCTCCAGCGCGTCCCGCGATGTCGGGGCGTGGACCAGCGTCGCGCGCGCGCGCGCGCGCGCCAGGGTGGGGGGCGGATGCGGGGTTGCGCCCCGCCCCGCGGCGCCCCCCGGGCCGGTCGACATCCGCCACCGCGCGGAGCGGCGAACCGTCGGGCACGAGGTAGGTGCCCTCGATGATCACGTAGGGCGCGGTGAAGGCGAGCTCCGCCGCGCGCGCCGGGTCGATCGCCAGGAAACCCACGTCGCAGGCGCCGTCCCGCAAGGCGGCGAACGCCTTGCCGGCGGTGTCGAAGGTGGTCAGCTCGACCGGCACGCCGAGGCGCCGGCCGAGTTCGCGCGCGAGGTCCACCGAGACGCCGCGCGGCTCCCCCGTGGCCGGGTCGGCCTGCGCCAGCACGGGGTTGCCGAGGTTGATCGTGGCCCGGAGACGGCCGGTCGGGGCCAGGTCCCGGACCACGGTGGGGTCGACGGCGTGCATGGGACGGCTCCCCGGTCCGCGCTCAGCCCTGGATGGCCTGGGCGACCCGCGCGCCGAACGCGCGGCAGCCGAGCGTTCCGCCGAGGTCCCGCGTGCGCGCGCTCGCGTCCGCCAGAACCGTATCCACCGCGGCCGTCATCGCGTCGCCGGCGCGCGCGAAGGCGTCCGCCCCGTGGTGATCGCCCATCCACTGGAGCAGCATCGCGACCGACAGGATCATCGAGGTCGGGTTGGCGATATCCTGCCCGGCGATGGTCGGCGCGGAGCCGTGCTGGGCCTGGGCGCAGCAGGTCGTGTCGCTCGCCATGATCGAGCCCGCCAGCCCGAGGCTCCCGGACAATTCGCTGGCGAGGTCCGAGATGATGTCGCCGTAGAAGTTGGTGGCGACGATCACGTCGAAGCGCTCCGGCTCCTTCACGAGGTGGGCGGTGGAGGCGTCGATCAGCAGGTCGTCGAGGGCCACCTCCGGAAAGTCCCGCGCCACGTGGCGCACCGCTTCCAGGAACAGCCCGTCCGTCATGTGGAAGCTGTTGGCCTTGTGCACGGCGGTGACCTTCTTGCGGCGGCGCATGGCCCACTCGAAGGCGCGCCGCGCGATGCGCTCGCTGCAATGACGGGTGATCTTGCGGACCGAGAGCGCCATGTCCGGGTTCGGCATCATCTCGCCCCAGCCGCGGCTCATGTTGCGGTCCGGATAGAAGCCCTCGGTGGCCTCGCGCATGATCACGAGGTCCATGCTCCGGCCCTCCCGCATGTTCGAGGGCAGGAACGGACGCGTGCGCGCCGGACGGACATTGGCGTACAGATCGAGGCCGATCCGGAAGCCTCCGGAGACGTTCCGGCCGCCCTTGTCCGGGGTCGGGTAGTCGGCGTGGGATTGCGTGCCGAGGATGATGCCGTCGTAGGTCTTGGCGCGCTCCAGTACCTCCTGGCGCAGCGTCGTGCCGTGCTTCTCCAGGCTGACGAACCCGACGTCGTCGTAGTCGAAACGCAAGCCCAGCCCGAACGCGTCGTTGGCGGCGTTCAGGGCGTCCATCGCCGCCGCCACGATCTCGGGTCCGATGCCGTCGCACGGCAGAACGATCATCCGCATCCGCTTCCTCCCCGACCGAACCGAGGCGACCGCCCCAAGATTGGCTTTGTCTGAATCAATAGCCACATAATGGGCGTTCGGCAAGGCGGTCCGCGCCGGCCGGGCCGGAGTTCAAGGCGCGGGCGCCGCGGCGCCCGCCCGGTGGATCGCCAGCTTGACTAGGAGCGCGTCGTTGAGGTGGCTGCGCAGGAAGTGGGACGCGTCCACGTTCTGTCCCCGCTCGATCAGGTCGAGCAGGTCCAGGTGTTCGCGGCATTGACGGTAGAGCCGCTCGCGATCGACCATCGATTGATACTCGATCAGCCGGCGCACGCGGTTGAGGCGGACCAGGGTCTGCGCCAGGAACGGATTGCCCGACATGCGCAGGATGTCCTCGTGGATCTGCGCGCCGGCGGAGACGAGGGCGGTGGCGGGCAGCGTCCGGATGCCGCCGTCGAGCAGGCGGCGCTGCGTCGCGCGCTGAGCGTCCAGCACCCGCCGATCGAGACGGAACGACGGCTCCAGGAGGCCGGCCGGCTCGACGACCAGGCGGACGCGGTAGATCTGTTCGAGGGCGTCCGGGGTCTTGGCGACCGGAAGCAGGCGCCAGCCGTAGCCGCTTCTGCGCTCGGCCCACCCCTCGGACGAGCCCAGCGCCAGCACCCGGGCGAGCTGCGCGGCGCTCAAGGCGAACCGCTCCCGGAGAAACTGTTCCGTGACCTCCGCCGGGATCCGGTCCCGGAGCCAATCCCCGGCGACGGCGAGGTAGCCGACCGGCTCCTCGTCCGAGGTGTCCTGCGCCTCATCCGGCGCCGGGACGGAGCTGGCCTGGACGAAGAACCCCCGGTTGCGCTCCTGCGCGATGGCGCCGCGCTCCGCCAGGAGGTGCAGGGCCTCCCGCACGGGGGAGCGCGAGACGTCGAAGCGCTCCGCCAGCTTCGGGGTGCTGAGGTGCTCGCCGACGCCGATCTCGCCGGCCGCGATGAGATCGAGGATGGACTGCGCGATCTTCTGCGGCAGGTGGCTGCCCGGCTTCGGTCCCCTTCCGGTCACCGGCGGCCGGGACCCGCCTGAAGGTCGGGAACGGACGTGCTCGTCGTCGAACGCATGGCATGATCCTGTCGGCACGGCGGCCCGTGAACCGCTCAGGTCTTACCACGCAGAGCGGACGCGGGCGCGGTCTCCGGCGCGGGAGCCGGCGCGTCCGTCCCCGCCGCCCGCCGCTCGCCATCGCCGAGCCACGCGACGAGCAGCGCGCCCACCGTCGTCAGGCAGACCAGCGAGAGAAGGGCGAGGGGAAAGCTGCCGGTCCTGTCGCGTATGACCCCGATCAGCGACGTCGTGATCGAGGTGCCGATATGCGCGATCGTGTTGACGGTCGCGAAGCCGGCCGCCGCGGTCTGCGTGTTCAGGTAGGTCCCGACCAGCGACCAGAACGGTCCCTTGATCGAGTAGTTGGCCGCCAGCGCCACGCTCAGCAGCGCGACGGTCACGGTGAGCGAGCCGGTCAGGTTCGTGCTCGCCAGGCAGATCGACGTGATCGCCAGCGGAATGGCGGTCGCCCAGACGCGCTCGCCCGTCCTGTCGGTCCGCCGGCCCCAGTAGACCATCGCCACGCAGGCCAGTCCGTAGGGGATCGACGCGGTGAGCGCCGTCTCCAGGTTGGTGAGATGGAAGGACTTGATGATCTGCGGCATCCACAGCGCGAGGGAGTTGCTCGTCGCGGAGGCGCCGGCGAAGATGATGCCGAACAGAACCACGTACTTGTTGGTGACGATCTGTTTCAGCGACATATGGCCGACGTGCTTCTTGTGCGCCTGCTCGGCATCGAGCGTGCGCACGAGCCACGCCCGCTCGTCGGCCGTGAGCCACTTCGCGTCCGCGGGCCTGTTGACGAGGAAGACGATCGAGAACACGCCCATCAGCACCGCCGGGATCGACTCGAGGATGAAGATCCACTGCCATCCGCGCAGGCCGAGCAGGCCGTTCAGTTCCATGAGCGCGCCCGAGATCGGCGACCCGATGAACAGCGACAGCGGCACGGCCACGGAGAACGTCGCGACGACCCGGGCGCGATGCGTCATCGGATACCACTGCGACACGTAGTAGAGCGCGCCGGGGAAGAAGCCGGCCTCCGCGGCGCCGAGCAGGAAGCGCGTGACGTAGTACTCGGTCGGGTTGCGGACGAAGGCGGCCAGCACGCCGACCATGCCCCACGTGATCATGATCCGGGCCATCCAGATGCGCGGCCCGACCTTCGCCATCGCGACATTGCTGGGGATCTCGAACGCCGTATAGGCGATGTAGAACAGCGTGCCGCCCAGCCCGAACATCGCTGCCGTGAGGCCGATGTCGCCGTTCATCTGAAGAGCGGCGAAGCCCGCGTTGACCCGATCGACGTAGGCGATGATGTAGCAGATCATCAGGTAGGGGATGACGTGCCAGTTCACCTTCCGCATGGTCGACGCTTCGAGGGCGTCATCGCCTGACAGCGATGTCGACGCGTTCGGCATGGCGATCCCTCCCGCTCTTTATCGTATCGCGCGCGACCGGTCCGGCGGCTTCCGCGGAAGCGGCGGCGTTCGACGCGGCCGTCGATGGGCGTCACCGCCCATCCCGGCGATCCCCCGTATTGCATTTTACGATCAACAAGTCCAGTTACGGGGAGGGCTTGCCCGGGTCGCCGCCGCGCGGCATCCGGCGGCGTCGGCCCGCCCGGGCATCCGCGGGGTCACGCAGGTCGCCCGACCGCTGCCGCACGTCCTCGTTCCCCGGATTGGCTGCCATGACATCGACTGCGGACGTCCTCCTCGCCGGCCGCCTCTGCCGGGTCGGTGACCTGCCCGCCTATGCCGGGCCGGCGCTGGCCCGGCTGCCCTGGCTGCACCGGGTGCTGCTGGAGAACCTCCTGCGGCGCACCGCGCCCGACGACCCGGCGCGCGCCATCGTCCCGGACTGGCTCGCGTGCGGGCGCAGCGGGGCCGAGATCCCGTTCCATCCCGGCCGCATCCTGATGCACGACACCACGTGCGGGCCGGCGCTGGTGGACATCGCCGCCTCCCGCTCGGCGCTCGCCGAGGCCGGCGGCGACCCCACGCGCCTGAACCCCGTGCTGCCGGTCGATGTCTCCAGCGACCACTCGGTGGCGGTGGACGTGTTCGCCCGCCCCGACGCGACGGCGCGCAACATGGAGACCGAGCTGCGGCGCAACGCGGAGCGCTACCGCTTCATGAAGTGGGCGACCCGCGCCCTGACCAACGTCACCGTGCACCCGCCCGGCACCGGCATCATGCACACGATCAACCTCGAACGGCTCGCCACCGTCGTCACCACCGAGGTGCGGGACGGCGTCACCTGGGCGGTGCCGGACACCCTGATCGGCACCGACAGCCACACGCCGATGATCAACGGCATCGGCGTCGTCGCCTGGGGCGTCGGCGGCCTGGAGGCCGAGAGCGTGATGTTCGGCATGCCCGTGATGATGCGGGTGCCGGAGGTGGTGGGCGTGCGCCTCACGGGCTCCCTGCGCGAGGGCGTGCTGTCCACGGACCTCGCGCTGCGGGTGACGAACCTGCTGCGCGGGATCGCGCTGTCGGGCCGCTTCGTCGAATTCTTCGGCCCCGGCGTGTCGACGCTGTCGGCCGGCGACCGGGCCGTGATCGCCAACATGGCGCCCGAGTACGGCTCCTCGTCCGGCTACTTCCCCGTGGACGCGCGGACGGTGGCGTACCTCGTGGCCACCGGGCGGACCCCCGCGCACGCGGCCTTCGTGGAAGCCTACGCTCGCCGGACCGGCCTGTGGTTCGACCCCGACGCGCGGCCGGTCTACGACGAGGTCCTGGAGCTCGACCTCGGCACGGTGGCGGTGGCGCTGGCCGGCCCGCGCCGGCCGCAGGATCTGCTCACCCCCGACCGGACGCGCGCGGCGCTGGCGCCGATGCGCGGGGGGAGCGTGTCGCCGCCGACGCCGGAGGACCCGGTGCCGGACGCGTGCGTGGCGATCGCGGCGATCACGAGCTGCACCAACACCTCCGACCCGCGCCTGCTGCTGGCCGCCGGCCTGCTCGCCCGCAAGGCGCGGGCGCTCGGGCTGAGGCCGAAGGGCTGGGTGAAGACCTCGCTGGCGCCGGGCTCGCCCACCGCCGAGCGCTACCTGCGCCGCTCCGGCCTGCTGGACGACCTGGAGGCGCTGGGCTTCGGCATCGTCGGCTACGGCTGCACCACCTGCATCGGCAATTCCGGGGCGCTGCCGCAGGCGGTGCTCGACGCGGCGGCCGCCCGCGGAGTCCTGCCCGTGGCGGTGCTGTCGGGCAACCGCAACTTCCCCGGCCGCGTGCACCCGCAACTGGAGGCGGGCTTCCTCGCCTCGCCGCCGCTGGTGGTGGCCTACGCGCTCGCGGGCGACGTCGACCGCGACATCCTGAGCGGGCCGGTCGCGACCGCGCCGGACGGGCGCACGGTCCACCTCGCCGAGCTGTGGCCCACCGGCGCCGAGATCGACGCGGCGATGGCCGCGGCGACGCGGGCGTCCGACTACGGCCCGGCCTACGCGGAGGCCGAGGCCAACCGCGCCTGGGCCGCCCTCGACGCGCCGACCACGCCGCTCTACCCGTGGGACCCGGCCTCGACCTACATCCGCCGCCCGCCGTTCGCGGCGGTGCGGGGCGAGGACAGGCTCGGCACCTACGAGGCCGACCCGATCCTGGTGGTGGGCGACGACATCACCACCGACCACATCTCGCCGGCCGGCGCGGTGCCGCAGGGCAGCGCGGCGGCCGCCTACCTGATCGCGCGCGGCGAGGATCCGGGGGACCTCAACGTGTTCTCCGCCCGGCGCGGGAACTGGGAGGCGATGGTGCGGGGGCTCTTCACCAACAAGACGGTGAGGAACCTGCTGAGCGAGGGCATCCCGCCCGGCAGCACCGTGTTCGCGCCGACCGGCGAGATCCTGCCCCTGTACGGGGCGGCCGAACGCTACCGGGCGGCGGGGCGGAGCGTCGTGATCGTGGCGGGCGAGCGCTACGGCATGGGCTCGTCGCGGGACTGGGCGGCCAAGGGGGCGGCGCTGCTCGGCGCGCGGGCGGTGCTGGCCGCGGGCTTCGAGCGCATCCACCGCTCGAACCTCGTCAACATGGGGATCCTGCCGCTGCTGCTGCCGGGCGACCGCCACCCGTCCGCGCTCGGGCTGCGCCCCGGCGACCGGGTGCGGGTCGAGGCGCCGGCCGAGCGCCTGAGCCCGCGCGCCGAGATCCAGGTCGCGATCCTGCGCGGCGACGGGACGGCGGAGGCGTTCGCCGCGCGGGCGGCCGTCGAGACCGGCCTCGAAGTCGCGGTGCTGGCGGCGGGCGGCGTCATCCCGCGCATCCTGCGCGATGCCCTGTCGCGCCGAGGCGGGCCCCTGCCCTGACGGCCCGCGAGGGCCCGCCCTTCGGAAACGCCCCCCTCGGACGGCGGAATCTGTGGTAGGTCGCTCGCGAGGGCGAGGAGGGGCCGATGGACGCGGTGTTCGTGGATGCCAACCCGGCGCTCGCCGCGGTGGCCGAGCGGCTGCGGGAGCCGGGCGACCGGCTCGCGATCAACCGCGACCCCAACATCGCGCCGGCGGACCTGCCCCGCGTGCTCGGCGAGGCCGGGATCGCGGTGATCGACCACACCGCCCTGCCCCTCGATGTCGCCCGCGCCTGCGCCGGGCTGCGGCACGTGGTGTTCCTCGGCACCGGCGCGCGCAGCTACATGGACCCGGAGGCGCTGCGGGACGAACGCGGGATCGCGGTCCACACGGTCAAGGGCTACGGCGACACCGCGGTGGCCGAGTGCGCCTTCGGGCTGCTCTGGGCGGCCGCCAGGGGCTTCGCCCGGATGGACCGGGAGATGCGCGCCGGGACCTGGCAGCGCACGGACGGGCTCCAGCTCACCGGCAAGACGGTCGGCCTCGTCGGCTTCGGCGGGATCGCCGCGGAGATGGCCCGCCTCTGCGCCGGGATCGGCATGCGGGTGCTGGCCTGGAACCGGACCCCGCGGACGCATCCGGGCGTCGCGTTCGTCCCCCTGGAGCGGCTGCTCGCCGAGAGCGACGCGGTCTCGCTCCATCTCCTCCTGACCGACGAGACCCGCGGCTTCCTCTCGGCCGAGCGGATCGGCGCGATGAAGCCGGGCGCGCTCCTCGTCAACACCGCCCGCGGCGCCCTGGTCGACGAGGCGGCGCTGGAGGCGGCCCTGCGCGCCGGCCGCCTCGCCGGGGCCGGGCTCGACGTGTTCGCGGTCGAGCCGCTGCCGGCAGGCCATCCGTTCACGGCCTTGCCGACCGTCACCCTCTCGGCCCACTCCGCCTTCCGCACGGCGGAGGCCGGCGACAACCTGATCCGGGCGGCGCTCGACCATTGCCGGCGGATCGCCGCGGACGGTTAGCCGACCCGTCGGAGCGCGGTCCTCGGCGGCCCCCCGGCGGGTCGCAGGCTGGAACCGAAGTCTCGAAAAAAATCAGCCCTGCTGGGCCGGCGTCGTCACCGTCAGGCCGTCCAGCGCCGGGGTGATCTTGATCTGGCAGGACAGGCGGGAATTCTCGCGCACGTCGGTGGCGAAATCGAGCATGTCCTGCTCCATGTCCTGGGCCCGGCCGACCGCCTCGATCCAGTCCTCGGCGACGTAGACGTGGCAGGTGGCGCAGGCGCAGGCGCCGCCGCACTCGGCGTCGATGCCCGGCACGTTGTTGCGCAACGCCGTCTCCATCACGGTCGCGCCGACGCTGCCCTCGATGGTCCGCTCCGCCCCGGCGTGGTCGACGTAGGTGATCTTCGGCATGCGAGAGGCTCCGGGCTCGCGCCGGGCCCTCTCCGGGGCCCGACGGGCGGCGGTGCCTGCTTGGCGGCACGGGCGGCGGAATGCAAGCGTGTCGGCGGTCACGTCCGCCGGATCGATCGCCGCGGCCGCCCGGGTGTCAGGGGCCGCGCGCGATCTCGGCGAGCGCCGCCGCCACGGATGCGGCGAGGGCGTCGAGCGGCGCGTCGCCGCCCGCCCGCAGGGCCGCCTCGGCCGCGCCGGCCAGCGCCTGCACCCGGGCCGCGCCCACCCCCGCGGCCGAGCCCTTCAGGGTGTGGGCGAGGTCGGCGCGCGCGGCCGCCGGCAGGGCCGGGTCGGTCAGCCGCGGCAGGATCGCGCCGCACTGCCCGGCGAACAGGGCGAGCACCTCCCGGGCGAGGTCGGCGTCGCCGCCGGTCTGGGCGTCGAGGGCGGCGCGGTCGATCGCCGGATCGCGGCCCGTGTCCCCGCTCGCGTCCCTGCCCGTATCACTGCCCATATCACGGCCCGTCATGCGGGGCTCCTGCTCGATCCACACGATAAGCGCCCCGCGCGCGGCGCCGGGGTCGCCCCCGGCCCCCCGTCTGCGGCAGGATGGCGGGGCCGGCGAGGCGGGCGGGGCGCGGTAACCGCGGTAACCATTGCGTTAACGAATCCTGGGGCCGGCCGGCGGCCCGGGTATCCGGTCTCGGGTGCCCGCGTCTAATCTTCGATGGTAAACGGGTGGTTGTGACCCTGGCGCCCCGCGCCGGGGCCGCGCGTGGCGAGGCGTTGGATGGCGACCGACAAGAAGCTGAAGGACCCGGCCGAGGCGGCGCTGTCTGCGATCGAGCAGGCGCTGAACCTCGACGCCCTGACGCCGAACGGGGCGGAAGCCCGCACCGAGCCGCGCCTGCCCGACGTCGGCGACGCCGAGCCCCTGCTCGACCCGGCCGGCCGGCTGACGCCGCCGCGCCTCGACCTCGACCCGCCCCGGGACGCGTACCGGGAGACGGCGCGGGAGGCGAAGGACGCGCCGCTCGCCTCCGACCTGCCGCCCCCCGGCCAGGAGCGGCCGCGCCGCGAGGGCGGCCTGCTGCCCCCCGACCGCTCGCTCGTGGCCAACGACGACCGGCGCAACATCGGGGTCCTCCAGCAGACCCTGCGGGTGCGCCCCTCCCGCACGCCCTACGCCGTCGCGCTCGCGGCCGGCCTCGCCTGGATGGCGGCGCTCGGCGCCATCGCGTGGAGCCAGTCGGGGGGCGACCTCTCCGGGTTCCTCTCCGGGCTCACCGCGCTCCAGGCGACGGTGGGCGCCTCGGCCCTGTTCGGGCCGGTGCTGCTGTTCGTGATCGCCGCGATGCTCGCGGTGCGCGCCCAGGAGATGCGCCTCGTCGCCCGGGCGGTGGGTGAGGTGGCGATCCGGCTCGCCGAGCCGGAGAGCTTCTCCACCGACGCGGTGCTGACCATGTCGCAGACCGTGCGCCGCGAGGTCGCCGCGGTCGGCGACGGCGTCGAGCGGGCGCTCGCCCGGGCCGGCGAGCTGGAGACCCTGGTGCGCGGCGAGATCGCCACCCTGGAGCGCGCCTATTCCGACAACGAGATCCGCATCCGCTCGCTGGTCGACGAGCTGGTGGCCCAGCGCGAGTCGATCGTGTCCAACGCCGAGCGCGTGCGCGGCGCCATCACCGGCTCCCACCAGAACCTCTCCCAGGAACTCGACGGCGCGGCCGAGCGCATCGTCGCCGCCCTGAACGGCGCGGGCGAGCGCGTCACCGGGGCGCTCGACGCCCGCGGCGCGGCGATCACCGCCTCCCTCGGCGAGGCGGGCGAGCGGGTGGTCGGCGTCATGACCGGCCGCGGCGAGGACCTGATCCAGCGCCTGTCGGCCACCGGCGAGGGCGTGCGCGACAGCCTGCACAGCGTCGGCGAGGACCTGACCCGGGGCTTCGAGGTCCGGGCCGGGGAGGTCACGGGCGCCTTCGAGGCGACCGGCGCGGCGCTGACCGGGCGGCTCGCCGAGAGCGCCGCCCAGGTGGCCCGCAGCCTCACCGAGACCGGCGCGGGCGTCGGCGCGGCGATCGAGAGCCAGGGCGCGGCGGTCCGCGCCAGCTTCGAGCGCTCGGCCGGGGACCTGGAGGCGGCCGTCCTCGCGCGCAGCGCCGAGCTGACCGAGCGGTTCGCGGCCACGGGCGGCGCGCTGGCCGAGCGGTTCGCGGCCACCGGCGGCGAGATCACCGCCCGCTTCGCCGAGACCGGCGCGGCCTTCACCGGGGACCTCGCCGAGCGGGGCGCGGCGCTCGGCGCCGAGATCGCGCAGACCGGGCGCGGCGTCGCCGAGGCGATCGAGGGCCGCGGCCGCGAGGCGCAGGCGGCCCTGGCGCTCGCCGCGGGCGGGCTCGTCGAGACCCTGACCGCGCGGGCCGAGGCGGTGCGCGACGACCTGACCGGCACCGCCGAGCGGATCGGCGAGGCGGTGGCGGGCCGCGGCGGCGAGCTCGCCGCCCGCATGGAGGGCGTCGCCGCCCGCCTGCACGAGACGATCTCGGTGGACGGCGCCGACCTGGAGATCCGCCTCGGCGCGGCGGCCGAGCGGGCCGGCGGCCTCGTCGCCGGCCGCACCCGGGAGGCGGCGGAGCGCCTGGAGGCGGCCTTCTCCGCCCTCGGCCGCGGCTTCGAGACCGGCGCGGGCGAGGCGGTGCAGACCCTGCGCGGCGCGGTCGAGGAGCTGTCCGGCGCGGTCGGCGGCCGCACCGCCGAGGCGGTCGAGGCCCTGCGGCTGGCCGCCGAGACGACGTCCGCGGCGGCGGAGACCCGCACGGCCGAGGTCGCCGCCCGGCTCGCCGGCACGCTGGAGAGCCTGCGGGGCGTCTCCGCCGAGGCGGCGGGCTCGGTCGAGGCCCGGGTGGTCGAGGCGGTGCAGGTGCTGGAGCGCCGGCTCGCGGATTCCGCCGCCGGCCTGTCGGAGCGGGCGGCCGAGGCGGCCGAGGCGCTGCGCCGGGCGGCCGAGGAGACCGGCCGGACCGCCGAGGACCGCACGGCCGAGGCCGTGGCGCGGCTCACCGGCACGCTGGAGGCCCTGCGCGGCGCCTCCGCCGAGATGACCGGCGCGGTCGAGGCCGAGTCGGCGATCCTGCTGACCCGCTTCCGCGACGCCTCCGACCGGGCGGGCACCGAGCTCGGCGCCCGCGGCGCGGCCGCGGTCTCCGCCCTGCGCGCGGCGCTGGCGGAGGTCGACCGGGCCCTGGCCGAGCGCTCGGACGAGGCCACCGGCGCCCTCGTGCGCACGGCGGAGGGGATCGCCGCCGACCTCGCCGCCCGCATCGGCGAGATCGAGGCCGCGCTCGGCGGCCACGGGCGCGGCGTCGCCGACATGCTCGCCGGCCACGCCGAGGAGACCCACGCCCGCATCGCCGGCACCGGCCGCGACATCGTGCTGGCGGTCGCCAGCCAGGGCGCGCGCATCGCCGACACCCTCAACCAGACCGGCGCCGCCTTCGCCGAGACCGCCGACGGGCGCGTCCGGGCGATCGACGAGACGCTGGGCAACCGCCTCGCCGCCCTGCAGGAGACCATCGCCCGCGGCGACATCCTGGCCGACCGCATCGGCCGCGACACCGCGGCGCTCGGCGACACCGTGGGCGCGCGCCTCGACGCGATGGACCGGCTCATCACCGTCAAGGGCGGCGCCTTCGCCGAGGCGATCGCCGGCCACGCCCGCGCGGCGGGCGAGGCGATCGAGGGGCATCTCGGCGGCCTGGAGGAGCGCTCGGCCAAGCGCGCCGCCGAGGTCACCGAGACCTTCGCGGGGCTCGTGAGCCACATCGACGGCCACCTCGGCGGCCGCGCCACCGCGCTGAACGAGGCGCTGGTCGCCCGCTCCGGCGAGATGGCCCGGATCATGGCCGAGGGCGGACGCGGCCTCGTCGAGACGCTCGACGCGCGGATCGCCGACGCGGGCCGCGACCTCGACGCGCGCACCGGCGGGTTCGGCGCGGAGATCGACCGGCGCACCGCCGAGATGGTCCGCCGCATCGACGAGGGCGCCGGCCGCTTCGACGCGGGCGTGCTCGGCCGCCTGGAGGAGATCGGCGGGGCGCTGGAGGCGCGCGCCCGCCTCGTGGACGAGAGCTTCGGGACCCAGGCCTTCGAGGCGATCCGCCTGATCGAGGCCCGCACCCGCGCCGTGGACGAGGAACTGACCGGCCGCACCCGCGCGCTGGTCGCGGAGATCGAGGGCCGCACCGGCGGCCTCGACGCGGCGATGGCCGAGCGCGTCGCCGCGCTGACCGGCGCCGTCGAGACCCGCACCCGCGAGCTGGAGGGCGCGCTGACCGAGCGCGTGGCCGAGATCGTCCGCCTCGTCGACGAGCGCGCCGGCGCGGCCGACGCCGCCCTGTCGGCGCGCACCGAGGCGGTGCGGGCGGCGTTCAGCGAGCGCTCCGACCTGCTCGGCCGCCTGATCGACGAGCGCACCGCGGCGATGTCGCAGGAGCTCGACGAGAAGGGCCGGGCGGTGTTCGGCGCCGTCGGCACCCGCATCACCGAACTCGGCCGCCTGTTCGACCGCGGCGGCACCTCGCTCGCCGAGCTGATCGACCGGCGCGGCGAGAGCGTGCTCGCCAAGCTCCAGCAGACCATCGCCGACGCCGAGCGCATGCTGGGCGAGGGCGAGGGCCGCCTCGGCCACACGCTGGCGAGCCGCACCGGCGACATCAGCGGCCTGCTCGACGAGGGCGTGCGCACCGTCCACGGCCTGCTCGACGACCGCACCAACCAGATCCGCACGATGCTGGACGGCCACGCCGCCAGCCTCGCGAGCACCCTCGACGGCCGCACCGGCCCGCTGAACGAGGCCCTGGACGGCCGCGCCCGCGCGCTGGTCGAGGCGGTCGAGGGCGCGCTGGGCGGCGCCACGCAGGCCCTGGAGTCCCGCACGGCGGCGCTGAGCGGCCTGTTCGACGCGCGCCTCGGGGCTCTGGAAGGCCTCGTCGAAGGCCGCGGCACCCGCCTCGCCGAGACCCTGGATGAGCGCGCCCGCGGCCTGCGGGTCCTGTTCGAGGAGGCGCACGCCGCCCTCGACGGGGTGGTGGAGGGCGGCGGCGGCCGCCTCGCCGCCTCGGTGGACGCCCGCATCCAGACCCTGCGCGCGATGCTGGAGGAGGCCCCCGCGGCGGTCGCAGCCCTGGTGGAGGGGCGCGAGCGCCAGCTCGCCGCGACCCTCGACGGACGCACGCAGGCCCTGCGCGGCCTGTTCGAGGCGGCGCAGGGCAGCCTGCACGACCTCGTCGAGGTGCGCGGCGGCGCGCTCGCCGCGGCGATCGCGGAGCGGTCCGAGGCCCTGCGCGCGCTGCTCGACACGGCGCCCGCGGGCGTGGCCGAGCAGCTCGACGGGCGGCTCGCGGAGCTGCGCGACCTGTTCGGCCGGGCCCAGGCCGAGATCGACGGCCTCGTCGCCGGCCGCGGCCGGGAGATCGCCGAGGCGGTCGAGGCCCAGGCCCGGGCGCTGCGGGCGGCGATGGACGAGGCGCCCGCCGCCGTGGCCGGCCTGCTGGAGGCGGGCGAGCAGCGGATCGGCCGGACCTTGGAGGAGCGGACCGGCGCCCTGCGGGCGCTGGTCGCGGAGGCCCAGGCCGGCCTCGGCGACGCCGTCGAGGGCCGCGGCCGCGAGGTCGTCGGCGCGCTCGAAGCGCAGGCCCTGACCCTGCGCACCCTGCTCGACGAGGCGCCGGCCGCCCTGGCCGGGCTGCTGGAGACGCGCGAGCACCAGCTCGCCCGGACCCTGGAGGAGCGGACCGGCGCCCTGCGCGCGCTCCTCGACGAGGCCCGCGACGGGCTCGGCGACGCCGTCGCCGGCCGCGGCCGGGAGATCGCCGAGGCGGTCGAGGCGCAGGCCCGTTCGCTGCGGGCGGCGATGGACGCGACGCCGTCCGCCGTGGCCGGCCTGCTGGAGGCGGGCGAGATGCGCATCGGCCGGACCCTGGAGGAGCGGACCGGCGCCCTGCGGGCGCTGATCGACGCGGCCCAGTCCGGGCTCGGCGAGGCCGTCGAGGGCCGCGGCCGGGAGATCGCCGGCACGGTCGAGGCGCAGACCCGGGCGCTGCGGGCGGTGCTCGACGAGGCGCCGACGGCGGTGGCGGGCCTGCTGGAGGCCCGCGAGCAGCAGCTCGCCCGGACCCTGGAGGAGCGGACCGGTGCCCTGCGGGCCCTGTTCGAGGAGGCCCAGGCCGGTCTCGGGGACCTCGTGGAGCGCCGCGGCCGCGCGACCGCCGAGGCGGTCGAGGCCCAGATCCGCGCCCTGCGCGGCCTGCTCGACGAAGCCCCCTCGGCGGTGGCCGACACGATGGACGCGCGGGTCGAGACCCTGCGCGCCCTGCTCGACCGCGCCCAGGCTGGGCTCGGCGCCGCGGTCGAGGGCCGCGCCCAGGAGATGGCCGGCGCCGTCGAGGCGCGCACCCAGGCCCTGCGCGCCGCCTTCGACGAGGCGCACGCCGCGCTGGACACGGCGATGGAGGGCCGCACCCGGGCGCTCGCCGAGGCGGCCGAGGGCCGCACCGGCGCCCTGGCCGAGGCGTTCGACGCCCGGCTGCGCGACCTCGACGGCGTGGTCGAGGGCCGCACCGCGGCGCTGACCCGCGAGGTCGATGCCAGCGCCGAGGCGTTCACCCAGCGCATCGATAGCCGCATGCGGCTGTTCGCGACCCTGGTCGCCCAGCGCGCCGACGCGCTCGCCACCGCCTTCGACGAGCGCCACGACGCGTTCGACGGGCTGATGGACACGCGCACGGCGGGCCTCGTGGCGGCGCTGGAGGAGCGGGCCCGGGCGCACGCGGAGCTGGTCGAGACCCACACCGCCGCGCTCGCCGAGACGCTGGAGCGGCGCGAGGCGGCGGTGGCCGCGCTGATCGATGCCCGCGCCGCGGCGATGGGCGAAGGGTTCGAGCGGCGCGCGAACGCCATGGGCGCCCTCGTGGACGCACGCGGCGAGGGCCTGGCCCGGCGGCTCGCCGGCAGCGCCGAGACGCTGGTGCGGGCGATCGAGGAGCGGGGCGGCGCCCTGCTCTCGGGGATCGAGGCGCGCGGCGGGGCCGTCGGCACCGGCCTGGAGGGTCAGCTCGACCGCTTCCGCGCCGCCGTCGAGGGGCCGGTGCTCGACCTCACCCGGACGCTCGCCGAGCGGACCGAGGCGATCGAGCGGACGCTCGCCGAGACCGGCGCTCCGCTGGCCGAGACCCTGCGGACCCGCACCGAGGAACTGGCCGAGCAGGCCAGGGCCTCCGCCGAGACCCTGCGCGCCGCCGTCGACGCGGGCGCGGGCCGGACGCTGGCCGACCTCGCCCGGACCGGCGACCGGCTCGGCCGCGACCTCTCCGACCTGCTGGCCCGGGTCGAGGGCGCCAACGCGGCCCTGTCCGACCTCGTGGCCGGGGCGGGCAGCAATCTCGGCGGGATCGAGCAGGGGCTCGCCGGCCGGGTCGAGCAGATCCAGGGGGCGCTGGAGCGGATCGCGGCCGAGACCGGCCGCGCCACCGACGGCGTCGCCGCCCAGGTCGAGGCCCTGCGCGGGGTCTCGGAGGGGGCGCTGCGCGAGGCGTCGGACCTCGCCGAGACCCTCGACGGCCGCGGCCGGGCGGTGGGCGAGCAGACCGCCGCGCAGGCGGCGGCCCTCGACCGGGCGGCGGCCGCGCTGGGCGCGATCGAGGAGCGGGTCGGCGGCGCGCTGTCGGGCCGCGAGCAGGCGCTGCGGACGGCCCTCGACGCCTTCGAGACCCGCGCCGCGGGCCTGGAGGCGCAGGGCTCGACCTTCTCGGAGGGCATCGAGCGGACCCTGCGCGCGGCCGAGGAGCGCGCCCGCGCGGTGGCCGAGTCGCTGGCCAGCGCCGCGGAGGGGGCCGGGGCCCGGGTGACCGGCGCCTTCGAGGACCTGAAGGGCAGCGCCGGGGCCGAGGGCGAGCGGACGGCGCAGGCCGTGCGCGCGGCGATCGAGGCGGCGTCCCGCGAGATGCGCTCGGGCCTCGACGAGGCGCAGACCGCCTTCGGCGCCCAGGTCGCCGGCCTGCGGGAGATGGCGGAGGCGATCCGCCGCGACCTCGACGCGACCCGCTCCGACCTCGCCCGCGGGGTGCTGGAGCTGCCGCGGGAGACCCAGGACGCGACCGGCGAGATGCGCCGGGTGGTGGCCGACCAGATCAAGGCGCTCCAGGAGCTGTCGGCGCTCGTCGCCCGCACCGACCGCGCGGTCGACGTCGCGCAGCCGATGGCCCAGCCGCAGCGGCGGGCGGCGGAGGGCGGCGCCTGCGCG